>JBBAEN010000002.1:0-889960 GCA_041655955.1 Micavibrio sp.
AAAGACGCCCCGCCTCCCCGATAATGCGCGTCCGCGCTTCGTGTTCCCCTTATTCATGGTATTTTGCCCCTTCTACCACTTTCTATTCACTCTATTTTATGATAATCCTAGTTAAACTCCGGTTAATACCTTAGCTGTAATATGAACATCATGAAATTTTCGCCATCCAAGGGATTCACGCTCGTCGAAACGGCGCTTGTCATCATTATCGGCGGCGTTTTGATGGCCAGCATGAGTGCGGCCCTCACAAGCTATATCCGGCAGGCAAAGGTCAAGACGACCAATGAGAGAATCGCAATCGCCCATAGTGCGTTGCAGCAATATCTTGATATCAATAAAAAACTTCCCTGCCCCGCTTCGCTGAACGCGCCGCTTGACGATGCCCGCTTTGGCCGCGAGGCGGCGGAAGATTGTTTCGGCAGCGCGCTGGCTGCGGGGACTTTCAGGGCCGGCGCGGGCGATCAGAGGATACGCATCGGCACGCTGCCTGTCCGCAGCCTGAACCTTTCCGACAATCATATCGCTGATGGATGGCATAACCGCTTTATCTATGCGGTTACGGAAAAACTCGCGACGGAAGGAAGCTTTTCCCAGAATGGCGGTTCGATTGCCATTCTCGATTCAAACGATAATTCGGTTGTGTATCCCGACGCCTCCGCCCAATATGTGCTGGTCAGTCAGGGCAACAGCGCGCAAGGGGCCTATAGCGTCAGTGGCGGGCAGGCCGGAACGTGCGACACGACGCGGCTCGACGGGCTTAATTGCAACCATGGGACGACGACGTTCCGCAAGACGCTGGTCACGTCGGATCGCTCCTTTGACGACGTGCTTTACTTCCAGAACGCCACCGCCGATGAAACGTCAATTCCTGCGGGGGCCGTGCTGGCCTTTAATCTCGGAGCCTGCCCCACGGGCTGGGTACCGCTGGGCGACGCGGTGGGCCGCGTCATCGTGGGGTCGGGCAATTATTCCGAAGCCTATACGGCTTCCGGCGGGCGTTCATGGAGCCATACGCATAATTACATTCTCGGCCAGAAGGGCGGCAATGCGTCATGGCAGATGAACCGGGATGAAATGCCCGCGCATGACCATGCCATGCCGATGGGCGGCAACGCGTTTGAACAAATCACGACCATGGCTTCGCCGTTCCGCGCCGTGCATGACAATGCAGCGACCGATACGGGCAAAAGGACGTATCAGAGCGGCGGCAACCAGCCCCATGAAAACAGGCAGCCCTATCTTGCCCTGCTTTATTGCGTCAAAGCATGACACTATACGGCTTTTGCGGGTTTGCCGCGGGACGGTTCCATCGGCTTTAGCGGAATTCTTCCGGCAATCATCCGCTAACCGGCTGAAAAATCATTCAATCTAGCGTTTGACAAGGTGCGGCGCTTACGATAAAAACACTCCACACTTCACTTTGCCCAAGTGGTGGAATTGGTAGACGCGCCAGCTTCAGGTGCTGGTGTCCGCAAGGACGTGGAGGTTCGAGTCCTCTCTTGGGCACCATCCCCATCCTTAATCTCCCTCAAACCATGCCGTTATATCCGCCGCCGCCGCAGCGCAGGATATGCGTGTTAAGCCGCGCTTAACCAATAAAAATAATGAATGAATTTATTCGGCATAAGAAGTATAATGGTAGATGCGCGCGGGTTTAAACAAGGGCGATCTTAAACACTCAATCAGCCCGGCCATGAGGCATCCGCGTAAACAGGACGGCGAAGATTCCTGTGAACGCATACCATAAATGCTGGGGGCATTTTGAGCAGATCTTTATATTTAGCGGCATTTATATTTATCCTCTCCGGCCTGTCAGCCTTTGCCGCCGATCAGCATCTCGTCCCTGTCGGCAATACGGTCACGATTGACGAACACGGCCAATGCCGCGAGGTAACCAATCCGGCGGGCCAGCCCGGCACGCGGATGGTTCCGACCAAAACCGCGCCCGAATGGCAAAGCGTCATCGACAATCCCAATGCGCTAACATTGGCGGCATGCGGCCCTGACTGCTCAACAGCGGGGACCAACTGGACAGCCCGCGCCGCGCCTCAAAATAACAGCTGGTATAATGTGGTCTATGGCAACGGCCTGTTCGTCGCCGTGGCCAACAACGGCACCAACCGCGTCATGACCTCACCAGACGGCGTGAACTGGACAGTCCGCTCCTCGCCAAGTAACCCATGGCGAAAGGTAGCTTATGGGGATGGTCTGTTCGTCGCCGTGTCAGGGAGTTCCGGCACCAATCATAACATGACCTCGCCAGACGGCATCAACTGGACAAACCGCGCTATTCCAACGGGGAGTCCGCGCGCGATTACCTATGGCAACGGCTTGTTCGTGGTTACAACAGACTCCGGCGCCAACCGCGTCATAACATCACCGGACGGTATCAACTGGACAGCCCGTGCCGCGGCGGAAAATAATTCATGGGAAGCTATAACCTATGGCAACGGCCTGTTCGTCGCAGCGGCTACTAGCGGCACCAACCGCATCATGACCTCGCCGGACGGCGTATCATGGACGGCCCGCGCAGCGCCGCAAAATAATTCATGGGAAGCTATAACCTATGGCGGCGGCATGTTCGTTGCGGTGGCATCTGACGGCACCAACCGCATCATGACCTCGCCGGACGGCGTAAACTGGACAGCCCGCGCTGCGGCTGAAAATAACAGCTGGTATAACGTGACCTATGGCAACGGCCTGTTCGTTGCAGTTGCATCCAGCGGCACCAACCGCATCATGACTTCACCGGACGGCATAAACTGGACAGCCCGCGCTGCGCCGCAAAATAATTCATGGGAAGCTATAGCTTATGGTGACGGCCTGTTCGTTGCGGTTGCATCCAGCGGCACCAACCGCATCATGACCTCGGAATGCGGCGGCGGCTGCCATGACACATGGACGCCGCGCAACACGAACAGGGTTTGGCAATCTATTACCTCTTCTGCGAACGGCATGAAGCTTGTCGCCGTTGTAAATGGCGGCCGTATCTTCACTTCAGCCGATGGCGGCACGACCTGGCCGGTACGTGAAAGCAGCAGGGATTGGTGGGGCGTCGCCTCGTCTTCGGACGGCACAAAGCTCGTTGCGACAGTCAGCGGTGGGCAGATCTACACCTCGGCTGATAGCGGCGCAACATGGACAGCGCGCGACAGCAACAGGGATTGGCGCGGCGTGGCATCCTCTGCGGACGGCACGAAGCTTGTCGCAACCGTCACCGGCGGACAGATTTATACTTCCACGAATAGCGGCGCGTCATGGACGGCGCGCGACAGCAACCGGAACTGGCGATGGGTAGCCTCATCCTCGGACGGGACAAAGCTTGTCGCGGCCGTATGGGAAGGCCAGCTTTATACCTCGACAAATAGCGGAGCTACATGGACGGCGCGCGACAGCAACAGGCAATGGTTCGCCGTTGCCTCCTCTGCGGATGGCACGAAACTCGTCGCTACGGAATATGGGGGACGGATTTACACATCGACGAATAGCGGCGCGTCATGGACGCCGCGTGAGAGCAGCCGGGGCTGGCGGGACGTCGCTTCGTCTGCGGACGGCGTCAAGCTTGCCGCAACCACATGGGAAGGCCGGATTTATATCTCCACCGACAGCGGCGTGACGTGGACACCGCGCGAGAGCGCCCGCAACTGGTGGGGCATCGCCTCGTCGGCAGACGGCTCCAGGCTTGTCGCAGGCGTGGATGGCGGGCAGCTTTATACGTCGGAATGCGGGGGTGGCAGTAGCTGTGGCGGCGTAGTGGTCGGTGACTATTGTTGGTATGCAGGAAACTATGGGCAATCCTGTACGCAAGCCTGTGCATCGCGCGGCGGGGTAGTAAATATAGTTGGAACGCGTGATTTTGCGGGTTCGGGCGGTACATTGGCGAACTGCTCGGCAGTTTCGCAGGCATTGGTAGGCCAGGCAGCGCAAGAAGCCCCCCCTTTCTATCCTACCCCTTACTCTCCTATAACTAACCTTGGCTGTTCTACATCGCCTGATACCGGCCCTATCCGTATCGGTTCCGTAACAACAGACAATGCCTCCAGTCCCTCTTTGCTCCGCTTCTGCGCTTGTGACAACACTGACCCCCCAGACCCAAGCCATGATTTGGTCTTCTTCCAGCACTCCTCCGCGCAATGCACGGCGGCAGGCGGCACGGTAATTACATCCGGCAGTAACAAGTTTTGCCGCTTTAATCAGGCGTCATGCCCTTCGGGATGGACGCCTTATTTGAATTGGACCACGTATGGGGGCCAAACCTGTACCGGAAACTGCGGGTATGGGGATGGCTATGGAGCCGGGATGGATACTAGCACTTGCTATACCGGTGTCAGGGCTTGGGCTAATAGTGCGACCAGGCCGTCCTGTGTGTATTCTTTGATGATGGGCTCGGGCGAGGCTTACTATTGCGGCACCAACACATGTTTCTCCGATATCGTAACGCAACGTGGATGCTATTAGGCTATCAGGCAATTTGGAAATAAAAATCGAATAAATAAATCCGGAAAGAGGGGGATAGATGTGCGGAGATATCAATAGCAAGAGCAAGGGATTTTCACTGATTGAATTATCTGTCGTCCTCGTCTTGATCGGCCTTCTGATGGCTGGCGCGGTGTCGGCTTTCTCACTCCACCTCAAGCGGCAGCAGGTCGTCGCGACAAAATCCAACCTGACCGCCGCCATCGACGCTATCGCCGCGTTCCGCGACAAGAACGGCTATTATCCTTGTCCCGCCTCAGGCACGGCCACGCCGCCCGTCGCAACGGATTGCGCCGCCGCAACGGCGCCTGCGGGAACGGCCACTGCCTCAACCGCGACGGGGCAAAGAGTCCGCATCGGCGTCGTCCCCGTTTCCGCCCCGAACAAGGACGGGAACATGGTGCAAATCCTGCGCGGGGAGCAGGCCGTCGATGGTTTCAAGAACAGGCTCGCCTATGCCGTCGTGCAGACCATGGCGACCACGCCCGAAGCCTATAAAACCGCGGGAGCAGGCTCCATCGTCATCAAGGACTCCAACAACCTGTCCGGCGCGCCGCTTCATGAGGAAGCCGCTTTCATCGTTTTCAGCCACGGCCCTGACGGTGCGGGCGCCTATACCGCATCCGGCGCGCTGAACGCGCCCTGCAACACGTCCTCGATTGACGGCGAAAACTGCAACGGCGATGCAATCTTCGCCGATAATTCCCTCGGGCCGCGCAGCCTGACAGGAGGCAACGACAACTATGACGACTTTGTCGGAACGGCCGCACTGACACAGACGGAAAACACCGCAGGCGTCATCACGGGTACGGTTTTCCTGACAGGGCCAGCCACTCACGCGGGGGGAGGGGCAGGAGTATCGGCAGGAGGCATTTCTAACGCGGTAAGCAGCTGGGGAGATATCCGCACACGGCAGGTTGTGGTGGGCAAATATAGCTACGGACTTATGATTACCTGTCCGGGCGGCAAACCGACAATGCTGTCTTACGGAACAAATACCATGAATTATAGTGAGGGGCAGGCCAGCCTGACCGGTGTGTTTGTAACATCCGCCCTGTGGGCCTGCGTTCAGGATGGCTCTGGCTCCAACAGCCTGCTCTTAACTTCTCTTACTGAAGGTTTTACGAAAGATGTGTGTCCCCCCAGGATAGCGCTTGCCGGCACATCGTGCAGCGCTTTCAAGGATTTTTTCGATGAAGAGGAATAGACCGTTTGCGGGCGGATAAAGCCCGCGCTTGGCGCGTAATTTTTCGCGGCCGGGTATTTTCCCGCGCGGTATCCGCATGGTTGCGTCGCCGCGCGGATTGCCGTCAGCGTCAGGCGGAGGCTTAAAGCCTCGTATCCGGTGACGGAGAGTTCTTGCAAGCTCTTTTCCGGCCCGCTAGTCGCCAGCTTGAGCAAGGGCGGCAATCCCCCCCATCCGTGCAATCGGCAAGAGAGATGGCTCTGTTCTTTAAATCAGTGATTTAAATAATATACTCCGGCGGCGGACGGAAAGGCCCGCCCTGCCGGTAATTCCGCCAAAGTGCGGTAAAATCATATTTCCGCCTTTATTCGGGCGTGATTCTCTTTTAACAATGGGGGTATGAAGCGATTTATTTATGCCGTTTTTACAGTGGCCCTTGGCGCGGGTCTTTTCATGGCTCCGGCCCCGGCGGCGGCGCAAATCAAGGATCCGGAAGTCAAAAAGGCCGAAGCCTATTTGCAGGGCCTGACCACGGCGCAGGCGGAGTTCATCCAGACCTCGACGCTCGGCGCGCGGCTTTCGGGGACGTTCTATTTGAACCGTCCGGGGCGGATGCGCTTTGATTATAACGAGGTCGAGGATTTCATCGTCGCCGACGGCTATTTCGTTTATTTCTATGATTCCCAGATCGGATCGCAAAGCAACGCGCCGATCGGCCAGACCCTCGCCGATTTTTTGCTGCGCAAGGATTTGCGGCTGGACGGCGATTTGCGGGTCGTGAAGCTTTTCAAGAAAAACGGCTATATCTCCCTCACGATCGTGCAGGAGGACAACCCGTCCGCGGGCGAGGTCGAGCTGATTTTCTCCGAAGTCCCCTATCAGCTCAACCGCTGGCGGGTGCGCGACGCGCAGGGCGAAACGACCGAGGTCGTCTTGAAGAATTTCCGCACCGGCATGAAGTTCAAGGATCCGAAGCTGTTCGGCTATCACGATCCCAAAGGCCGCCAGCAATTCAACAATTAGAAACCGCCCGCGGGGGGAGGCACAGCCGCAATGTTTGATGGCCCTTTGGAGCTTTTGGTGCGCAGGCTCGCCGCCCTTCCGGGGCTTGGCGGGCGGTCGGCGCGGCGCATCGCCCTCCATCTTCTCGGCGCGAAAGACGCCAGGCTCCAGCCGCTCATCGACGCGCTGGAAGAAGCCGCGCAATCCATCACGGCCTGCACGGTTTGCGGCAATCTCGATTCCTCCGACCCTTGCCGCATTTGCTGCGATCCCGCCCGCGACAAGGGCGTCCTCTGCGTTCTCGCCTCCGTTGCCGATTTATGGGCGGTCGAGCGCACCCAGAGCTTCAAGGGGCAATATCACGTTCTGGGCGGCGTGCTGTCCGCCCTCGACGATGTCGGGCCGGACAATCTGGCGATAGAGCCGTTGCTGGCCCGCCTGCGCGGCGGCGCGGTGAGTGGAAGTAGGATGAGTGAAAGCGGGGGGAGCGGAACCAGCGCCGGCACTGGCAGGGCCGGTGAAGACAGGGAGGACGCGGGCAGCGCCAGCAAAGACGGGGCGGGCGATAAAACCGCCGCGGCGGACGGCTTTGCGCAACCCCCGTTTGCGGATCCGTTTGCGGGCGGATTTTCCGGCGCGCATACAGGCACGCCTTCAGATCCGTCCCCGAACCCCTTCTATAATGACGGCTATAATGACGGCCCCAATACGGCGCCGAACCCGCACCCCATAAGGGAAGTCGTCCTCGCCCTGCCCGCCACGGTGGACGGGCAATCGACGGCCCATTACCTGATCGACAGGATGGAAGGGCTGGACATCCATATCACCCGCCTTGCCCACGGCGTTCCGGTGGGCGGCGCGCTGGAGTTTCTGGACGATTCCACCATTGCGACGGCATTGCGATCCCGCGCGCGGTTTTAAGGGCGGGCGCGATCTTTTGCGCGGCAAGGCCCCCGCGATATTCTTCGCGGTTGTAAGTAGCGTCCCGTTAGGCCGCATAATGGCGCTTCCGGCCAATTCTACCAGCGCAATTTACACGGGCCTCAGGGGGCGGAAGCGCATTTTTGTGCGGCGGGGCTATACGGGGAGCCGTGCAGCAAAGTCCCGCAATTATTTTGCGGTTATATTCCGGCACGCGGCGGCGGCGGGGGACAATAAAAGCCGCGCCGCCGCATGCGGCTTTACCCCGCCCGCTGCGCAGGCCCCCCTCACTCTTTCTCGGAGATATAGAGAACGCACTCATCCCCCGCCGCAAGGACGGCGAGATGGGTGCTATGGCTTGATTTTCCGGCCTTTCCGCCATTGATGGCGATGTCGTAATAAACTCCGCCGGGGAAATAATGGTCGTTTTCGGTGGCGGTAACGTCCGCGCCGCCGGGCCGCACAAAGACAGGCCCCGTGGCATAAAGCCCGACGACTTTCGTCTTTGCGGCAAAGCCCGCACCATTGCGGGCGGATATGCTTCCCGCCGCAATTTTATGCGCGCCGCCCGCGCGCAGCCGCATGGCGGGAATGGGGTTGCTATCATCATCCTGGGGTAAAAGCGTGCTCATTGTCGGTTCTTCCTTGGTGTTATGGGTGAAATAAAAAACCGCCGCACCATGGGGGAGGGCGGCGGTGCAATTCTTTTATCGGGATGGCGGTATCTTAACCGCGCTGGCCGGAATTTCCGGCAATCCGGCAAAAGAAAAGGGCGCAATGCGCCCCGTGATGTCCCCACAATGTTCTATTTTTGTTCTTTTGTCAAGCCTGCCTTAAGGCCGCATTGCCCGCCATGACCTGATCGCCGTGGCCCCATGCGAGGAACAGCGCCATCCAGCACAGAATCATAAAGCCGCCGAGCAGGGCCGAAAAGGGAAGAAAGCAGGAAAGGATAAGCGCGATGCCGGTCAGGATGCCGCAGGCGGCAATCATGGCGTCGCCCCCTTGCGCGGAAACGCCGAGGCAAATGGAGCCGAGCGGGATGAAGAGGAGGAAGGCGAGAATGGCCAGCCCCGCCACACCGCTTTCGATGAGCAGCAGGTCAAAGAGGGAAATCGCCGCGCCCTCCGGCATCATGCCGCGCAGATAGGACGCCGCCCCCGCGCCCTGCCCCGCGAAACCGGCGGCGGGGACGAGAGAGGCGCTAAGGCCGCCATTCAGCCCCGCAAACAGGATAAGCCCCGCCACGGCATAGCCGCACAAAACAAGCAGGGCGGGGCGCAACATATCCCTGTCCTGCGCGTAGGAGCGCAGCACGAACCCCATCATGGCGAGCGCCAGAAGCATCATGAAACCCTGCCCCCAGTCGAATCCACGCAGCATCAGGAGCGGGAGATCCTGCCCCCTGCCGCCGAGGAAATCTTCGGCCATGATCAAAATCCCGTCAATCGCGGACGGATAGGCCTTTCCCCATGCCGCGCAAAAACCCTGCCATACCGCAAAGACAATTCCGCCGCCGAGGAAGAGGAGATAGGAGCCGCCAAAGGCGGTTTCGAGCTGGCGCCTCCGGCGCTCTTCCTGTTTTTGCCGCATGGAATCGATGATTTTTTGTGCAAGCAGCCGCCCGCCGCTTATCCCCCGCGCGGGGACGGTAAGGTTCATGATCCGCAGCATCATGACGAGGCTCCAGATAACGGCCAGAAGCCCGAAAACCCAATCGGCGGCGGGGCCGTGAACGCCGCGCCAACCCATCAAAAAGACAGTGCCGAAACCAAGCGCCAGCGTGAAGAGGAATTCGGCCTTGCTTCTCACGGGGCTTCGTCCGGCCCTGTAAACGCCGCTCCGCTTGCGCCTGAACCATGGGCGTGGGCGCGCTGCTGTAAAAAGCCGAGCCGTAATTCAGCGGGGATGCGCGGCTCCTGCTCCGCCATGGCGCGGGCGGGGCCGTGTTGCAGCATCAGGGCGATATTTTCCGCCCGCCCCGCGGCGGCATTCTGCCCGTCCTCGCGCAGCAAACGGGCGAGCATTCCCCAAGCCTCGATGCCGGACGGGTTCAGCCGCGCCGCCATCATGGCCGCCGAAGCCGCATCGTCCCTGCGGCCCTCACCTTCGGCCTGATAGGCAAGGGCGAGATAGGCTTGCGCCCGCCCTTCGGGGCTTTTCATCAGGCAAAAAACCAGCCCCGCAAGACAGGCGAATCCGGCCAGCGCCAACCCTGCGCGGGCGGCCAGCCCCCTGCCCGCCGCCGGATTGCGGGAGGCGGAGTTTACCGGGTCTTTTTCTTGTGGGCGTTTGTGATCCATAGAACCAGAATTCATATCGCGAACCCCGCCCGCGAAAAGGGGCGCTATATGCCCCGCCCGCGGACGAAAGTAATGGGGAACCAGTTGCAAGTTTTGAAAACTCCGGCGTCATTCGAGCGCAAAAAAGCGCGGCTGAACAGGGGCGATTTGCGCCCGCCCGCTTAAACCCTTGCAATGGCTTGGCTTGCGGCTGTGGATGGTTTTCGCCGAAGGGGTACGGGGCGGCCCGCAAAGAAGCGAAGCCCCGTCCGCCCGCCGAATCAGACGCCCGCAGCCTTCAGGGCGCGGCCCGCGATCCGGCCTTCATGATGGAATTCAAGCGCGCCGCCCGGCAGGTCGATAAGGGAAAGCGAAATGACGACATCGGCAACACTCCCCTCCCCCACATCATGCCACTGCCCGATGGCGACGGCGAAGCGGCGGGCGGCGTCCAGCGCCTCGTTCCCGCTCTGCGGCCTTTGCAGCAAAAGCGCATATTCATTGTGACCCGTCTGGCCGAGAATATCGCTCTGACGACGCAGGCGCGTCAGGTTGCGGGCAAGTTTGGACACGGCCAGATCGGCGGCATATTTGCCCTCGTCAAATTGCAAATCCTCGTAATTCGCAACGCCGATAAACAGGACGCGGGAAGTTTCCTCATAGCGGCTCACCCTGTCCATGGCGGAAATGAAAAGCTGGTTGAAGGCGGATTTGGCGATGACGCCGCCGGCGCTTGGAAAATCGTATCCTGTATCGCCGAGCCGCTGCACCAGCGCCACCATCCGCTCTGCATTGCCGAGGCTGACATGGAGGGCTTCGGGGTCGAGCGGTTTTGAAAGCGCGTCGTTGCACCCCGCCTTGATGCCGTCCATCGCGGTAAGGTCATGCCCCATCAAAACAAGGTAGGGATAGGTATGTACCATCCGGCGAATCTGCAGCAAAATGGATTTGGGGTCGGTCAAAGGCGAAGGGTCGAAATAAACGGCATCGACCTTCGTCGTGCCGATTTGCTCTATCCCGTCATGCCTGACGGCGCTTTCGATGACGTCATGCCCCTCCAGCCGCATTTTCTTGGCGAGAAGGCTCGAAAACATCGGATCGCGGTCGATGACAAGGATTTGCATGGCACGGCCTCATTCCCCCCGCGCGAAAGGGGGCGGGAATCCCCTCCCCTCTATTGTGGCCCCGTAATCATGAAAAAGAAATGAAATATTCGTTAATTATCCGTCAACTATCCACGGGGGAACAGCCTGTTGCGGCCCGTCCGCCCCACATGGATTCTGCCATGCAGGCATCAAGCTGCCCGCCGGATTCGTGGCCTCACGGCACGCGCCATGCGCGTCAAGAGTAATGACCGCGCCGGTGTGGGGCGAGAGAGCTATCGGCGGCAAAGACGGAAATGGGGGCGGCGCAGTTATAGCCGGTTTGCAGGTAGCGCTGGATAAAGCTGGATAAAACCGGCCGGGGCTTTGGCCACCCGCGCGGCGGGCGCGGCCATACATACATACGCACAGCGCAAACCCGGCCTTTTGCCTATTCCTCGGTGCTGACGGCGAAATAATCGTCCATGCGGCCCGATTGCTCGGCCTCAAGACAGGCGCGGATGCCGCTTTTATAGTCGGGATATTTGAGCGTCACACCCAGCTCGTTCTTGATGCGGTGGTTGGAAACGCGCTTGTTATCGTTGTAGAAGCTCCGCGTAATCGGCGCCAGATCGGCCTCGTTATAGGGAATCATTGGCGGCGGGGCGATGCCGAGAAGCTCGCAGGCATAGGTAATCACTTCCCAGCTCGGCACCGGATCGTCATCGGCAAGGTTATAGGCCGCGCCCGGATTGGGCTTTGCCATGGAGGCCAGCAATATCTGCACGATATCATCGACATGGATGCGGTTGAACACATGGCCCGGCTTGTTGATGCGCCGCGCGATCCCCGCCCGCACCGAATCCAGCGCACTGCGGCCCGGCCCGTAGATCCCCGCAAGGCGGAAAATATGCACCGGCAGGCCGGTTTCATTCATCCATTCATACCAGTCCGATTCCGCGCGCGCGCGGCGGGTGCCGCGCTTGGAATTCGGGCGGATTTCCGAATATTCGTCCACCGTCCCGCCGGCGCGGTCGCCATAGACGCCAACGGTTGAAAGATAGCCGACCCATTCCAGCGTCGGGATGCGGGCCAGATCTTCTGCATGCATGAGGAAAGCGGGATCGCCCCTGTCATCGGGCGGGGTGGATATCAAAAGATGGGTGGTGCCGTCGAGAATGAAATAGGGATCGCTGAGCGGATGTTCATAGTCAAAAAGATGGGCCTTGATCCCCTTTGAACGGAGATAGGCCCTTTTTTCCACATCGCGCGTCGTGCCGCCAATCGTCCAGCCGCCCATGCGCATGAGTTCCTGCGCAAGGCATTCGCAGGTATATCCATACCCGAAACAGAATAGTTTCTTTTGACCTTGAACCATTTGCACCCACCATTACGGATTATTATTCTTTTGTCCGGTTCGAGGACGACCAATTATTCACCGTAAAGACACGCCCCGGCATGGAGCGGCCCTTACAAAATCTTTTTCTATTGCCGGCGCAGCGCCGTATCGGCGATTGACACGGGCAATAACAAACTCAAGGCCGGTTGCGGCCCTGGCCACCAGAGCGAACTACAGAGGATAGAATATCTGTTAGGGAAAAGTCCAGCGGCCCATGCATGGTTTAAGGGCTTTCCGGCCCCTTTACGTCCAAAAGACGCCCGTTCCGCCTAGAAATCGACGTTTTCGTAATGTTCCGAGGGTGTAAAGCCCGGAATGCGGTCTTCCAGAAGGGGTTTGAAGCTCGGACGGGATTTTACGCGGGCGTACCAGTCGCGGGCATGGTGATGCTCTTCCCACGGCACGTCGCCGATATAATCTATGGCGGACAGATGCGCCGCCGCCGTGATGTCGGCGAGGCTGAACTGCTCGCCCGCCAGCCATTTGCGCTTTTCGCACAGGAAGCCGATATAATCGAGATGGTAATGGATGTTCGCATGGCCCGCGCGGATCGAGGGGCCGTGCGGCTCGCCCATCTTGAGAAAGCGTTTCATCAACTTTTCGCCGACGAGGTTTTCCGTGACCTCGCGGTTGAATTTCACGTCGAACCATGAGGCAAGGCGGCGGGTTTCCGCGCGTTGCAACGGATCGCGGCCCAACAGGTCGGTTTCGGGATAGACTTCTTCGAGATATTCGCAAATCACTTGCGAATTGGAGAGGATGGTTCCGTCCTCTTCCACCAGAACCGGCACGTCGCCGGCGGGGTTCATGGCGAGGAATGCCGTGCGCCGCTCCCAGATTTTCTCAATCTGAAGATCGAAATCCAGCCGTTTTTCCGATAGGGCGAGCCGTACTTTGCGTGAAAACGGATGCAGCCATACATGATAGAGCGTTCTCATTATGAGAAGAAGCTTACCTTATAGAAATGCTAAAGAACAGACTCAAATTTTGCGCCGCATTTTTATGAAATGCCGCATTTTCCATGGCTTAGCGGATGGCGGTGAGGTCAATCAGCACATCGACGTCATGGCCGACCGTCGCCGCGTCGTCCCAGCCCTTGCCGCCCATACCGAAATCAAGCCGGTTCAAGGTCGTATGCGCCGTCATCCGCGCCGTATCGCCGTCGATGACGAGCGTAAAGGGCAGCTTCACCGGCATAGTCACGCCGCGCAGCGTGAGGTTGCCGATGGCCAGATATTCGTCCCCGCCCAGATGATCGAATTGCAGCGTTTCAAACCGCGCGGCGGCGGCGCGCTCCGTATCGAACCATTCGGGGCCGGTGATGGAAGAATCCCTGTCCGCATCGCCCGTTTTAACGTCGGTCAGGGCGATCACGATATCGGCCCGCGCCATGTCCAGATCGGCGGGATTGAACCGGATATCCCCGTCAAAATGCGAAAACACACCCGTGAACGGCGTGCCGTACATGGTCGTACGGAAAGACAGGGTGCTGGAGGATTGGACGATCGCCCATTCATCCGCGCCGAGTTTCGACGTGTCGGGCCGCCGGGCGGCGGGCGCATCGGACGCAGCTTCCTTGACGGCGCCCTCCCCTTCGCCCTGCGCGGCAGTAACCCGGCTTTCAGACAGGGCCTCTTCCTGCCCGCCGCGCTCCTGAAGCAGCCCCTTCGCGGCAAGCACGCCGCACACCGCGAAAACGGAACCCGCGATCAGGATGAGCAAAGCCGGAAAAACCATGCCGCGGTGATTGAAGGTCATGCGTTGCAAGGTCATATCGCGGTCGATCAGCCGGTGCTTGAGCGCGCCCGCAATATGCATCGCCAGAATAACGAGCAGCGTATAGGCAAGAACCCCGTGAAGCCGGCCGAATAATTGCCCCAGCCCCTCATCCTTGCCGATAATCCACGGCAGGCCCCCGCCAAAGAACGGCACAGGGAATTCCAGCGCCGAGGACATCAGCCAGCCCGTCAGCGGCATCCCGATAACGCAGACATACAGCCAGAAATGCGCCGCCCCCGCGAGCAGCGTTTCCCAGCGCGTATGGGTTTCAAGATGTTCCGGCGGCGGCGAGAGAAAGCGCCAGATGATCCGCCCCAGCCCCAGAAAGAAAACCAGCAGGCCAAAGGATTTATGGAGCGCGTAAACCTCGAATTTCAGCGGCGAATTTTCCATCCCCGTCATGAAAAGCCCGACCGGCAGCAATCCCAGAACCAGCACCGCGATGCTCCAGTGGAAGAGCCGCGCGATAAGGCCGTATTCATCTTCGGTATTGGCAAAGGGGGGCATGCTGTAAATCCTTTAAAAATCCTAGAATGTTTCAATGACCGAGCGGTTATGCAGCCATATCCCGCCCCACACGCCAAGCGCCGCGAAAAGCCACACGGCCAGCCCGTACGTCCAGCGCAGCGACCTGTCTTTCAGCAATTCCCGCGAGGAATAATGCCGCAAAAAAAGATTGATGACGCAAAGCCCCGCGGCAAAGCCGAGGATAAAGCCGATAACGCCGTAAAGATAGATCATCCGCCCGTCCTTTTCCTTACACCCCGTGGCCGTAGCGGGGGCGCGCATGATACGCGGCCCGCGGGGAGCCGCCCCGATCCGCCCCTCCCGATCCCCGCCCCTATTGCGCGAACGGGCTTATTTGCGCCAGAAGCGCCTGTATGACCGCGCCCGTTTCCCGCCCCGTCAGCGAGGGCGCCAGCAGCAAAAGAGTGGCACAAGTCCCGCCAAAGGTGAAGGTAAAGATGTCCCCCTTGCCCCAGCGCGCGCGCCACGGATAATCCGGCTCTCCCGATTCCGGCTGGGGTTCGGGGATGGCGGCGGCCTCGATACAGGCCTCGCCGCCGGCTTGCTTTTTCTTGCGGGCCTTGACAATGGCGTTCACGATCCGCGCCTGATCGTCCACCGTCATCAAAAAGACCTTCATGCCGCGTTCGATAATCCCGAAGCGCGTCGCCATCTGGAGACCGCGCACCGCCTGCCCCGCCCGCGCCGCCTGTGAAAGGCCGAGCGCGGCGAAGACATGCTCGGAATAAACGCCGATCACGAACGCGAACAGGATAAGCGCGATGTCGAGCTTGACCTGCCAGAGGGAGGTCAGCAAAATCGCAGGCTTGCCGACCAGATAGTTGCGGTAGATTTTCAAAAGGAAATTTCCGGCCATCAGCATCATGACCCAGAACAGATTCATGAAAATGCTGAGCGCCACCGCGCCGCCGACATAAAGAAAGACAAACGACCAGCGATCGTCGTGTTCGCGTATCCAGTTCCGCACCGATTCCAAAGCCTACTCCGCCCTTTCGTTCATTTCCCCTGTACGGCCCAGCAAGAAAATGCGCGTATCGCCGTAATCACGTTCCAGTAATACCCCATATCCGGAAGCGTGGAGCTTTGCGGGCGAAAAAGATTTTTCACTTTCCACAAGAATATGCGCCTCCTGCGCAATCCAGCCGCCTTGATGCAGGGCCGGAAGCGCCGCCTCCACCAGCCCCAGTTCATAGGGCGGGTCGAGAAAGACCAGATCGGCGGGGGGAGCCGTTTCCGGCAGGGAGCCGGGCTTCGCCGCGTCTTTCAGGGCAAAAAAACACGGCGCTTCGACCTTGAGCACCGCATGGTTTTGCCGGCACAGTTCGAGCGAGGCGCGGCTTTTATCCATGAAAACACAAGAGGACGCGCCCCATGACAGGGCTTCGAGCCCCAGCGCCCCCGTCCCGCAAAACGCATCCAGCACAGCGGCCCCCCGCACCAGCCCGCGCGCGTTCAGGATATTAAAAACCGCCGCGCGCACCTTGTCCGAAGTCGGCCTGACGGCCCTGTCTTTGGGGGAGCCGAGAATCCTGCCGCGATAAAGCCCGCCGGTTATCCTCATGCGCCGCCCTTATCCTTATTCTTTTGGTCCTTGTTCTTCTGATCCTTGTTCTTTTGGCCCTTTCCCTCTGGGTCTTTTTTCTTTTTGAAAAAGCCGGGAATTTGTTCGGCGAGCATTTTCGGGCGGATTTCAAGGACGGCCCCTTTGGGCAAATTGCCGAGATGGAACGGGCCGTAGGATGTGCGGATCAGCCTGTTGACCACCAGCCCCAGCGATTCCATGACGTTGCGCACCTCACGGTTCTTGCCCTCGGCGATGGCGATTTCAATCCAGACATTCGCCCCTTGCTGCGATTCCAGCGCCGCCGTCATCGGCGCATAATTCACACCCTTCCAGCGCAATCCTTTTTTCAAATGGTCGAGCCTTTGCTGCGTCACGCGGCCATGGGCGCGCACGCGGTATTTCCTGAGCCAGCCCGTCGCAGGCAGCTCCAGATAACGCGATAATTCCCCGTCATTGGTCAGGAGCAAAAGCCCTTCGGTCGTGATGTCGAGCCGCCCGACGCTCACCACCCGCGGAAGGCCGGGGGGCAGCGCCTCGAACACCGTCTTGCGGCCCTTTTCATCCCGCGCCGTCGTCACCAGCCCCGCCGGTTTGTGATATAAAAAGAGGCGGGTTTTTTCCTTGCCCGCAAGTCTTTGGCCGTCGATCGTAATCTCGTCGTCATCCGTGACGGCCATGGCGGGGGAGGTCAGGATGTTGCCGTTGACCGCGACGCGGCCCGCCTCGATCCATTTTTCCGCCTCGCGGCGTGAACAAAGCCCCGCCCGCGCCATGCGCTTGGCGATCCGTTCCCCTTTGCTTTCGTCCGGCTTTTCCATTATGTCTAAATCCGATGTTTTCAGAGCAAGACCATACCTATATGCGCGCGGCGATGGAAGAGGCGATTAAGGCCGGAGAGCGCGGCGAAGTGCCGATCGGCGCGGTTCTGGTCAACCCCGTGGACGGAACCGTCATCGCCCGCGCAGGCAACGCCACCATCGCACAGAGCGACCCCACCGCCCATGCCGAAATTCTGGCTATCCGCGCCGCCTGCGCCCTTGAAGGGGCGCAGCGCATTCCGGCCTGTGATCTCTATGTGACGCTGGAACCCTGCGCCATGTGCGCGGGCGCGATCGCCTTCGCGCGCATCCGGCGGCTGGTTTTCGCGGCGAGCGACCCGAAAGGCGGCGGTGTCCTCCATGGCGGCAAATTCTTCGAACAACCGACCTGCCACCATAAAATCATAATCGAACACGGGCTGATGGGAGAGGATGCAGGACGATTGCTGCGCGGCTTCTTCGCAGCAAAACGCAAAGGCGGGGGGCAGGAAAGCACCTAGCCAGCCCCTTTCAGCGGAAGGAAAAGAAAGTGCCTTCCCTTCTCTTCTCTTCCCTTTTCTTTTCTCTCCTTGAGGCGCCGGATGCCGCACTCGCGCCCAAACCGCCATGGGAGGCCGGCCTCATTTTCCCGAACGGCATTGTTTTCCCCGAAGAGCTTTTACCTGCCTGCCGGAAACAGCGCCCGCCGGAACAGCCGGCATTTTTCATGCGGCGGGGCGACGGGGCGGCAGGCCGCCGCGTATCCGCCCGTTTTTCAGACGGTAAAGACAGCCCGGATCGAGATGGGCGCAGCGCTGAACGGTTTTCTTGCAGTTCCTTGCGCTTTCTTGCGGTTTTAAAGGCGGCTGTTCCGGTAGCGTCCGGCGAGGTTTTGGCGGATTCTTTGCCGGCTAGCGCGCCTCGCTAACGCGCTTCGGCCTTTGCCGCGGCAGCTCCGCCGCCGCCGCCGCCCCCGTCCCCGCCCGCAGGCCCTTCGGCCCGGATCGCCCGCCAGCCAATATCACGGCGGCAAAATCCTTCGGGCCAGTCAATCAGATCCACGCCCTCATAGGCGAGTTTTTGCGCTTCGGCGATTGTCGGGGCCGACGCGGTCACGCCGAGGACGCGCCCGCCATAACTGACGATATTCCCTGTTTCAAAGGCCGTTCCGGCATGGAAGACCTTGACGCCGTATATGGCGTCCGCCTCCTTGATGCCCCTGATGACGCTGCCCTTGTCATAGCCGCCGGGATAGCCCTTTGCCGCCATAACGACGCAGAGCGCGGCATAATCCGACCAGTGCAAAGGCGGGATCTCATCCAGAGTCCCCGCCGCACAGGCGTAAAGAATATCAAGCAAATCGTCTTCGAGGCGGGAGAGGATCGGCTGGCATTCCGGATCGCCGAACCGCACATTATATTCAATCAGCATCGGCTCCCCGCGGACGATCATCAGTCCTGCATAAAGCACGCCCTGAAACGGGCATCCTTCCGCCGCCATACCCTTGACGGTCGGATGGATGATGCGATCCATGATTTTTTGCTGCAATTCGGGCGTGAAATTGTGCGCGGGGGAATAGGCCCCCATGCCGCCCGTATTGGGGCCGGTATCGCCCTCGCCCGCGCGCTTGTGATCCTGCGCCGAGGCAAAGGGCAGGGCGGTCTTGCCGTCGGTCAGGGCGAAAAAGCTGATCTCCTCCCCGTCCAGATATTCCTCGACCACGATTTCCGCACCTGCCGCACCGAACGCTGCGCCGGAAAGCATGGAAAGCGCGGCCTCCTCGGCCTCTTCAACGGTTTGCGCAATGATAACGCCCTTGCCCGCCGCCAGCCCGTCGGCCTTCACCACAATCGGCGCGCCCGTCTGGCGGATGAAGGCGCAGGCCGCTTCGGCGTCCGTAAAGCGCCCGTAAGACGCCGTCGGGATACCGTATTTGCTGCACAAATCCTTGGTAAACCCCTTCGAGCCTTCGAGCCGCGCCGCGGCCTTTGACGGCCCGAAAACGGCGATGCCCGCCGCTGCCAGCGCATCGGCCAGCCCCGCGACCAGCGGCGCTTCCGGCCCGACCACGACAAAATCTATTTTCTTTTCGCGGGCAAAGGCGCTGAGCGCCGGAACATCGTCCGCCGAAATCAGGACATTTTGCGCGACCTGCCCGATTCCCGGATTGCCGGGGGCGCAATAAAGCTCCTTGCATTTCTTGCTCGCCGCCAGCCGCCACGCCAAGGCATGTTCGCGGCCGCCGGAACCAACCAAAAGGATTTTCATCTGCTTTTCTCCATCCTCCCGCACCCCTTCCGGGCGGGAGCTTGTCGGGGGCTTTTATGTCCTCCGCACTATGCCGCTATTCCTCCAGCATGACAAGAAAGGCATTGCCGCCAGCCGCCGCGATATTGTCGGAGATTGATTTCTCTATGGCAAAGCGGTGTAGGTAATGCGGGCCTCCGGCTTTCGGCCCCGTCCCCGAAAGGCCGCTGCCGCCGAAAGGCTGGACGCCGACGACGGCCCCCGTAATGGTGCGGTTGATATAGACATTGCCCGCCCGCACCTTTTGCGCCGCATCCTGCGCCGCCGCGTCGATGCGCGTGTGATAACCGAAGGTCAGGCCATAGCCGCTTTCATTCAGCGCCTCTATCACGCGCGGCAAATCGCCGCCCTTATAGCGGATGATATGGAGCGCGGGGCCGAACACCTCGCCTTTCAAATCCGCGATATCGCCGATTTCATAGGCCATGGGCGCGAAATAATGGCCGCGCCCGCGCACCGCGTCGGGAAGCCGCGCCGCGGCCACGAATTTCCCCACCCCTTCGAGATAGGATTTATGGCGCTGGAGCGCGGCATGCGCCTCCTCGTCAATCAGCGGGCCGATATCGGTTACGTAGAAACGCGGGTCGCCGATTTTAAGCTCCGCCATCGCGCCGCGCAGCATGGCGATGGTCTTGTCCGCCACATCCTCTTGCACAAATAAAATCCGCGCCGCCGAACAGCGCTGTCCCGCCGCGCCGAAAGCGCTTGCAATCACGTCATCGACCGCCTGTTCCGTCAGCGCCGAGGAATCGACGATAAAACCGTTCAGCCCCCCCGTTTCGGCAATAAGCGGCACGATAGGCCCGTTCTTCCCCGCAAGCGTCCTGTTGATAGACCATGCGGCCTGTGTCGAACCTGTAAAGGCGACGCCCGCGACATCCGCATGCTGCACCAGCATTTCACCCACCAGCCCGTCGCCCGGAAGGAAGTGCAGCACATTTTCCGGCACGCCCGCCTTGTGCATCAGGGCAATGGCCGCCTGCGCGGTAAAGGGCGTTTGCTCCGCCGGTTTCGCAATCACGCTATTGCCCGCCATAAGCGCGGCCACAACTTGCCCCGTAAAAATGGCGAGCGGGAAATTCCACGGGCTGATACACACGAAAACGCCGCGCCCCTGCAACATAAGAAGGTTGCTTTCCCCCGTATAGGATGGCACTTCCACGCCGTTCTCATCGAAATCAGCGCGGCCTCTTGCAGCATAATAGCGGCAAAAATCCACGGCTTCGCGTAGCTCGGCAACGGCGTCGGCGAGCGTCTTTCCGGCCTCGCGCACGCAATACATCATAAGGGAGGCGGCGTTTTCCTCATAAAGATCCGCAATCTTTTCCAAAATTGCAGCACGCTCCGCGGCTTTGGCCGCGTCCCATGCGGGAAACGCCTTGCGGGCGGCGGCGAAAGCCTCGCGGACATTGTCCGGCGTCGCGGCATAGGATGTGCCGATCCGCTCCTGCCTGTCGGCGGGGTTGAAGATATCCTCCGGCTGGCCGGTGCGCTGCTGCCTGCCGCCAACGAGCGGGAGCGCAAACACCTCGCGCGCGTCAAAAGCCTTTTCCATCGCCTCCAGCAAGGCGAGGCGCGAAGGTGCATCGTCGAGATCATAGCCCGCCGCATTCGCTCGATCCGGAAAAATCGCGCACGGAAGCGGTATCCGCCCATGCGGCGCGGGGCCGCCATCGAGCGCCGCCTCCAGCGGATCGCGGGCCAGATCGGCGGGCGGCACGTCCGCGTCAAACACCTTATTCACAAACGAAGAATTCGCGCCGTTTTCAAGCAGGCGGCGCACGAGATAGGGGAGAAGCTCGCCATGTTCGCCCACGGGCGCATAGACCCGCACCGGAATGGCGCGCTCTTTCATCAACTGCGCATAAAGCGTTTCGCCCATGCCGTAAAGCCGCTGGAATTCAAACCCTTCCATATTATCTTGCGCAAGGTCGAGGATGGCTTCGACCGTGTGGGCGTTATGCGTGCCGAACATCGGGTAGATACAGTCCCGCGCCGCCAGCAATTTTTGCGCACAAACCAAGAAGCAGAGATCCGTATGGATCTTGCGCGTGAAGACGGGATAGTCCTTTAGACCCTTCATTTGCGCCCGCTTGATTTCCGTGTCCCAATAGGCGCCCTTGACCAGCCGCACCTGAATCATGCGCCCGTTGGCGCGGGCGAGGTCGATGAGGTTCTCCACGAGCGGCAGGGCGCGCTTGCCGTAAGATTGCACCGCCAGCCCAAGCCCGTCCCAATCGCGCAGCGCGGGATCCTCGATAACGGGCCGCAGGATTTTCAGCGTCAATTCGAGCCTGTGGCTTTCCTCCGCATCGACCGTAAGGTTGAGGTTGTAATGGGCGGCCTTGCGGGCCAGCCGCACAAGGGACGATGTCAGGACGGGCAGGCAAAATTCCTCCTGCGCCGCCTCGAACCGCGGATAGAGCGCGGAAAGCTTAACGGAAATTCCCGCCTTTTGCCCCTTGCCGCGCGGGGCCATCATGTCGATTGCCTCCAGCGAAGCCTCATAAAGGCGGAAATAATTCTGCGCATCCTCCATGGTGCGCGCCCCCTCGCCCAGCATGTCATAGGAAAAGCGCAAATCGCGGCCATCCTGCGCCTTCGCAAGGCCGGCGGCGTTCTTCACGGCCTCGCCCATATTGCGGCCAAGGACGAATTCGCCGCCGAGGATTTTCATGCTTTCGGTCAGCGCCTTGCGGATGAGCGGCTCGCCCATTTTCGCCAAAGGCCCGTCGAGCGCGCCCCGGGTCACAGACAGCCCCAGCCCCGCCATGCGCATCATCCAGTCGTCGCGCATAACGCCGGATTTCATCCATTCGGTACGGGCGATTTTATCGTGGATAAGGGCGTTCGCGGTTTTCGCGTCCGGAATGCGCAGCAAAGCCTCCGCAAGGCACATCAGGGCGATGCCTTCTTTCGTGTCCAGCCCGTAGCTCTGGAAAAAGCTTTCGACCGACCCCGCCTTGCGCGGCGCGGCGCGCATGGATTCGATGCGCTGCGCGGCGGCGGCGGAAACCCGCGCGGCCCTTTGCGCGCCCCAGTCAAAAGCCGCGGCAAGTCTTTCAACACACTCCGTTTCGGACATAAACAGGTAAGATGATAAATCATGTTTCATTCGAGGAATCCCTGCCTTGAGCTTTGCGCCCCCAGTCTATACTATCCCTCCCCATGACAGAAGACCTGTTTACCGCGGCGGAAAAGGCCCCAGAACGGCGCAGCAACGTGCCGGAGCTGAGCGTTTCCGAACTCGCCTTTTCCTTAAAGCGCACGCTTGAGGAAACCTACGGGCGCGTGCGCGTGCGCGGTGAATTGTCGGGCTTGAAGCTGGCATCGTCCGGCCATCTTTACGGCGATATCAAGGACGCGGATTCCGTCATCAATATCGTTTGCTGGAAAGGCACCGTATCGCGCCTGTCCGTCCGCCCCGAAGACGGGCTGGACGTCGTCGTGACGGGGAAAGTCACGAGCTACCCGAAAAATTCACGCTACCAGCTCGTCATCGAATCGATGGAGCTTGCGGGCGAAGGCGCGCTTTTGAAAATGCTCGAAGAGCGGCGCAAAAAGCTTGCCGCCGAAGGGCTGTTCGACGAGGCGCGCAAAAAGCCCATCCCCTTCCTGCCGGGCCGGATCGGCGTCGTGACATCGCCGACGGGCGCGGTCATCCGCGATATTCTCCACCGCGTTTCGGAACGGTTCCCGCGCCATGTGATCGTCTGGCCCGTCGCGGTGCAGGGGACAGGCGCGGCGCAGCAAATCGCCGCCGCCATTGACGGTTTCAACGCCATGACGGAAAACCGCCCGGACGTCGTCATCGTGGCGCGGGGCGGCGGCTCGCTCGAAGACCTCATGGCCTTTAACGAGGAGATCGTCGTGCGGGCGGCGGCGAACAGCGCCATCCCGCTTATCGCCGCTGTCGGCCATGAAACCGATACGACCCTCATCGACTTTGCCGCCGACCTGCGCGCCCCCACGCCCACAGGCGCGGCGGAGCGCGCGGTTCCCGTACGGCTCAATCTTCTGGCGCAGATCATGGACGACGCCAAACGCCTGACGGGCGGGATCGGGCGATCCTTGCGCGAGCTTGAAACCCGCACCGACAATTTGCGCGCGCGGCTCGGCGATCCGGCGCGGCTGCTCGACATCAAGACCCAGCATTGCGACACACTCGCCGCGAAATTGCTGCACGGGTTTGAAAAGACCCTGTCCGCGAAAGCCCAGCGCCTCGCCCCGCTCGTCCCCTTACATCCGCGCGCGCTAATACAGGCGAAGGAACAGCACGCCGCCCTTATCGCCGCGGGGCTGGAACGCGCCGGCGCTTCGTTGCTGCAAGGCGGGGAACAGCAAAACGCCCTTGCCGCCGCCGCCCTGGAGCGCGCGGGTAAGTCCTTGTTAAAAGAGCCTGAAAACCGCCTCGGCCATATGGGGCGGATGCTCGAAAGCCTGTCTTTCGAGCGCGTCCTCGATCGCGGCTTCGCCGTCGTCCGTACCCTTCAAGGGCGGGTTGTTTCGGATAAAGAAGCTGCGGAAAACGAGGCCGATCTCCTCATCGAATTCCGCGGCAAAGAACGGTTAACAGTGCGAAAAACCTGATTTTCCTTGCGTTTTCATGCTATAGTTCTAAAAGAAAGCCATGCGTGCGGAACTGAAAGAACTGATGGACAAGCTGGGTGTGGGCTATGTAATGGGCCCATATGAAACATGCCCGTGGTCTGCCTATGACGGCGAAAAGGGCGTCACCGCCTCCGCCGAGGTGCGCATGAACAACGAAGGCAACGAAGTCGAGGCCGAACTCCAATTCATGTATGACGCGCCCGAAGACGGCAAGCCGCCGATGGAACAGATGATCTGGATCTTCGCGAAACCCGTCGTGCAAACCAAATGGTCGCCTACCCATTTGCGGATCAAGGGCAAGGACGAACCGCCCGACGTCTATGAATGGGAAACCAAGGGCTGCAATTTTTTCAACGCCTGCGTTCAGGAAATCAAGATGGGGAGCGTGCCGGACATCGACGCGCTGATCGAGCGCGAGATGGGCGGCGACGAACGGTTCCGCGACGCGCGGCGCGGCGGCGGCGGCAAATCGCCCAAGATTAAACCGCAAGCGCTCCTCGGCATGAAACAGGGCCGCGGATTCTAGCCTCTCCTCTTTTCACCCTTCTCTTTTCATTGATAAAGGCCGGTGCGGCAGATCAGGCAGCCAAAGCCGTCCTCGGCGCGGGCAAAACCAGCGCAGCAAACGCCCGTAACATGCGCCGTAAAGACGCGCCATAAACGCACGCCATAAACACGCGCCGGTAAACCCGGACGGATAAAGCCCCTGCATAAACGAGCTTGTCCCAAGCTTATATTCACAGGCGTGATGACCAACCCCGAATATGGCGGTGTTGCGGCTTCCCGCCGCGCGGCGCACGAGGAGCTGAATAAGGCGCGCGAAACATCTGTGAAGGCCGGCAAAGCAGGCGGATAAAACAAGAGCGGCTGTGATGCCGCTCTGTTCACTCCAGCCGTTCCAGACTTGTTCCAGACCTGCTCCGGCCCTGTTCGGGGCGCAGGACGCTCAGCCGCTGCGCATATTCTCCACAATCATGATGCCGCTGTCGGAAGCCATTTTTGCAAGCCCGCCTTGCAGGGATTCGCCGAGCGCCTTGTAAACCCAGTCAGAGCCGACCCGCTCCAGATAGCCGATATAAAGCCCCGTCGTGTTGCCCAGCTCACCATCCAGCTCGAACCGGAAGGTTTCGAGCGTCGTTTCATTGTTCACGATGCGGAAATAGACATTGCGCACCATGGAGAAATTATTGCTGTTCATGTCGAGATCGTAGATGGAGAGGATAAAGGCGATCTTCACGATCTCGAACGGCAGCGCCATCAGGTCGATGATGATCTGTTCGTCGTCGCCGTCGCCCGCGCCCGTGCGGGAATCGCCCAGATGCTTCACCGCGCCGTCGCGGGCCGTCATGTTGTTGTAGAAAACGAAATCCTCGTCCTCGCGCGTCATGTCGTCGCGATCAAGCAGCAAAAGACTCGCGTCGATATCGACCGGATCGCCTTCAAACCGCGCGAGATCCCAGCCGACGCCGATCGTAACCTCGCGGATCGTCGGGTCGAGCCGTGTGATATTGATCTCCTCCCCGCGGCGCACGCGCACCATCATCGGGTTGTCTTCCATCATCGCGGACGGATGCGGATCCTCGAACTCGTCTTCATTGTCTTGCATAACGTCTTTTCCTCGTTTTGCGATAAGGCGGCGCTTACACAGCCTAACCGCTTTGCGTTAAATTTCTATTGCGCCGGATCCTTCCGGCCCTGTTCCCAGGCAAGCCCGTAGCCGAAAGCCCTGTCCATGGAAAAATGCCCCGGAAAATATTCCAGATAGCTTGTCATCCTGACCCCGCCGCGGATATTTTCAATCCCCGCCACGGCGCAGACTTCCGCATCGGGCCGCTGCGCCGCGAGCGTCACCACCATCGGCTCTTCCCCCGGCACGCGCAGCTGTATTTGCGGGCGCACCTCCGCCCAGTTCACCGCGCCCTTATAGATATAAACGTAAATCAGGATTTGTTCGATAGCGTCCCAATGCGCGCCGTTGACGCGGATCGTTTCATCCGGCCCCTCGCGCGCGCCGGTGCGCTCATCACCGGACAGGAAAATATACGGCTCCTCCTCATAAGCGCCATGGATTGCGCCAAAAGCCTGCATCCCGCCGCGCCGCCCGTTTTTCAGGCGGTAAAGACAGCCCAGATCGAGATCGACGCAGCGCTGAACGGTTTTCTTGCGCTTTAAAAGCCTGTCCCAAAGGCCGGGTTTTTCCTCGGCCTCTATCCTGTCCCATGCGACGCTTATTTCAAAATCCGGAAAAGGCCCTTCGCGCGGCGGGTTGATGACGGCGACCTCGCCGGGCCGCGTCAGGAAGGCCCCGCCATGCGGCGCGTCGAACTGGCTGATATAGCCCGCCGCGCCCAGCCCGCCATGAAGCGAGGGCGCGCTGCGGTAACGATTGGCCTCCGTGATGGAGCTTTGCGAGTTTTGCGGCGGGTTGCCGGCCATTTTCATCAAAACCTTTCTTCGCTTTTGCGCGATCCTATGCTAAATCACTTTTACAGCAAAATCCAATGAGCAAACGGAAAGTAAAGAAGGGAAGTCGAAAACGATGGCCTCGTACCAATATGTCTATGTCATGAACGGCCTGAAAAAGACGTGGCCGAACGGGAAAACGGTTCTGAACGGCATCACGCTCAGCTTTTTCCCCGGCGCCAAAATCGGCGTTCTGGGGCCGAACGGCGCGGGTAAATCGACGCTCCTTAAAATCATGGCCGGCGCGGACAAGGATTATACCGGCGAAGCATGGGCCGCCGAAGGCGCCAAAATCGGCTATCTGCCGCAAGAGCCGCAGCTCGACGAAACCAAGACCGTCGCCGAGAACGTGATGGAAGCGCTCGCCCCCGTCAAGGCGAAGCTCGACAGGTTCAACGAAGTGTCCGCCGCCATGGGCGAACCCGACGCCGATTTCGACGCGCTGATGGAAGAAATGGGCAAGCTTCAGGAAGAGATCGACGCCGCCGACGGGTGGGAGATCGACCGCACCGTCGATATCGCGATGGACGCGCTGCGCTGCCCGCCGGGCGATTCCCCCGTGACGAAATTGTCGGGCGGTGAAAAACGCCGCGTCGCGCTCGCCCGCCTGCTGCTTGAAAAACCGGATCTCTTGCTGCTCGACGAACCGACCAACCACCTTGACGCCGAATCCGTCGCGTGGCTCCAGCGCCATCTTTCCGATTATACGGGAACGGTCGTCATGGTCACGCACGACCGCTATTTCCTGGACAATGTCACGGGCTGGATTCTCGAAGTCGATCGCGGGCAGGGCATCCCCTATGAGGGCAATTATTCCTCCTATCTTGAAAAGAAACGCAAGCGCCTCGAACAGGAAGCAAAATCCGAAGCCTCCTTGCAAAAAACCCTCGACCGCGAGCTGGAATGGATCCGCCAGACGCCCGAAGGCCGCCGCAAGAAATCCAAGGCGCGGATCGCCGCCTATGACGATCTTCTCGCAAAGGCCGAAGGCGAAACCGTGCGCAACGCGCAGATCGTGATTCCCGCCCCGCCGCGCCTTGGCGAAAATGTCATCGAGGTGAAAAACCTCAAAAAAGGATTCGGCGACCGCCTGCTGATAGACGATCTGTCCTTCAAGCTGCCGCCGGGGGGCATTGTCGGCGTTATCGGCCCGAACGGCGCGGGGAAAACCACGCTCTTCCGCATGATAACGGGACAGGAAAAACCGGATGCCGGAAGCTTTACCGTGTCCGATTCCGTCGTTCTCGGCTATGTCGATCAAAGCCGCGATTCGCTGGACGACAACAAGAATGTCTGGGAAGAAATTTCAGGCGGGATGGATATCCTGAAGCTCGGCAAAATCGAAATGCCGTCGCGGGCCTATGTCGGCGCGTTCAATTTCCGCGGGCCGGATCAGCAAAAGAAAATCGGCACGCTTTCGGGCGGGGAGCGCAACCGCGTCCATCTGGCCAAGATGCTCAAAAGCGGCGCGAACGTGCTTCTGCTCGACGAACCGACCAACGATCTGGACACGGAAACGCTTTCCGCCCTCGAAGAGGCGCTGGAACGGTTCGCGGGCTGCGTCGTCGTTATTTCCCACGACCGCGCCTTCCTCGACCGGCTCGCGACGCACATCCTCGCCTTTGAGGGCGATTCCCATGTGGAATGGTTCGAGGGCAACTATGAGGATTACGAGAAGGACTATAAGCGCCGCTATGGCGAAAACGCCTCGCCGCACCGGATTAAATACAAGCCGCTCAAGGCCGCATAAACCCGGCCCCGCGCCGGCGGCGGTCATTCAAGATAGCAAAAGGCCCCCATCGTCGCCTTGTCGCTAAGGCCAAGAATCCCGCCCAGCAAGTCCCCCAAAAGGCTGCGCAAGGCCCCGCCCGTTCTGGCCGGGGCCTGATAGGCCCTGCAGGAAGACAGGGCCGCGTTCGGCCCGCTATCGACGACCATGACGGCCTCGCAGCACTGGGCGTTCGCCTGTTCGCATTTCGTCTTGCAGCCGCCGAGATTGACGCCGGAAAAATTCTGCGCCGCGCCGCCGCCCGCACAGCCGTTAAAGACGAAGGGTTCGCATTTTATTTTCTGCGCGCCCCCGCCCAGCTTGTCATCGACATAGCGTTTCGTCGCCGCGTCCTGGCTGTTTTCCGGCTCGGCCAGATTGACGATGTTCTTTTCCGTCATATCGAGAAGCCCGTCCACTTCCAGCGCCTTGGCCATCCCGCCGACGCGCAGGCCGATACCGCCCGCGCCGCCCCCGTGGATGGTGGCGGCGACGCTTCCGGCGCCGGATGAGCCGGATGAAAGGACGGAAAGGGAAGCCGATTTAATCCCGCTCAAAAATTCAACGGCGCTTGAGGGGGTCAGGCTTTGCACGAAATCCGTGCGGATATTGGGCATATGCCCGCTCCCGCCCGCGCCGACCGTCAACAGCCGCGCCGCCGCATTGAAAGTCATCTGCTCCGCGCCTGATTCGTCGGTCACGCTCAGGTTCTTTGCGATCGTCGCCGTATCGACGCGCCCGTCCTTCAGTTCCCACAGCCCGCCGGACAAGGCGATCGCTTCGGCCATGCTATAGGTCATGACGACATCGTCATTATCCGGCAGCCGCAGGATGAAATCGGCATGGCCGTGCGGCCGGCAGCCGGTCTGGAAAATCCTGTCCGGCCCGGCGGAGATAATGGCGATGACGGGGTTTCCCGGCTCCGTCCCGCCCCGCAGGCGCCGCGCATCCTCGCCGCCGCAGCTTGCATGTTTTTTCATGGAACCGAGATCCCATACGCAATAACCATAATCCCCGCCCCACGGGTCTTGGAGCGCCGCCCCGATGCTGGCGGGCAGGAAACCGCCATTCAAGGGGCCCGGAAGCCCGCCTGTTTCCCGCCATTCGACCGGCTCGATCATCCCGTCCCCGTCGCAATCGCCGGATTGATGGGCGGACATCACGATGGCCAGCTTTGCCGACGCCATCATCTGGTTTTCGGCAACGGTGCGCTTGGTCACATGGGCCATGGCGCGCACGGGGCCGCGCACCAGATCCACAGCCACGGCGCCAATAACGCCGACAAGCCCGATACAGGCCATGAGAACGAACAAAATGCTTCCGCGGCTATAAAGTTTTTTAGACTCTTTCAAAACAAAACCTTGCGGCAAGAGGAGAGAGGCGTCTTCCCGTCCAGCCTAGCCCATCTTCTTCAGGCCCCATAGGCCGAATACAAAAATATGTATAAGTAAATCAATGTGTTACGCCTGTATTCCGGCATCCTATCCCTTTGCGCGGGGCTTGGCGCAAATCCGGAAGCAGGGCAGACTCTATGGAAACAAAGCCCGTCATGCCCCATTTTTGCCGGAATTGGTAAAACTCCTTAGCCCTATGGTATTATTTAATCACGATTTAATAGGAATTTCGGATTATACTCATCGGAAGGGGCATACCGGGGGTTTATGGCATCTAACATACAGAATATAAACGCAAAAAGCGTAATACGCTACATGGTGCTTCCGGGCATCATCCCGCGCGCGAAGGAGCTTGGCACGTCCGGCTTCGGCTATCTTGCGTTCCTGTTCGCCAGCGTCTATCAGGCGGTGCGCATCCTGCCGCCCGATCACCCTTATACAAAATACGAAAATGTCGGCAAATTCGGCATTATCGAAGTTATTTCCGCCGCCGCGAACAATATCGAGGTAAAGCGCAGGAATATCGATCAGATCATCATTTTCCTCGCCCTTATCGCCGCCGTGATTCTGATGGTCATGCAATTCGCGCTGCTTATCCTCGCGCTCCTGACGGGCCGCGCCTATGCGCAAACGGGCGATACGTCCGGCTTTCAAAGCATGTTCGTGACCCCGCACCCCGAAAGCGATATCGCTTTCCTGCTGCTCGATTATGTTTTCGGGATTCCGGCGTCCGGCGGGGAAGCAGGCGCGGCCTTTTTCGGCTCCAACGCCCTGATGGAAACAAACGGGCCGAGCCCCTTTCATCTCGGCATGCATGCGCTCTTCAATTTTTACAACATCGCGATCCTCGTCGTCGCCGTCGTCATCTTCCTTTATTATGTTTTCGTCGTCGTCATGGAAACGGCGCAAACGGGCGTTCCCTTCGGCAAGCGCTTTGCGAAAATCTATGCGCCGATGCGCCTCGTCGCCGCCATCGGCCTTCTGGTTCCGCTCAATAACGGTTTCAACAGCGCGCAATATATCACGCTCTACACCGCCAAGATCGGCTCCAGCTTCGCGACCAACGGCTGGGATCTCTTCACGCAAAATATCATAGGGTCAAAGGGCGGCAATTCGGGCGGCGGCGGCATCACCAACGTCATAGGCGCGCCGGATAAATCACTGGTCGCCCGTCCGAAAACGCCGGCCATCGACCACTTCCTCTACTTTGCCTCCGTCTATCACACCTGCCGCGAAGCCTATAACTCGCTGATGCCACAGCAAGCGGTCGATCCCGGGCAAGGCCGCGTATCGATCGACGCCTATGTCATTATTGACGGCAAAGCCGAGAAGCTGCATGGCGGCGAGTCCGGCGGGCTTTCTTATGATCAGGTCAAGAAAGCTTTCGGCAATAACGATATGGAGATTATTCTCGGCGAACATAACGAATCCAAGCATAAATCCGAGGCGGGGAATGTCAGGGCCTATTGCGGCCGGATCGCGGTTTCCCTGAACTTCGACAATCCGGCAAGCTTCAGGAACACGACCGCAAAAAGCGAAAATTCGGCATCACAGCCAACCGCCGTCCGCGCTATTGAAAGCATGTATTTCGGCACGATCAAATCACTGCTGGAAAAAAAATCCTCTCCGCTCGTCTGGCAGGCTTTCGGCGAACGGATTGCGCTTATGCATAAATCCGAGGGGACAACCAGCTATATATGCCATGGCAGCGATGTCCTGAACGATCAGGGAACCTGTAAAGACGAACGCCACCCACCGGTAAGCTCTTTCGCAAGGAGCCTCCATAACTATGCCGACGCCCATGAAAGGCTTACCCTCACGGCCTATGAATCCTATAGGTCAGGGCTCGATCTCTCCATGACGGAAGATCTCCGCCGCCGCGGATGGGGCGGGGCCGGAATCTGGTACAATACCATCGCCGACATAAACGGCGTTTTCACGGGTGCGGTTTATGCGGCTCCCACCATCAAACGCTATCCGGAACTGATGGAAAAGGTAAAACGCGAGCGTGAGATGAACAACGTAGACAGCACGCCCTGCAATATGTTCGAGCCCAACCTGAAAGATGGCCGCTCCGTACCATTCGAAAAAACCACAGAGCATGGCATGGCTACGGCAATGAACACGACCTTTCGCTACTTCGCCTGTAACGAAGAGGCCACCACGGATGGCGGCAGCAAGGCCGTCCAGGCACAGGATGGAAACCAGGGCAGCGCCGGAAAACAGGGGAAAACGGGCGTCGGCTCCAACACCAACGCCTTCCTCAGGACAATCGAGATGATTTTCGGCCTGAACGGGCTTTTCGATATTCGCGAAAATTCAAAAATTGACGAAACGACGGGCCACCCCATCATCCACCCGCTGGCCCAGCTTTCCACGGTCGGGAAAAGCCTTATCGAGAACGCTATCCGCAGCGTCGGCATGGCGATCGGAACCGCTTTCGGCGGCGGTATAGTCGGCGCACTCTACCCACATCTGGGCGCGGCCCTTGCCTCGGCCACCAGCATGTTTATCGGCATCGCCACAATCGGCCTGACGGTCGGCTTCATCCTTTATTACGTCCTGCCGTTCCTGCCCTTCATCTATTTCTTCTTTGCAGTCGGCACATGGGTCAAATCCGTGTTCGAAGCCATGGTCGGCGTCCCGCTCTGGGCGCTGGCGCACTTGAAAATAGACGGGGAGGGTTTTTCCGGCAGGGCGGCAAAGGCCGGCTATCTCATGCTGCTTGAAATCATGCTCCGCCCGATCGTCACCGTCTTCGGCCTTATCGGCGGCATGGCCGTCTTTGGCGCGCTTGCGGGGATGCTGAACGAGCTGTTCGATCTGGTCGTAGCGAATATCACAGGCGTCAGCGCCGCCGAGGGAAGCGCCGCACAAATCAACATAGGCGAAGTCGAATCCGTCCGCCGCGGCATCGTCGACCAGCTTTTCTTTACGGTGATGTACGCGGTTCTGCTTTACCTGATGGCGACATCCTCCTTCAAGATGATCGATTCCATTCCCAAGCAATTCATGCGCTGGATGGGCGAAAGCATTTCGACCTTCAACGACAGCACAGAAGATCCAACGAGCGGCCTTACACGTTATGTCGCCATCGGCGGGCAGCAAATTTCCAGCAAGGTCTTTGGCGGCATGACGGAGGGCGCCAAAAGCATCGGGCAGCTTGGCGGCGGAGTGGCTAAAAAAATGATGAGCGGCGATACGACATGATAGGCGGCATGAACATAACCAAAGGGGACGTCCTCCGCTATATGCTGACACCGCAAATCGGCCTAAGGCTGCGCGGCTTCTATGATGAAGGCTTCGGCAGGCTGGCCTTTATGATTGCATCCGTTTACAGGGCCGTCGGCATCCTGCCCGCGAACCACCCCGTTTTAAACCCGGCGAACAGGCAGGGGCTGGGCCTGCGCACCGTTCTGGGGGCCGCGGCGGCGGAGATAAGCTTCACCCGCGAAAATTACGGCAAGGTCGTTATCTATTTCCTGATCCTGCTCGGCCTCGTCCTGCTGACGCTCCAGTTTTTCCTGACGATGGCCTATCTCATGGTCAATCCGGCGCTGGCCTCGTCGCCGCCGACAAGCTATAGCGGTTTTTTTGCGGCGCCTGAATATACGACCGACGTCGCCTACCGGATGCTCTTTACCGTGTTCGGCGTGCCGGAAATTTTCAGGCCCGGCGCCTTGCCCAGCGAGTTTCACGCGGCGCTGCACAGCCTCTTCCAGTTCTACAGCATCGGCATTCTCGTCATCGCCGTTATTATCGTTTGCTATTACATCTTTGCGGTTCTGGCGGAAACGGCGGAAACAGGCGTTCCGTTCGGCAAACGCTATAACCATGTCTGGGCGCCCATCCGCCTTGTCTTCGGCCTCGGCCTGCTTATTCCCGTCGGTTACGGGCTGAACTCCGCGCAATGGATCACGCTCTACACAGCCAAATACGCCTCCGACTTCGCGACGCAGGGCTGGATTAAATTCAACGAGGTGATGACGGACTCCTTTATCGAGGATACCGAACAGCGCGTCGGCACGCCCATGGCGCAGGATTTGATGCCGCTCGTAGCCTTTATGTCGGTCGTCAATGCCTGTGAATATAGCTACCGATCGCAATATAAAGACGAGAACGTGATCGATATCGACGCCTATCTTATCAAAGACGCCTCACAGGAACTGGCCGGCAAAAAATTAGGGGGGAACTTCAAGGAAGCCCACGAATATTTCAACAAGGGAAATATCTATATACGCTTTGGCGAATGGAAGCCTGAAAGGCACACGCAACAGCTCGGAAATGTCTATCCTTATTGCGGCGACATCATCATCAATTCGGCGGATGTCGCGGAACCCGGCTCCATTGAGGTGCAGGAATATTATTACAAGCTTATCCGCGATCTGTATCTTGGCAATAAATTCCAGCTCATTACCGTATCCGGAAAAATGGCCGAAAGCCGGATCCCCGGCACGCAATCCGATTACGGAGGACCTGAGGGGACTTTCAAGGCGGGCATCGCCACCGAACTGGATAAAGAGGTCGCGGAAGTTATTAAAAAAGCCGTCAAGACACAAGCTGGATCCAAGACGTGGGATCAAGATAGCGGGCAGATCCGGGAACTTGGCTGGGGCGGCGCCGGAATCTGGTACAACAAAATAGCGCAGGTCAACGGATCGCTCGTCGATGCCGTCTATAACACGCCGCAAGTCGTCAAGATGCCGGCCGTGATGGAACATATCCGCGCGAAGCAGCTTCAAGAAAATATGGCGGTAGGCGCGCTTTATATGCCAAGCGTTGCAGGCGACAACCCCATAACCTTTGACACGGCCTTTGACCAGGAGATCGGTAGAGCGCTTGCCTATGTTTACGATTACTGGGCGAGCGGGGATTTACGGCAGGACGGATCGGGCGCGAAAACACGCAGTTCCAACAACATCCTGATCGACACGATTAATCTTATTTTCGGCACGCGCGGCCTGTTTGATATGTGCGCTAGCACCGACGTCCATCCGCTGGCCCAGCTCTCGACGCTCGGCAAGGGGCTTATCGAATCCTCCATCCGCAATATCGGACTATCCATCGCCTTTAGTTTCGGCGGGGTCATACCGTTTGTCGGCCCGGCGCTCAGCGCCGCCTCCAGCATCCTGATGACGGTGGCGAGCATTACCATCTCGATGGGCTTCCTGCTCTTTTACGTGCTGCCCTTCATGCCCTTCCTTTATTTCTTCTTTGCCGTCGGCGGCTGGATCAAGGGCTTGTTCGAGGCCATGATCGGCCTGCCTCTCTGGGCGCTTTCCTTCCTTAAAATCGACGGGGAAGGGCTGCCGGGCGACGCCGCCATGAACGGCATCCATTTGATCCTTGAAATATTTATCAGGCCGATCCTCATCATATTCGGCCTTCTGGCGTCGGTCATTATCTTCGCGGCCATCGTGAAAGTCCTGAACGAGATCTTCACGCTCGTCGTCGTCAACCTCGCGGGCCACGACCCGAACGCAACCAGCATCTGCGGCAAATCCCTTGGCGACGGCAGCAATAGCGGCAATAGCGGGAATTCCGGCTTTGCCACGATCTCCTATATACGCGGGCCGATTGACGAGCTGTTCTTTACCGTCATGTATGCGATCATCGTTTATATGATCGGGACGTCCTGCTTCAAGCTTATCGACCTTATCCCGAACAACATGCTCCGCTATATGGGCGCGAACGTGAACTCCTTCAACGACAAGGCGAATGATCCGTGGGAAGGCATGATGCTGAACCTGTCCGTTTCCGCCTCCATGGTCAGCAACCAGGTTCTTGGCGGCTCCGGCAGCGTTGTCGGCGGGGCGGCAGGCACGGTATCGAACTCCTTCAAAGAGTTCGCAAGCAGGGCCATGAAAGAATAGGGGGGGATTGTAAGTGAACAAAACCCCGCCATCCCCAAAGGGACTTTCCAGCCCCCCTAAAGCCGGCTTCACGCGCGGGGAGGTGCTGGGCTATGTCTTCATGCCGCAAATCATCCCGCGGATGCGCAAGCTTGCCGGTTCCGGCTTCCCGCGGCTCGCCTATTTCATCGCCACGGTTTTCAACACGCTCGGCATCCTGCCCGGGACGCACCCCTATCTGCGCCCCGATATGTACGGGCGTTATTCGCCGTTTCAGGCCATGGGGGCCGCGGCCAGCCATATCCCGTTCAATCGCAAGAATATCGACAAGATAGCGATTTTCACGATTATCCTGAGCGGCCTTGTGATGCTCGTGCTCCAGTTCGTCTTATGGGTGCTGGCCCTTTTCGCCTCCCCCGCCTATGCCGGTAGCGGCAACGGCCCCGGCCTCGGCCCGCGCACCCTCGCCGACCTCTTCGACAATGAAGCGCCCAAGACCGATCTGGCCTTCAACCTGCTCGATCTCGTCTTCGGCGTGCAAGGGGTTTTCGGATCGAACGCCGAAGGCGCGACGGCATTGCACAAAGGCCTGCACACACTGTTTGAATTTTATTCTTACGGGATCCTGCTTGTCGGCTGCCTCGTCATTATCTATATGACAGCCGCTATTGTCATGGAAACGGCAAAAACCGGCGTCCCGTTCGGCCAGCGCTTTACAAAGCCATGGGCGCCCATACGGCTTATCCTGTTTTTCGCGCTCCTGATCCCGCTCGCAAGCGGCTTGAACCTTGCGCAATATGTCGTCCTGAACGCCGCAAAGTTCGGGTCGAATCTTTCGACCAATGCGTGGATTACATTCCACGAAGCCGCAAAGGCCCCCTATCTTGGCCGCGAGGAAGACTTGATCGCCCGGCCCAATATACCGGACTTGAACAGCTTCCTGACCTTCATGGCGATGGTGCAGACCTGCGCGTGGGGCGAAGGCCGCGTGAACGGTCAGGATATACAGCCCTATATGGTTTATAAATCGGGCAAGGACGGGGCCATGCACCTTGGTGAGGAAACGCCCGCCTTTACAGACATGGTTGAAAAAGCCCGGGCCGGGGCGCTGTTTTTCCGGTTCGGCGTTCAGGACGAAAATCTCTACGGCAGCGAGCCGGGAGCCGTTTACCCCTATTGCGGCGAAGTATCCGTGACCATCACCGACAGGGATCAGCCGGGGGCCGCCGTCATCCAGCAAGCCTATATCGAAATGATTGCCTGCCTGTGGGATAACAGGGCGGGGGATATCGTCAAATGCAACTATGCCTTCACCGGCGGCGGCGGAAGAGGCGGATCGTCCTATACCATGCATGATCTGGGAGAGGCTTTTGTGTCCAACTATGCGGTCATCACGCCGCAGCTCCAGCCCGTCAGCCTCGACCCCTTTATCAACCCGACGGCCAAAAGCCGCGTGATGCTTTCCTTCAGTAACGAAATCGAAACCGCGCTGGATAAGGCCATCGAAAAACAGCTTAAAGACGGGGAATGGAGCAACGTCAACGCAAAGACATATGGCTGGGCCGGCGCCGGCATCTGGTTCAACAAGATAGCCGAAATGAACGGCGCGATAACGGCGGCGACCTATAACGTGCCGCAAATCAAAACCCTACCCTATGTGATGGATTATATCCGCAATCAAAAACTCCAGCACGATCAGGCGGCGCCGCTTGACGAGCTTTATTCCCCTTATCTGTCTTCGGGAAGGCTCGTCGATTTTGAAAGCCCGCAGCAACTCGACGTCGCCCGCCCTCTTTATGAGCTTGCGACTTACTGGGGCAGTGAAACGGCCGTCGCCTTTATCAAGAACGCGCCGGAAACGCATAATCAAGGCATGACCGGAAACGCCATTATCGACACGATCAACACGATGATGGGCACGCGCGGCCTTTTTGATATGTGTAAAAATGCGAATATCCACCCGCTCGCCCAGCTCTCCTCACTCGGGCGCGGCCTTATCGAACACTCCATCCGCGGCTTTGCCGTGGCGGCGGGCATCGGCGTTGCGGGCGGGCTTGCCGGGCTTCTGGACGATAATATCGGCGGCGCCTTGAAAGGGGCGACCAGCTTTTTCCTGACCTTTGCGTCGCTTGGCCTGATGCTGGGCTTTATCTTATTTTACGTGCTGCCCTTCATCCCGTTCATCTATTTCTTCTTTGCGGTGATGACATGGGTCAAATCCATCTTTGAGGCGATGGTCGGCGTCCCGCTCTGGGCGCTTGCGCACCTGAAGATTGACGGTGAAGGCATGCCGGGCGATTCGGCCACGGTCGGCTATTTCCACATACTGGAAATCTTTTTACGCCCGATCCTGATCCTCATCGGCTTTATCGGCGCAATCATTATCTATACGGCGTCCGTCAAGGTGCTGAACTCGATCTTCTATCTCGTCCTCAGCAACCTGTCCGGCCATTATGTGACCGAAGGCCTGACGGAATGCTTCCAGCCGCCCAAAGGCAGCACGGCGGAAACCGCACAGGCCGCGAGCGGCCAGCCCCTTAGTGAAGCCATGTTCAAACGCGGCGTCATTGATGAATTTTTCTACACGGTCGTCTATACGATCATCGTCTTCCTGATGGCGGTTCCATGTTTCAAGCTGGTCGATCTCATCCCCGACTACGCCCAGCGCTGGCTCGGCTCCGGCGTAACGCCGTTCGGCGCGCAGGACGGCGATCCGGCGGATAATATGATCATGTATGTGTCCATGGGTGCGGGCGGGATTGGCGGCAAGCTCGAAGGGCTGGGCGGCGCCTTCGGCTTCAGGAGCTAGAACCGCGCGCGCTTCTTTTGGCCGCCGCATAAAATCGCTGAAAGAATAAAATAGCCAGTGCGGCCTTTCAGCCTGCCATATAGGCCCCCGGCTACATCGCAAAGAGCTGTTGCAACATAAATACCTGCCGGAGAATAAATCCCCGCCATAAAATAGAATCCCCCCGCAGGCGTTAAAGACTACGGGGGAAGAGGGAATATGGGGGCGGCTCGCGCCTCTAAGGCCCGTTACAGGCCGCGCGATGGCGGGATTTTTAGCGGGAAACGGCTTTTGCCGTACGCGAGATAATGGGCCCGTCTTTGCGGCCGGCCGGCCTGCGGCGCCGTCATGGCGCCATTATGGTATGTTATGCCGCCGCCATAATTTATTTGCGCAAATGTTCCAAAAGCGCCTCGACCTTGCCGCCGCCGCGCTGGATGACGCTGGCGAAATCGGCGCGCTGGGTCATCGACATGCTGACGCCCTCGACGACGATATCAACCACCTTATAAGAGCCGCCGCGGTTGCGCACGCGCCAATCCACCTGCACCCTCGGGCCGCTTGCGGGAACGATAAAGGTGGTCACAACCGTATCCCGGTCGTTTTCATTACGGGCGGAGCGCACCTCGAATTTTTGCCCCTGATATTCGGAAAAACGCTGAGAATAGACGCGCACGACCATCTGGTTGAAAAGTTTTTGATATTCCTTTTGCTGCGCCGGCGTGGCTTCGCGCCAATATGTGCCAAGGGCAAAGCGGCCAATCGTGCTCATATCGAAACTGTCATTCAAAAGCTTTTTGAATTCCGCTTGCTTGGCGCTCATCGTCATGGATTTGTCGCCAAGGAAATTGATCCCGCGATCGCCCATGCTGGCGATGAAATTTCTCGCACCCTCGATGCGCTTGTCCTGCACCTCGACCAACAGCGACGGATGCCCGGCATCCCGCTTGCCCGCCGCTTTCGCCGTGGCGGCGACGGAAGCGTTGGCCGCACCGGCCATCAAGGCGGCTCCTAGAAAAAAGAGGGCCGTACCGGCGGCAAGATATTTTCCCATGGTCTTATATGTCATTCCTGTCGTTCCTTTTTCACTTTTTGAAGGGGCCGGGATTCATTCACCGGTATCCTGTTAAAAAAGAGCCTGTGCTTCATTGATGTAGCATCAGGCTCTTTAAAATCAAAAATTAACGGCTGCCGCAAGGATTTTCCGCGCGGCGAGCGCTTGACCTAGTAACCGTAATCCGGAATTTCCGGGCCGGCGGCGACCGACGGATCCATGTCGCGGATCAGGGCCTGGCGGCGCTGGTAATAGGCGCTGCGCATCGTCGCATAATAGTCGAACGAATTGCGGCGCAGGTCATCGACCAGATCCAAAAGCTCTTCGCGCTGATCGATAGCGCCGACGCCAAGGCGCGTATAATGCAACCATTCGCGATCCGTGTTGAAGAGATAGATACGGACAGGATCGGCGAACGAATCGACCAGCAATCCCGTACCGTCACGCACCGTGGACGGGCCAAGCAGCGGGAGCATCATATAAGGGCCGTTGCCGACGCCCCAGACGGCAAGCGTCTGGCCGAAATCTTCCGGCTCATAGGGAATGCCGCCCATATCGGCGATGTCGATAACGCCGCCGATTCCAAGAAGCGTGTTGATGAAGAAGCGCCCCGTGGCATTGGCGAAGCCTTCAAGATCGCCCTGCAAAAGCTGGTTGCCCATGATAACCGGGCTTTTCAGGTTGCGCAGGAAATTGCGCACGCCGGAGCGGACGGGCTTTGGGGTGACATAGCGGTATCCCCGCGCGACAGGCTCCAGAACCGCTTTATCGACGACTTCGTTAAAGGCGAAGACGCCGCGGTTGACGCTTTCAAAGGGATCGTCGATTTGCTCCCCGCCGGCATAATGGGCCGCGCCCTGTCCCGTCCCTGTGCTTGCGCAGGCACCGACGCCCATCGTCAAAATCATCGATGCGGCAAGCAGGAGAAATTTCTTACAGCTTTGTTTTTTCATGTTTCAAATCTTATCTGTCTAATATTCAATTCAGGTACAATATGTCCGGATATGTCCGGCCCCCACATTCTAACAGGACATCCTATATGCTCCCTTAAAATGTTTCAGACCCGCGCGCCATTCTGGAAAATGCAAGCCAACCCCAATTCATACTCACGCATTAGAGTACCGCACCATAACGCCGTCAATCCCCATTTCAACGAAAATTGGCGGTTTGCCCCCAGATCACCCCTCTTCTGTTGTAAGAATGACACTAATTCCGAGCATGGTAGCGATAAGCGGCGGGAACCATGCGGCGACCACGACCGGAATCTGGTCGGAAGCGCCCAGCGCCTGCAAAAAGCTGGACGTGAAAAAGACGAGGAATCCGATGGCCAGCCCCCCGCCTATCATCAGGGCCGTCGGCTGGAAGCGCGTGGTGCGCAGCGATACGGAGGCCGCCAGAAAGACCATGGCGGCGAAAAGCAGGGGCTGGGCCAGAAGCGTCTGGAAGTGGGTGCGGAATTTCCGCGAATCGAACCCCGTCGCCTCCATCGTGCGGATATAGGAGGGCAAGGCCCAAAAGGGCGTTTGTTCGGGCGTTGAAAAGCTTTCCTCGATCTCCGCAACCGAAAGATCCGTCGCCATCGTGTCGCGCGGCAGGAAGGCCGGAACCGCGCCCGGCCTGTTGACCGTAACATCGTGGAAAGTCCACTGTCCCGCTTCAAGCCTCGCGGATTTAGCATCGATCCGGCGGATGAAATCGCCTTGTCCCGTAAAGAAGAAAACCGTCACGTCGGACAAAAGCCATTGCGGCATGGTTACCTTGGCGGCATGGAATATCGCCCCGCCCTCTTCGGTGCGCTGACGCAGCCACAAACCCTGCCCGCCCAGGCTTACCGTGCTTTCGGTCACTTCGAGATGGCGGGCTTCCAATAGTTGGTAGCGCGCAATCAGCATCGCGCCGACAGGGTTGACGACCGTCATGTGAAAGACGCCGATCAGCATCGCGACGCCGACAATGGGCGCCAGGAACTGCCACACCGAAAGCCCGGCGGAGCGCACGATCACAAGCTCGTGCCGCCGCACAAGAAACCAGAATGTGTAAAGGGCGCTGAACAAAATCGCGAAGGGCAGGATAATCTGCCCGACCTCCGGCAGTTTCAAAAGCCCCATCTGGAGGACGAGGCCGAGCGGCACGTCGTCGAACTTCGCCGCGCGGCGCAGCAATTCCACCGTATCGAAGAGATAGACAATCGCCAGCAGGACGCCGAGCAATTGCAGGAATGAAATAAAATATCTCCCCGCAAGATAACGGCTCAACGTCGCCGGAAAAAAACTGCGCCTGCCTGTCATCGCGTCCCTCACAACCAATGCCCGAATTTACGCGCCAGCGCGGCCCTTGCCTTCTCCGACGCGGCGCTCAGCAGGTAAAGCCCCGCCAGCAGCGGCGCGAAGACGAGGAGATACATCAAGGCAAGCCCCCCCGCGCTATCCTTCGCAAGATTATAGGCCACAAGGTAAAGCCCCTGAAGGATAACGACGCCCGCGCTCGCAATCACAATCTTTTTGGCAAGGCCGCGCCTGTCCGACGGGCCGAGCAGCAAACAGCACAGGGCCATCACGGTAAAGCTGAGCGCGAGGAACGGCCCGACAATCCGCCTGTGGGCCTCGATCCGGAATTCCCGCGCGGCTTTCGGGTCGCTTTTGATTTTTTCATCGGGGTTGATAAGCTCCCAGAAGGTGCGCTCGTCCGGCTCCTTCCAGCGCTGGCGCACCGGCCCCGATTCCGGCAGGTCGAGCGAATAGCGGTCGAAATCGAGGCGGCTCAAAACGCCGTTTTCGGGGTTAAGCTCCTGCCGCGAGCCTTCATATACGACGACCTGCTGGCCGTCATCGTCGCTCACGATAACGCCGCGCTTGGCGATGATCGTCACGGGCATGGCTTTATCCCCGCGCGTGTCGTGGATAAGAAGCCCTTCCATTTCACCGCCGCCGCCGCGCTTGTGGATATAGACCGTCAAATCGCGCCCGACCTCGTTAAAGATCCCCTCGCGCAAAAGCATGGTCGAATATTGCGCCTTGATCGTCACGCGCATCGTTTGCATGCTCGCAAGCGCAACGGGGGCGAGCCATGTCGTAATCGCCAGAACCATGACAAGGACGGCGGAGGCCAGCGCCAGCGCGGGGCGCGAAAGACGCATCGGTGAAAACCCCGTCGATTTCATCACCGCAATCTCGCTATCGGCGCTCAGCCGGTTATAGATGAAAAGTACGGCAATCATCAGGGCGATGGGCAGGATCACTTCGAAAAAGCGCGGCATGGCCAGCATCGTCAGCATGAAAAATGAAACGCCCGAGGCGCCGGAATTGATGATCAGCTCTAAAAACCGCAAGGACTGGGTCAGCATAATGACCGCCGCCAGCGAAAGCGCCGTAAAGGCCGTCGCCAGCAGGAGATTTTTTAATAGATAGCGATCGAAGACCATCTGCGTCAGAACCAAGCAAGCTATAAATAACCGAACTTGCCTCTGGCGCAAGGGCGGGAAAAAGATTTATGATGCCCGTATCTCATAGCCGCATATTCGGCTTCCGTCCATCTATTCACCCCTAAAAACGACCGGTAAACCATGTCCATATCGCTTTCCTTTGCAAAATCCCCCCGTCCCAAGGCCGATACGGCTGTTATCTTCGCAGACGACAAGGGCAGGCTCCTGCCTTCCGGCGCCGCCCTCGACAAAAAAGCCGGCGGGCTTATCGGCGCGGCGCTGGCCGCCCGCGGTACTTTCAAGGGGCGCCATGGCGACCTGCTCGCCGTCTTCCTGCCCAAAGGGGCGGGGTATAAACAGGCGCTCGTTGTCGGCCTTGGCAAGCTGGCCGCGCTGGACAGGCTCGCGCTCGAATATGCGGGCGGCAAGACCCTCGCGGCGCTCAAAAACATCTCCGCGCAAAATGTATCTGTGCTGTACGACCATGATAAAACGGTGAAGGCGAAGGAAGATGAAGCCGCCGCCCTATACGCCTCCGGCCTTTATTTGCGCGCCTATCTGTTCGACAAGTACAAAAAGCCGAAGAATGACGGTAATAAAAAGGACAAAAGCGGGGACGGGGTAAAATCCCTATCCCTTAAATCAGTGACAATCGTCACACAACCCCATGCAGCCGCGAACAGATTATACGCGGAACACAGGGCCGTCGCCGACGGCGTACGCTTTGCCCGCGACCTTGTGAACGAAGTCCCGAACGTCCTCTATCCCGAAAGCTACGCCGCCATTCTGGCAAAGGAGCTGCGCCCGCTCGGCGTACAGGTCGAAATCCTTGATGAAAAGAAAATGGCAAAGCTCGGCTTCGGCGCGCATCTGGCCGTCGGCATGGGGTCTATCCGCCCGCCGCGCGTCGTTATCATGCGCTGGAACGGTATAGCGGCCAAAGCCGGCGCCAAAGGCGCCAAGGGCGGGAAAAAATCTACGGCGGGCGCCGCTACAGGCCCGCTCGCCTTTGTCGGCAAGGGCGTGACCTTCGACACGGGCGGCATTTCCATCAAGCCCGCCGCCGGCATGGAGGAAATGAAAATGGATATGGGCGGTTCCGCCGCCGTCGCCGGCCTTATCCGCGCGCTGGCCGTACGCAAAGCCCCTGTCGATGTCGTCGGCATTGTCGGCCTTGCCGAAAACATGCCCTCCGACAGGTCGTACAGGCCGGGCGATATCGTCACCTCCCTGTCCGGCAAAACCATCGAAATCCTCAATACGGACGCCGAAGGCCGCCTCGTACTGGCCGACGCCATGACCTATGTTCAGCGCACGTACAAGCCGCGCATGATGGTCGATCTCGCGACATTGACGGGGGCAATCATGGTTGCGCTTGGCTATGACTATGCAGGGACGTTCGTCAATGACGACGCGCTCTGGGCGCAAATTGAAAAAGCCTCCGCTGCCACGGGCGACAAGGTCTGGCGTATGCCTCTCGACGAATCCTTCCGCAACGAGATGAAGGGCAGCGTGTCCGATCTCCAGAATCTCGGCAGCGCCGGCCGCTGGGGCGGGGCCTGTTCGGCCGCGGGATTCCTTGAAATGTTCGTTGAAAACGACATCCCATGGGCGCATATCGACATTGCCGGCACGGCTTGGTCGAAAGCCGACAAACCCGTCACGCCGCGCGGCGGCACGGGGTACGGCGTACGCTTGCTTTACAATCTGGTGACTGCTAACTATGCGTGATGCTCCCCTCCGCCCTTAAAGACCCCGCGGCTTCGCCCGAACCGGACGTACAAATGCCGGAAAATTCTTGGGCGCCTGAGAGCGCCCAAGGGGCGTATGCCCCCTTGGATAACAGCCAGACCGCCGCCCCAACATTCCCGCCCGGCAAATCCGGGGCGAAGGGCTTCATCCCCCTTGAAACCCCGCCCGCAACCGAAATAAATGTTCAAATAACAGCGCCCGCCCGCCGTCATAATAACGGGGCAACGTCCCCCATTCCCCCCACAGGCGCAGCGGACATACAGCATCAAAATGCTTCAGCCCGCCCCGCTATAACAGACTTCGTAGCAGTTCCCGAAACCATAGATAAAGCGGGGCGGCTGGAGGAAAACCATGGAAAATCCGGCGGTAAGTACAAAGCCGATCATGAGGTGGGCCTTGATGGGACATCCGCACGCACTCTATCCCGTCCCCGTAAAAATACGCAAAATACAGCCACTGCCTCCACTATCATCAGATCGCCGCTCACGACACAGATCAGAAAAACGATCCGTACGGAAGACCCGCTCGCCGATCCGGTTGGCCGCCAATATTGGCCCGACGCACGCGAGGCGATAACCACCCCCGAAGAAAACCCCGATCCCATCGGCGACCACGCACATATGCCCGTGAAAGGGATCGTCCACCGCTATCCCGACCGCGCGCTCTTGAAGATTACCGATAGCTGCGCCGTCTATTGCCGTTTTTGTTTCCGCAAGGAAATGGTGGGACAGGGCGCGGGCATTCTAAACGCGGACGAGCTGGACGCCGCCATTGCGTACATCGAAACGCATCCCGCCATCCGCGAGGTCATTCTTACTGGCGGCGATCCGCTCACCCTGTCCAACCGCAGACTTGGCGGCCTGCTCAGGCGGCTTGAGCAAATCCCGCATATAGAGTTTCTGCGTATCCATACGCGTACCCCCATGGTCAAACCGGATCGGATTGATGACGGTTTCGCCGCCATGGCCGCCAGCCTTGAAAAACCGCTTTATATCGCCTTGCATGTCAACCACCCGCAAGAGCTGGACGGGGCCGTACGCGCCGCCATCCTTGCCATGGCGCGGGCCGGCGCCATTTTGCTGGGGCAGACCGTCCTTCTCAAAGGCATCAACGACGATCCCGCCATTCTGGAAGACTTATTCCGCACCCTCACCGCCAACAGGGTGAGGCCGTACTACCTCCACCACCCCGATCTCGCCCCCGGTACAGGGCATTTCCGCCTGACGATAAAAGAGGGACAGGATATCGTTAAACAGCTTCGCGGAAAGCTTTCCGGTATCGCCCAACCGACATATGTTTTGGACATACCGGGCGGGTACGGCAAAATGCCGCTGACGCCCTGCTATCTTGAAGAGCTGAAGGACGGCACATACAGGGTTGCGGATTATCAGGGAGGCTCCCATCTTTACCCGCCGCAAAGCCAGCATGCCCGTACCGATAGTGTGATTGAAGTGGCAGGTGACAGCGGCGCAGTACAAAATACAGGGAATGCGCATATCATACAGACGCACGGCAAGCTACACGGCAAAAACGGTATAGGGCAGGGCGCGGAACAGCAACACACCATCGCATGCAAGCCTGCAGGGGACACGGACGAAACGGCGCATCATACGGCGCGGCAAGACGGAAAAGGAGCCGTACAGTCATGAGCGAGGTACGTTTTTACCATCTATTGACGCAGACATTGGATCAGGCTCTTCCGGCGCTTGTCAACAAAGCCCTGTCAACCGGAAAACGGATTATTATCAAGCTCCCAGACGAGGGACAGGTTAATTATTTCAACAATCATCTCTGGGTTTACAATCCCGGCAGCTTTATCCCGCACGGCGCGGAGAATGACGGTCATGCGGCGCTTCAGCCTGTGTACCTCACCCACCGCGCGGAAAATCCAAACGGCGCGGATATGCTAATCCTCTGCAATCACCAAGCCGTCCCCGAAAATATCGCCGATTTTCCGCTCTGCTGTGATTTTCTGGATGGCGGCGATGACGATTCGGTTCTCGCCGCCCGCACGCGCTGGAAGACGTACAAGGAAGCCGGCCACACCGTCACCTATTGGCAGCAAACCGAAACCGGCGGCTGGGAGCAAAAAGCCTGACCACCGGATAGCCCCCGAATTATCTCACGATCAAAACCCTGTAATAAGAATTTCCGCCGCTGGATGTGCAGAAAGCGGTTTTCCCCGTAAGCGCCTCATTGGCGTCATCCGGCGGACTGCTCGTGCCAAAAATCCCATGATAATCCCCCACTGTATTGCCCCCTATCCTGGGCAATTCCCCGTCCGGATTATCCACTCCCAGCATGTCGTTTATTTTCAGGCATATTTGCCGGTGGATTGAAACGGCGCGGTAAAGCATTTCCTGCTTATTCGCCTCCCCCACCTGCGGAAGACTTGCGCGGATAATCCGTGCATGGCCCTTTTTTGTATTATGAGGCTGACCGATTGCGGCGCGCAGATAGCTATCAGGCCAAATTACAGGCCGCAAATGCCCGCCTGCGAACAGGGCGCAATCGGGGACAGCATAGGGATTATGCCCCCCGGTATAAAGGGGCGTTCCGTCATTCATCGTCCACGCGTCATTGGCAAAATCAAATTCGTTTTCGGAGCAGCCGCGGAGCCGCAATCTTTGCACGGCACTGGCCAGCGCGTCGCCATAGGCGATAATTTCAGCAGCGGCAAGCCGTGCCTGCGCATCGCTCATGGTACGGGCGGCGGCGCCCGTGCCGCCCTCGCGCAGCATCACATAGGACAAGGCCGCGAACAGGCCGATAGCGACGAGGATCAAAATCAGGACGGAGCCGCCTTGCGCATCCGGCCCTGATTTCAAAACCACAGGCTTTCTCCGGTAACGGCGTAATAAATCCCGTTATAATAAGCGGCGAACATGCCGAAGGCGGCTATTCCCGATCCCATCGCGGCGGCGGTGAGGAACGTAACGGTCTGGGGCCAGACGGTAAAAACGCCCGTAAAGCCCGCCATAACGGCAAGGCAAAAGACCAAATAAAAACGGAATAGCCGCCGCGCGCGGACGGAATTTCGATGATGCGGATTTTTCATGCGCCTCCCCTCTCTTTGGTGATCGGGGAGTTAGAAAACCCATTCTCTGAAGGGTCGCTTTGGCCTTTACCCGCCGAAGCAGGCTGTACATACGCCAGAGCCTCCCCGACCGGATGTCGAGGAGTGCAGGTAACGGCTACACAAGCCGCAGAGAATAGGGGTTTCTAAGGCCCCGGAGCCGAAAATTCAGGCTCCGCAAGCAATATTATAGGAAGGAGCGGGGGAGTCAATCGGAGCTTGCGCCAAGCGGTCTGCGAAGGGCTTGTCCGGCGATAAACCCGGCGGGGGGGAATTATTCCGCCGCTTCTGCCGTTTCCCCTGCTTCCGCCGCCGGCGCATCGGTGGCAGCAGCATCATCTTTTTCCGCGCCGCTGCCGGCCTTGCCGTCCTCCGCGGCCTCCGGCTCAGAGGCTTCTTCGGCTTCGGGCGGGGAAAGTTCGGCCTCTTCCGCCGCGATTTCTTCCGGCGACGGCAAAGGCTTCGGCGAATCGGCCTGCGCCCGCAGCCATGCAATCAGGGCCGCGCGATCCTCCGGCTTTTTGAGGCCGACATAGGCCATTTTCGTGCCTTTTGCATAGGCTTTCGGCTTCCACAGGAATTTGTTCATTTCCGCATATGTCCAGATCGGCCCGCCGACTTCGAGCAGGGCGCCGGAATAGGCATAGCCCGCAATGTGGTCTTTCGGGCCGCCGATCGTTCCGTAAAGATTGGGGCCGACGCCGTTCGCGCCGCCTTTATTGAAAGTGTGGCAGGCAGCGCAGGCCCGCGCGACGCGCTCACCGCGGGTAATATCGGCATCGGCGATCATGGCAAGGATCGGCTCGGCCATCGGCTCTGCGGCGCCCGGCGCCGCGGCCTCCACAACCTCGATATTATAGGCGGGATCGGCCAGTTTTGCGGGATGGACGAGCAATTTGGCTATAAAGCCGCCAAACATGGCGATGATGCCTGCGACCAGAAGCGCCGCGAAGATTTTGTTGAATTCCATGCCGCCCATAACGGAAACCCCTTAAAAATGAAGGCGCAAAGGCCGGATCCCTTGCTAAAACCCTATATTTCAGCCTATACCAGAAAACCCGCACAGCACAGGCGCTATCCGCCATAGTCCGGTATTGGTGTAAATTCAGCGCGGGAAAAAATCAAGGGTCGTTCTCTGTTATGACAGCACAAAAGCCACAAAAAATTTCCTTTCAGGGCGCCCACGGCGCCTATTCCGACATTGCCGCCCGCGCCGTTTTCCCCGGCCTTGAAACGGTTCCGTGCGATACGTTCGAGGACGCTTTCGCCGCCTGCCAGACCGGCGGGGCCGATCTGGCGATGATTCCGATCGATAACACGCTGGCGGGCCGCGTGGCCGACGTCCACCATTTCCTGCCCCGCAGCGGCCTTTCGATTATCGGCGAGCATTTCCTGAAAATCGAACATGCCCTGCTCGGCGTCAAGGGCGCGAAAATCGAAACCCTCCGCCATGTCCATTCCCATCTTCACGCCCTGCCCCAGTGCCGCAAGATTATCAAGGAGCTGGGGCTGACCCCCCATGTCCACGCCGACACGGCGGGCGCGGCGAGCGAGGTCGCACAGAAAAACGACCCGCAGCATGCGGCGATCGCCTCGACGCTGGCGGGGGAGATTTACGGCCTCGAAAAACTCCGCGGCGACGTGCAGGACGCGGATCACAACACGACGCGCTTCCTCATCCTGTCCCGCGAGGCGCAGGTTCCCGCCTATGACGCAAACGAAACCTATATCACCAGCTTCGTCTTCAGCGTCCGCAACATTCCGGCGGCGCTCTATAAGGGGCTGGGCGGGTTCGCGACGAACGGCGTCAATATGGTGAAGCTCGAATCCTATGTGAATCCCGAATTTCAGGTCGCGCAATTCTATGCCGACGTCGCCGGCCATCCCGAATCGCGGCCCTTGCAGCTTGCGATGGAAGAGCTGGGTTTTTTCGCGAAGGAGGTCATTATCCTCGGCACCTATAAGGCCCATCCGTTCCGCAAGCTTTAAAAACAGCCATGCGGAAAACCGCGCGGAAAATAGGCTTTTGCGCCTAAAGGTTTTTCCGTGTTAGGCTAGGCCCTCCGCGCAACGGTCAAAAGGATTTTCCATGCTCACCCACGCAAAACTCGGCTCGCAATTGCTGCGCGATGCGGCCACTTTCTTTCGCACAATCGGCCAGCAAAACCCGCCCATCGGCGACCAGATGGAAGAAAATGCAAGGATTTTCGAGCAGGTCGCGGATCTTCTCGAACAAGACCCGACAGGCATCGTTCCTTCAGAATAACTTAAAAAAAAGGGGGGGGGCATTGCGCCCCTTGCTGCGTCATGGGGCGCCGCCCCGCCACTCCGCCGCCCCCTTCAACGCGCGGGCGGCGCTCCGCTCTGCGGGAATGGCCTTTAACCTTAAATCCTGAAATCTAGAACGCCTTGAATTCGAACCTGAAGCCGGCCCCGCCACCGTCTTTTTGCAAATCAACGCCCGCCGCGCGTGAAACGCGTTCCGTCAGCGATTGCCCCGTATTGCTCATATTCCTGCCCCGATCCAAAAGGGCCACATTGCGCCACGCCTGCTCAAGCCCCTGAGGATAGGCAAGGGCAAAGAGCCGCTCCGCTTTCGCCAATATTTCTATTTCCTGCCGCGTGACCGTTTTGCCTTCGCCGGCACGTTCCAGCAAACCGTCGCCATAGGCCCTGTAATCGTCGCCGAAGCTTGATACGGCTTTTGCGAATTTTTCGCCGGGTTGGTAGCCGGCGGGCGCTAATTTATCCGGTTTGCGCGCCTCCATCTCTTCACGGATAGCATTCAGCGCGCTTTGATAGCCCCGCTCTTCATGGACGTAATAGCCCAGAAAGCGCAAATCTCTGTAATCCATGGCAATCGCCCGTTTTGCTGTTTCAGTCAGGCAATCTTATAATTATTTCGTTAGGAAAAAGCTAAGTATAAACGCCCCGACACCGCCCAGAAGGGCCAAAAGCGTGCCGATCAAAAGCGTATAATCCTTTTTCGGGGCCGTTTCATAAACTTTCAAGGTCATATCGACGGTGCGGTTTTTCTTTTGATCGAAAAACTTCTTTTTCACCTCGATTTTCTCGTATTTTTGCGTCTGGTAAAGGCCTTCCGCCTCTTTCATCGCCAGCACCATATCCTCATGGGTGGCATGTTTTTTCCAGCTATTCTCGCCTTTCTGGCTGCGTTCAGGCATCTCGAACGTATAGATCGTATATTCGATACCGGCGGACTGGGCCTGATTCATAAAGCACCTCTTGAGAAAAACCTTTTTAGCAAAGCATCCGGGCAAATAAACAGGATGGAATCATCCCGCCATAACCCTAACGCGCAAGGGGTTAATAAAAGATTAAATCCGGCTCTTCCTTGCCCGTGATCCTGCTGGGCTGTGGCAAGGGCCGGATTTACGGGTTTTCGCACCCTCCTGCTTGAGATTTCATGCCGGCCCGTTTACTATAATTCCCGTGATTCCCGCGCCTTCCCCCCGCCGCGGGTTGTTTTTCGTTTTTAATTATTCCTCTTTTCCCGTCCAAGGCGTATCCGATGGCCCGCAGCAAATACAAAGTCAAACGCACCCCCAAAAGCCCGCTCGCGCGGATTTTCCCCGATCCGGTGCAGGCTTTTATCGCGCGGCGAATCGTCGATATGGCAGGTATCGCGCTGTTTCTGGGGGGCGGTTTCATCCTGCTCGCTATCGCGTCCTATAACCGCGCCGACCCATCGCACGGGACGGCGACGTCGAACGGCGTGCAAAACTGGATGGGGCAAAGCGGCGCGAATATCGCCGATCTTTTGTTGCAGACAATCGGGCTTGGCGGCTGTGTTTTCGGTTTCGTTCTCGCCGTGTGGGGCGGCAGCCTTCTGGCCCGCAGGCCGATAGGCCCCTTATGGCTGCGTTTTTGCGCGATGGTTTTCGCGGCGCTCACGGCCTCGGCGTTTTTCGCGCGCCAGCCTTCCGGCGACTGGCTGGCCCAGCCGCATATGGGCGGCTCCGGCGGTATCAAGATCCTTCAGGCTTCCTCCGACCTTATCGGCGCGGGGAACAGCTTCGGCCTGATGGCCGGTTTTTGGGGGGCCGTGACCTTCGGCCTGCTTTGCTGCGCTTTTGCCATCGGCTGGGCGGAAATAAAATGGGTGCTGCAACTCGCCTTCAACCTCGTCATGGCCGCGGCCTATTTCCTCTATGATCGCGCCGCGGCTTTTGTGGACTGGGTGCAGCATTATTCGGACGAATCCTACGCGCCGAAAAAGCCCAAAAAGCGCAAGCCCATCATCCCCCAGCTCGAAAGCGGCGAGGATGACGGGGAAATCTTCCTCGAAAGCGGGGAAGAGGACGAAGAATACGAGGAAGACGGCGACGACGAAGACGAGGAAGAAGAAGGCGAAGAGGAAGAAGAGGAGGAGGAATACGAAGAAGACGGGGACTATGAAGAGGACGAGGAATACGAGGAGGAAGATTCCCCCCGCCCCATCCGCGTCAACAAATCGAAACAGCCCGAAAAGGGCAAAGGCAAGCCCTCCCGCCAGAAAAAATTCCAGCTTTTCGACGGCGGCGAATGGGAATTGCCCGCGCTTGATTTGTTGCAGGAACCGGATGACAACCATAGCGGCGACAAGGTCGATGAAAAGGCCCTGCAAATGAATGCCGGATTGCTGCAAAACGTCCTCAAGGATTTCAACGTCAAGGGCGAGATCGTTTCGATCAATCCCGGCCCCGTCGTCACGCTTTATGAACTCGAACCCGCGCCGGGGACGAAAACATCGCGCGTCATCGGCCTGTCCGACGATATTGCGCGCTCCATGTCCGCCATATCGGTGCGGGCCGCCGTCGTGCCGGGCCGCAACGTCATCGGGATCGAACTCCCCAACAAAATCCGCCAGACGGTTTTCCTGCGCGAATTATTCACCACCCGCGACTACGAAAAACATACGGCGGCACTGCCGCTCGTCCTCGGCAAGGATATTGGCGGCAAGCCCATCATCGCCGACCTTGCCCGCATGCCGCACCTGCTCGTCGCGGGGACGACGGGGTCGGGGAAATCAGTCGCAGTCAACACGATGATCCTCTCGCTGCTCTACCGCCTGCCGCCCGAAAAATGCCGGTTTATCATGATCGATCCGAAGATGCTGGAACTGTCCGTCTATGACGACATTCCGCACCTCCTCTCCCCCGTCGTGACCGAGCCGGGCAAGGCCGTCGTCGCCCTGAAATGGGTGGTGAACGAGATGGAAGAGCGCTACCGCGCCATGTCCAAGCTCGGCGTGCGCAACATTGACGGCTATAATACCCGCGTCGCCGAAGCCCGCAAAAAGGGCGAGGTGCTGATGCGCAAAGTCCAAACGGGCTTCGATCCCGAAACCGGCAAGCCGGTTTACGAGGAACAGCCGCTCGACCTCACCGACCTGCCCTATATCGTCGTCATTGTCGATGAGTTCGCCGACCTGATGCTGGTCGCCGGAAAGGACGTCGAAAGCGCCATCCAGCGCCTTGCGCAAATGGCCCGCGCCGCCGGCATCCATCTTATCATGGCGACCCAGCGCCCGTCGGTGGACGTCATCACGGGCGTCATCAAGGCGAACTTCCCGACGCGCATTTCCTTTGCCGTGACCTCGAAGATCGATTCCCGCACCATTCTGGGCGAAGGCGGGGCGGAACAGCTTTTGGGGCAGGGCGACATGCTTTATATGGCGTCCGGCGGGCGGATCAAGCGCGTCCACGGCCCGTTCGCCTCCGACGCCGACGTCGAAAACGTCGTCGGCTTCCTGAAAAGCCAGGCCGAGCCGAGCTATATCGAAGACATCACCGAAGGCGATTTCGGCGGCGAGGACGGCGAGGGAGAGGGCAACCAGCCCTGTGACGAGCTGTATGATGAGGCGGTCGCGCTCGTCGCCCGCGAGCAAAAAGCCTCGACCAGCTTTATCCAGCGCTATTTGCAAATCGGCTATAACCGCGCCGCGCGCATCATCGAGGAGATGGAACGGCAGGGCGTCGTCAGCAAGGCCAACAATGTCGGCAAGCGCGAGGTTCTGGTCGGCAAGCGTTAGGGGAAGCATTTAAGGGAAGGGTTTACAAGCCCCGCCCTATGGCGCAGCCTGCCGCAGCCCTTCCGGCCCCCTTCCGCCTGCCTCTTGAATTTTCCCCTCGATCATCGGCCAGAGATGGGATAGACAGAATAATCCGCGCCTTCGGGCGGCGGGTGAAGTGCGGTAAAGGGGCAGGGACGGCAAAGGGGCGGCAGGCGGGCGGCACTATCCGCGCCATGCCGCCGGAACGCGCCGTTCAAGCGGTTTTTTAACAGATTGCAAGGTCTTTTCATTATGTCTATTACACTTCACAAGGGTGATATTCCTGCCACGCTCGATTTCGGCGGCTCCGTCGCGGTCGATACGGAAACGATGGGGCTAAACCCCGCCCGCGACCGTTTGTGCGTCGTCCAGCTTTCGGGCGGCGACGGCAACGCCCATCTGGTGCAGCTCGCGGCGGGCGAATATGCCGCGCCGAATTTGCGCGCCCTGCTCGGCAATAAGGACGTCTTGAAAATCTTCCATTTCGCACGGTTCGACATTGCGGCGATCAAGGCTTACCTTGATGTGGACTGCACGCCGGTTTACTGCACCAAGATCGCCTCGCGCCTCTCGCGCACCTATACGGACAGGCATTCGCTCAAAGAGCTTTGCCGCGACATTGCCGGTATCGAGATCAGCAAGCAGCAGCAAAGCTCCGACTGGGGCGCGGACGAACTCAGCACCGAACAGCTCGCCTATGCCGCGAGCGACGTTCTCTATCTGCACAAAATCAAAGCGCATCTCGATGCCATGCTGGCCCGCGAGGGCCGCGCGGAGCTTGCACAAAAGCTCTTTGATTTCCTGCCCGTGCGCGCCGCTCTCGACCTTGAAGGATGGAATGATGTCGATATTTTCTCCCATTAAAAACATGATAAACGCGCCGGACGGCGATCTGGCGACGGGCCGCCGCGCGATTGTCACGGAAATGCAGGGATTGCAGCAACTGGCCGATTCCCTTGACGAAAATTTCTCAAAGGCGATCGACGCCATCCACGCCATGAAGACCGAACGCCGCGCGCGGCTTATCGTCGCCGGGATCGGCAAGTCCGGCCATGTCGGCAAGAAGCTGACCGCGACGCTCGCCTCCACCGGAACGCCCTCGCATTTCGTCCATCCGGGCGAGGCCAGCCACGGCGATCTCGGCATGATCATGGAAGGCGACATCGTCCTGATGCTTTCCTATTCCGGCGAGAATGCGGAGCTTTCGGATCTCATCCATTACACGCGCCGCTTCGGCATTCCGCTGATTGCGATTACCAGCAAGCCGGAAAGCACGCTCGCGCAACATGCGGACATCCTCCTGCTCCTGCCGCGCGCGCCCGAAGCCTGCCCGAACGGGCTGGCCCCCACCACATCGACGACGATGATGATGGCGCTTGGCGACGCCATCGCCATCGCGCTGCTGGAACGGATGGGGCTGACGCCCGAAGATTTCCGCGTCTTCCATCCGGGCGGCAAGCTCGGCCAGAAACTCCTCACCGTCGCCGACGTGATGCATCCGGTCACAAGCCTTCCGGTTCTGGGCGAAGAAGCCACGATGGACAAGGTTATCGTCGAGCTGGCGGAGAAAAACCTTGGCTGCGTCCTCATTATGAACGGCGAAAAACTGCTCGGCATCGTCACGGACGGCGACTTAAAGCGCCATATGAGCCCCGATTTGCTGCAAAAACAGGCGGGCGCCATCATGACGGGCGCGCCCAAATCCATCACGGACAAGGCGCTGGCCGTCGAGGCGCTCAACATCATGACCAAAACGCCGGGCCAGTATATTACCAGCCTTGTCGTCATGGATGAGGCGGGGGCGCTCAAGGGCCTTATCCGCCTTCAGGACTGCCTCCAGCGCGGCATTGCCTGATCTCCCTGTTTCGGGGTACAAATCCCTATGGACGATCAGGACTCCTTACGGGCGGCAAGGCCGCAAGAAAGGCTCTCGCGCATTTCCCCGAACGGGCTGCGCGACGTCAGGGTCAACCGCGCCTATTCCACTTTTATCCGCTCCATGCGCTTCGCCCTGCCGCTCGCGGCGCTCGCCCTTACCGTGGTCGTCATCACATGGGACGATGCGGGGCGCAATGCGGAGCCGCTCAAGAAAAACGACGTGCTGCCGGCCTCCGCCACGATCGAAAACGAATTGATGAAACCCGTCTTCAACAGTGTCGATAACCGGAACAGGCCCTATGTCATCACCGCCGATCGCGCCACGCAAAGCCGCAACAATCCGGACATTATCGAACTGGATCATCCCGTTGCGGAAATGCGGATGGAAGGCGGCGCGAAAATAGACGGCGACGCGAAGAACGGGCTGTACGCGCAAAAGGAGCAAAAGCTCAATCTTCAAGGCGACGTGGAGATCCGCCACACGGACGGCTTTATATTGAAGACGGAAGAATTACGCATCGATCTCGACACGCAAAAAACCTATTCGGGCCGCGATGTCCGCGTGGAGGGGCCGGACGGCGCCATCGACGCCACGGGGCTTGAAGGCGACGTTCAGGGGGAAACCCTCGTCTTTACCGGCCCTGCAAAGGTCATTTTCTATACCAACAAAAATTCTTCTTCCCCGAAAGAGAGCCTGGAGTGACAGCGACAATGACAACCGCAACAGGAAAGACCCGCCCCATGATCATGATCCGGCTCTTCCGCCCTATGATCCGGTTCATGCCCCGGTTCGCGCCCATATTCATATCCCGGTCGGCGCGGCGCCCCTTGGCCGGTGCGGCGCTTCATGCAGCCCTTCATACGGCACTTCATATGATGCCTCGTACGATGCTTCATACGGCGCATCGCCCCGCGCCCTTGTCCATGGCCTCCTCCCCGCCGCGCCTCTTCTCCGGCCTTCCGGCAAGCCGCACAGCCGCCGCCGCCCTCGCTTTCGCCGCTGCGCTGATGGTGGCTGCCGCCCCCGCACAGGCGCAAATCGCGGGCAATCAGGAAGAGCCGATTGAAATCACCGCAACCGGAACGGTCGAATGGCTGCGCGGCAAACAGCAATATGTCGCGCGCCGCGATGTTATCGTCACGCAAGGCACGATGCAGCTTTACACCGATCTCCTCACCGCCGATTACCGTGAGGGCGCGGCCTCCTCCACCGAAATCTGGCAGCTCACCGCCGAGGGCAATGTGCAGGTCAAGGATCAAAGCCACACGGCCTATGGCGATCACGGCGTCTATGACGTAGAGAGCGGCGTCGCGACCTTGACGGGCGATAATTTGCGCCTTGTGTCGCCGGATCAGACCGTGACCGCCCGCGACAAGATGGAATATTTCGCCAATGAACGCAAAGCCCGCGCCATCGGCAACGCCGTCGTCACGCGCCCGAACGACACGATCCGCGCCGATACGATCACGGCCTTTTTCAAGGCGGATAGCGGCGGCACGCTCCCGAACCGAAGCGGCGGAGGTGGCAGCGGCGTCGGTAGCAACAGCCGAGGCGGCAGCAGCGGCGGTGCCGATAGCGGCAATCTCAACCGGCTCGAAGCCGTGGGCAAGGTCGTTATTACGACGCCTTCGGAAAAACTTTACGGCGACCGCGCGGTCTATAAGGCCGATACGAACATGGCCGAGATGACCGGCAATGTCCGCGTCGAACGCGGGCCGAACGTGCTGGAAGGCGTGCGCGCCGAAGTCGACCTGAACACCAATATCAGCAAGATGTTCGGCTCCGGCGGCGAAGGCGGGCGGGTGCGCGGGGTCTTCTTCCCCGGTTCGGAAAGCAAGGACGGCGCAAAAAAACCGGCAAAGCCTGACGCCGCCGCCCCGGAGGCCACCGCCAATCCGCCCGCGCCGCAAAGCCTTCTCCCCCCGTCCGCCGCGCCCGGCCCGTCTGCCCCGCACGCAGCGCCGCCCACAGCGCCGGACGGCATGCCAAGCGCCGCACCTTCCGCCATATCCGCCGCTGCACCCGCCGCACCTGCCGCGTCTTCGGCCCCCTCGGCGGGGCTTGCGGTTGCCGCGCCCGCTTCGCGCCCTGCTGCCCCTGCCCTCTCTGCCCCGTCCACCCCGCCCGCTACGGATGCAGCAATACCGGAAACGGGCGCCGCCCTTTTGGCGAAGCCCCCCGCGCCGCTCCCCCTGCACACCGGCCAAGCTCCTGAAATACAGGAAGAATCCGCCTCCCCCGCAGGCCCCGCCACGGGGGCCGCAAATTCGCCTTTACCCCCCGATACGGCCCCTGCTAGGGTTAGCCCGCATATGGAATTTTAAGGATGAGCCGCATTGTGCCGCGTTTGAAAGAAGTCCCCAAAGGCCTGACCGCAAGGCATCTGGCAAAAAGTTATAAAAAGCGGCCCGTCCTGCGCGACGTGAGCATGACCGTCCGCCGCGGCGAAGCGGTCGCCCTGCTCGGCCCGAACGGCGCGGGAAAAACCACATCCTTTTACATCATGACCGGCCTTATCCCCGCCGATGCGGGGGAGATTACGCTGGACGGGCAGGACATTACGACCCTGCCCATGTACCGCCGCGCGCGGCTCGGAATCGGCTATCTGCCGCAGGAAAGCTCCATCTTCCGCGGCCTCAATGTCGAGGATAATATCCGCGCCGTGTTGCAGGCGCAGGAATTAAACACCGAGGATCAGGAAGCGCTTCTGGAAGAGCTGCTTTCGGAATTCCACATCTCGCACCTGCGCCGCACGCCGTCCGTCGCGCTTTCGGGCGGGGAGCGCCGCCGCGTCGAAATCGCCCGCGCCCTCGCCTGCCGCCCCGATTTCATCCTGCTCGACGAACCGCTCGCCGGGATCGACCCCATCGCCGTCGGTGAAATCAGGAACCTTATCCGCTATCTCAAAACGCGCGGCATCGGCGTGCTGATCACCGATCACAATGTCCGCGACTGTCTTGAAATCGTGGATAGAGCCTATATCCTCCATGACGGCAAAGTCCTGATGGAAGGCACCCCCGACCAGATCGTCGCCAACGACGAGGTGCGCAAAGTTTATTTGGGCGAAGGTTTCGCGCGGTAGTAAAGCCGGATACCGGATATAAGACAGGCTTGCATAAGAGGCATCCCCTTCAACGGGCGATCAGAACTACGGAATATTGAAACCACGGAACACCGCTGGTTATCCTTTGGAAACACATGGCCCTTTTCCCGTGTAAGGCCGGTTCCTCATCCCCTAAAATAGCAGAGGACACATACTGCCCGTTCCAGCCTATACCGGAAACATTGTCTACGGGCGGCGCGCCGGAAGGGTTTTGCACGCCCAGCAGATCGTTGATTTTCATACAGACTTCCTTACGGATCTCGTGCGCAGAAAACAGCAATTCCAGCTCTTCCGTTCCCACGCCCTCAACCTTGAATTGATGCGCCGCCCAATGCCCCGCCTGTGGCGTTGGTTCCGCCACCTCAAGCTCAATCACGGCATTCGCGGAAACAGCCGCCGCCTGTACACCGCCGCCCGAAGGATCGAAAACGCGGCAAGAGGCGGCGGTGCAATGAGGATTCGGCTTATTCATGGAATTGCCCGCACTATTTATAAAAACCGGCGTTTGAAAATCAGGCTCCGTATCCCCGGCCCCGCTAATTCTCATTTTCTGGATGGCCTGTTTCACGGCATCGCCATAGGCAATGATTTCAGCGGCGGCAAGACGGGCCTGCGCGTCGCTCATGGTACGGGTCGCAGCGCCCGTTCCGCCCTCCCGCACCATCGTGTAGGACAGAGCGGCGAACAGGGCGACGGCGATCAGTATCCAGACAAGGACGCCGCCGCCTTCGGAAAAATATGATGAATTCATGGTTGTTCTTCCCTCCAAGCGAAAGAAAAATCGCCGAAGGCCGTAAGGCCTCTGGCGACTGGGAGTTCAGAACCATTACAAGAGAAATGGTACGACGGCCTTTAGACCGAAGCCCTGGACATACACCGCCGTCTCCCAGCCCGAAGGACTGAGGACGGCATCTTTGATGCGCTTCATGCCGAACGAAAAACGCATCAATGCGGTTGATGCCAACCGCTCTTGTAAGGGGTTCTGACACCCCGAAGCGGCAACATGCCGCTTCACCGGTCATGCTAAAGGCTTTTCCTGTTCTTTACAAGCCTTCCCCATGGTACAATTCTTGCAAGGAAAACCATGAGCAACATTACCCAAAGACTAGACCTCCGCCAGTCGCAAAACCTCGTCATGACGCCGCAGCTCCAGCAGGCGATCAAACTGTTGCAACTCAGCAATATCGAGCTTGCCGACTATGTCGAGGCCGAGATCGCGCAAAACCCCTTGCTGGAAAAACAGGCGGGCGAGGGCGAATCCGAAGGCGAGCCCCTTTCCGGCGACAGCGCCACCGATACCGATAATGTGCAGGGCGATTTCGATTCAAGCTGGACGGGGAACGAGGCGGAAACGCCCGCCGCCGCCCCTTCGGAATCCGGCGATTTCGACGCGGGAACGGCCCCCATGGGCGCGGGCGGATCGCGCAGTTTCGACACGCTGGACGAAGCCTTTGAAAATTCCATGGCGCGGCCCGAAACCTTGCGCGAGCATTTAATGGAACAGCTGAACGTCGCCCTTGCCGACCCGCGCGACCGGATGATCGGCGCGATGCTGATAGACCTTGTCGATGAAGCGGGTTATTTGCGCGAAGGCCATGACGCCGTCGCCGAAAAACTGGGATGCTCCACAGAACGGATCGAACGGCTTCTCGGCACGATGAAACGCTTTTCACCGTCCGGCATCTTCGCGCGGGATTTGCGCGAATGCCTTGCGCTCCAGCTTGAAGATCAGGGCAGGCTCGACGCGCCGATGGAAATCCTTTTGGACAATCTCGCCCTGCTGGCGGACAACGACATGGCTGCGCTGGCGAAGAAATGCGACGTCAACACGCTCTATCTTCTCGACATGATCGGCGACATCAAATCGCTGAACCCCAAACCGGCGGCGCGGTTCGATCATCTGGTCGTGCAAACAGCCATCCCCGACGTGCTGATGCGCAAACTCCCCAAGACGATGGGCGGCGGCTGGCGGGTGGAGCTGAACACCGACACGCTTCCGCGCGTTCTCGTCAACAACGAATATTACACCGAAGTCAGCAACGGCGCGAAGGAGAAGAAAGACCGCGAATATATAACGGCGCAGCTCAACAACGCGAACTGGCTCGTCAAGGCGCTGGATCAGCGGGCGCAAACGATTTTAAAGGTGGCTTCGGAAATCGTCGAACAGCAGGACGCGTTTTTCCTGTTCGGCCTTGAATTTTTAAAGCCGCTGACGCTCAAGGACATCGCCGACGCCATCGGCATGCATGAAAGCACCGTGAGCCGCGTCACCAACAACAAATATATCGGCACGCCGCGCGGGATTTTCGAACTGAAATATTTCTTTTCCACGGCGCTTATATCGGCGGACGGGACGGCCCATTCGGCTGAATCCGTCAAGGCGCGGGTCAAGGCCCTTATCGACGACGAAAAGCCGGACGCGATTTTATCCGACGACGCGATCGTCGATCTCCTGCAAAAAGAAGGCATCGCCATCGCCCGCCGCACGGTTGCGAAATACCGCGATCTGCTGAACATCCCTTCGTCGGTTCAGCGCCGGAAGCAAAAGCGGCCCTGATAAAACCGCCCGGCCCGCGCGGCGCGCCGGAACGGGGCAGGCCCCCCGTGCGAAACCCGGTACGAAACCCGGCGCAAAATCCCGCGCGAAGCCCCGTGCGAAATCCCGCACGAAACGCGCGGCCAGAAAAACACCCCCATTGGAAAGCGCCCGTACCGGAAAACCCCCCTCAATAAACGGCGCGGGTAATGGCGGCGCCCGCGCCCGCCATTTGGCGGATATTGCGGCGGAAATTTTCGTTGACGTCCGTCGCGTGGATTTCAAACGATCCGCCATGCGAAAGCCGCTCGTCCATCTCCGGATGACGCCTTAGATAATCGGCCAGCTTTGCCGGAATAATTTCATCTTGCGAAAGCACGCGCACATCCGGCCCCATCATGGCCTGCACTTTTTCCTTCAGCGCGACATAATGGGTGCAGCCGAGAATGACGCTTTGCACCCGCCGCTCGATCATCGGCGCGAGATAGTCGCGCAGCACGTCATCCAGATATTTCTCCCCGCCATCCTCGATAAGCGGGACGAGGAGCGGGGCCGCGACCGCGCATAATTCCACGGCAGGGTTTATTTTCTTCAGCTCGGCCTCATAAACGCCGGACTGGGCGGTACGCTGCGTCGCAAGAAGGCCGATTTTTTCCGCGCCGTGCGCGATGGCTTCTTCCAGCGTCGGGACGACCACGCCCAATATGCGTTTTTGCGGATATTCGCGGGCCAGAAACCCTTGCTGGAGCGCGCGCAGGGAAGAGGCCGAGGCCGTATTGCACGCCATCACCACAAGCTCGCATTCCATATCAAACAGATAGCGCATCGCCCTTTCGCAAAGATCGTAAATGGCCGCGTCCGAGCGTTTGCCATAGGGCAGGTGCAGCGTATCGCCAAGGTAAAGATAATCCGGGGACGGCAAGGTTTTACGCACCGCCTCCGCGATAAAAAGCCCGCCAAGGCCGGAATCGAAAACGCCGATTTTTTTATTATTTTTTGCCATTTCGGGCGGCCGCCCTTTCTTTATTAACCAATTGGCCCTATACTTATATACATGCAAGAGAGCAGACATTTCACGCTTTTTTCCAAGGCCGTCCCTGCCTCTTTATCCGTGACCGAAAAATCAGAAAAATAAAAGGTGAAACCATGCAATTGACTGTACAAGGCAAGCAGATGGAACTCGGAGACTCGCTGAAAAGCCATGTCACCGACAAAATCGAGGATCTGAACAGCAAATATTTCAACCGCGCCGTCGATGCGACCGTCACCTTTACGCCGGAGGGGAGCGCCTTTACCAAGACGAACATCTCCATCCGCATCGGCAAGGACATTATGGTGATTTCCGACGCGACGGAAGCAGACCCCTATGTGGCCTTTGACCGCGCCGCGGACAAGGTCGCCAAACAGCTCCGCCGCTTCAAGCGCAAGCTGCGCGACCACCATCAAAGGCTTGAAACCGCCCCGCCCGAAGAATTTATGACGGCGCTCGACTACACGCTTTCGGCGGAACAGGACAATGCCGAAGAAGAATCCAGCCATCTTGTCATTGCAGAGATGACGACGCCGATCCAGACAATGTCCCCGTCCGACGCCGCGATGCGGCTGGAGCTTTCCGGCCTCCCCGCCATGATGTTCCGCAACGCCTCGCATGGCGGGCTGAACATGGTCTATGTCCGTAAAGACGGCAATATCGGCTGGGTCGATCCGGACGGAAAAAGCGCGAAGCTTTAGGCCGCGCCGCGATTGCCGCCATCCCCTTCGCGCGGCGGGGACGGGATAAATCGCAAAGGCTCTTTTTTAAAGAATGCCCTTTTCCAAAACCGGAAAAGGGCGTTTTTATCAAGGCCGCCCTATACAAAATATTTAAAGCCGCAAAATCAGCTTCATCCTGCCCCGCTTTGATGCGCTTTTATACGAAACCGCCTTTTTCACCCCTGCGATTCGTTTGAAAATTACCGGAACTCCGGCCCGCCCTTGCCGTTCGTGGATGGCTTCTTAATCAAAAATTAAGACTGTTTTTGATAAAAAGCCATATTCAAAAAAACAACTGTTTTTTGTGCCCTGCATCGTCGAAAGCCCTTTGCGGTTTTTACAAACAGGGCTATGTAAGAGCCAGTGAAAAGAGGTAAACACCCGATGCCGTCACGCAACCCCCATAGCATTCCTTCCTGTTCTTTCGATATTGTCGCCGCCGCGCTCAATGCAACGCACGCGAAACATATGATGAAGCTGGCGGCGCAAATTCTGTCCGAAAAAATCGGCATTCACGAACGCATCCTTCTTGAAAAGCTGAACGCGAAAGAACACGCGCCTTCAACCGATAAAGGCGTCGCGATCCTCCACATGCATATTAGCGGCCTGAAACAACCGACCAATATTTTCCTGCGCGTCAAGAATCCGGTCGATATGGGGGCCGCCGATAACCAGCCGGTCGATATGCTGTGCATCCTCCTGACGCCGGAACGCGACGGCGTCGCCTATTTACGCAGCCTCGCACGCATTTCGCGCTTCTTTCAACGCGGCGATATCCTCGCAAGGCTGCGCGCGGCGGAAGATGAAAAAGCCATGCGCGCCATTCTCGAAGACTCCGCCCTGCAACAACTGGCCGCCTGATTTTTTAACGGGGAAACCCCTGACAAAATCATGGATAAATTCTGCGCCGCTAAAATTCAGCGCCGTAACCCGTTCTATCATAAGCAGGTTTTTATTTAACTCCCGCACCGGAACCTTCGCTTGCCGCCCCGCGTTTGCCTCCCAAGAAACAAGGAGGCTTTTACCATGCTCTCGGGACACTCCCATATAAGGCAAATCCAGATCAATGACGGGTTTTTCAATAACAGAATCCGCCGCCGGCTGGTCGTGGATACGGATCTTTTGATGCCGCCTTCGGGCCGTATCGAAGAAAGCGAGGATCTTCTCGTGCTGCATAATTATCTTGAACATCTTGCCGCGAATAACTTCGCCGATGTCCATGAAGTCACGATCAGAACCCCCATGCCCGCCCCGTGCAAAACCATGCATGAGGCGATGACGACGGATACGGATCCGTTTCAGGCGGAGTGAGTTTTAAAAAATTGAAAAGCGCCCCTCACGGCAGCCCGCTTTTTTGACAGTTTTATGCGAAGCTCCCCCCATCTTCGCATAAGAAAAACCGGCCCTTTGCGTAACAGCAGCGGGCCGGTTTACCTTTCAAAAGGGCTTTTAAAAAAACCCTTTAATGCAATGTCACGGCAACCAGGTCATGGTGGCGCAAGGTCGCAAGCGCCATTTCCCTGCTTTCAAGCAGCGAAATCTGCGTTCCGTCCGCCGCATAAATACCGAAGACCTCCTGTGCGATCCCTTCCATCGGAACGGGCCGGACATAGGCGACTTCATTGATGCCGATCTGGAGAAAATCATGCGGGCTGAGCGCTTTCAGCATCGCGCGCACCGCGTCGTTATTCTGGGAGCCTGTATTCATCGTAACCTTCCTTTCCCATTCTAGTCAAAAAAGAATGAAGCGGGCCTTAAGACCTGCCGCCGCTTTCATCTTTCTTTTCGACCTCGATCGCTTTCGCGTGGGACGCGCCGTTGCCGCCATTCGCCTTCGATCCGCCAATCGGGATTTTGCGGGCCGTGCTTTCCGGCTCCAGCCGCGTCATGTCGATATGGAGCAGGCCGTTATCGAGCTGCGCGCCCGAAACCTCGATCCCGTCGGCAAGGACGAATCCGCGCTGGAACTGCCGCGCCGCGATTCCGCGGTGGAGATAAAGCCGTTCCCCGTCGTCGCTCTGGCGGCCGCGGACGGTCAGCTGGTTTTTCTCGACCTCGATATCGAGATCGTCCATCGAAAAACCCGCGACGGCCAGCGTGATCCGCAAACCGTTTTCGCCCGTCTGTTCGATATTATAGGGGGGATATCCCTCCGACGCGCTCTTGCGCATCCGGTCAACCGTTTTTTCAAACTGGTCGAAGCCGAGAAACAGGGGGGAATCGAAAATAGATAGTCGTGTCGTCATATGAATAACTCCTCTTTGAGCGAGCTAAAGGTTTCGCGCGAAAGGCCCGCACCGTGCAGCGCCTCTCCACATATCCATTATATGGGGCGGATCAGGTTTTTTTCAAGAAGAGGCGCGAACAATACCAGCAAGTAACGCTGTCCTTGCCGTCGAACGTGTACCAGACGACGGGGTGGCCCATCGGCCCTTCGCCGCCATTGCACTTCACCTGATCCGAATCGGATGGAACTTCAATGATTTCGGGTGGTTCTACAGGCTTGTGAGAAGACATTCCATTAACCGTTTGTTATCCAGTTTCGCCCTAAATTGGCATGGGAGGGCGCTTTGCGCAATCCCTATCCTTTTCACCAACGGCAAAGGAAGCCGCCCGCCTTATGACGATGCCCGAACCACGGATGACGGACAATCCCGCGCTCAAAGGGCGCGAGGATCGCTATTGCCTCGCCCGTGTGGATATCGCCGCGACCCTCGAAAGCTGGCGCGGCTCGCTGTTCAGCTTCGAATGGCTGGAGCCGGACGGCGCCGTCCGCAGCCTCGACAGCCTCCCTTTGCATGAACGCGACAAGCGCCTCGAAATCGAGGACTCCTTGCGCGCAGGCCTGCCCCTGCCCCGCCCCGTCCTCGGCATCGGGCTGATGGACAATGTGGAAATAGGCTCGGCCCGCGCTGTTTTCCTGACCCTCGCGGCGCAGGGCGAAACCGCGATCGAGGTGCATATCCCCGTTTCCTGCAAGGCCGATTTCAAAAAATTCATCCTGCCCTGAAAAAGCACTCTGGCGGCTTGGCTTTTTAAAAAGCGGCTCCGCCCCTTATTGAAAAAAACAGCCCCGCTATTCCCCGACAAAATCCGGCTCAATGACCATCATCTTGATCATGTAAATTTCGGTAAAATGCCCTGCCCGCACAGGATAAGCAAAACGGGGGGGGCCGGTGTGGCTGCGGGTTTGGGCGGAGAGGGCGTGCCGACTGGACGGGGCCGGATGGCTTTTGCGGATGCGTCCGCGAACAGGGCGTTTCGGCGGGGGCGTCCGGATTTCGCGCGGCGATCAGGCTTTTTTCCATTTGGGGCCTTGCGGCGTGTCTTCGATGAGGATGCCTTTGGCTTCCAACTCGGCGCGGATTGCGTCGGCGGCGGCGAAATCCTTGGTTTTTTTGGCTTCCTGCCGGCTTGCGAGCAGTGCTTCGATTTCCTCCGCACTAAGGCCCCCCGCCGTCTGGCCGTAGCCGAGCCAGCTTGCGGGATCTTCCTGTAAAATCCCCATCAATTCGCCGATGGCAAGCAGCTTGCCTTTGAGGCTTGCCGGATCTTTCTCATCCCTCGCGGCCGCATGGATGCGGCTGATAGCAAGCGGCGTGTTCAAATCGTCATAGAGCGCGTCCAGAATATCCTGCGGGACAGGTTCTTCCGCGGCCTCCACGTCTTTCAGCGCATAGAGCTGGCCGTAAAAACCGTCCAGCTGTTTTTGCGCCTGTTCCAGCGCCTGCGCCGACCAGTCGAGCGGCTGGCGGTAATGGGCGCCGAGCAGGACGAGCCGCAAAACCTCGCCCGGATGCTGTTTGATCAAATCATGGACGAGCAGGAAATTGCCGAGGCTTTTCGACATTTTCTCGCCTTCGACGGTCAGGAACCCGTTATGCACCCAATAGCGGGCGAAGGAATCCGGCGCGTCCGCCGTCCCGTGGGCGCAGCAGCTCTGGGCGATTTCATTTTCATGGTGCGGGAATTTCAAATCCGCCCCGCCGCCATGGATATCGAACGGCAGGCCGAGATGTTTTTCCACCATGGCGGAACATTCGATATGCCAGCCGGGGCGGCCAAAGCCGAACGGGGAGTCCCAGCCCGGCTCGTCGCCCGTGCTGGGCTTCCACAGGACAAAATCCGCCGGATCGCGCTTATAGGGGGCGACATCGACGCGCGCACCCGCAATCTGTTCGTCCCGCGAGCGGCCCGAAAGCACGCCATAAGACGGATCGGACGGTACATGGAATAGTACGTGTCCCTCGGCTTCATAGGCGTGGCCCTTTGCGATTAGCGCTTCCATAAGTTCTATCATTTCAGGAATATGGTCGGTCGCGCGCGGCTGTATGTCCGGCAGGCATACGCCAAGGCTCGCCATGTCCTCATTATAGATACGGGCATATTTTTCGGTAATGTTTTTTATCGCGTCCCCGGTTTGGCGCGACGCTTCAATTATCTTATCCTCAATATCCGTGATGTTGGACACATAGGTGACGCGCGGGTACAGGCCGCGCAGCACGCGCACCAGCTGATCAAACACGACCGCCATGCGGGCATTGCCGATATGGGCGTACTGGTACACGGTCGGGCCGCACGCATACAGGCGCACATGATCGGGATCGATCGGTTCAAAGGTCTGTTTTTCGCGGGCGAGGGAATTATAAAGCTTTATCATGCACCAAAGCATGACATAAAGAGGCCGGATATATCAACGGTTTAAACGGATCGGTTTCCGCGCCGGCAAAGCGCGCCGCCGCACCCTTGGAACGATCTATCCCCCCGGCCTTCTATCCTGCCAGCCCATTCCGCCACCCCATCCTGACAGCCTATCCTACCAGCCCATCCCGCCGGCCTATCCTGCCGGCGCGGCCTGACCAGCGGAGCGGGGCGGGGCGGGGCGAGGCGAGGCGAGGCGAGGCGAGGCGAGGCTAGTGGGAAAATTTTATTGGCAGGTTTTGCAAGGGCCTTATGAAGAAGCTTGCTTCCTCCCGGCCACCAGATCTTTACCGCAAAATCCTTACCGCCGGAAGTCTAACGCCGAAACCTTACCGCCGCCCTTTCGCGTCCCGCCCGCCCGCCTTATCCGGCGCTTATTTTCCGGCCTTTATTCCCCGCCGTTCATTTTCCGGCTTTGCACCTTTATAGCGCCCGATATCACCCGGCTCCAGTGGCCGGAAGAGGGGGACAGGAGAATGGCCGCTTTCAAAACGGATCGGTTTTTTGCATCGGCAGGATTCCCTTGCTCGCGCGGATAAAGGGCGAAAGCCGCAAGGTGTTGACCAGCCGATCGCGGCTGAACGGCTTTTTAAGATAGCTGACCGCCCCGTGTTCGCTCGCGCTCAGGATGCTGGATTTGGCCGTATCGACGCTCAGCATTACCACAAACGCTTCCGGATCGGCGGCTTTCATGGCCTGAAGCGTCTGGTGGCCGTTCAGCCCCGGCAAATGGATGTCCAAAAACACGGCATCCGGCGCGTATTCGAGATATTTCAGGATCGCATCCTCGCCGTTCCGCGCCACGACCACGTCGAATTCCTTGAGAAAACCCGCGATATAGCTGGCCGTGAACCGGTCGTCCTCAACCACCAGCACAATCGGCTCCTCACGTTTTTTACGCAAAAGCGGCAGGGCGCCCGCGACCCCGTCATTGCCGATAGCCCCATAAGCCGTCATTCTTTTGGCCGTCAGCAATTTATGATCGGCGATTTTCTGATAGACGTAGAGTTCCTTGGTCAGGAACCCGTAATCGCAAAAATCCGGCGGGAAAGCGAGCGCGATTGTTTCCAGCGTGTCGCGCACCAACCTTTGCTCCGCCTCGTTATGCGGGCAGCACATGATGATGACGTCGTTATCGGCGAATTTGAAGATCTGCGCGTTGGGAAGCTTCCCCGCGCGGTCTTCCAGCGAGCGGGCGAAATCCTCCGATTCCGTTTTAAGCCGCGTAAGCTCGGACGCGATAAAGGCGCGGCGGGTCACCAGCGCTTCGTGATCGAGATATTTGGAAAAGGCAAAGCTGCACGCAATCCACCCGCCCGGATTGGAACGGATTTTTTCGAGAAAATTCAGGAAATAATGCTCTGCGCCTTCAATGACGAGCTTCATGACGATACGGCCCCACGCTTCCCCTTACGGTATCAATTCTGGTTAATCATACGCCCTGATATCTTAACAAGCCGTATAGAAACCCTTGAATTACAACTTGTTCCGGTGGATAGTTCATCCATGAGCGCGCAAACCGTAACCCTTCCCTTCTGGTACGACCTCCATGTCCATTTGCGGCAGGGGGCGGCCATGAAGGATTATATCGCGGCGCATCTGTCCATGGGCTGCGCCGGGCTTTTGGCCATGCCGAACACCCAGCCGCCCGTCGCCAAGGTTTTTGCCGCCGATCCGCTCCCTTATTGGAGCATCGAGGAATATAGGCGGATGATTATGCAGGCTGGCGGCGACAAATTCGACGTCGTGCTGACGCCGCTCTATCTCACGCGCGATACGACGCCGGAAATGATTGAAAAAGGCGCGGAAAGCGGGCTGCTGGGGGTCTGTAAATATTACCCGCCCCACGGCACGACCAATGCGGATCATGGCTTTCCGCTACAAAGTTTCTTTGAGAACGGGGTTCTGGCGGCGCTGGAGCGGAATAATATCGTCCTGTGCCTCCATGGCGAACGGCACGGCCTGTCCGGCGAAGATTATTTTGGCGCCTCTTGCAATGCCGAGGAGCGTTTCTACCGCGAAGACATGCCGCGCCTGCGTGATAAATTCCCCGGACTGAAGATTGTCTGCGAGCATGTCACGACCAAAACAGCCGTTGATTTTGTACGAAATTCAGGCCCCAAAACCGGGGCCACGATAACGCCGCAACATTTGCTTTATACGGTCGCGGATTTGCTTCAGGGGCTGAAATACCATCTTTATTGCCTGCCGCTCCTCAAATTCGACGATGACCGCGCCGCCCTGCGCGAGGCCGTGAACGATCCGGCCAACACGCAGTTTTTCGCCGGAACGGATTCCGCGCCCCACGCGGAAAAATGCACACCCTGCTCCTGCGCCGCCGGCTGCTTTACAGGCGGCATCGCCCCGCAACTCTACGCGGAAATATTTGATTTAAATGGGGGACAGGATGAATTTGAAAGATTCCTGTGCCGGAACGGCGCGGCCTTTTACGGCCTTCCTGTCCCCGCAAAAACCTTCACACTGCGCCGCGCGCCGCAAAAACTCGCCCCGCTCCTCTCCGGCGGCAAAGAGATTATCCCCTTGCCGCTCGGCCTCGGCAAGGAAACGGTTGGCTGGACGCTCGGCCTTTGACGCCCTCTTTTAAACCGCATCCCTGAGCCATAGCCCCGAACCGCAGCCTTAAGCCGTAGCCCAAGCCGCATCCCTGGGCCGCGGCCCTGAAGTGTGGCCTTGAACCGTGGCCCAGAGCCACATCCCCGAGTAACGGCCCTTACGGGATCCGCTTCCCGATTGACGGGTAGCCCCGCCCCTCGACAGGCCAGACATCCTGACGGGCACGGGCGGGAAGCCATCGACAAGGGGGCATTACGAACGGGCTGGCGAGAGACAAGGCCATGGATAAATGGACAAGGGGCATTGCGGACGGGCCAGCGGAAGGCGGAGGCCATGGACAAAGGGCATTACGGGGGTGGGCCGGCGGTAAGACAGGGGAGGAAGATAAGGGCGCGGCACGGGCATGATGGGCACGGGCATGCCATGGGGGATCATTGGGGGTTCATAGAGCCGCGGGGCCATGGGGTCACGAGGCCTGTATTTGAAATATTGCCATCGGTTCCGGTGGAGTTACAGGCGTTCTAAGCGCCGCCAGCCCCGCATACGCCGCATCTTGGCCGCTTGCCGCCGCGGACAGCGCGCTTTATAATCGTACGGGCAATCCGCACGGATAGCCCCGCCATTTCGGTAAAATTTAAAAAATATTTGATTTAATTTTGCCGATAATTGCCCCATGGATAAAAAGGGCTTTTCTATGAGGGGGTTACGCATTAGACTTTTCTTATCCAACCGCCCGTCCGGGCAAAATTAAGTAATTTCTTCTTAAGTATCCTGCTTTAAACTTGAAACTGGGAGAGCCTGTCCTTTTAAAGGGGAAAGCGGGTTCGGCAGATAATCATCAGGGGATGTGCAATGCGAGGGTCAGCCTTACACGACCAAGCCGGAATGGCGGAAGCGGCAGATCAAAATAAAAAAAGGCAAGGCCGCCGCCGTACCGGCTCCTTACTCGATCTCAGCCCCGCCCCGACCAATATCTGGCGCTCGCGCATCAGCTGGCGCATCGCCCTTTCCGCCTTTTTGACCATTCTGGTGGTGCAGGGCGGCATCCTGTTTTTCACGTTTAAGCAAGAAGAGCAAAAACTCCTCCTGCAAGTGCGGGAGGCGGGCCGCGCCGCGATTGCCGCCGCCATCGCCCCGACGGATGATTTCCTGACCTCTCCCATCCATGCCGAACAGGCCAGCGCGCTGCTCGGCAATACGATCGTCAACGGCTTTGCGATCTATACCCCCGACCTGCGTCTCTTAGGCGTTTACGGGGAGCCGCTCGCCATGATCGTGCAGGATCAGGATCATCTTTCCCGCACTTACCGCTCCGCCGACGGTTCCAATTATGAAGTCATTTACCGTTCGGGCGATTTGAATAAACCCTATATCGTCGTCGCCAAGCTCAGCGCCGTCCATATCGCCCCGCGCCTGCTGGAATTCGTCAACCAGACCGTCGCCATCATGCTTTTAATGTCGGCCTTCGTGACCGTGGTTTTGATGATTTCCCTCTCCAAATGGCTTTTGGAGCCGATGCTGTTCATGCGGGATAATTTCACGGCCGCCGCCGAAAATCCCGAACAGCCGAACATGAAGGCCTCGCCATTCGACGCGAAGGACGAGGTCGGCAGCGTCATCGCCATGGCGCAAACGCTGATCATGCAAAACGCGCATAATATCCGGCAGATTAAATCCGCCGCCGAGGACAAGATTCACAAGCTCGCTTATTACGATACGCTGACGGGCCTGCCCAACCGGACGCTGTTCTTGCAAAAACTCACCGAATTCGCCCGCAACGCGAATGACGAAGACGGCGCCCACCCGAAACGCTTTGCCATCGTCGCCATGGATCTCGACCATTTCAAGGATATCAATGATTCCATGGGCCATAATATCGGCGACGCCATCTTGCGCGGCGTCGCAAAGCGCCTGCGCGCGGCCCTTCCCGAAAGCGCCGTCGTCGCCCGCTCCGGCGAGGACGAATTCGCGATCACCATGCCGCTTTCGACCGACCTGAACAGCGCCCGCGATCTTGCCGTCAAGGTCGCCTCCGTCATCCGCTCGGAACCGTTCAAGGTTTTCAATGAAAGCTTCCAGATCCGCTCCTCCGTCGGCGTATCAACCTTCCCCGATGACGGGATCGATCCCGACCATGTCCTGAAAAACGCCGACATCGCGCTGAACCGCGCAAAGGAAGAAGGCCGCGACACGGTCAAGGAATATTCCGAGGATTTCGACCGCGCCGTCCAGCAACGCTTCCAGATGCTCCGCGACCTGCGCGACGCCATGGAAGCGAAGGAGCTCCAGCTCTTCTTCCAGCCGCAATTCGAACTCGCCTCGGGGCGCATCATCGGCGCGGAAGCTTTGCTGCGCTGGTTCAAGAAAGACGGCTCCAAGGACGGCGGCGCCTATATCTCGCCCGCGGAATTCGTCCCCATCGCCGAACAGTCCGGCCTTATCGTCCCGATCGGCGAATGGGTTATGCGCCATGCCTGCGAAGTTGCCGCCGCATGGCAAAAAGCCGGGCATGACATCCGCATCGCGGTCAATGTTTCCGGCGCGCAATTTTATCAAAGCGACCTCGTGGAACATACGGCGCAATGTTTGAAAGATTCGGGCCTGAAACCCTCTAACCTCGAACTTGAAGTCACCGAAAGCGTCTTTATGGAAGACATCAATCACACGATTGAAATTCTGAAGGCGCTGCACGGGCTTGGCGTCGAGCTGGCCATCGACGATTTCGGCACGGGTTATTCCTCGCTCTCCTATCTGCGCCAGTTCCCGATCGACCGGCTCAAGATCGACCAGTCCTTTATCCGCAACGCGCTCGGCAACAACGACGACGCGGCGATAGCGCGCACGATTGTCCGGCTCGGCCATTCGCTCAACCTGAAGGTCATCGCCGAAGGCGTCGAAACCAAGGATCACGAAGACTTCCTGATGGAAGAAAATTGCGACGAGGTGCAAGGCTTCCGCTATTCAAAAGCCATCCCGCTGGAGGAATTCAATAAATTCATCGCCGGCTATAAAGGCAGCTTGAAGGTCTTCGACAAATAAGCGGGGCGCTTCCTGCCATGAGGAAAGGCCCTCTTTCCGGTTTTGACAAACGGGGGACGGCCCTATAACTAAAGGGCTATGAGCCACGAAGACGCCCCCATCCCCTTTCTTTCCTCCCGTTCCGGCAAGCTGAAAGGCGCAGCCGCCATTCCGGGCGATAAATCCATTTCGCACAGGGCGCTGATGTTCGGCGGCCTTGCAAAAGGGCGCACGATCATTCACGGGCTTTTAGAAGGGGAGGATGTGCTGAACACCGCCGCCGCCATGCGCGCCATGGGTGCGCGCATCACCCGGAACGAGGACGGCACATGGATGGCGGAGGGCGGCGGCATCGGCAATCTCACAGCGCCGGAGGAGGCGCTGGAGATGGGCAATTCCGGAACCTCGACCCGCCTTCTGGCAGGGCTGGTGGCGGGCCATCCTGTCCGCGCCGCCTTCACGGGCGATGCCTCGCTTTCCAGCCGCCCGATGAAGCGCATCATGCTGCCGCTGGGTGAAATGGGCGCGGTCTTTACCGCAACGGACGGGGACAAGCTCCCCATGACCATCGAGGGCGCGGCCAATCCTTCCCCCATAAACTACCGCCTGCCCGTCGCCTCGGCACAGGTGAAATCGGCGATTTTGCTGGCGGGGCTGCGCGCCGGCGGCACCACGACCGTCATCGAAACGAAACCGACGCGCGACCACACGGAAAATATGCTGCGCCATTTCGGCATGCGGGTCGAAATCGAGGATCTTGAAAACGGGGCGGAGGCCGTCCATCTCGAAGGCGGGCAGGATATGGTTGCGGGCGCGGACATCCATGTGCCGTCCGATCCGTCCTCTGCCGCCTTTCCGGCGGTTGCCGCCGCAATCTGCGAAGGCTCCAATCTCTTTTTACCGCGCATCGGCATGAACCCGCGCCGCAACGGGATTTTCCTGTGCCTTGCCGAAATGGGCGCGGACATCGCCTTTGAAAATGAACGGATCGAGGCGGGCGAGCCTGTCGCCGACATCCGCATCCGCGGCACCAAAACCTTGCGCGGAATAACGGTTCCGCAAGAACGCGTCCCGTCCATGATCGATGAATTCCCGATCCTTTTCATCGCGGCTTCGTTTGCGGAAGGGACGACGATCGCCGCCGGCCTCGAAGAACTCCGCGTCAAGGAAAGCGACCGGCTCGCCATGATGGCGAAAGGGCTGGAGCAATGCGGCGTCCGCCTTGAAACAGGCGCGGACAGCCTGACTATCCACGGGACGGGCAAGCCCCCGCGCGGCGGCGGGACGATTGAAACTGCGCTCGACCACCGCATCGCCATGAGCTTCCTTATTATGGGCCTCGCCAGCGAAAACCCCGTCACCATCGACGACGTCCGCCCGATCAATACGAGCTTCCCCGGCTTTGCCGCCCTCATCAACAGGCTTGCCGGCAAGGACGCGCTTCACGCAGCATAAGTTTATAGCCCCCTTAAATTACCGCGCTTTTGCCGATACGGGCGCGGGCGGGGATTGAGGCGCGGGGGCCGCATCTTTTTGCGGCTTCCAGCCCGCGAGCCAGTCGGCGCGGGGGACGATATAAGGCTCTTCCCCATTGCCGCGGTAATAGGAATCGACGGCCCATAAAGCGCCGCCCTCCTTCTCACGGACGACAGCCGTATTGTGCGGCCACGCGCCGTCGAGGAAATAGCCGCGATGGGCAGGTTCCGCAGGCTCGTGAAAGCGCAGCAAACCGCCCTCTTGCAGGAATGTCAGGTAATTGTTGGTATTGACGGTTTCGTCGATACAGTCCTGTTGATAGGGGCCTGTGCGCACGCGGTCGGCCTCGGCCCTGTCTTGCGCCGTTCCGGTTTTCACACCCGCAAATTCTTCCATCATCGCTATGGCGCGGGCGATTTTGCTGCGCTCTGCTTCAGCGGTTTTTGCGGGGGATTTTTTGAAAACCGCCTCGATTTTCCGCCATTGTTTTCCGTCAAACCCGGCGCGGCTCATATGGTTGCAGCCATAGCCGTGGCACAGCATGAAATCATCGCGGGCGGCGGGATGGTCGTTATAACGCTGCAAAGGGATCCCCGTGGCGCAGCCGCACAGGAGCAGGAACAGGGAAAGAAGGGCTGTTTTTTTCATCGCAAGGCGGGTTCTAGCACAAGCGCATAGCCCCGTCATCACCACTTTCGCGGGCGGCGCGAATAGGTTATTGTCCGGCTTATGACGCATAAAGTTATCGCTATTGACGGCCCCGCCGCCTCCGGCAAAGGCTCGCTCGCCCGCAGCCTTGCGGCGAATCTTGGTTATGCCTATCTGGATACGGGCGCGCTTTACCGCGCCGTCGGCCATGCGGTTTTACTGGGCGGCGGCGACCCCGACGATGCCCGAACCGCCATCGGGACGGCCCAATCGCTTGCCATCGCCCCCGAAGATCTGCAAAGCGCCGCCCTGCGCTCGGACGAGGCCGGACAGGCGGCCTCGAAAGTCGCGAAATTCGCGGGCGTACGGGAGGCGCTGCTTTCTTTTCAGAAAAATTTTGCGGCCTCCCCCCCGGCAGGTTTCACCGGCGTCATCCTTGACGGGCGCGATATAGGAACCGTGATTTGCCCCGATGCGGATGTAAAGCTTTTCATCACGGCAAACGTCGAAGAGCGCAGCAAACGCCGCTTTGAAGAACTTCAGGCGCGCGGCATAAACACCGCCTATGACGCCGTCCTCGCCGATATGATAGAGCGCGACACCCGTGATTCAGGCCGCGAGGCCGCCCCGCTCATCGCCGCGCCGGACGCGCATATCATCGACACCAGCGCCATGTTGCCGGACGAGGTCGTGGCCTGCGCGCTTGAAATCATCGTAAAACAGACGGGCTGAAACGCCGCCCTGCTTCAGCTTCCGGCCTCATCTTCCCCCGACAGGAAAGACGGCGGCAGAAAGGACGGCGAGAGAAAAGACGGGGGCGGCGCCAGCGTGTCTTCAAGCGTGTTGCGGTTGAGGCTTTCGATAAAGGCGGCGTTCGCATCGGACAGGAAATGCCTCAGCCCGCAGCTCTCGGTAATCCGGCAGCGATTTGTGTCCTTGTCGAAACATTCGACGAGCTTCATATGCGGCTCCAGCATCCGCACCAGATCGCCGAGCCGCATCGTTCCGGCGCTGCCCGCAAGCCGGAGGCCGCCGCCCCTGCCTTTCGCGCTGACCACAAGCCCCGATTGCGCCAGCCTGTGCGCGACCTTGACCAGATGGTTGCGGGAGATGCCGTAATAACCCGCGATTTCCCGCACATTGCAGGTCTGGCCGGGCCGCGCCGCAAGATACATCAGCACCCGCAGGCCGTAATCTGTAAAGATCGTTAATTGCATCGTATGTTTTTCAAAATTCCCCTTGCGCTTTATAGCATAGCCCATAATATGCATTTCAAATACATATTATAAGAGGCCCTCCATGCTTAAACCCGAAACCATCGCCATCGTCAAATCCACCGCCCCTGTCTTGCAGGAACATGGAGAGGCCCTGACCCGCCATTTTTACAAGCGCATGTTTTCGCATAATCCCGAAGTTCTGCCTTTTTTCAACCCTTCCAACCAGCATGAGGGAACGCAGCAAAAAGCGCTGGCCGGCGCCATCTGCGCCTATGCCGCCAATATCGACAATCTCGAAGTGCTGGGCGGGGCGGTCGAGCTTATCGCGCAAAAACACGCCTCGCTCCAGATAAAGCCGGAGCATTACCCCATCGTCGGCGCAAACCTGCTCGCCTCCATCCGCGAGGTTCTGGGCGAGGGCGCGACGGACGACGTCATCGACGCATGGGCCGAAGCCTACGGTTTCCTTGCCGACATATTGATTGGCCGCGAGAAGCAAATTTACAAGGAACATGAATCCGCCCCCCATGGCTGGGAAGGCTTCAAGCCGTTCCGCATCGAGCGCAAGGAAAAGGAAAGCGCCAATATCACCTCCTTCCACCTCGTCCCCGAAGATGGCGGCGGCGTGCCGGATTTCAAGCCCGGCCAGTATATTACGGTGCGCGTGCCAAGCCCAGGCGGCCACACGACCATGCGCAATTACAGCCTTTCCAACACGCCGAACGGCAAATATCTGCGCATCAGCGTCAAGCGCGAGGACGGGCCGAAGGCCGATACGCCCAAGGGCTATGTGTCGAATTTGCTGCACTCTTCCTATGAAGCCGGCGCAACATTGGAGGTCGGCCCGCCCTGCGGCGATTTCTTCCTCGATGTCGAAGCAAAACATGACCGCCCGCTCGTCCTCCTCGCCGCCGGCGTCGGCATCACCCCGATTTTGAGCATTTTGAAAACGGCGCTTAAAATCATGCCGGATCGCAAGATCGTCTTTATCCACGGCGCGTTGAACGAGGACGTGCAGGCTTTCCGCGGGACGGTCGATGCGCTGGCGGCGCAGCACCCGAACCTTAAAACCCATTACCGCTACACCGACGAAGCCGCCGCCGACTGCGCCCGCACGGGGAATTGCAGCACCGGGCTGGTCGATGCCGAACTTATCGAATCCATGGCAGGGCAGCGCGACGCGGATTATTATTTCTGCGGGCCGCAGCCCTTTATGGTCGGCATCTATCACGGGCTTCTGGCCTGGGGCATTCCCGCCAGCCAGGTGCATTTCGAATTTTTCGGCCCGCGGCAAGAGCTGGAAAACCCCGCCATCGCCGCCTGAAAAGCGGGCCGGACAAACAGCCGGAAACAAGAGCCGTAAAAGCCGGAAGAAAGCCCGCCCCTGAACATAGCGGGGAAAAACCAGCCGCCCTGAAAATTACGGCGCGGGGCGCAATCCCTTTATTGACTCGCCATCTTGGCTTATTCTTTCCCCTGAAACCGGAAAAAGCGGTTTCGGGGCCTAAGAAACCCTTATCGTCTGCGGCTTGTGTAGCCGTTACCTGCACTCCTCGACTCTCGGTCGGGGAGGCTTTGGCGTATGTCCAATCCGCATCATGCGGATAAAGGCCAAAGCGACCCGTTATGCGATAAGGTTTTCTTACTCCCCGATCATCAGAGAGATTAAGGGAAGCCCCATGCAACCGTCACCATCACAAAAACCATGCAGCATCAGGCGCAGCAAAATCGCGCAGGCCGGATCCGTCCTCGTCTGGATCCTTATCGCCGTCGCCCTGTTCGGCGCCCTGTCCTACGCCATGCTCCGCGACGGTTCCACAGGCACCGCCGCCCGCACCATGTCCGACGCGCAAGCGCGGCTGGCGGCGGGGGAAATCATGGATACGATGAGAATACGCGCCGAGGCCTATCGGCGGCTGCGGATCAAGGGATGCGCCGCGGATGAAATCCACATGGGAACGGGCCATCTGCCTGACGCCTTATCGCCAAAATCCGATAAAAGCTGCCATATCGAAAGCCCCGAAGGCGGCGGATTAAATCCGCCGCAGCTTGCACAAAATTTCCAGGAACCTTCTATTATCCAGAAATTTGCCTATAGAGGCCCTTATCTCGTTCAGTCACAACCTGCGAACGCCCCCTATGTAATCGGGCTGGGCAAGGACGATGCGCCGGATTATCAGATACATTACAATTGGATACTTCCGGAAATATGCCGCGCATATAATAAGATGATAGGGATACAAGATATTCCGTTCGATATAGACACGATCATCGGCGACGATGCCGAAGAGCTGCGCGGCAAATCCACGGCGTGCCGGATGAAGAATGACGGCGCGTCCGATAACACCCACACTCAGATATATTACGTCTATCACGTCAATTAGCGGAAAAGCTTGCAATGCCGCGTAAAACCGCATAAAACGCCCCCGTACCGGTAAATCCAAGGGCCTATGCGCCTCTGCCGCGTATATGAAGCCACCTTTTCGGCCTGCCGATACGTTCGGGGAAAACGGCCAGTCAAGGGGTTATCAAAATTTCTGAAAGGACTACCAACCATGGCTAAAGCAGCTACAAAAATCGTTGATAACAGCGATTCGAAGGAATTCGCCGCACTTTTGGGCGAATCCATGCAATCCCACGCTTTTGAGGGCAATGTCGTCAAAGGCCGTATTATCGAAGTACAAGAGGACGCCGTCATTATCGACGTGGGTCTGAAATCCGAAGGCCGCGTGGCGCTTCGCGAATTCTCGACGCCGGGGCAAGATCCCGAAGTGCGCGTCGGCGACATCGTCGAGGTTTACGTCGACCGGATGGAAAACCGCGACGGCGAAACGGTTCTCTCCCGCGAGAAAGCCCGCCGCGAGGAAGTCTGGATCGATCTTGAAAAAGCATCCGAAAAAGGCGAGCGCGTCACAGGCGTTATCTTTGGCCGCGTCAAAGGCGGCTTTACCGTCGATCTCGGCGGCGCAGTCGCGTTCCTGCCCGGCTCGCAGGTGGATATCCGCCCCGTGCGCGATGTAACGCCCTTGATGGGCACGCCGCAGCCGTTCCAGATTCTGAAGATGGATCGCCAGCGCGGAAACATCGTCGTTTCCCGCCGTGCGGTTCTCGAAGAATCCCGCGATGTCGCGCGCTCCGACCTTCTCGAAACGATCCGCGAAGGTTCCGTCGTGCAGGGCCTTGTCAAGAACATCACCGATTACGGTGCGTTTATTGATCTGGGCGGCGTTGACGGGTTGCTGCACGTTACGGATATTTCCTGGAAACGCGTCAACCACCCTTCCGAAGTCCTTTCGGTCGGCCAGACGGTTGACGTTCAGGTTATCCGCTACAACCCCGATAATGGCCGTATCAGCCTTGGCATGAAACAGCTTGAAAACGACCCGTGGGATGAAGTGTCCGGTAAATATCCGGTCGGCTCCCGCTTTAAGGGCCGCATCACGAACATCACCGATTACGGCGCGTTCGTTGAGCTGGAAAACGGAATCGAAGGACTCGTCCACGTTTCCGAAATGTCATGGACGAAGAAAAACGTCCATCCCGGCAAGATCGTTTCGACATCGCAAGAAGTCGAAGTGCAGGTTCTCGAAGTCGACATGGAAAAACGCCGCATCTCGCTTGGCATCAAGCAGACGCAGGAAAATCCATGGGCCGGCTTTGGCGACAAGCACAAGGTCAATGACGAACTCGAAGGCGAAATCCGCAATATCACGGAATTCGGCCTGTTCGTCGGCATTGACGACGATATTGACGGCATGGTTCACCTCTCCGACATTTCCTGGGAAGATCAGAGCGAAGACGTTCTGAAGAACTTCAAAAAAGGCGATACGGTAAAGGTGAAAATCCTCGACATCGACCCGTCCAAGGAACGCGTCGCGCTGGGCATGAAACAGCTCACCGCCGATCCGTTCGAAGGCGCGATGAAGGGCATGGTCAAGGGCGCGGTCGTTACCTGTACGGTAACGGAAGTGACCGGAACCGGCATCGAAGTATCCGTCGGCGAAGGCATGACGGGCACGATCAAGAAAGCCGACCTGTCGCGCGAGCGTAGCGAACAACGCCCCGACCGTTTCGCCGTTGGTGAAAAAGTCGATGCGAAGATCCTGACCGTGGACAAGAAAAAGCACCATGTCACGCTCTCCATCAAGGCGCGCGAACTGGATGAAGACAAGCAGGCACTGGAACAATTCGGCTCGACCGAATCCGGCGCATCGCTCGGCGACATCCTCGGCGCGGCCCTTGGCAAGGCGGAACCCAAAGCGGAAGCGAAAGCCCCCGCGAAAAAGGCTCCCGCCAAGAAAGCCAAGAAGGATGAGGAGGCAGACTCTGCCGCACCATCCGAAGGCGAAGGCGACGCCGGCACCGAAGCCGAAACCAGCGCCGAATAATCCGGCGCGGACTTTAAAAAACATCACGAAAAACCGGCCCCTCGAAAGGCCGGTTTTTTTATGGCGCTTTCCCGCACGCGGCACGCGGCGATGGCCGTGATTGCCGCGCCCCGGCAGATGCACCCGACCTCCACCGCCGCGCCCCCGCAACTAAAATTCCGCGCCCGAACCCGTCACCGCCCCCGTCACCGAACCCCACGCCCGAAGCACATCACCGAACCGCGCCCGAAGCTCATCACCGAATCCCGCCCTCGAACCGCACCAGCGAACTCCGCCACCCAGCCCGCCGTGACGGGGCCTCTCCCTATCGGTTTTTCGGGGCCTGCGCCTTCGTCACCGGGCAAAAAATCCGCACCGCCCCCAAAACCGGCCGGGTTATTTTAACCGGAATCAGCGGCCCCGAAGCTTGCTTTTCCGCCATCAGGCCACAAAATCCTTATCTATCAATGTTTTGCTTGACGGCCCCCCTGTTTTTGGGTCATTCTGTAACTATATCAGGAATTTATGGGAGTTGCCCGGACATGACGAAATCCGAACTCATACAAAAGCTGGCGGAGCGCAATCCGCATCTTTTCCTGCGCGATGTCGAGAAGATCGTGGATACGGTTTTCGATGAAATCAGCAAGGCGCTGGCAAAAGGCGACCGTGTGGAGCTGCGCGGCTTCGGCGCTTTTTCGGTCAAACACCGCGACGCCCGCACGGGCCGCAACCCGCGCACGGGTGAAACCGTCAATGTCGAGGCGAAACGCCTGCCTTTCTTCAAAACCGGCAAGGGCCTGCGCGAGCGGCTGAACGGCGTGATGGAAGCCGGCGGCGGCGGCAACGATTAAACCTGGCCCCTTTCTTCCGTTCCAGACAAGCGCCCTTATAAGGGCGCTTTTTTATGCCGCGTTTCCTTTATGCCCATTTATGCCCACTTTTTAATGCCCTTCTTTAATATCCTTCCTGAATACCCCTTTTGAATGCCCCTCTTGAATGGCCCCGCTTTAATATACCGGCCTTATGCGCCCTCACCATACATGACCGCTTCAATAGCTTGACCGCTTATACCCGTTTCAACGCCCTGATCTTCATGGCTGTTTCGCGGCAGCGCAGAATAAAAAACCGCCCGTCCGGCCCTGCCCCCTCTCCGCCGCCCATCATGATCTTCATGGCCGGCTACCTGCACAGGGGCGGACGGCCCGGTTTTGCCCCCTCACATTGCCGCTGCCGCCCTGTCCGGCTTTGGCTTCCTGACTTCTACGCCCGCGAGGGCCGGGGCCGGATCTTTTCCTGCGCCCCGGTCTTTCCCGCGCCATCCCGCCGCCGCGCTTCGCCGCCATCTTTACGGAACTATGGAATATAATAGGCGTTGATAGAGGATAATTGACGCGCGCGCCTCTACAAGCGGCGCCAGCCTATGCTACATAGAGAATCATGAAAGATTTCACCTTTACCCTTTTTGCATGGCTCATCACCCTTCCCGCAATCATCGGCTCCATCCTCTTTGCGGTTTATAATAATATGCGGGTCGAACTTGTCCTCAGCCCGTTTCGCGACGCCGTGACCATCCCGCTCTATATGCCGGTTCTGGGCGCCATCGCTATCGGCTTCCTGCTCGGTGCGCTGATGACATGGGCGGCCAATGCCCGCGGACGGCATGAACGCCGCGCCCTGCTCAAACAATTGCGCGCCCTTGAAAAGCAAATGCAGGAAGAAAAGCAAAAACGCCCCGCCGTCCTTGACCCTGTCACCGCGTCATCCTATCCGCCGATTTCAACCATAGAGGGCAGGGGATAATGTCCGGCCCGCGCGGCGCCGCCGCCCTCCCCCTTATCTATTGCGCCATCGACACAGGCGATCTGGGGCTTGCAACCGAGCTTTCCGCCGCGGTGGCAGAGGCCGGATGCGGGGTAAAGCTCGGCCTTGAATTTTTCAACGCACATGGCCCGCGCGGGGTTCAAACGCTCCTTGAAAACAGGGTCAGGCCGTCCATCTTCCTCGACCTGAAATATCACGATATTCCCAATACGGTCGCCGGCGCGGTGAAAGCGGCCTCCTCTCTGGACGTTGCGTATCTAAATGTTCATGCGAGCGGTGGAGCGGCGATGATGCGGCAAGCGCTCGCCGCCTGCGCCCCGAAAACAAGGCTTTTATCGGTTACGGTGCTGACGAGCCTTGACGACTCCGCGCTTGAAGAGGTGGGTCAGGACGGGCCGGCGCTGGCGCAGGTCACGCGCCTCGCCCGCCTCACCCATGGATGCGGGCTGGCGGGGGTGGTTTGCTCCGCGCATGAGGTCAGGCAATTACGAAACGCCCTTCCCGATGACTTCATCCTGATGGTGCCCGGAATACGTCCCGAAGGGTCAGAGGCTGGCGATCAGAAGCGCATTATGACCCCGCGTCAGGCGGTCGAGGCCGGCGCGACCCATCTGGTGATAGGCCGCCCCATCACGCAAGCCGCGGATCCGGCAGCGGCAGCCAAAGCCATCCTTGCATCAACCCATGATTGATTCTCGGGATTTCGGTGCCATGGGTCAAAAACCCGCAAACGAACCGCAAACAGGCCGGCCCCGCCCGCTTATCAAGATTTGCGGCCTGAAAACGCCGGACGCCGTGACGGCGGCGCTGGAGGGCGGCGCAGATTTCATCGGCTTTGTCTTCCACCCCGCCTCCCCGCGTTTCATAGAGCCGGACATCGCCGCCTATCTGGCATCCTATGTGCCGGAACACACAAAGATTTGCGGGCTTTTCGTGGATGCGCCGGAAGCGGCCATTGTAGACATTCTGTCAAATGTACGTCTGGATTACATCCAGCTGCATGGCCGCGAAACACCGGAGCAGGCCGCGCGCCTCAGGGAGAAAACAGGCAAGCCCGTTATCAAGGCCCTGCCCGTCGCGGCAAAAGCCGATCTGGAACAAGCCGCACTCTGGGCCCCCCGCCCGATGGCCGGATCGGGCGGCGGCGGCGGACAGGATGGACATATGAAAATCGGCGCTCCGCAGAGCGGATTTTTGCACGAACGGGTTGCGCAGGACGGGGCTACACAGGATGGATTCGGGCGGGACGGACACGCGCAACAAAGCCCTGCACAGGAATGGCCGGGGCAAGATCAGGACGGGCCAGATCAGGAAAGACCAGCGCAAGAAAGACCGCCGCAGGACAGGCCGGGGCAGGAAAGAGCGGGGCAAGACGGGCCGGATCAGGGCGGCGGCAGGGCTTTCCGGCGCGGCGACTCGCGCCGGCACCCAAAGGCCGGTCTTATGGATATACCGCCCGATACGCTCCTTCATACACTGTCCGCTATGCCCTTTGATATGCCTGCCGAAAGACTTTTTGCATCCCCCGCTGCCGCCGCGCGCTCCACATCCCGCGCCGCCGCGGACTGGCTCCTTTTCGACGCGCCGGGCGGGGGCGGAACGGGGAAGGCTTTTGACTGGACATGGCTATCCGGTTTTTCCAGCCCCCTTCCATGGATGCTGGCGGGCGGGCTGACCCCCGAAAATGTGGGAAGCGCCATCCGCGCCGCAAACCCGTCTTGCGTCGATGTATCGAGCGGCGTCGAATCCGCCCGCGGCATCAAAGACCCCGCAAAAATCCGCGCCTTTATCAAAGCCGTCCGCGAAGCCGCCGCCTGAAACACCTGCAAACGCGCCGGAATCCGCTGAAAGCTGCCGCTTCCGGCGCGGGGCGTCGCGCCCAGAGCAGGGGGGGCAGGGCAAGACAGGGGCGGGATACGGACGGGACACGGGCCCTAAAGACAAAGCCGATAATCAGGGCGCGGCCTCAGGAAATGCGGTAGCATATAATACGGTGGCATTCTACGGCCAACACCAGCCCCAGCCCGCAGCAGGTCGCCGCGTCCATCCATCCTATGAAAAGACGCCCGTTATGCGAACAGGCGCGAATAAGGGAACGCAATAGCAGGTGCAGCAAGCCGCTCGCACGCACCATAACGCGCCATAATAAAGGGCGGGAAGTACAAAACGGGGGAAAGCGCAAAAGGGAAGTACGGGCCGGAAAATACGGGGGCGAAAGGCGCAGAGCCGAAAGCACCAAACGAAAAACATGGGGTGGAAGGCTAAAACATGGGCCGGAAGGCGCGGAACGGCGCACGGCCGCCCTCCCCCTTTCCCGATCTGCCCGCAAAACAGCCTTGAAAACCGCCCGAACTCCTTAAAAACCCTTGGCTTTCGGGCGGGCAACCCGCTAAAACCGATCCCATGAAGGAAAAACAAGCCGCCCGCCCCAACTCCTACCGCTCCGGCCCCGACGGGCGCGGCCATTTCGGCCCCTATGGCGGGCGCTATGTGGCGGAAACGCTCATGCCCCTGATCCTGTCCGTGGAAAAAGCGTGGCACGAGGCCAAGGCGGATCCTTCTTTCTGGGACGCATTCCACGCGCTCGCCGCCGATTATATCGGCAGGCCCTCGCCGCTCTATTTTGCTGCAAAAACCACGCAGCATTATGGCGGCGCGAAAATTTATCTTAAACGCGACGAACTGAACCATACGGGCGCGCATAAAATCAACCACTGTCTCGGCCAGATATTGCTCGCCAAGCGCATGGGCAAAACCCGCATCATCGCCGAAACCGGCGCGGGACAACATGGCGTGGCGACGGCCACCGTCTGCGCGCTTTTTGATATTCCCTGCACCGTCTTTATGGGGGCGGAGGATGTCGAGCGGCAGAAACCCAACGTCTTCCGCATGAAACTCCTCGGCGCCGAAGTCGTCCCCGTGACTTCCGGCTCCGCGACGTTAAAGGACGCGATGAACGAGGCGCTGCGCCACTGGGTCGCCAATGTCCACGACACTTACTACCTTATCGGCACGGTCGCCGGCCCCCATCCCTATCCCGAAATGGTGCGGGATTTCCAATCCGTCATCGGGCAGGAACTGCGCGAACAGATGCAGCAAAAAGAAGGGCGCCTGCCTGATACGCTCGTCGCCTGTATCGGCGGCGGCTCCAACGCCATGGGGCTTTTCCACCCCTTTCTCGACGATCCGGCCGTCAGGATGATCGGCGTCGAGGCGGGCGGATACGGCGTCGCCACGGGCAAGCACGCGGCCTCGCTCGAAGGCGGCAGTCCGGGCGTCCTCCACGGCATGAAATCCTATTTCCTGCAAAATGAAGACGGGCAGATTGCCGAGGCCCATTCCATTTCCGCGGGGCTGGATTATCCCGGCATCGGCCCCGAACATGCGTGGCTGTACGATCAGAAACGCGTCGATTACGTGTCCGTGGCCGACGACGAAGCGCTTGAAGCGTTCCAGCGCATGGCAAGGCTGGAGGGGATCATCCCCGCGCTGGAATCGGCGCATGCCTATGCCCATGCGTGCAAAATCGCGCCGTCCCTGCCGAAGGATCATCTGATCGTCGTCAATTTGTCGGGCCGCGGCGACAAGGATATTTTCACCATCGCCGGCAAGCTCGGCGTCAAGGTCGATTAAACCGGGGGAGGCAGGAGGGGAAAATGGTTCAAACGCAAAGCGCAGCAAACACGCTCCAAACCGAAGAACTGGGCGGTTTCAGCATCGTCGGCATTTCCACGCTCACATGCAATGAAAACGGCAAGGCGGCGGACGATATCAACGCGCTATGGCAGCGCTTTTTCGAAGAAGCCGTCGGCGATTCCATCCCGCACAAGGACGGGCAGGCCATCTATGCGGTCTATAGCGATTATGAGGGCGACCATACCAAACCATACCGCGTCACCATCGGTTGCAAGACCCTGCCCGTGGCGGCGGATTTGCGCGAAGGTCTGCACAAAATCCATATTCCGGCGGCGGACTATATGATTTTTGCTGCGCGCGGGGAACAACCCAAATCCCTGCTCCAGACATGGGAAACCATCTGGAAATCCGACATTAAACGCAGCTATGGCTGCGACCTAGAAATTTACGGCCAGCGGTTTTTTGAAGAGGGATTGCATGAAATCCTCGTCTGCGTGGGGGTGAAGCTATGAATATCGCGGCCCGTCACACGCCGATCGTGGAAAAGCCGGAAGAAGCGGCGGCTCCAGCTCTGGCGGCGGCTCCAACTCCAGCTCCGGCGGCTCCGGCCCCCGCCCCGCCTGCCTGCCGCGGCCTGTCTTCGGATTTTTACCAAGCTGCCGCCACCCGCACGCCCGAAGATATCGAAAACTACCTGCTGGTGCGCAAAACCGAAATCGCGCCCGCGCCGATCATCCTGCTTTTCGGCAACCCGCACACGCTCGGCCCGTCGGCGGCGCAAGGGGCCGCGCTCTATCACGCCGGATTCGCCCGCACAATCATCGTCACGGGCGGGAAAACAGTCACTGGCAAGGGACAGCCGGAAGCGCATTGTCTTTACGATTTGCTGCGCGGCCACGATATCCCAAAAGGGGATATTCTGGTCGAAGACAGGTCGGAAAACACCAAGGAAAACGTCCTTCTGGCCAAAAGCCTTTACGAAGCCGCGCAGCCCTATGGCGGCGCCGCGGCGGATTCCCTGATAGCGGTCGGCCACGCGATTGCGGGGCGGCGCTTCCTGATGACCGTCGCCGCCAACTGGCCGGCCATCAAGCTGCCCATGGCAAGCAATGTCTGGCATGACGAAGAGGCCGGCGCCGGCTGGGCCGCCGACATCTTCCTGCGCCCGAAAGTCTATGCCCAGTTCGACCGGATCGCCCCTTACGCCTTTAAAGGCGATATCGCCGAAATCGACCTTGACCGCATCAATATCAAGGCCGCGGAAAGAAAAAGGACGCCATACCCATGCCCGTAGAAAGAATCGAAGCGGCCTTCTCCAAGGCCCGCGCCGAAGGCCGCAAGCCCCTTGCCACCTATAGCATGGCGGGCGATCCGGACGGGGAAACCGCCCTTGCCATCCTCGAAGAACTGGCGAAATCCGCCGATATCCTCGAAATCGGCATGCCCTTTACCGACCCTGTGGCCGACGGGCCGGTGATTCAGGCGGCGGGATTGAGGGCGCTCGCGCAAGGGACGGGGCTGAAGGCGGTTTTTTCTATTGTGCAGCAATTCCGCAGCAAAAATTCCACGACCGCGATTATCCTGATGGGCTATTTCAACCCGGTGCTGGCCTATGGAGTTGAAAAATTCATCAATGATTGCAGCATGATAGGCGTTGACGGGCTTATCATCGCCGATCTGCCCGCCGAAGAGGCCGACGAAATCGCGCCAATAGCGCAGCAAAAAAACATCGCCCTTATCCGCCTCGTCACCCCCACGACCGATGCGGCGCGGCTGGATGTCATTCTCCGCCACGCGGGCGGCTTCCTCTATTATGTCGCGATTGCGGGCGTGACCGGAACGGCGAGCGCCGACCCCGCCAAAGTCGCCGCGCATCTATCGGCCCTGCGCAGCCGGACGGATCTCCCCATCATGGCCGGATTTGGCGTCAAGACCCCCGAAGATGCGGCCTCTCTGGCGGGCGCGGCGGACGGGGTCATCGTCGGCTCCGCCCTTATCGCACTTATCGAAGAAGCCGTGCGGGACGGAGCCGACCCCGCCCTGCGCGAAACCCTCCCCGCAAGGCTGGGCCAAAAAGCCGCCGAACTCGCCGCCGCCTTGCGCGGCAAGGAAGAGGCCGCCTGAACAGCGCAGCGCAATGGGCGCAGCGGGGCGGAGCGGGCACAGCGCAACGACGCAGCGGAGTGTGCGCAAAAGGATAAGAAGAGCAAGCCGCCCTAAAACCCGGCCTTTACTGGCTTTCAGGCAATTACGGCCTGCGCCGGCGCGGAGGCGCGGGAGCGCGAGCGCACGGGCGCAGGTCGTAGCCGCATGGCACCCGCTTTATCTTGAGGGCTACGGCCCTATCCCCGCCCTTTTGCGGGAGGAAGGCGCGAACGGCGGCGATACGGCCATCAACAGCCATGCCGCCGCCGAAGCCTCTACGCAAGCGATCGAGGCCGCCGGAAGCGGCACCCGCCAAGAGGCCCCCGCGCCCTCCATAGCGGCACATTCGCCCTTATCACCGGACAAACGCGCCATGCCCCCGGCGGCAACCAAGCCGAACCGAAGGCAATTCTCTATGAATATCAAGCGGTTGGCCAGCCGTGCCAGCGGATAGAGATGGCCCCCGCCGCCCCCTAATTTCTTGACTTTGCCGCGGCGCACAGGCTAAATGCGCCGGTATTTTGGCGGCATCGGGGCCGTGAAGGCCCGTAAAACAAAGACCGCTAATGAGAGAATCGCTAAAGCGAAAACCGTAAACGCAAAGACCCGTTAAACCCAAGGGGGAGTTTCCCGATGAACTGGCTAACCAACTTTATCCGTCCGCGCATCCGCTCCATCGTCGGCGAGCAAAAGGACGTGCCCGACAATCTCTGGCAAAAATGCGATGCCTGTGAAGGGATGCTGTTCCACAAGGAGCTCAAGGGCAATTTCAACGTCTGCTACCATTGCGGCCACCATCTGGCGCTGGAAGTCAATGACCGGTTCCACCTGCTTTTCGACGGCGGCGAGTATCAGCGCGTCGCGACGCCCCGCGTCCCGCACGACCCGCTGAAATTCAAGGACAGCAAGAAATACGCCGACAGGCTGAAGGCCGCGCAGACGAAAACCAAAGAATCCGACGCTATCCAGATCGCCCGCGGCACAATCGGCGGCAATCCGGTCGTCGTGGCGGCCTTTGATTTCGCCTTTATGGGCGGGTCGATGGGGACGGCCGTGGGCGAGGGCATCGTCAAGGCCGCGGAAACCGCCGTTGCGGACAATGCCGCCCTTATCGCCATTCCGTCTTCCGGCGGCGCGCGGATGCAGGAAGGGGCGCTGTCCCTTATGCAAATGCCGCGCTCCATCATCGCCGTCGATATGGTGAAAGACGCGGGGCTTCCCTATATCGTCCTTTTGACAAACCCCACGACGGGCGGCGTTTCCGCCTCTTTCGCCATGGTCGGCGACATCCATATGGCCGAACCCGGCGCGATGATCGGCTTCGCGGGCCGCCGCGTTATCGAAGAAACAGTGCGCGAAACCCTCCCCAAGGAATTCCAGACCGCCGAGTATCTGCTCGAACACGGCATGGTCGATATGGTCGTCCGCCGCGCCGAGCTGAAAGAAACGCTGGAGCGCATCCTCGGTCTTTTGATGAACAGGCAGGCCGGCGATGCGGCGGGTAAAACCAAAGGCGGTTCTGCCGGAAAATTACTATCCTCCCCCAAAGCCGCCGCCGCCAAGGCCGGTAAAGATGCCGCACGCGGTGCCGCCGCCCTTTTAAAAAAGAAGGACAGTGCGAAGCTCCTCAAGGCGCCGGCCAACGAGGCCGCCCCCGCCAAGCCATCCCCCAAAAAAGCGGCCCGTTAGGCGGGGCGCGGCATGACCCGCCCTGCGGCCCATCCTGTGACCCACCCCATGACCCCCAAGCGGTTCACAGGCGCGTCGCCCGACCCGTCCGTAGAGGCGCAGCTTGAGGCCCTGCTCACCCGCCTTTACGGGTTCTACCACAAGGAAATCGACCTTAATCTGGACAGGGCGTATCGTTTTCTTGAGCGGCTCAGCAATCCCCATCTGCGCCTGCCCCGCGTGGTGCATCTGGCCGGAACCAACGGGAAAGGCTCGACGCTGGCCATACTCCGCGCCCTTTTCGAGGCGTCGGGCCATAAGGTTCACTGCTACACTTCCCCGCACCTCACCCATATCACGGAGCGGATCGTCCTTGCCGGAAACCCCATCGCCTCGGAGGCGCTTCTCGCCCTCCTGAACGAGTGTATCGAAATCAACCAGGATGAACCGATTACCTTCTTCGAGCTGTTCACCTGTGCCGCCTTTCTGGCCTTCGCGCGCACCCCGGCTGACATCCTTTTGCTCGAAACCGGCATGGGCGGGCGGCTCGACACGACCAACGTCGTCCCACACCCCGCCGCCACCGTCATCACCACCATTTCATGCGATCATACGGGGTTTTTAGGGTCAAGCTTTTCCGAAATAGCCTTGGAAAAGGCCGGAATCATGAAAAAATCCGTCCCCTGCGTCATAGGACGCCAGATTCCCGAAGCTATCGAAGCCGGAATTATGGAGGTTTTCCAAAAACGCTCCCAAGACTTATCCCCAGAAGCAAAGCTGGTGCGTTTCGGCGCGGAGTGGAGCAGCGAGGCTGAATCAGGCCGGATGCTGTTTCGCTACGGAAATGACTCTATTGCGACGAGTCTGCCCAGCCTTTCTGGGAATCACCAGATATGGAACGCCGGTGCAGCCCTTGCCGCATTCCGGCTCATCGCACCGGAGCATTTCAGGCCGGAAATTTTATCCACAGCCATGGGCCGGATTCACTGGCCGGGGCGGCTTCAGACTCTGGAAAACCATCCCTATCAGGCAATCGCCCCCACAGGCTGGGAGATCGTCATTGACGGCGGCCATAATGATTCCTGCGGGCTGGTTCTGGGCGAACAGATGCGCCGCTGGCAGGAGGCGGATGGCCGTCCGCTCCATCTCGTCGTCGCCATGCTGGACAGGAAAGACCCGGTTGCCTTCCTTAAACCCCTCCTGCCCTATGCGGCGAGCCTGACTGCCACGCGCGTAACGGGGGAGGAAAGCTCTTTCGCCCCCGCCAAGCTCGCCGCCATCGCAAGGGATATGGGATTCCCCGCCGCCGAAGAAGCGGACAGCCCCGAAGAGGCGCTGGCCCTGATTGCGGCCAGAGCGGCAAAAGCACAGGCGAAAACCCAAGCGGAAACGGCGCAAACAGCGGCGGCGATGACGGGGATTAATGGGGGGGGAGATCTCCGCCCTGTTTCCCCTGCGCGAATTCTGATGACAGGCTCGCTTTTCTTTATGGGGAATATATTGAGCCGCGCACCCGGCTCCGCCTCTTAACATATACTCAAAACTGCACCCCCATGAACCGGTTCTGCTATGTCTTTCGTGGAAGTGGCGTAAATGTGATTTCAAGCACTACCGCAACGAGGAGCGACCCGCCACCTAAAGAGGATTACGTAAAGGAGCTTACGGCGAATGGCGGGGTTAGCGCGGCCCTTGCGAGGGGCCTTCGTCCGCGCCCCTGACTACGGACTTGATATGCTCCATCTCCCGCTCGGACTCACGCTGGAGCGAACGCACCGCCTCTTGAGAGGGTGTCTTTTCCGGCTTTTGTTCCGAGAAACATTGTTTCAGCGTTCGTAAGAGTCTTGATGTCAAGCCCTGAGGCATTTTCAAACCATTTCGCAAGATGTTGTCCAAGATTTTTATAAACGGCCTCCGTTTGGGCAGGCTGGGGGTTCAAAACCGTGTTTTTCCCGTCCGGCGACGCAAGAACACAGGAGAAAAGGAAACGCCCGCCCTTGGAATCTATATAGGATCGCAATTCGGAAAGCGTGCCGCCGGTCGTGATCATATCATCAACCGCGATATAGGCCTTGTTCTTTTTCACCTCGCCGCCATAGGCGGGAACATTGAAGAATCTTTCCAGCTTGTCCATGCCCTTACGCTTTTTGCCCGGCAGTTCGACAATCGCGGTATCAACCTCAAGCCCCAGCTGCTCCCCCAGATAGGCCGCCGCCGTCCGCGCCAGCATATTCTTGCTGTCCTTGCGGTAAGGGGCGACAAGAACGGGCTTTTCAAAGCCTTTTTCCTCCATAATCCGCAAGGCGTTTTTCATCTGGGCGAGATAGGCGTGGGACAGGCAGCTTTTGACGACGGACAAGGCGGCAGAAACGCCGGCTTCGTTTTTGGCTTTATTATATTTGGGATGGTCGGCCATGCCGTCGCCCGCGGCGCTGTCCCATTCGGCCTTATAATGTTTTCCGACAAAAACGGGATAGTTTCTTCTTTCCCACGGTACGCGGCTCATAGTCCCCCCTTCGCGCTTTACAGATGATTATGGTACATTGTTATAGAAAAACGGTAAAGAAAGACTTTACGTAATATTATTTCCTTTTTCTTTCCGGATATTGCGCGAAAAACGGGCCACACCGCGAACTTCCTTGATTTCGCCCTGTTTTCACCTTGATCCTGCTGGGTTTCGCCCCTAGATATGGGGGATAAGGAAGAATCATATGACCCATAATATTGCCCTGATTGACGACGACCGGAACATCCTGACCTCCGTTTCCATGGCGCTGGAAACCGAAGGCTTTGCCGTGAAGACTTTTTCCGACGGCGAAGAGGGCCTCAAGGGCGTGGTGGCGAATCCGCCGGATCTCGTCGTCCTCGACATCAAAATGCCGCGCATGGACGGGATGGAAGTCCTTTCCAAGTTGCGCGAGCAATCCGCCATTCCGGTGATTTTCCTGACCTCCAAGGATGACGAGGTGGACGAGGTTATCGGCCTGCGCATGGGCGCGGACGATTATATCACCAAGCCCTTTTCGCAAAGACTCCTTATCGAGCGCATCCGCGCCCTGCTCCGCCGGCAGGATTTGCTGCGCCAGAAAGAAGAAGCGCCGAAGGAAACGGGCGAACAAATCATCCGCGGCCATCTGGAGCTGGACGATGCGCGCCATCTTTGCACATGGAAAGGCAAACCCGTGAACCTGACGGTCACGGAATATCTGCTGGTCAAGGCGCTCGCCCAGCGCCCCGGCCACGTCAAGAACAGGGATCAGTTGATTGATATGGCATATGGTGAGAATATCTATGTCGATGACCGAACCATCGACTCCCATATCAAGCGCGTCCGCAAGAAATTCAAACAAACGGACGACGACTTCAACCATATCGAAACACTCTATGGCATCGGATACCGATACAAGGAATAGGGGCAACGGTACGGGGAACGCCGCGCGCGTTTCCACCTTCAATCTTTTGCTGCGGCTTTTGAGGCGCAGCAAAAATAACGCCCGCCCCCCGCATTTCGACCCCTCCCGCACCAATGACCAGATGAGCGGGCTGACGCTGCGCATCCTCGCGGTGAATATTATCGCCATCATGATATTGGGGCTTGGCATCCTTTATCTGGGGCAATATACGGATTCGCTCATCGAGGGGGATCTCGCGGGCTTGCGCTCCGAAGCGCAGCTTTTCTCCGGCGCCATCTCCGAAGGGGCGGTGCGCCCCGTCTATCAAATCTCCCCCCTGCCTTTTCAGGATCCGCAGCAAATCGAGGCCATCAAGCCCGAACTCGCCCGCCGCATGGTGCGCCGCCTCGGCGAAATCGGCAAAAGCCGCATCCGGCTTTACGCGATTGACGGGACGGTGCTGGCGGATTCACACCAGCTCGCGGGCGGGATGGGGATGGTGGAGATGGAAAACCTCCTCCCCGCCCCGGCGCGGGTGACGTTCGATTCCCTTTTTACCCAGAGCGCGACGCGCTTCCTCGACCTCATCCCGATGAAAACCCAGCTCAGCCAGTTTCCCGAAACGCTGATCGGCAATATCTACACCTTCCCCGACACGCAAAACGCCCTGTCCGGTCATGTGCAGGCCAGCGCCTGGCGCGACAAGAACGGGCGGATCGTCCTGACCGTCGCGGCGCCGATCCAAAAAGGGCGGCAGGTGGTGGGGGTGGTGCTTTTGCTGCGCGACGGGGCGGAGCTTGAAAAATCCATCGCCGAGGTGCGGGTCGATGTATTCCGCGTTTTCCTTGGCGCGCTCGGCATCACGGTGATGCTCTCCATCTATTTGTCCGGCCTGATTTCCCGCCCGCTCCAGCGGCTGGCGGCGGCGGCGGAGGCGGTGCGGCAGGGCAAGGGCCGCCATATCGAAATCCCCGATATGTCGCACAGGCATGACGAGATCGGCGATTTGTCGCTCGCCCTGCGCGACATGACCTACGCGCTTTTAACCCGCATGGACACGATCGAACGGTTCGCCGCCGACGTTGCGCACGAGATCAAGAACCCGCTCACCTCGCTGCGATCCGCCGTCGAAACCGCGGCGCGGATCAAGGACGAAACCAACCGCAAAAAGCTGATGGACATTATCCAGCACGACGTCCAGCGGCTCGACCGGCTTATCTCCGATATTTCCAGCGCCTCGCGCCTCGACGCCGAACTGTCCCGCGACGAGATGGAGCGCGTCGATCTCGCGGCCCTGATGTACCGCCTGCGCGACGCTTATAAAAAGCCGCTGAAACGGGTCGGGAGCGACGAGGACGAAGACGGCGACGACGCGAAAATCGCGCTCGACCTCCCCGAAGAAAGCGGGCTGTTCGTCAAGGGCAACACCGACAGGCTGGCGCAGGTTTTCGGCAACCTGCTCTCCAACGCCCTCTCTTTCTCGCCGGGCGACGCGCATGTCTATGTGCGGGTGGTCGTGCAGCATGACACGATTATGGTGCAGGTGGACGATGCCGGCCCCGGCATCCCCGAAAACAAGCTCCAGACGATTTTCGAGCGTTTTTACACGGAAAGGCCGCAGCATGAAAGCTACGGCGAACATTCCGGCCTCGGCCTGTCCATTTCCAAACAAATCGTGGACGCCCATGGCGGCCAGATCTGGGCCGAAAACCTCCGCGACACAGGCGGCGCCATCAAAGGCGCGCGGTTCAACGTGGTGCTGAACAAGGCTTAAAGCACTTAACGCACCAGCAAAACCTGCCGGAAAGAATACGAGCTTGTAGATTGTTCTTCGGCACAAAAGGCCGCCTTCCCACCTAAAACACCTGTTATGTCCGTTATAATCCCGGTATCCGCGAACGGCCCGTGATAGGTATAGGCGTTGCCCGCTTCATTGATCGACAACTGCGGCGCGGAATCTTCCGGATTGGGAATCCCTAAAAGCTCGTTGATTTTCATGCAGATTTTTGCATCCAATTGTAAAAACGCAATAGATATCTCTTCCTTGTCAGGCTGGCCGAGGCCGGGAAAGGCGTGCCGGTATATGCGGCCATGGCCGGGCGCCTGGCTTCCCGGGGCCAGAACGCCGACAATATAGGAGGCCGGCAATATTTTAGGCTGAAGCCCCCCATCGTCCGGCGCGAAAACCGAACATCCCGTTGCAGGAGCGCCGTCATTGTGGCCGGGCGGATGGAGCAACGCCCCCGTTCCCCGCGTCCATACTGTATTGCCGAAATCAAGTTCGGTTTCGCCGCACCCCCGAATCCGCAATTTTTGCACCGCCCGCCGCATTTCGCTGCCATAGGCGACGATCTCCGTAGCCGCCAGACGCGCCTGCGCTGCGGACATGGTACGGGCGGCCATGCCGCTCCCGCTATCCCGCATCATCGCGTAGGACAGCGCCGCGAACAGGGCGACGGCGATCAGTATCCAGACAAGGACACCGCCGCCCTGTCCGGTGCTGCGGCGGTTACGCGATAACGGTAACGATAACGGCAAAGGCATGGTTTCCTCCCTTGAAAAGCCCAAGAAAAAACCACCAGAGAAGTCCATCTCTGGTGGCCGGGAGTTCAAAAGCCGCTAGAATACAGCTGCGACGGCCTTTGAGCCGAGGCTTTGGACATGCGCCGCCGCCTCCCGGCCTTGGCCGAGAAGCGACGTAAAGACGGTTACGTCACCGATTCTAGCGGGCTTTTGAAATCCCGGCGCACCCGAATGGATGCACGGGTAAAGCCTAACAGGGTTTATGCAGGGAGGCAAAATGAAATAGGGAAGCCGCATCTTTTTCCGCCCCGGCCTGTCCATTTCCAAACAAATCGTGGACGCCCATGGCGGCCAGATCTGGGCCGAAAATCTCCGCGACACAGGCGGCGCCATCAAAGGCGCGCGGTTCAACGTGGTGCTGAACAAGATCTGACGAAAGCCTAGCGGGCGATCAGCACTTGATAGAATATATGCGAGGAAGCAGGGGCATGGGTAGGAAGCCCCGGATTACCGCTATTTCCCATGGTCGCCGCGCCCGTCCTCTTCCCCGCGAAATCCGGATTCTGATCGAATCCCGCGGTGGGGTAACTCAAATAAGCCCCCTGGAATTTACCGCCTATATAGACCGAGTTGTAATCAAACAGCTCCGATTCGATGCCGAGCAGGGCGTTAATCGCCTCTTTGACCTCTTTCTTGATGAAGGGCAGCATAACCAGTAATTCAGGATGACGGGGTGTGCCGCACCCGCCATTGTCGGTATAAGACGCGGCTTTTCCTACATACATAACGCAATTCATGCCGTTATAGACATATTGTCCGAATAATTCGCTCGATTCATATTGCGGATCCAGCGCGTCTTCGGGCGCGGCTTTCCAGCCAAGCCCGCCCCCCGCCGGATGAAAGACCTGACAGATCGTATCCGTCCCGTTCTCGTAACCGGCCACCACGCTATTTTCAAAACTGATCTGCAAATCCGTACAGCCCCTAATTTCCAGTTTCTGCACCGCTTGCCGCACCGCATTTCCGTAGGAAATAATCTCCGAGGCCAAAAGCCGCGCCTGCGCGTCTGTCATAGTGCGCGCCGCCGTACCCGTGCCGCCGTCCCGCATCATGGCATAAGACAGGGCCGCGAACAGGGCGACGGCGATCAGGATCCAGACAAGGACGCCGCCCGACTGGCCATGACCACGGACACGGGGCCGGGAACGGGAATGACGGAAAGGGGAAAAATGACAGGTGAATTGCATGGTGTTCCTTCATATGGCCCCAAGGGCCGGGATAAAATGGAAAGGCCTGCTGCGCCGTCCGGTGTGCGCCCTGTTCTTTGGCCGATTTTGGGATTATGATGCATCATCATGACGCAGCAAAGCCCTATTACCGCGCCCGCACCGCTTTTTATCACCGGCCTTTCGGGCGCGGGCATGTCTTCGGCGCTGAAAGTGCTGGAAGATCTGGGCTATGAGGTCTTCGATAATTTCCCCCTGAAGCTGCTGGACGCCCTGATGGAAGGGAAAACCGACGATACGCGCCCGATCGCTATCGGCATCGACACACGCACGCGCGGCTTCGACCCGCAGGCCATCATCGCCAAGGTGCGCGAAACGGGCGGGCGGCTCCTCCTTGTCACCTGCGACGAGGCGGTCTTGCAAAAACGCTTTTCGGAAACCCGCAGGAAGCACCCGCTCGCGGGCGACCGGCCCGTCAGCGCGGGCATCAAAAAGGAAATGGCGCTGCTCTACGACCTGCGGCAAATCGCGGATTCCATCATCGACACGACCGAGCTTTCCATCCACGATTTGCGCCGCATCGTCACGGGGCTTTGCGGGGAGCGCACGGGCAAGAAGCTTTCCGTCACCATCCTGTCCTTCGGTTTCAAAAACGGCCTGCCGCGCGAGGCGGATATTGTGATGGATGTGCGTTTCCTGCAAAACCCGCACTGGGAGGAAAAGCTGAAACCCCTCACCGGCAAAGACGGGCCGGTTCAGGCCTATATCGCCAAAGACCCAGCCTTCGCGCCGTTTTTAAGTAGCTTTCAGACGATGCTGGAGCCGCTTTTGGGGCGCTATATGCAAGAAGGGAAAAGCTATCTGACGCTCGCGCTTGGCTGCACAGGCGGCAAGCACCGCTCCGTCTATGTTGCAGAAGAAATGGGCAAATGGGTGCAGCAAAAAGACATTGCCTGCACCGTCGAACACCGGGATATTTTCCGGGTCTAGCGGCGCGGCCTTATCAAGATAAAACCGGAAAGCTCCAGGCCAAAAGCCGGCAACGGGCAGGCAAGGCAGGCAGGCAAAACTTCCGCCCCTTGCGCCTTGGTAGCGCCGTAGCACCTTAATGGCAGCTTAGTGGCGGCGGCGGATATCCGGCCTTTTACGGGCCGCCGACGCCCGGCTCCGGCCCTGCGGCGGCGGCTTCAAGCGCCGCCTCGCGTACCAGTTCGGGATCGCTCACCGAAGCGCAAAAACCTTCCAATATGGTTTTAAGTGACATTTTCATCCTTTTCTATCCGGAACAGGGCGTTTTCGACCGAAACGCCTTCCTGCCCCAAATGGTAAAATAAAACCCTTTGCTTGCCGTCCTCGTCGGTTTCGGGAAGAAGGTGGTAAAGCACGCGGGCGCCTGTTTCGTGGCCGAGCTGCATCAACGCCTTGCGCCCGTTCAAAAGCGCCACGAGATTCATCACCTTGCGCTCGGACAGGGCCAAATCCTCGTTTGAATCCAGCACGGTATAGTCGCCGACCGGAACCGGCCCGTCCTGCCTGCCCTCCTTGTATTTCAAAATCTGGAAGGCCCGCGCATGGACGGGGCTGCGGGCATAGCCGTAATGCGGCGCTTTCGCCTCGGCGTTAAAGTCTTTCGTCTTCATATTTTCCGTGATTGCAGCTTGCATTTTTTCCCCTACGCCCTTAAGTCTTAGCGCGGAATTCTTAATATTATCTAAACTCAGGAGCAAAACATGTCGGCCCAGCCTAAAACCGTTGAAAACGATTACAAAGTCAAAGACATCACGCTGGCCGACTGGGGCCGCAAGGAAATTGAAATCGCCGAAACCGAAATGCCGGGCCTGATGGCGCTCCGCGCCGAATACGGCACGGCCCAGCCGCTTAAGGGCGCGCGCATCGCGGGCTGTCTGCACATGACGATCCAGACGGCTGTCCTTATCGAAACGCTCGAAGCTTTGGGCGCCTCCGTACGCTGGTCGTCCTGCAACATCTTCTCGACGCAGGATCACGCCGCCGCCGCCATCGCCGCCGCCGGAACCTGCGCCGTCTTCGCATGGAAAGGCCAGACGAACGAGGAAGCCGAATGGTGCATCCACCAGACGATCAAAGGCCCGGATGGCTGGACGCCCAACATGATCCTCGATGACGGCGGCGACCTGACCGCCATCATGCATAAGGATTATGCCGATCTGATGAAGGAAGTGCGCGGCATTTCCGAAGAAACCACGACGGGCGTTCTGCGCCTTTATGAAATGGCGAAAAAAGGCACGCTCGCCGTTCCCGCCATCAACGTCAACGACTCGGTCACGAAATCCAAATTCGACAATAAATACGGCTGCCGCGAAAGCCTCGTGGACGGTATCCGCCGCGCGACGGACGTAATGCTGGCCGGAAAAGTCGCCGTCGTCGCCGGTTTCGGCGATGTGGGCAAAGGCTCCGCCGAATCGCTGGCCTCGCAGGGCGTGCGCGTCCTCGTCACGGAAATCGACCCGATCTGCGCGCTTCAGGCCTGCATGGAAGGTTATGAAGTCGTAACGATGGAAGAGGCCGCGCCCCGCGCCGACATCTTCGTCACCACGACGGGCAATATCGACATCATCACGCTCGACCATATGCGCGCGATGAAAGACCGCGCCATCGTGTGCAATATCGGCCATTTCGACAATGAAATTCAGGTCGAATCCCTGCGCAATTTCAAATGGACGAACATCAAGCCGCAGGTGGACGAGATTGAGTTCCCGGACGGCAAGCGCATCATCCTGCTCGCCGAAGGTCGCCTTGTGAATCTCGGCTGCGCGACGGGCCACCCGTCCTTCGTCATGTCCTCGTCCTTCACCAACCAGACGCTCGCGCAGATCGAGCTGTGGGCCAATGCCGACAAGTACGAAAAACAGGTCTATGTCCTGCCGAAACATCTCGACGAAAAAGTCGCGATGCTGCATCTCGAAAAACTCGGCGCGAAGCTTTCGAAACTTTCTAAAGAGCAAGCCGCCTATATCGGCGTCGAACAGCAAGGCCCGTTCAAAAGCGACCAGTACCGCTACTAACCGGAACGCCGCTTTACCGGATACAAAAAAACCCGCCTCCATGGCGGGTTTTTTATGGCGGCCTCCCCTGGCTATTACCCGCGGCGCGCCCCTCTTCCTATCCCCCCTCCGGGCGGCAAGGCGCGCCCGCGCAAATTATGGCGGTTCTTATCGCTCTTTATGGAAGCCGCCCCCGCCGCCTCATAAGCCCCTGTACGAAAAGGATTTGCTGCGGCATACTCTCTCCCATGCATGTGCTTCGCCTCCATTGCGTCGATCGCCCCGGAATCGTCGCCGCCGTCGCCACGGCGCTGGCGCAAAACCAGTGTAATATCCATGAATCCTCACAATTCCACGATCCGTTGACGGGGCGGTTTTTCATGCGCATCGCCTTTCATGCGGATGAGGGCGGCGCCGCCGAAAAATTCAGCGCAGCCTTCCAGACAACGGCGCAAAATTTTTCCATGGAATGGGAAATCCACGACCTTGCCCGCAAGGTGCCGGCCCTTATCATGGTGTCCAAAGCCGATCACTGTTTGCACGACCTGCTTTACCGCACACGCACCGGCGCCCTCAATATCGACATTAAGGGGATTGCCTCCAACCATCCGGATCTCGAACCGCTCGCCCGCCATGAAAACATCCCCTATCACCATCTTTCCATGGAGGACGGCAAGGCGGCGCAGGAAGGGCGGCTCGCCGCGCTCATCGACGGTTCGGGGGCGGAGCTTATCCTCCTCGCGCGCTATATGCAGGTTCTTTCGAACAGCCTGTGCCTGCGCTATGCGGGCCGCATCATCAATATCCACCATTCCTTCCTGCCCGGCTTCAAGGGCGCGAGGCCCTACCATCAGGCCTATGAGCGCGGCGTGAAAATCATCGGCGCGACCGCCCATTTCGCGACGGAAGACCTCGATGAAGGGCCGATTATCGCCCAGGACATCGCGCATGTGGATCACGCCTGCCTGCCGGAGCGGATGCAGCAAATGGGCCGCGACATCGAAGCAATCGTCCTTGCGCGCGCGGCGCGGCTTTATACAGAGCGCCGGATCTTCGCCCACGGCAATAAAACAGTGATTTTGTAATTCCTTTCACAGCCCCACTGGTTTAAAATTAACCAAAATGAAACACGGTCAGAGCAAATCCTTCCTCTCCAGCGTCCTCGCCCCCCTCACCGGGGCGGATGAGCTTGCGCTGGAAAAAGCGCGGCTCGAAGCGTTCCTGAACGCCTTTCCGGGGGAATATTGCGGCTTTCACGATGATGGCAGCGTCGCCTATAGCGACGGGTTTTGCGCGCTTTTGGGGCTTCCCGCCGTGGAGCGCGTCGAGGACGTACAAGCCGCCCTCACCCCCACCGATTCTTCGGCGCTGGAGGGGCAATTCCTTGCGCTGGAGGAAAGCGGCAAGAATTTTTCCCTGATCGTACGGACGGAAAACCCTGTACGTACCTTGAGGTTGCGCGGCAATGGCGGCGCGGCGCTTGATGGCGGCGACCGGTTCCGTATTCTCTGGGCCGAAGACGTGTCGGACGAGGAAGACACGCGGCTGCGCCTTTCTGCCGCACGCGAGGCCGCGGAAAAACAACTTGGCGTTATGGAAGGCGGGTTAAAACTCCTTCCTGTCCCCGTATGGCTGCGCGACGGAACGGGCGCGCTCGTCTGGGCCAATGACGCCTATCCGGCGATGCTCCGCATCGAGCCGGGGGATGTTATTCCGGCGCAGGAGGAAATTATCCTCTCCTCCAAGGCCGGTACGCGTACGCCAAAAGACATGGCGCGCGAAGCATTGAATAGCGGTACGGCCCAGACCGGCCATGCCCATGCGATTATCGGCGGCAAGCGCCGCTGGATGGAATTGAACGAAATACCCTTGCCCGGCACGCACCACACGCTCGGCATGGCGCTCGACCTGACGGCGGAAGAAGAAGGCCGCAACGAGCTTGAACGCCATATCACCGCCAATAAGGAATTGCTCGAACAATTGCGCAGCGGCATCGCGCTTTTCGGCGCCGACCAGACGCTCCAGTTTTTCAACACGGCCTATGCCGCGCAATGGGGGCTTGAGGAACAATGGCTGAATAACCGCCCGCGGCTCGGCGACATACTCGAAAAGCTCCGCGAAAACCGCCGCTTGCCGGAAGAGGCGGATTTCCGCGCCTGGAAGCAATCATGGCTCGATATGTTCACCCGCCTTATCGAACCGCATGACGATATGCTGTACCTGCCGGACGGTTCAGCCGTACGCGTCATGATCGTCCCCCATACGCTTGGCGGCCTTGCCATGATTTACGAGGACGTGACCAATCATCTCCAGCTTGAAAGCTCTTACAACACGCTGGTTGCCGTCCAGAAGGAAACGCTCGACAACCTCGCCGAAGGTGTGGTGGTTTTTGGCGGCGATGGCCGTCTGAAGCTCTGGAATCCGGCCTTTGCCAAAATTTGGGATCTGAACCCCGAAGAGCTGGAGGACGGGCCGCACATCAATAAAATCACCGACCGCGCGGAAGGTTTTTTCGAAGAAAAGGAATGGCCCGCCATGCGTACGACGCTGGTCGGGCTCGCCCTGAGCCGCGAGGCGCAGGAGGGCCGGCTTGTACGCAGGGACGGGCTGCATTTGAAATACGCGACCGTCCCCCTGCCCGATGGCGGGGTTATGGCCTCCTATTACGACATCAGCGATTCCAGCCGCGTCGAAAACGCCCTGCGCGAGAAAAACGCGGCGCTTGAAGCCGCCGAACAGCTTAAAACCGATTTCCTCGCCAACGTGTCCTACCAGCTTCGCACGCCGCTCAACGCCATTATGGGCTTTTCGGAGATTCTGGAGAACGAGTTTTTCGGCACGCTGAACGAACGCCAGATGGAATATGCGGCCGGAATCCACGAATCCGGTGAAAAACTGGTCAGCCTGATTGACGATATTCTCGATCTTTCAACGATCGAGGCAGGCTATCTGGAGCTGAACAAGGAAAAAGTGCCGCTAAAGCCGCTTCTTGAAAATCTCGAATCGCTGGTCACCGAATGGGCGCGCAAACGCAACCTGTCCTTTAAATTGAACTGCCCCCCCGATATCGGCACGATCGAGGCCGATTCGATGCGCCTCAAACAGGCTTTGCTGAACCTGACGCGCAATGCCATCAACTTTACCGATGAAGGCGGAAAAATAGAGATTTCAGCCAAAAAATCAGGGGACAGCATAGAGATTTCAGTCAGCGATACGGGCGTCGGCATCGCGCAGGACGATCTGGAACGGATTCTCGCCCCGTTCGAACGCACCAGCGCCGGCAAAAATAACAGCTCTTCCACCGGCGCCGGAATCGGCCTCGCACTGGTCAAAAGCATCATCCAGCTCCACGGCGGCTCTATCGCTATTGAAAGCGAGCTTGGCAAGGGTACGAAGGTTTCCATTCTTTTATAAGACCCGCATTCTTTGCGCGCGGGCTGAAACAACAAAAAATCTTACCCGCCGCGAATGCGGCCCTTTCCCCTTTCCCCTTTTCCCTTTTCCCTTTTCCCTTTTCCCTTTTCCCTTTTCCCTTTTCCCTTTTCAGGATATGCCCCCCCAACAAACTATGCACCCTTAAAAATCGGGGACAGGATAATAATAAACGCTTATTTTATAAGGTTTTTCGGGGGTTGCCAAAAAGCTTACAGTCCCCGAGGGCCTTTAATGGCAGGTTGCTGAAAGCCGGACTGTTCCCCCCTCATCCGGCTTGGCGTCCAGATAAATAGGCTGTTCTATCCGCGTCCGGCAAGAGAAGAGCGGCACGAGCGAGCGCAACACCAGATAAAGCTTGCGCCCCGCATAAAACGGGCCGGAGGCACAGAATTCTTTCTCCTCTCCGGCCTTCAGGCGGAAATTATCCTGGTGGCGCGCCATAGTGCCGTCGGCCAGCATTTGCCCCGCAGTTTCCAGAGATCCCATCATCGTCCGTGAAGAACGGTTGACAAGCTTGCCGCAAATCGGGGACGGGGTGATTTCGCCTTGTGCCTCCAAAGCAGGCCGCGCCGAAAGCTGGGCCATCGCCGCGGAAGATAGGCCGCCAGCCAATAAAAGCCCCAATAGCCCAGCCGCGCACAACGCGAAGGCGGGCGGACGGAGAGCGGATAGAAAGGAGCGGCGCGGCATCATGACGAAATTATAACCGATCCGCCCGTCCATGGCGAGGGCGGCATATTCTTTGCGGCGGGATTGTGCGGGAGGGATGTTTGCAGGTCATGGCGGGCATGGCGGGACTAGAAATAATGGCTGGGACGCGGGTGCATGATTGGGGGATAGCGTGCAACACGGAAATGGAGGAGGAAAAGGAGGGGCAGGAGGCGCGGGAGGCAGGACAAGGATAGAGATGCGCATAAAACCGGGCATAGGCAAAGGGCGGGTTTGCGGACGAGATGGGTATAGTCAGGGAATGGGATTATGCATGGATTAGGCAGAAACAAGTGCGGGGGATTGTGCGCGGAATGAGGTATAGACAGGCTCTAGAGGATTACTGATGGAAAGGGAATTAAACAAGGGACAGGATTACAGCTGTTTAAAAATAAATAAAAATCAGGCGGTGAGCGGCGATAGAAATGAGCCTTTCTGCACACGTCATAATAGTTGCCGGAGCCATGGATATTGCCAGAATTTTTGTGGCAAGGCACGGGTTTGGTGCAGCCGGGGCCGGTTCCTTTCTTCCCTAAAACCCTACAGCTGATCAGACGGAAGGAAGCCCCTTGGTCGTCGAATATTCAAAATGAAATTGCTGATCGGGGAAAAGCTGGCGGCGAATGGCATGCGCGGCCAAGGCCCCTTCGTTAAACCCCGTCAAAATCAGTTTGAGCTTATTCTTATAAGCGGCAATGTCGCCAATAGCATATATTCCGGCTTGACTGGTTTCACAGGTCGCGGGATCGACCGTAATATGGTTATGGTCGAGATTAAGCCCCCATGAAGCAATCGGGCCAAGCCCGGCCATCAGCCCGAAAAAGGGCAGGAGTATATCCGCCTCCAGCTCCATGCTGCCGCCATCCAGTGTGCGAACGATAACACTGGAGAGCGATCCGTCATCACGTCCCCGAATATCATGCAGTTGATATGGGACAATTTTCTGGATCTTGCCTCCCTCGCAGAGCGTTTCCATGACGCGGACGGTTTCGGGCGCGGCGCGGAATTTATCGCGGCGGTGGACAATGGCGATAGATGCGGCAATCGGCGCCAGGGCAACGGCCCAGTCAACCGCGGAATCGCCGCCGCCGGCGATGACGATGCGCTTGCCGCGCAGATCCTCTTTCCGCCGCACCATATATTGGACGCCGTTTCCTTCATATTTTTCAATGTTTTCCAGCGGCGGCCGGTTCGGGCCGAACGCCCCTGCGCCAGCGGCGATGATAACGGCGGAAGCGCTGGCCTCCAGCCCCGCCGCTGTTTTAAGAAGCCATGAGCCATTTTCTTTGCTTAAAGCGACTATTTGCTGACCCAGATGGTAAGAAGGCCGGAAGGGCGCCGCCTGCCGTTCCAGATTGGCGATAAGTTCGCCCGCGAGAATTTCCGGCGCGGCGGGTATGTCATAAATGGGTTTTTCAGGATAGAGCGCCGTGCATTGGCCGCCTATCTCCGGCAAGGAATCAAACACGGCGCAGGAAAGCCCCAGCATCCCGCATTCAAACACCGCGAAAAGCCCCGCGGGGCCGGCGCCGATAATCGCCACATCAACTGTCAATCTGTCCGTTGCCATGGAGGTTTTATGCACCAAAAGAAAGCGCGCGTCATCCCCGGAAATCGGGCCATGGATTAAGGGCGCTTTGTACGGAAAGTTTGTATGGAGGGTTTGTACGGAAGGAGAGCTGTATTTGGTATATGCGCCCGCCGCCGCATCGCACCGCCGCGCCGCCGCCTGATGGCGGGGTCATGGCATCCTATTGCGCCATCCTATTGCGCCGTCAGCCAATTCCAGCCGCGGCGAAAATACCCGGCGCGGGAAAAACGCAGCGCTTGGAGCCGCCGGACAGCTTAAAACCCGCTGTCTTGCCGCCATATTCCACAGATCTATGCGCCGTCCAACGCTATTATGGGCTTTTCGGGGATTTAGAGAATGGGCTTTCTGCACGCTGAATGAACACCGGATGGAATATGATGCCGGAACCGGTGCGCGGACTAATCGGCCCCTGCCCCGGCGGGCGCGGGGCGGGAGAGGATGGAAAAGCGGGGCGCGCAGGACAGGGGAGCGGGGACGTGCGGGCTGGAGAGGCAAAGATACAGGGACGCAAGGGCAGGAGTGGCAAAGATGCGGAAACGGGCGGGACAGCGGAGCGGAAATACAGGGACACACGGACTGGAAGGGCCAAGATGGGGGAACGCGCAGGGCGGCGGGGCGGAGATGCGGGGACTCGGGGGCTTGGAGGGAGGGACGGATGGATGGAGGGATAGGGAAGACGGAGGGACAGGGGGACGGAAGGACAGAGAGCGGGCGATGCACGGCGGGTAGTGCGGGCGCGGCCAGCATAAGACCGCCCAGTGTAAGAGAGGATCAGGATAACGGGGGGAGCGGCGCAAGCCCTTAAAGGGAGCCGGGCGGGACAAACGCCTTAAAGCCGCGCCGGACGAGGACTGGATCATGCAGGGGCGAATCCGTAAAAGCCGTGGCATCAAGGGACGCTTTCAGCGGCGCGGGCGAAAGCAACCAGACGGCACACTTCGCGCCGCCTGTCCCAAGGGCAAGCGGGCATGGCATAGGCCGCGAACGGGGGCGGAATACGGGGGCGGAATAGAGAGAATGGCGGCGTTCACGCCCGTCTTTTTCTTCGCGCCCGGAATTGCCTTAAGGAGATCGCGGTAATAAGCCGCAAATTGGCGCGTGATATCCGGCCCCTTCGCGGCTATAACAAAAGACATGGCAGTCTTTGAAATTTCCGGCGAAGAAGAAATGGCGGCTCTCGCGGCGCGCACCGCGCGAAAGGCCGCGGCGGGCGATTGCTTCCTTTTGCACGGGCCGCTCGGCGCCGGAAAAAGCGCCTTCGCCCGCGCCTTTATCAGGGAGCTTTGCGGGGACGATACGGACGTTCCAAGCCCGACCTTCACGCTTGTCCAGACCTATGACGCGCATGGCGGCGGGCCGGATTCGGGCCATGACGGCACAATCTGGCATTTCGATCTCTACCGCCTCGATGCGCCGGAGGAGATTTTTGAAATTGGCTGGGAAGAGGCGCAGGCGGACGGAATCACCCTTGTGGAATGGCCCGAAAGGCTCGGCCCCTATAAGCCCCCTGCCGCCGTCAACATCCATATCGCCGTCACGGGCGGTACAGGGCGCAGCGTCCGTATTGAGGCGGCGGGAGCGGCGAATTTTCCCATGACGGATGACGCCGTAACGGACGACGCCATGAAGCATGACACCATGACGGACGTCGCCGTGATGGACAACGCCATGACGGACGGCGGCAAGCATACCCAGGAAAACGCTGCGCCGCGCCCCGCGCCGCACAAGGCCTTTATCCTTGCGGCGGGGCTTGGCACGCGGCTGCGCCCCTATACGGACAGGGTGCCGAAACCGATGGTCGCGGTCGCGGGCAAAAGCATCATCCACCGCACGCTTGAAAAACTGGCGGCGGCGGGCGTGCGCGAAACGACCGTCAATATCCACCATCTCGGCGGTGTTTTGAAAGAGCATCTCGCCGGAATTGAAAAGCCGCGCCTGGTTTTGTCGGAAGAGGACGTGCTGCTCAATACGGGCGGCGGAATCAAAAAAGCGATCCGTCATTTCGGCGGCGAGGCTTTTTACATCATCAATGGCGACGCTTTGTGGGAGGATGCGGAAATCCCCGCGCTGAGCCAGCTTGCGCAGGGCTGGGACGGGGACAGGATGGATATATTCATGTTGCTCCAGCCCGTACGCTCCATGACCATGACGCAAGGCGTCGGCGATTACACTTTGGGGCCGGACGGGCGGGCGGCAAGGGCGCGCGATCGCAGCGGCGATTATATGTTCACAGGGATCCGCATCGCCCATCCGCGCATTTTTGAAACCGCGCCGGACGGGGAATTTTCCTTTCTCGAATTGATGGATCGCGCCGAGCGGCAAGGGCGGCTTTATGCGGCCCCCCATGCGGGCGCTTGGCATCATATCAGCACGCCCGCCGATCTCTATACGGTCGATGCGCATCTTTCCAGAAACGAAAAGGAAAAGGAAAAGGCATGACGGAAAAGTGCGGCCTTTATCAGGCAGGGTTATATACGGTTCCGCCCGGCACGTCTTTCGTCGATGCGCTTGCAAACGGCCTGCTTGAGAAAACGGACGGCGCGCCTGAAAAGCTTGCGGAGATGCACCTTCTCCTCCCCACGCGCCGCGCCTGCCGGTCGCTGCGCGAGGCATTCTTGCGGCGCTCAAACGGCAAGCCGCTTTTATTGCCGCGCATGTCCCCGCTTGGCGATATGGATGAAGACGAACTTGCCCTGATGCCCGCCGACGCAAGGGACGCGCTCGATCTTCCGCCCGCCATCGCGCCGATGCGCCGCCTGTTCCTCCTCACCCGCCTGATACAGGCGCAGGGTAGGGGAAGCGGCATCGAACAGGATATGGCGCTTGCACAGGCGCTCGCCCGCCTGATGGACGAGGTTCACACGGAAAACCTGCATCTTTCCGCCCTGCCCTCGCTCGTCGACCGCGCCGAATTTTCCGCGCACTGGCAGGTCAGCCTCGATTTCCTTTCAATCCTGAGCGACCATTGGCCGGCCATATTGAAAGAGGAAGGCGTCATCGAAGCCGCCGACAGGCGGGGCAGGCTGTTGCAAAAACGCGCGGCCCATTGGGAAGCGCACCCGCCCGCCTATCCCGTCATCGCCGCCGGAACGACGGGATCGATCCCCGCGACGGCGCGGCTGCTCAAAGTCATAGCCGGCCTGCCGCAAGGCTTTATCGTCCTGCCCGGCCTCGATCAGGTGATGGATGATGAAAGCTGGGACGCGCTTGACGACACCCATCCGCAGGCGACATTGAAAAATCTGCTCGGCGCGCTGGAGGCAGAACGCGGCGCCGTCCGGCTCTGGCCTGCCTGTGCGCAGGGCGGCGAAGGACAGCAAAGATTGCAGCGTTTCGCGAGCGAGATTATGCGCCCCGCCGCAACGACCCGCCACTGGCAGCAAAGCGCCAAAGCTTTGGGACTGCGCAGGGAGGATTTGAATATCGAGCGTTATGATTGCGACGGCCCGCAGGAAGAGGCGCTCGTTATCGCGCTCGCCCTGCGCCGGGCTTTGGAGGAGGCGGGAAGGACGGCCGCCCTCGTCACCCCCGACCGCCGCCTTGCGCGCCGCGTTGCCATGATCTGCCGGAGATGGGATATCGCAATCGACGATTCCGGCGGCACGCCCCTGCCGCAGACAAGAGCGGGGACGTTCCTGCTTCTTCTTGCCGATATGGCGGCAAAGAATTTCAAACCCGTATCGCTTCTCGATTTTTGCAAGCACGCGCTGTGCCTGCCGCATGACCGCCCGCACTGGCGCCGCGATGTCCGCGCCATGGATAAATATCTTTTGCGCGGGCCTGCCTTTGAAGGAGGCTTTGGCGCATACCGCAAAAAAATCACGGCGCGGGAGGCGGAGCGCAAGGATAATCCGGCGCTGAAAGATCTTTCCGAATTTTCCGGGATGATGGATTTCCTCGAACGGCAATGTGCGGAACTGATAGCGCTGCAAGATAATGGCGGCCAGCACGGGATGGAAGAATGGTGCGCGGCCCATCTGGCGGCGGCGGAAAGATTTTGCGGCCCCGCAATCCTTTGGGCGGGGCAGGACGGCGAAGCCGCGGCAGAGTTTTTTGCGGCGCTGCTTCAGGATTGCGCGCTCCTGCCGCCCGTCACTTTGCGCGAATATCAAGCCATTCTCGAAGCGGCGATGAAGCCGGTTACGGTGCGCCCCGCCTATGGGCTGCATCCGCGGCTGATGATTCTGGGGCAGCTCGAAGCCCGCCTTGTCGAAGCGGATACGATGATCCTGGCGGGGCTGAACGAAGGCACGTGGCCGCCCGCGCCGCCCGCCGATCCGTGGATGTCGCGCCCGATGCGAAAACGTTTCGGCCTGCCGCCTGCCGAACGCGGAACCGGGCTTTCGGCCCATGACTTCGCGCAAAATATTTGCGCGGGCCATCTCGTCCTGACACGCTCGCGCCGCGTTGACGGCACGCCGACCGTCCCCGCGCGCTGGTTGCAACGGATGGATACGGTTTTGCATGCGGCAGGTTTTTCGCAAAACCCCCTCATGTGCGGCGATCTGCTTTCCATCGCCCGCGCCATGGACGCGCCGCAAACGGGCATCATCATCGAACGCCCGCGGCCCGCGCCGCCGCTCAATGTGCGCCCGCGCCGCCTGTCAGTGACCAAGATTGATACGTGGATGAAGGACCCCTACAGCATCTATGCGCAATATATCCTGAAATTACGCGCCCTCGATCCGCTGGAAAAAGACCTCGACGCGGCGATGAAAGGAACGATCCTGCACAACGCCTTGCATCATTTCGTAACCGCCTATCCCGACCATATACCGCCATCCGCGCAAGACGAGTTCCTTGCCATCACGCGGGCAGAGCTGGACGCGGCAGGGGTCGATGATTCGATGCGCGCCTTTTGGGAACCGCGGCTTGAAAAAATTGCGCGCTGGTTTTGCATCACGGAAAAAAACTGGCGCGCCGCGTGGGTTCCGCGCGCGCAGGAAATTGACGGCGCCATGGTCGTTCCGGCTTCGGGCGGCGATTTTACCCTGACCGTCCGCGCCGACAGGATCGATCTTTCGCGGGACGGGACGCGGGCGGCGATTCTCGATTACAAATCCGGCGGGCAATTTTCCCAAAGCGGCATGGAAAGCGGCAAATATCCGCAATTGCCGCTGGAAGCAATCATCCTTGAGAGCGGCGGTTTTCAGGGCATGAAAAATTATGAAACAAGCGCCCTTGCCTATTGGGTTTTGAACGGTGGCGGCGAGGGTGGAAAGACGACATGCCTTGAGGCCGATCAAAAAATCTCGCAGGCCAAAGAGAATGCGCGCGAAGGGCTTGCGGCGCTGATAGACCGGTTCGACGATCCCGCCATGCCTTATTACAGCCTACCGCGCCCCGAATTCGCACCGCCCTATAACGACTATGAATATCTCGCCCGCGTGCGCGAATGGACGGCGCTGGACGAGCAGGAGGACGCGGCGTGAGTGGCACAAACCAACCATTTTCAAAAAGCTTGAAAAAACCGGAGCAAGGCGCGGTGGGCACAGCAGAAGCTGCGGAGGCAACGCAAAAACCCGCGGCGGAAACAGATCCGGCAAGGACAAAGACGGCGGCGGCGGAAGGAGCGGCGGCACATCACACCCTGCCTTCCGTTACCGGCGAGGCGACGCGGCTTCAACATGACGCCTCCGACCCCGATGCCTCCGCATGGGTGAGCGCCTCGGCAGGCTCCGGCAAAACCAAAGTGCTGATCGACAGGATGCTCCGCCTCCTGCTTCCGCGCGAAGACGGCAGGCCCGGCACAGCGCCGGAAAAAATCCTCGCCCTCACCTATACAAAAGCGGCGGCGAACGAAATGGCCTTGCGGCTTTCGGACAAGCTCGCCGCATGGGCGGTGATGAGCGCCGATTGCGGCGATGCGGCGGATGAAATATCCCGCGCGGCTGGCCGCTTTGCGGATGAAACCGCACAAGGAACGGGGCAAACCGCAACGCAGCAAAGGCGGGAGGCGAGCGACAATCCGGCGGCGCCGCACGATATCCAGACAGAAACGGCGCCCGTCAAGCAGACCGGCCTTCGCAAAACGCTGGCGGACTTGCTTGGGCGGGAGCCGTCCCGTACGGATCTGGAAGAAGCCCGCGCGCTTTTTGCCCGCGTCGTCGATGTGCCGGGCGGCCTTAAAATCATGACGATTCACTCTTTTTGCCAATCGGTTCTGGGCCGTTTTCCGGTAGAGGCCGGGATCGCCCCCCATTTTACCCCGCTGGAAGAGGAGGATTCTCAAAACCTGCTTGCCGAGGCCAAAAAACGCGTCCTCACCCGCGCTTTGCAACAGCCTGGCAGCCCGCTGGCACAGGCCGTCTATACACTCGGTTCCCTGATGAATGAGGGGGATTTTGACGATTTAACCCGGAAAATCATTGCCGAGCGGCGGCAAATGGCCGAGATTCTCACCAAAACCCACGGGATTGACGGGCTTTATACGCATTTATGCATGTTTTTTGGCGTCCAGCCCGGCTTAAGCACTGAAAATGCCGCTCTTTCTTTCTGTACGCTTGAAGAGGAACGCGAAAAAAGCCTGCGCCGCATTGTTTCGACCCTTAGCCCCGGCAAAGGCGTACGCGATCAGAAAAAATTAGAGATATTACAAGACTTCCTCGACGCGCCCCCCGCGGAACGTACAGCCCTGTACCCCGCCTATAAAAAGATTTTTTTCGACAGCAAGGGCAATATTCAAGAAAAACCCTTTACCGCGGCGATGCTGGAAAAAATGCCCGAAGCCGCCGGACTGATGGCGGAAGAGGCGCTTCGCATAGTGTCCCATGACGATATGGTGAAGGCGATTACCTGCGCCGCCTCAACGCGCGACCTGTTCCTGCTGGGCTCCGCTATTACGGAAGACTATCAGGCGGCAAAGCAAAAGCGCGGCGCGCTTGATTTCGACGATCTGGTCATCTATACCCTGTCCCTGCTTAAAGGCGATGCGTTCAAAGGCAATATTCAAGATAGCGCCGCATGGGTTCTCTATAAGCTCGATGAAGGTATCGATCATATATTGCTCGACGAGGCGCAGGACACCAACCCCGAACAATGGGAAATCATCCGCTTGCTTTGCGAGGAGTTCTTTAACGGGCTCGCCGCGCGGGACGACATCACCCGTACGCTTTTCGTGGTCGGCGACAAGAAACAATCCATTTACAGCTTCCAGCGCGCCGCGCCCGAGGAATTCGAGCGGATGCGGCATTATTTCAGCGGTAAAATCAGGGATAGCGACCAGATTTTTAAATCTATCGACATCAATACTTCCTTTCGTTCTGTGCAGGCGATTCTGGACAGTGTGGATATGGTTTTTGCGGCGCCGGACACCGTACGCGGGCTGGGCGATCATTATTTGAACCATATCGCCGCGCGGCAGGCACAAGGGGGCCTGATTGAATTATGGCCGCTTTGCAAACAAGTACAGGCGGCGGAGGAAGGGCAGACCGAACGCGGGGACGGGATAAAAAACAAGGCCGCGATTGAAGAAACCGGCAGCCCGGCAACGGCAACGGCGGCAGCTGCCGCGAAAGCAAATTCAACGGCAACGGCGGCAGAAACTGGCGCAGACGATGTTGCGGCGACAGCGGCGACGAACGCATTGGCGGAAGAAGGAGCGGCGCAGGGAGCCGCCGCGATGCGAGCAACGGCGGCGGGGACAACGGAAAATAGCGTAGACAATGCACGGGCGATGGCAGCGGCAACAGACGCGCTGACGAAGGAAAGAGCGGCAAAGGGAGCCGCCGCGATGCGGACAGCGGCGGCGGAACGGGCGGCAAAAAAGATGGTGACGGGGGCAGAGGCGCCGGTAGAGGCGACGATGACCGCATCCGGGACAGCACCCGGAACCGCCCCCGAAACCGCGCCGCGGAAACAGGATGGCTGGGTCATTCCCGACAAGATTCAGGAGAGCCAGAGCGGGGCCGCGCAAATGGCGGCAAAAATAGGGGACACGATACAATCATGGCTGCGCAGCGGCGAAAAACTCGCCTCCTATGACCGGCCCATACGGCCCGGCGATATTATGATCCTTGTACGTTCGCGCAGCGCCTTTGTCGGCCAGCTTGTCAGCGCCCTTAAACGCCGCGCCATCCCCGTGAGCGGCGTTGACCGTATGGTGCTGGCCAACCAGATGGTCGTACAGGATCTCTGTACCGCCGGACGCTTCGCCCTGTTGCCGGATGACGATTTGACGCTGGCGGGGCTGTTGAAATCCCCCTTTATCGGCATGGATGAAGAAACGCTTTATGCGCTTTGTCAGGGGCGCGGCGGAACTGTTTGGGAAAGCGTGAAGAAAAACGGGGACGGGGTGATAATCACATGGCTGGAGCAGCTTATCGCCCATGCCGGAAACCTTCCCCCTTATGAGTTTTTCAGCCATATCCTCCAGCAACCCTGCCCTGCAGGTGACTACAACGGTATGCAGGCCATACGCGCACGGCTTGGCGAGGATGCGCTCGATCCGCTGGAAGAATTCCTCAACATCGCCCTTTCTTATGAAACCAGCCATACAGCCGGTCTTGAAGCATTCCTGAAGGCGCAGGAGGATGATTCCCGCCAGATCAAGCGCGAATTGGAAGAAGCCAGCAACGCCGTACGCATCATGACCGTCCATGGCGCGAAAGGGCTTCAGGCCCCCATTGTCTTTTTACCGGACACGGTACGCACCCATTCAAGCGTCAAGCCGGACAAAATCCTGTGGCCGCACAAGACCGGGGAAAAACTCCCCTTATACCTGCCCTCCAAGGAAAGCCTTCCCGCCGCCGCCAAAAAGGCGCGGCAGCGGATCGAGGACGCTCTGGACGACGAGTACCGCCGGCTTTTATACGTCGCCATGACGCGGGCCGAGGAACGGCTCTATATTGGCGGCTATCTGGGCAAGCGTACGCCCGGCGATTCCATCGCCTATTGGTACGGCGATATAAGCCGCGCCATCAGGCAAATGGAGGGGGCCGTACGGCTTCCCGCCGGAATTTATGATGAAAACGGCGCGGAGCAAGAGATGATCCGCGTCGCAAGCGAACAGACAGCCGCGCCGGACAAGGCGGCGGGTAAAATACGGCAAGCGCACGTACAAACCGTTGCCGTGCCGGAATGGGCCGGACGGGGCGCGCCCGCGGAGCCTGCGCCGCCGCGCCCCCTGGCCCCGTCGCGCCCGTCGGGTGACGAACCCGCCGCCGCTTCGCCTTTAAGCGTACAGGCGGGGGATCGTTTCCGCCGCGGAAACATCACCCATAAGCTTCTCCAGCTTTTGCCCGATTTGCCCGAAAGCGAGCGGCTCCCCGCCATGACGCGCTATCTGGAAAACTATACGCCTGCGCTCGATCCGGCCCTGCGGCAGGATATTGCGGATGAAACGATGGCGGTTTTAAGCCATGCGGGCTTTGCCGCCCTCTTCGGGGCGGGATCGCTGGCGGAAGTGCCTGTCACAGGGCTTTTGCCGGACGGGCGGCTGATAGCGGGGCAGCTTGACCGTTTGCTCGTCACCGATACGGAAATCCTGATTGTCGATTACAAAACCAACCGCCCGCCGCCGCTAAACGAAGCGGACGTGCCGGCGATCTATCGCGGCCAGCTGCGTGCCTATGCGGAAATGCTCGCGCTGATCTATCCGGGCCGGACGGTCAGGGCCGCCCTTTTATGGACGGATGGCGCGCGGCTTATGCCTGTTCCCGTGCAAGGAGAATGAATAGACATTCGATAGCGGCTCCGCCGAAGACTCGTGCAGCCGCCCCGCCGCCTGAAGGAATATCCGGTTGAAGGATTCGATAATATGTTCGGCCCGCGCCGGCTCTATCTGGAAATGGCGGGCAACGTCGTTCGCCGTGCGCTCATAACCGTTACCGCTGCGATACCATTGATAAAGCCGCGCATCATTGCGCGTGGCGATGCCCTCGGCCACGAGATTTTTCAACCGCGCCATCAGCTGCCGGCCGCTTGGGAAAATATCATCGCCGCCCGCCTCCGCCGGAAAGCTCCCCGGCAAGGCCGCGCCATAGGGCATGCGCCGCGCAGGGGCGCGTCCATACAAGAAGGAAGGGCCGGTATCTGCGCCGGGGCTGCCATAGCGCAGCGCGACATTCTGGGCGGCGAGATCGATGCCCAAATCCGGCGCGCAGAGCGTGATAAAATTCCCGGCATTGGTCAGCTGCATCCCATAGCGCTTTGCATGGGTTTGCAGCGATAATTTATTAAAGGCAAAATTCTTTCCGGGCCCGTCCGGCAAGAGCTGCGCCGTGATATAAAGGAGCGATTGATAGCCCAGCGGCAAGCCATAGGGGTTGCGCCGCTGAAGCGCATAACCCAGCGCCTGCGCCACAAGCGGTTCCAGCGGCGGCGCTACCTTCCGGCGCATCTGATCGAAATCCCCGTTTTTTTCAAGCCCTTTGCGGATGAGCTTATGGCCGAAAGGCGTTGCGATCAGCCCCGCCGCATAAAGATCCATCCCGCCGGAAAGAACGGGCGCCGCGTCGTTCACGGCCTGCATGAAAATATGGCGGGCGCTTTCGGGGCAAGTATAGCCCATCGAAAGATAGAATTTTTTCAAAGCCTGAAGCGCGTTTTGCGCCGGCAGCAAACACAGGCAGGCATAAAGCGCAGGCGCGTCCATGACGGTTTCTTTTTGCGAGAAATGTGCTTCGAGCCGGCCTGCAAGGCCGACAGAGGGGGGATGCTCCGCATGAAGCGTTTTGAGCCTGTCCCAGACAAGGCGCCGCGCCCTGTGATTATATGTATGAAAAGCATTACTCATGGGGCGGGTTGTAGCAAAACAGCGGCGCTTATGTCAATTTTTTCAGGTCATTAACCTTTGCCGCACATAAACCCTTGATATAAGCCCCCGCAAGCGCAATCTTAATCCCCATAGGATTGAAATATGCCCAACCATGATGGAAGGTAAAAAACATGACGTTAAAAGTTTCCGATGCGACATTTGAAAGTGAAGTCCTGCAGGCCGATGAGCCTGTTATCGTCGATTTCTGGGCGGAATGGTGCGGGCCGTGTAAAGCGCTCGGCCCCTTGGTGGATGAGCTGTCCGGCGAATTGCAGGGCCGCGCGAAGGTCGTGAAAGTCAATATCGACGAAAGCCCCGCCGCCCCCACGAAATACGGCGTGCGCGGCATCCCGACCCTGATGGTTTTCAAAAACGGGCAGGTCAGCGATACGCGCGTCGGCTCCATGTCGAAATCCCAGCTGAAAGAATGGGCCGAAAGCGTACTTTAGCGCTTTCAAAAAAAGGTTGAATAATGTGCCGGCCAAGCTCCGGCGCGGCGATAGGCCTATAGGATAGAATAGCGGCAGGAGCGCGGTGAAAAAGCGGCGGGAGCCGCGATATAAATACAATGAGGCGACGCAGCGCGTGGCATTGCCGCAAGCGTCGGCCTCCGACCCGTCGGGATTGTAAATCGTCATAAAAAGGGCCGGAACGCCAATGCAAAAGCGGCTTCGCCCCCGATAAGGAGCAAAGCCGCTTTTTTAAATTCATATAAAACGGGCCGGACTTATTCGGCCCTCGTTATTCGGCCTTTGCGCCTGGTACGGGCGTCGCCACCGCCTTGGCCGGAACCAGCATCATGATGGCCTGACGGCCCTCCATTCTCGGTTCCTGTTCCACCTTGGCGCAATCGGTCAAATCCGCCTTCAAGCGGTTCAAAACCTGCATCGCCAGATCGATATGCGCCATTTCGCGCCCGCGCAAACGCAGCGTGACCTTTACCTTGTCCTCGTCTTCAAGGAAGCGTTTGGCGGCCCTCAGCTTGACCTCATAGTCATGCTGTTCGATACCGGGGCGGACTTTGATTTCCTTGACCTCGATAACTTTTTGCTTCTTGCGTGCCTCGGCGGCTTTCTTTTGCTGTTCGTATTTATATTTGCCGTAGTTGAGAATCTTGCAAACGGGCGGCTCGGCATTCGGGGAAACTTCGACCAGATCCAGACCTGCTTCTTCCGCGCGGCGGAGCCCTTCGGAAACCGCGACGACGCCAACCATCTCGCCATCTTCATCGACAAGGCGGATTTTAGGAACGCGGATTTGATCATTGATGCGGGGGCCGTCATCGGCTGGACGGCGGGGGGGCATGTTGGAAGGGGGTCTGGCTATGGGACAATCTCCGTTTGTTGTTAAAAAATCAAAAATAACCGCTTAGACGGCGGTTATCTCCGCAGATTCATAAGCGGATTTTAGCAGGAATTCAAGGTTTTTACGCATAACGGCAAGAGTTTTTACGCAAAAACCCCCAGCAAAGCCGCGGCGTCATCGCCCCTGTGCGCAGAGCGCCGTAAATCCCGGCAAGGCCGGTAAGGCCGCAAAATGCCGCTATCCCCGAACAGGCGGGGCGGAGGCGGCATTCCTGCCCCTCAATAAGGGGCCTGCGCCGCGATTTGCAGATCCTCTATTGCCACAGCGGCATTCACGACGCGCTGTTCCTGCGTGCCGAGCCGGCGGATGGCGACATTACGCTCTTCCGCTTCGCGCTTGCCCACGACGAAGAGATAGGGGACTTTTTGCATACTATGCTCGCGCACCTTGTAATTGATTTTCTCGTTGCGCGTATCAAGCTCGGCACGAAGGCCCTTCGCCCTGAGTTCCGCCATAAGTTCGGCGGCGTAATCGTCGGCCTCGGACGTGATCGTCGCCACCACGCACTGGACGGGCGCGAGCCAGAGGGGAAGTTTCCCCGCGAAGTTTTCCAGCAATATGCCGGTGAACCGTTCCAACGTGCCAAGCACCGCACGGTGCAGCATGACGGGGCGTTTGCGCGACCCGTCCTCCGCCGTATAGGCGGCGTCCAGCCGTTCGGGCAGGACGAAATCAAGTTGCAGCGTCCCGCACTGCCAGCTCCGCCCGATAGCGTCGCGGATATGATATTCGACCTTCGGCCCGTAAAACGCGCCCTCGCCAGGCTCTTCTACAAAATCCAGTCCGGCTTCGGTCAAGGCGCGGCGCAGCCCGTCTTCGGCCTTGTCCCAAATCTCATCGCTGCCCGCCTTGTTTTCAGGGCGGAGCGCCAGCACCACGCGCACATCCTCGAACCCGAAATCGTTATAGACGTTTTTCACCAGCTCGCAAAAAGCCACCGATTCCGTCATGATCTGATCTTCGGTACAGAAAATATGCGCGTCGTCCTGCGTCATCTGGCGCACGCGCATAAGGCCGTGAAGCGCGCCATGCGCCTCGTTCCTGTGGCAGCAGCCAAATTCTGCAAGGCGCAGCGGCAGGTCGCGGTAGGATTTGATCCCCTGATTGAACACCTGCACATGCGCGGGGCAGTTCATGGGCTTTAGCGCCATGAATTTCGTCGGCTCTTCCTTGAAGACCTTCCCGCCTTCTTCGGTATTCGGCACCACGTCCGGCACGACGAACATATTTTCGCGGTACTTGCCCCAGTGGCCGGACGCCTCCCATAATTTATTGTCGATGAGTTGCGGGGTTTTGATTTCCTGATAGCCGACATCGCGCAGGCGGCGGCGGATATAATTTTCAAGCTGGTGATAAATCACATAGCCCTTAGGATGCCAGAACACGCTCCCTTGCGCTTCTTCCTGAAGGTGGAACAGATCCAGCTCGCGCCCCAGTTTCCGGTGATCGCGCTTTTCGGCTTCCTCGATCTGGTGCAGGTGATCTTTCAGTTCCTGCTCGTTCCGCCACGCGGTTCCATAGATGCGCGTCAATTGCGCCTTCGACGAATCGCCGCGCCAGTAAGCACCCGCGACCTTCATCAGCTTGAACGCCGTGCCGGTGTCTTTCGTCGTCTTCATGTGCGGGCCGCGGCACAGATCGAGCCAGTCGCCCTGACGGTAGATTTTGATGGTTTCGGTTTCGGGCAGATCGTCGATCAGCTCCGCCTTGAAATTCTCGCCCTTATTTTTGAAATAGGCGATGGCTTCGTCCCGATCCCACACTTCGCGGGTAAAGGGCGCGCCGCGCTCGACGATCCTCTTCATCTCTTTTTCGATCGCCGCGAAATCCTCGGTGGAGAAAGGCTCGTTGCGGAAGAAATCGTAATAGAACCCGTTCTCGATATTCGGGCCGATCGTCACTTGCGTGCCGGGAAAGAGCGTTTGCACCGCTTCGGCAAGAATATGGGCGCAGTCATGGCGGATCAGCTCCAGCCCTTCCGGATCGTCGCGCTTGATCAGGTGAATCGCGCAATCCCGCTCGATCGGCAAGGAGAGATCGGACAATTCCCCGTCTATCCTGATGGCGACGACCGCCTTGGCGAGGCTTTTGGAAATGCTTTCCGCGATTTCCAGCCCCGTCGTGCCGCCCGCATAGGGGCGGGTCGCCCCGTCCGGCAAGGTGACGGTGATTGCGGCTGAATTGTTCTTTACGGCTTCCATAGCATTATCCATTGGTTAAACAGGGCATTATTTAACCATAGAACGCGCGAAGGTCACGGCTTTTTTACCAGGAAGCAGGTTCGGGCGCGGATGGTGATGCGGATGTGGAAGAAGACTCCGGCTGCGGCTGCTGCGCCGCCGGACGGAACATCAGATTGTTCGACCCGCATTTCACAAAACCGAATTTCCTGTAGAACTGGCCGAGCGCATAATCACCGGGCGTGTTGTCCCCGGTTTCGGACGGCGACGCGTGGACAACAATATCAATCCCCTCCTTGTCCGCTTCGGCGGCCAAAAACCGGAGTGCCTGCGTCGCGTGACCCTGGCGCTTAACCAGCGATTTAAGCGTGGCCAGATAAACCTCGTTCTCGCCCAGCTCCAGCGCCGTACCCGTTTCGGGAACCACGGACATAAGAACGGCTTTGTTGAACAGGCGGACAAGCGGATCGTGCGTCGCCCCGGTGCCGGAATGAATGGAGGAAAGATAACGGTTTCTGTTTTCTGTTTTCATAATGTCTAGATTTATACCCGCTAAGATGGTTCTTGTCCAGAAGAAAATACATGTTAATCTTTTAACATGTTGAATCAATTTGTGAATATCTATCAACGCAGCGCCGCCCGCCGGATGTTTACACGCTGGGCGCCCTCCTATGAACAAGATGTGGCTGAAAACGCCTATAGTGCGGCGGACGCCGTGGCCGCAGCCGCCATCAAATATCTGGCAAAATCGGCGGAAACAGACCCTTGCGTCGCGGATATCGGCATCGGGACGGGGCTTTTAGCCCAGCAAATTTACGACGCCATGCCGTGCCGCATTACGGGGCTGGATTTTACCGAAGACATGCTGGCCCAATGCGGCGCGCGCGATATTACAGAGCTGCTCATCAAATGCGATGCGGGGCGCGGCCATTGGCCGCTGGCGGACGAATCGCAACATGCGGTCATCGCGTCGGGACTGTTTGAATATCTGACCCCCGATATGGCGCGGCATTTCATGAAAGAAGCCGCCCGCACACTGGCCCCGCAAGGCGTGCTTGTCTTCACCTATCTTCCGGCGGCGCAGGGCGAGCGCAAAACCCGATTATGGTTCGGCAAAACCGGAACCAACCTTTCCTGCTCCTACGACCCGGAGGAAATCGAATCCCTCGCCCGCGAAAACGGCATGCAAATGCTCGAACATTCGGAAGAATTTACAGGTTCGGTTTTCAAGGACGGCTCCAGCTATCCCTACCGGCTCGCCGCCGCCCGCAAGCCATAGGCGCGTGCCGTCGCCGCGCGGCATGCCGCATAACGCGTGCATGCTGGCGCAGACGCATGCTGGCGCAGCCGTTCCCGCCCCTTGCCTGAAAATCACCCCGGCATAAAAAACGGCGCTTGATTTATGGAGCGCCGTTTTGAAGTTGAGTCTTTGGGGGGCTTTCAAAGGTTTGGAACCTTTGCGCCTAACGCTCATTCAGCGATGAATCGATGGTTTTGATGAAAGGCTTCAAGAGATATTCCATCACGGTTTTCTCGCCGGTGAGAATATCGACCGTCGCCACCATCCCCGGAATAATCGGCAAGACTTCACCCTTGCGCTTCAGGGAATTCTCCGTGGTCAGGACGCGGACATGATAATAGCTTTCGCCGCGCTCGTCCGTCACGGCGTCCGGCGAAATGCCGACAACATTCCCCGGCAGGCCGCCATAGATAGAAAAATCATAGGCGCTGATCTTCACCATCGCGGGCTGATCGGGGTAAAGGAAGGCGATGTCCTGCGGCTTGATGCGCGCCTCGACCAAAAGCTGGTCGTCTTTCGGCACGATCTCGATAAAATCCTGCCCCGGCTGGACGACACCGCCTTGCGTATAGACTTTAATCGCCTTGATATAGCCGTTGACGGGGGAGCGGATCTCCGTCCGCTCGCGCCTGTCGGACAGCCCGACAAGGCCCTTTTCAATCGACGACATTTCGGAGAATTTCGCGGCCAGTTCCGTTTGCGCCGTGGCGCGGGCCGTCGATTCCAGATCGCGGATGCGGGCGTCGGCTTCGGCAATCGCCGAACGGGCGCGGGGGATGGCGGCGTTGATGCTGTTCAGTTCCGTCTGGCGTTCCTTGATCTGGCGGTCAAGCTGGAGCAATTCCATCTGCGGCGCGGAGCCGCGGGCGACCAGCGGTTCGACCATCGCCTTTTCTTCCTGCGCCAGCGAAACCTGCCCGCGCAAATCGTTCGATTTGATTTGCAGCTCGCTCAGCTCCTGCGAGCGCTGGCTTTTTTGCTGCTGGAGGACGATGGTCTGCGCGTTCATCTTGTCCTGATTGGCGCGGAAGGCGTTCATTTCCTCGGCAACGGCCTTCGGCGCCTTTTCCATCACGTCGGCGGGGAAATCCGGCATCTTGCCGTCCACTTCCGCCTGCAACCGCGCAATCGTCGCCTTCAATCCCAGAAGCCTTGCCTCGCCGGAGCCGTATTCCGCGCCGGCGGCGACTTCGCTCAAGCGCGCGACAATTTGCCCCGACTCGACTTCATCACCTTCCTTGACCAAAATTTCCTGCAAGATGCCGCCTTCGAGAGAGGAAAGTTTTTGCACGTCGCGGGAGGGGATCACCCGCCCGTCGCCGCGCGTCGTTTCTTCGAGGCTTGCAAAGCTCGCCCACAGGAAGAACACCAAGAAGAAGGCGCAAATAATGATGAGAAGCAGGTGGCGGCCAAGCGGCAGATCCTCGTCCGTGTCGAGAATGCGATCGGCATGGGCCGCGGCCTTGGAAAGCTGGTTTTTCATCCAGCCGGTGCGCGCCTTGTTCATGCCGGATTCGAGATCCCCGCCGCCCTTTTTCGCCTGTTGCTGCTGGAACATCCTGGCAAGGTTCGGATCGACGCCTTCGATGGTTTTTATCGGCTTTTTGCTCATGGCCTATACTTCCGTATTTTCTGCGCTCGTGCCGAATTCGCGGTTCTGCAAGCGCCTGATAATCTCGTCGCGCGGGCCGTAACCGACGATGCGCCCGCGATCAATCAGCAAGATCTTGTTCACCAGCGACAACATCGCGCCCTTATGCGTAATCAAAATCGTCGTGCGGTTTTTCGTGACCATCTCAAGCCGTTTGCGCAGGCGGTTTTCAGAGGCCGGATCCATCGAGGAGGTCGGCTCGTCCAGCACCAGCACGGGCGGGTCGTATAAAAGCGCGCGGGCGATGGCGACGGCCTGACGCTGCCCGCCGGAAAGGGCTTCGCCGCGCTCCCCGACTTCCGTATCGAGGCCGGCCTGGGAATCGCGCAGGAATTCCGTCACGCCCGCAAGCTCCGCCGCACGCAACACCGCGCGATCGGGCGCGGTTTCATGCCCCATCGTAATGTTGGAGCGCACCGAGCCGTAGAAAAGCTGCGGGCTTTGCTGCACAGCGCCGATATTGCGACGCAAATCGCCCGGATCGATCTGGCGGACATCCGTGCCGTCAAGCTGCACCGATCCGCTTTCCGGCTGGTACAAATTGATGAGCAGGCGCTCTATCGTCGTCTTGCCGGAGCCGACCGCGCCGATAATCCCCACATGATCGCCCGGCTCGATAACGAAGCTGACGCGGTTCAGGGCCGGGATGCTCTGGCCCGGATAATGGAAAAGCACATCCTGAAATTCCACCCTGCCGCGCACGGACGGCATGGAAATAAAATGTTTGTCCGAAGGGCGCTCGACGGGGCGCTTCATCAGTTCGTTAAGCTGTTTCAACCCTTCGCGCGACTGGTGCATCCGCGTCAAAAGCGCGGCCACCTGAGAGAGCGGCGCGAGGCCGCGGCCCGTCAGGATAACGCAGGCAATCAGCGCCCCCATGGAAATTTTTGCATTGGCGATCAGGAACACGCCGACAACGACGACTGCGACGCTCGCGACCTGTTGCACCAGAACGGCGAGGTTCAGCGCGAGCGCGTTAATCTGTTTGGATTTCGTCGATGTCCTTGCGGATTTTTCCGTCAGCTCTTCCCAGTTGCGCTGCGTATGACCTTCGGCAGCCTGCACCTTGATGGTTTCCAGCCCCGTGATGGTTTCAAAAAGCAGCGCGTTTTTCAGGGCGCTTTCCATCATGGATTGCTTCGTCACCTTCTCAAGCGGCTTTTGCATGATGAAGCCGAGTATGATTGTGATCGGAATGGCCGCGAGCGGCACAAAGGCGATCGGCCCGCCGATAATCGCGATCAAAAGCACGAAGAGGAGCACGAAGGGCAGGTCGATAATCACCGTCATGGTGGCGGAGGTAAAGAAATCGCGCAGCGATTCAAATTCACGCATATGCGATGCCATGACGCCTGCGCTCGCGGGGCGCGTCGCCATTTTCATGCCCATCATTTGCTGGAACAGGCGCGCGGAAATTTTTATATCCGCTTTCTTGCCCGCATGGTCGAGGAAATGGGCGCGCAGGTTTTTCAGGATAAAGTCGAAGACATAGACCGTCAGGATGCCGATCGCGAGAACCGTCAGCGTCGAATAGGAGCTGTTCGGGATGACGCGGTCATAGACATTCATTACAAAGAGCGAGGAGGCAATCGCGAACAGGTTGATCATCACCGCCGCCATGATGACTTCGGCATAGATGCCCCTATTCTCCCACAAGGCCGACCAGAACCAGTCCTTGGCCGTGTCGATTTCCGCGGGGCCGGCCCGCTCGTCCGAACGGGCGATCGGGCGGATAAAGAACGCATAGCCCGTATAAAGTTTTTTGAGGGCGGCAAGCGAAAGCGCCTGTTTTTCATCCTCGGTTTCGGGGAACTGGACGATGAACTGGGTTTCAGGATCGGTTTTCTTGCCGTCCTTCGTCTTCCCCGCCGCCTTTTCGCGCACAGACCAGAGGATACAGGCCTGCTTACCCTCAAGCACAAGGATGCAAGGAAGGTTCGGCGCTATCGCCAGCGCCTCAGCCGTTCTTTCGGCAAGGCGGGCGTGAAGCCCTGTCCGCTCTGCGGCGCGGGTAAGCAAGATCGGGGTTATGCCGCTCGGCGGAACCGGCAGGCCGGCAGTCAGCGAGGCGGGAGAAGTGCGGCGGCCATAATGGCCCGCCAAAATCCGCAGCGTATCGACGAGCGGATCCTGAATGGCCATTCTATCGGCCTCCAGCGGCCAGGAATCGGCCGCTTGTTCATGGGCTTTGGGCGCGCCGGCCTCCGGCGAGGATGCCGAGGCAAAGGCGGGCGCATTCCCAGCGCCCGTTTCTTGTTCGTTACTGCTCACAGATCAGACCTTGTTAGAGGTGGTGAAAGCTTACTTTTCAGCCGGTTTGTTATCCACCTCGATAAGCTGGCTCTCACGCGGATAGTTCACGCCGAGCGTCGGCAGGAGCTGTCCTTTCAGGGCAAGCAGGCGGAAAACCGAGAAGATCTCAAGAAATTCTGCGTTGATCGTATTGGAGCGCGATACGAACAGCTCGTTCTGCGCATCAAGCACGTCCAGAAGCGTACGGCGGTCGAGATCGAACTGATCCTTATAGGCGCGGACGACTTCGGAGTTCGCGGCCGCCTGGTTGGAAAATTCTTTCGCGCGCTCGCCCGCGGAAACCATGCCGGCCCATGTCTGGCGGATATCGTTTTCAATCTGGCGGGCCGCGTCGGCGCGGACTTCTTTCGATTGCTGGTGACGGTGCTTGAATTCACGCACGCGGGCAACGTCGCCGCCGCCGCGATACAGGTTCCAGTTCATCACGACCAAAGCGGATGCGCCGGTATTATGCCCGTCAACGCCGCCGAGATTGCGGCCATGGCGGCCATTCAATTGCAGGTCGAATTGCGGGTAGAGCGTAGAGCCAGTACCCTGATATTCATTATAAGCGACTTCGATATCGGATTCGCGCACCGCAAGCGTCGGGCTTTGCGCCAGCGCCTGTTTGACTTCGCCTTCGACATCCGCCGCGATCGCATTGACCGGAACGGCGGGCATCACGAGGTCTTTCGGCATTTCACCGACTTCGCGCTGGAAGTTCGCTTCGGCATTGCGGAGCTGCTGGCGAACGACCGATTCCTGCGCGCGGGCCGCGGCAAGACGGGCCTTGATTTGTTCAAGGTCGGCGGTCGTGGAACGGCCCGCATTCACGCCCTCCTCGATCATGCCCATGATGGCGACGTGTTCGGCGACGTTTTCACGCGTGATGGTCAGCAATTCGCGCTGGCGCATCACTTCAAGAAACGATTCGACAATCGCAAGGCCGGTCAGTTCCGATGTTTCCTTCACGCGGTTGGCGGAAGACTGGACGCGGTTTTTCTGGCGCTCATTCTCGTATCTCGTGCCCCAGCCGTCGAACAGCATTTGCGTCAGCGTCAGCGACGTATCATAGCGTCCGAAAATCTTGTCGTCATCGCCCGTCGCGCGGGTCGTCGGGCTGTCGGTGATTTCCGCGCCGCCATCCGCACGCAGATCGATAGACGGATAATAAAGCGCACGCGCCTGATTCAGCTCCTCATCCGTCGCGCGGCGGGAAGCCGCAACAACGCCATATTCGGGGTTGGTCATCACGCCTGTGGATATAGCTTGGGATAAGCTCATTTCAGTTGGCTTTTCTTGCGCCAATGCGGGAAAAGTAAGAATAGACGCCGCGGCGCCAGCCAGCAGGAGCGTAGAAAATTTCGGTGCGGTTTTTGTCATAGTCAGACCCTTTTGATATGTCATTTTAAATCAATGACTTTTGCCCCTTCTTTATGACCTTTTTTGGCCTGCGGCGCAAGTCAGTTTATACAACGCGTGACGGGGTGGTTTTACTCCCCTTATATATGAAAAGTCAAGAAAAAGGGGCGCGATTTCTATTGCGCCCCCCTTTTTTATAAAATTCAGGCCCGGCCATTCAATTCAGGGCCGCCGCTCTAAATTAGAATGGCGAGTTGCCGGGGCCATTGCCCGGCGAATCGCCGGGGCCTGCGCCGGGACCGGTACCCGCTTCGCCGCCACCACCGCAGCCGCCGCAACCGTCGCCGCCCGGCGACCCGCCGCCACCATTGCTGCTTTCGGTACCGCCTCCCGGTTGCCGGCACTCAGAGCCGCCCCAGACGCGAACCTGTTTCAGTTTGCCATCTACCATCACATACTGTTTTGTACCGGCATAACTACAGCAAGCTTCTTCAAATTTATAGCTGATCGGCGCAACCTTAAAGGAAGTCCCACCGAACAGAAGCTTTTGCGGAACAGCCTTGCACATCTTGTTAAACCCGCCCGTTGCCGGAGGCTTGGATTTTGTGCCGGTCGGCGTTTTTCCGTGCGGCTTGGTTGTGGCTTTCGGCGGGGCCTTTTTAACAACAACCGGAGCCGCGACATCGCATTCCTTGCCGACAGCAACCTGCTTCGCGCCTTCGACCTTGTAGGTTCCCGGATTGACCTTGTTCGGATCCTTGTAACCGTTAATGCCGGCCACAGAGGTTACGGAATAGCCCGTCCCTGCAAAAAGACTGCAGAGATTATCGCCACGCTCGAGGGTAAATTCCGTCGGCTTTTCGGCAGGCTTTTCCGTTTGGACTTCTTCTTTCGGCGGCTCTTCAACGGCGGGGGCTTCTTCCTTGGCTTCGCAGTTGCAGTCTTCCGCGCGTTTCGCCTGAAGCTCTTTCAAATCGGCCAGTTTCTTCTGGGCGGCGGCAAGAATAATTTGAAGCTCCGCGATTTGCTTGTCGATTTCCGCTTCCGTTTCGGCGCAGCCTTCGGCGTTTTTCACCTCAACCTTACATTGCTTTGCCTCGGCTTCGCCAGCGGCAGGAGCCTTTTCGGGCGTAGACATCAGGGCCTCAGGATTGACCGGCGTGCTTTGGGCGATTTCGGATGCTTCTTCCGCAGCGACCGCGGCCGTTGACTCTATTTCTGCGGCGGCGTCCGCGGCAGGCGCTTCAACTTCGGCGGCGGCTTCGGCTTTAACTTCAACATTGGCTTCCGCCGTGTTCGTGCCCCACAGATTGGAGATAAAGGAGGGCAGGTAGCTGCTCCAACCCGTGCCGGCATCCGCAATTTGAATATCTTCTTTTGCGACCGTAACGGCGGCTTCTTCAGCCTGTGCTTCGACTGCGGCGTCCGTTTCAACGGCGACTTCTACATCGGCCGGCCTCCACTGGGGGATAACGGAAACGGCTTCGGGCAGCTTCAGCTCTGTTTCAGCCGTCTGCACTTCCGCTTCGACTTCGGCGGCAGGCGTGGCAGCAACTTCGGCTTCGGCTTCAACTTCCGCTTCGGCAACCGGGGCAACCTCTTCAGCAAATTTAAGAACCGTACCGGCGCGAACCTTGCCGGCATCTTTCAAGTCGTTCAGCTGGGCAAGCCCATCAACCGATACCGTGGCAATTCCCTTGGAAGCGAGATATTGGGTCGCGCCCCAGACAGTATCGCCGTTCTCGATAGTGATCGTGTTGTTATCCGTATCGACATCATAGGCCAGCGCCTGTTCGGACGTTGCCAGACCGGCGACGACAGCGATCCCCGCCGCTCCTGCCAGCCTTACTGCTTTGTTGTTAAGTGTTGCCATTGGTTCAGTTCCTTCTACGTTACGACTAATGATTTATTAAATCTGCGCATAAGTTATGTCAAAAAGAGCCCTTATGCAAGAAAATTCTATGGAAAATATGAATAATTTTCATATTTCCTTAACCTATCCCCACAAGTCTTTGTTTTTATGGAGAAAACGGCATAGCCGTTCTCTCCGCTCTACAAAATCTTAAGTGTTTTTGTAGATAATCGCTCCGCTGGCATACAGGTCGGATACGTTGATATTTGTATTTTCCAGAATAGCAACATCAACCGCTTGGGCCGCACCGCCGGACGTGGTGTTCTTCACGGAAATGATTGTGTTCGTTCCGTCGAAACGGGCGAATACGAAATCATTGATCGCGTGCTGCGCCGGGTTGAACGTCCAGATAACGTTGGACAGTTCAAGCTTATCACCCTCAGCGAGGTTGAAGTCGGTAATACGGTCAACCCCGTCGGCGACATTCAAGAACCAGAACGTATCCGCTCCCTTGCCGCCGGTCAGGACGTTGTTGCCGGACATGCCAATCAACCAGTCATCACCGTCACCGCCATAAAGGTAATCGGTTCCGCCTTCACCGCCATAGAGCTTGTCGTTACCGGCACCGCCATAAAGCTTGTCATTGCCGTAACCACCCATGAGAACGTCATCTCCGGCATCGCCATAGAGAACGTCATCTCCGGCTCCGCCATAAAGATTGTCATTGCCGGCGCCACCATAAAGCGTATCGTTGCCGTCTTCTCCATAGAGATTGTCGTTGCCCGTACCGCCATAGAGCTTGTCATTGCCGGCACCGCCCATAAGCAGATCGTTTCCGGCATCGCCATACAGCTCGTCGGCACCGGCCCCGCCATAGAGTTCGTCATGACCTTCGCCGCCATAGAGCTTGTCGTTGCCGGCACCGCCATAGATTTTGTCGTTGCCGCCCAGACCGCTGATGATGTCGTTGCCATTCGTTCCGTGCAGGATGTCGTGGCTGTCCGTACCCTGGCTGCCGTCACCGATGACGTTGATGTGGAATGTCGATGTTGACGTATCACCGTCATAATCGGCAATCACGGCCTGCATCTGTTCGGTTACGTTCGTCGTCATCGTGCCTTTCAGCGTGAAGGTGTAGGCACCCGTCGCCGATACGACCAGCGTTCCATACGTCGTGGCGATTGTCCGCGAACCCGATGCCGGAATAGCATAGGTCGTGCCGCCGAAGATAATCGCGGCAAGCCGTCCCGGCCCGTCCTGACCAATCGTGTCGTTGGTCAGGAGGTTGCTGGAGAAGCTTTTCTGCGTCGAATAGACCGTACAATAATCGTCACGGGCAATCGGCGCATCGTCGCGAACATTGATCGTGATCGTCGTCGGCTGGGAATTGTCGCCGTCCGCGTCGCGGGCGATGACGCCGAAGTTCAGTGTAATCACATCGTTCGGGTTGTTCCCGTCCGCATGATCCAGCTGCTCAAGCAGCTTGAACGAGTAGGAACCGTTCGGGCCGATCGTCAGCGTAAAGATGGTCTTGCCACCCGCCGTACCCGTATAGGTATTGCCGGAAAGCGCCACCGTCACCGTCTGGCCGTTATGCTTCAGCGCGTTGCCGAGGCGCGAGCCGGAGGAGCTGAACGATCCGTTCGCGTGGAACGTGCCGGGGCCGTCATTGAAGAAGTTCGCCGTAACAGCGCCCGTTTGCGTAATCGTACCCGCAGCAAGGTTTGTTTCATCAACCGTCTGGACGGCAGGCTTCACAATCACAGGGATCGTATCGCGGTCATCGACCGTGACGGCCAGAACCGCCGTATCCGTATCGCCGTCATAATCGCGCAGCGTATAGGTAAAGCGATCGACGCCATCCACATTGACCTTGGCGACATAGCTGTAAGCGCCGGTATTGTTGATGGTCAGCGTGCCGTACGTCCCCTGAATGACCGTATTGGCCGCACCCAGATTATAGGTCGTGCCGCCAAAGACGATCTTCGTGATCGTGCCGGGGCTGTCCTGACCGACAACGTCGTTCGTGATGACGTTGCCCGTGACCGTGCCGCCATCCGTCGCGGTGCGGCCATCATTATTGGCCACAGGCGCGTCATCGCGGACATTGATCGTGATCGTCGTCGGCTGGGAGTTGTCGCCATCCGCATCGCGGGCGATGACGCCGAAGTTCAGCGTGATGATGTCGTTCGGGTTGTTCCCGTCCGCATGATCCAGCTGATCCAGCAGGCGGAAGCTATAAGAACCGTTCGCACCCACCGTCAGCGTAAAGATGGTCTTGCCGCCCGCCGTTCCCGTATAGACATTGCCCGAAAGATTAACCGAAACAGGCTGGCCGTTATGCGTCAGGGCGTTGCCGAGGCGCGAGCCGGAGGAGCTGAACGATCCGTTCGCATGGAACGTGCCGGGGCCGTCATTGAAGAAGTTCGCCGTAACAGCGCCCGTTTGCGTGATAACGCCGCCGGACAGATCCGTTTCGTCAATCGTCTTCACATCAGGCTTCACGATAACGGGGATCGTGTTCGTATGCGTCACTTCCAGACACAGGATAGCCGTATCGGTATCACCGTCATAATCGCGCAGCGTGTAGGTAAAGTTATCCGTACCCGTTGCGTTTTTCTTGGAAACGTAACTATAAGCGCCCGTATTGTTGATGGTCAGCGTGCCGTACTGGCCCGCGATAACCGTGTTGGCCGCGCCCAGATTATAGGTCTGGCCGCCAATCGTGATCTTCGTGATCGTGCCGGGGCTGTCCTGACCGACGACATCGTTCGTGATGACGTTGCCCGTGACCGTGCCGCCGTCGCCGGACTGGCGAACGTCGTCATTTGCCCTTGGCGCGTCATCGCGGACATTGATCGTGATCGTCGTCGGCTGGGAATTGTCGCCGTCCGCATCGCGGGCGATGACGCCGAAATCCAGCGTGATGATGTCGTTCGGGTTGTTCCCGTCCGCATGATCCAGCTGATCCAGCAGGCGGAAGCTATAAGAACCGTTCGCACCCACCGTCATCGTAAAGATGGTCTTGCCGCCCGCCGTTCCCGTATAGACATTGCCCGAAAGATTAACCGAAACAGGCTGGCCGTTATGCGTCAGGGCGTTGCCGAGGCGCGAGCCGGAGGAGCTGAACGATCCGTTCGCATGGAACGTGCCGGGGCCGTCATTAAAGAAGTTCGCCGTAACAGCGCCCGTTTGCGTGATAACGCCGCCGGACAGATCCGTTTCATCAATTGTCTTCACATCAGGCTTGACGATCACGGGGATCGTATTGCCGTTTTCAACCGTCATGGACAGTTTCGCCGTATCCGTATCGCCGTCATAATCGCGCAGCGTGTAGGTGAAGCTGTCAACACCGCCGACTTTTTGTTTCGCAACATAGCTGTAAGCGCCGGTATTGTTGATGGTCAGCGTGCCGTACGTGCCCTGAATGACCGTATTGGCGCCCGTCAGGTTGTAGGTCGTGCCGCCGAAGACGATCTTCGTGATCGTACCGGGGCTGTCCTGACCGACAACATCGTTGGTGATGACGTTGCCCGTCACCGTGCCGCCATCCGTTGCGGTGCGGCCATCGTCATTGGCCACAGGCGCGTCATCGCGGACATTGATCGTGATCGTCGTCGGCTGGGAGTTGTCGCCATCCGCATCGCGGGCGATGACGCCAAAGTCCAGCGTGATGATGTCGTTCGGGTTGTTTCCGTCCGCATGATCCAGCTGATCCAGCAGGCGGAAGCTATAGGAGCCGTTCGCACCCACCGTCATCGTAAAGATGGTCTTGCCGCCCGCCGTACCCGTATAGACATTGCCGGAAAGCGCGACCGAAACAGGCTGGCCGTTATGCGTCAGGGCGTTGCCGAGGCGCGAGCCGGAGGAGCTGAACGATCCGTTCGCATGGAACGTGCCGGGGCCGTCATTAAAGAAGTTCGCCGTAACAGCGCCCGTTTGCGTGATAACGCCGCCGGACAGATCCGTTTCATCAATTGTCTTCACATCAGGCTTGACGATCACGGGGATCGTATTGCCGTTTTCAACCGTCATGGACAGTTTCGCCGTATCCGTATCGCCGTCATAATCGCGCAGCGTGTAGGTGAAGCTGTCAACACCGCCGACTTTTTGTTTCGCAACATAGCTGTAAGCGCCGGTATTGTTGATGGTCAGCGTGCCGTACGTGCCCTGAATGACCGTATTGGCGCCCGTCAGGTTGTAGGTCGTGCCGCCGAAGACGATCTTCGTGATCGTACCGGGGCTGTCCTGACCGACAACATCGTTGGTGATGACGTTGCCCGTCACCGTGCCGCCATCCGTTGCGGTGCGGCCATCGTCATTGGCCACAGGCGCGTCATCGCGGACATTGATCGTGATCGTCGTCGGCTGGGAGTTGTCGCCATCCGCATCGCGGGCGATGACGCCAAAGTCCAGCGTGATGATGTCGTTCGGGTTGTTTCCGTCCGCATGATCCAGCTGATCCAGCAGGCGGAAGCTATAGGAGCCGTTCGCACCCACCGTCATCGTAAAGATGGTCTTGCCGCCCGCCGTACCCGTATAGACATTGCCGGAAAGCGCGACCGAAACAGGCTGGCCGTTATGCGTCAGGGCGTTGCCGAGGCGCGAGCCGGAGGAGCTGAACGATCCGTTCGCATGGAACGTGCCGGGGCCGTCATTAAAGAAGTTCGCCGTAACAGCACCCGTTTGCGTAATAACGCCGCCGGACAGATCCGTTTCGTCAATTGTCTTCACATCAGGCTTCACGATAACGGGGACAGTATTATCCGTCGTTACGGTGATTGTCAGCGTCGCCGTATCGGTATCGCCGTCATAATCGCGCAGCGTATAGGTGAAGCTGTCAACGCCTTGCGCCTTGTCTTTCGATACATAACTGTAAGCGCCGGTATTGTTGATGGTGAGCGTACCGTACGTCCCCTGAATGACCGTATTGGCGCCCGTCAGGTTGTAGGTCGTGCCGCCGAAGACGATCTTCGTAATCAGTCCGGGGTTGTCCTGGCCGACCGTATCGTTGGTGATGACGTTGCCCGTGACCGTGCCGCCGTCGCCCGCCGAATTCGTATCGTTCACGGCAATCGGGGCGTCGTCTTTTACTTGGATCGTAATCGTTTCCTGCGACGTGTCGCCGTCGCAATCTTTTGCCTCGACGCCGAATTGCAGGTTGATGATGTCGTTCGGGTTGTTCCCGTCCGCATGATCCAGCGGCTTCAGCAGCGTAAAGCTGAAATTGCCGTCCTCGTCAATCACCAGCGTAAAGACCGTGACCGTACCGGCCTTACCCGTATAGGTTCCGTTGGCATATTCAACATTTACGGCCTGGCCGTTATGCGTCAGGGCGTTGCCGAGGCGCGAGCCGGAGGAGCTGAAAGTGCCGTTTCCTTTGATAGTGCCGGGGCCGTCGACGCCGAAATCGACCTCGACCTTGCCGGAGGCCGTCAGATTGCCGCCGGACAGGTCTGTTTCGTCGAGAATTTTCGCATCCGGCGCGGTGATGTCCGGAATATCGTCATTCGGATCATTGCCCTTGATGATGAGTTTCGCCGTATCCGTGTCACCATCGCGATCCTGAAGCGTATAGACGAATTCATCCTCGATGCTCTTATCCTTACAGGCGCAGCCGCAATCGGCTTCGTCAACGCGGACATCGACGACAAGGTCGTTATAATCATTGTCGCCCAGATTTTGCTTGTCCTCGAAGCCGAAGCGCAGGACGGTCTTGTCCGTTTCGGGAATGCCGGAAACGACATTGATATTGTCATTGATGTTCATCGTGTCGGATTCGCCGCGCACGGATGTGAAGACAAGGCCGCCATCCAGAACCGTTTGCGTGCCGTCCGTCGCCGTGTAAACAAGCTTGATGGTCGAAGCGTCGTCATTCACCGTTGCGGCGCGGGCGGATCCGGTGCCATGGCCGACGACGAATTCCAGCGTACCCGCCGCAAGGTCGATGCCGGCAAAGCCGTTATTCAATGTATGGCCGTTGCCAAGGACAAAGAGGCCGAAGAATTGCGTGTCCGCCGAGGTCGTGAAGGAGGTTTCGGTTCCGGCGGCGACATCGTTCGCGTTGCGGATAAGGAAGTCCTCAAAGCGGATCTTGCCCGTGGAATCGACCGTAAAGCCGCCCAGCGTGTTGGAATCTTTGGCCGTTTCCGAAACGAACTTCACGGAAACAACGGCGTCTGCCGATGTCGCAAGGTTGGATTCGATAACGCCGAGCGAAAGTTGTTCCGTCCCGTCGAGCGCTTCGTTTTCGTCGAAGTCCGGCAGTGCGGGGCCGGGGGCGAATTCTTTATAGCTCATGCCGGGGGTGCCGCTGCCGCCGCCGGTCGTGAACATTTCATAGGTGTAGTTCCCGTCGGAATCGATCGTCAGCTTGCCGTTCGCGCCGTTGATGGTGACCGTTCCCGTCGCAGGTACATCGACTTCGTTGCCTTCGAACGCGATCTTGACGACCTTGTTCGGCGCATCGGTGCTGAGTTCATCAGCCGCGTTCGGGCCGCCATTCAGGCCCGTTACGACGTTGCCCGTCGTCTGGCCGTCATTCATGTCGAACGTGTTGATATCGTCGTTGGCTTCCGGCGCATCGTCGCGGACGTCGATGCGGATTGTGCCTTCCATGCCGTCGCCTTCATAGTCGGATGCGATGACCGTGAAGTCGAAGGTGATGACGTCGTTCGGATCATTGCCGTCGGCATGATCGAAATTGTCGTATTGCGTATATTTATATTCGCCCGTCCCTGCATTCAGCTCCAGCGTGAAGATCGTGACCGTACCGGCCTTGCCGACCCATACACCGTTTTCGAGCGTTACGACGACCGGCGTGCCGTTATGCGTAAGATTGCCGCCCGCCTTGGAGCCGCTGGACGTAAAGCCGCCATCCTTGAACGCGTAGGAGCCGGGAACGTCGGCGCCGAAATCGGCGTCGAGCTTGCCCGTTTCAACGAGCGGGCCGTTCTTGAGATCGGTTTCATCGACGATCTCATAGCCTTTATCCGGCTCGGGGCCGCAGCCGCATTCCTGAAAGACCGGCGCATCGTCAACGATATGGATCGTGATGGGCGCGGGCGCGGTGTCGCCGTCAAAATCAACAACGCCAACGCCGAATTCCAGCGTGATGACGTCGTTCGGATTGGTGTTGTCCGCATGATCGAGATTTTTGAACTGGGTGTAGACAAATTTGCCCGTAGCGGGATCGATCACCAGCGTAAAGGCCGTTTCCGTGCCGACCTTGCCGATATAGCCGTTCGCCGTTTTCTCGACGGCAACAGGCTGGCCGGAGGACGTCAGGACGCCGCCTTTGAGCGAGCCGCCTGCGGTAAACGTATCGGTGATGACAATTGCGCCGGGGCCGTCCTGACCGTAATCATAGGTGATTTGGCCTTCGATTGCCTTGCCGAGATCGTCGGTTTCATCCAGCGTTTTCGTGTCACCGGAGGCCGTCGGCGCATCGTCCGCAACGACAACCGTTACATTGAGCTGGATTGAATCGCCGTCGCTGTCGCGCGCGATAATGTTGAAGTGCAGGTTGATCATATCGTTCGGATCCGTGCCGTCGGCATGATCGAACGTAAGATATTGCGTGTAGGTATATTCGCCCGTCACGGAATCGATGGCAAATTCAAAAACCTTGGAGCCAGACGCCGTTTCGCCGACAAAGGAATTACCCACGATAGTGACGTTGATGGCTTCGCCGTTATGCGACAGCACGCCGCCCGTGGCGGAGCCGCCATAGGTGAAACCGTTCGGGTTGATGCCGCCGGGGCCGTCCGCGCCGAAATCAATAACAAGCTGGCCGTTCGCGACAAGGTTGCCGTCTTTCAGGAATGTTTCATCCAGCATGTGCGCGCCGGGGCCTGCGCCTTGCGGCAAGCCGTTAATGGCCGGAGGCATAAAGAATTCCGGCGGCGTGATATTTGGCGTGCGGTAGCCGAGATCCGTCGGGCCGATAGGGCCGATATCGGGATTGGTGGCGAAAGGATCCGTGCCGGGGCGGCTGTTGAAGCCGTAACCGGAATTCCGCGCCCCTGCGTCACCGCCGGCCGCCGTTTCAATTTGCGCGAGTTGCTGCGCCACGGCTTCGTCGCCGGCTGCAGGCTCGATATTGGAAACGTCTTCAGCCTGATAGGCGAGCTCCGTTTCATCACCGGGGCCGATATCTTCCTTGCTTTCGAGGTCGGCTGCGGCGATTTTGGATTTCGGCGCCGTTTCTTCTTCAACGACGATGATTTCTTCCTCGACCACAACCGTCGTCTGCGCCAGCGCCTGGATGTTCGTCAGGAGCTCATCGCCGGAAACGATGCAGGTCTTGCTTGCGAGGTTCAGTTCGGGAGGCGTCGCGGAGGCCATCACCGTTTCATAATTTTCAATGGAGATCTGACCGCCATTATGGAAGTCGATGACCATCTTGCCGTCCTTGACGTTCGCGGCTTGCGTTTCCGTCAGGTCGAAATTCAAAAGGTATTTTTTACCGCCTTCAAGAGAAACCGTTTCTTTCACGCCTTCCTTCGGCACGTCGATCTTGATGAGGTCGGAGCCGAGATTGAAAGGATTGCTATCCGTGCTGCCGCCCAGAGCCGAGAAGAGGAGAGAGGGATCGATTTGCGTGCCGTCGGCGAGAGAGAGAGTATTGCCGTTATCGATAAAGGACTGGAAGTTCGTGAAGGTGACGCTTCCGCCTTCCGCAAAAGTGACAACCAGGGAGCCGCTATCTTCGAGGCGAAGACCGCTGATATCTTCCGGCGAGAAAGACAGCTTTGCCGATTCGTTGGTCGGAAGATCGTAATTGACCGACGTGTCTGCTTTCGGAACCGCGTAAATCAGATTGGTTGCCATGATGTTTGAACTCCTTGCTAAATCTCTCTCAAAAACTCATATGGGCCAGGCTAAATCCGGCCCGAAATTAACAGCTTCCATTACGGAATGCCAAAGGTTTTACCGAAAAATCTTCCCTTTGTCAAATATTATGTTAATAGGCAGTTAAAGCTGTTTTCCTCGCTCTTATTTATGGCCCCGATCCGGCGGCCCCGCTCTCCGGCCTGCTATCCGAAAAGCCTGTATTTCATGTTTGTGAATTCCAATAAACCATATTTGCCGCCCTCTTTGCCAATTCCAGAGGTTTTGATGCCGCCAAAGGGTGCTAAGTCATTGGCAAGCAAGGGTTCATTCACCCCCACCATGCCATATTGCAATGCGTCGGACAGGCGCCAGATCTGGGCCATATCCTGGCTATAGAGATACGCCGCCAGCCCGTAAGGGGTCGCGTTGGCGCGGCGGACAAGCGCGTCCTCGTCCGAAAATTCGTATAAAACCGCCACGGGGCCGAAAATTTCCTCTGTAAAAAGCGCCGCCGAATCGTCCGCGCCCTCGATCAATGTCGGCTCGAAGAACGTGCCGCCAAGTGGGTGGGGGTTTCCGCCGGTGATAATTTCCGCGCCGGACGGCGCAGCAGAAGAAATCATTTTTTCAATCTTTTCAATTGCTTGTTTATTTATGAGAGGCCCGATTGAAACATTCTCTTCCCAACCCGGCCCGACTATAAGCCCTTTGAGTTTATGGTTAAAAATCTTACGAAATGGTTGATAAACATCCTTATGGACGAAAATGCGGTTCGCGCAGATGCAGGTTTGGCCGGCATTGCGGAATTTGGAGGCAATCGCCCCGTCCGCCGCTTTTTCCAGATCGGCTGAGGGCAGGACGATAAACGGCGCGTTCCCGCCCAGCTCCAACGATATTTTCTGGATATTCGCCGCCGCCTGCGCCATCAGGATTTTACCGACCCGCGTCGAACCGGTGAAGGAAATCTTGGCCACACGCGGATCGGCTGTAAAAACCTTGCCGATTTCCGCCGCTTTTTGCGACGTCACTATATTAAGCGCGCCCGCCGGCATCCCCGCCTGTTCCGCGAGCCGCGCCAGCGCAAGGGCGCAAAGCGGCGTTGCCTCCGCGGGTTTCAGAACGACCGTACAGCCCGCCGCAAGCGCGGGGCCGACTTTGCGCGTAATCATGCCGACCGGAAAATTCCACGGCGTAATGGCGGCGGCAACCCCGGCCGGATGGCGGCTGACGAGGATTTTCGTCCCCTTCTTCGCCCCTTCGATAAAGTCGCCGTAAAGCCTGCGCCCTTCTTCCGCGCACCAGCGCAGCGTTCCGGCGGCGGCGAGAATTTCCCCCCGCGCCTCGGCCAGCGGCTTGCCCTGTTCACATGTCATAAGGAGCGCCAGCGCGTCCGCCTGTTCCGCAATAAGCCTGCCCCATTCAATCAAAATATCGCCGCGCGCAAGCGGCGTCATGCCGCTCCACGGCTCAAAGGCCCGCGCCGCCGCGTCAATGGCCAGCGCAGCGTCCGCGCCGTCCATATCGGGGACGGCGGCGATTTTGGAACCGTCCGCGGGGTTGGTCACGGCAAAAACCGCGCCGGATTTTGCGTCCGTCCATTTCCCGCCGATAAAGGCCTTTGTTTCTATCAGGGAGGGTACAGGGGTATTCATCGCCATGCGGGGGGCTCTTTCATTCCATGAAATATTATGTCCCACCATGGCCAAACATCCTTTAAAGATCAATTCGGGATAAGATGATGCGCCCTTCAACGCACGCAGCCCGCTTTGGTTCCATAAAAACGGCAATTATTTTTCGTGGAACGGTTAAAAGCCGCATTCGTTTGCAAACCACATTCCCCCAACCGAAAAAGGAGATCCGAACGATGGGTAGCACGAGCGACAAGGCAAAAGGCCTGATCAACGAAGGCGTCGGCAAGGCAAAACAAGGTATCGGCAAAGCAACGGACAATGAGCGCCTGCAAGGCGAAGGTTTCGTGCAGGAACGCAAGGGCGAAGCGCAGCAGCTCGCCGGCGAAGCCAAGAAACAGGTGAAAAAAGCCGTCGATAATATTTAAACTTTATCCGGCCCGGAAAAAGAAAGACCCGCCATGCTGCATGGCGGGTTTTTTGACGGCTGTCTTTTATCCGCTCCCAGCCGCTATCTGCTCTTTGCCGCTATCCACTTTTTGCCGCGGGCGCGCCGCCTAGAAGGAAAGCCGTTTGGCCGTTTTCACCTGCGGCAGGTTTGAAACGGCGGAGAACAAAGCGTCCGGCAGCGGCGCGTCGAGCGATACAAGACACACGGCACTGTCCCCGCCTTCCACACGGCCAAGGCGAAAATCCGCGATATTCTGCCCCGCATCCCCCAAAATCGTGCCGAGCGACCCGATAAGGCCCGGCCTGTCCTCGTTGCGGATAAAGAGCATATCGCGCACCAGCGCCGCCTCGATCGGCACACCCTCGATATTGACGATGCGCGGTTCGCGGCCCGTGAAAAGCGTGCCGGAAATGCTGCGCGTCCGCGCGTCCGTTTCGACCGTGACGGCGATAAGGGAGCGGTGTTCCTTGCTTGCCGCCGAACGGCTTTCCGTCACCTGAATCCCGCGCGAATCGGCGATGGCGAGCGCGTTCACCATGTTCACCGCCTCCATTTGCGGGCGCAATATATTGGCGACCAGCATCTGCACCAGCGGCTTGACGTTAAGTTCCGTGACCGTACCTTCAAAAGAAATATCGATCTTCCTGATGGCGTGTTCGGTCACCTGCCCCGCAAAGGAGCCGAGCTGTTCCGCCAGCTTCATGTAGAATTTCAGGCGCGGCGCGTCTTCCGCCGAAATAGAGGGCATGTTGAGCGCGTTGGTAATCGCGCCGCTCATCAGATAATCCGCCATTTGCTCGGCGACCTGAATCGCGACATTGACCTGCGCCTCGCCGGTGCTTGCGCCCAGATGCGGCGTGCAGATAAGTTTTTCATGGCCGAACAGGATGTTTTCCTTTGCCGGCTCCACGTCGAATACGTCGAGTGCCGCCCCCGCCACATGGCCGGAATCGAGCGCCGCCTTCAGATCCTCTTCGTCAATCAACCCCCCGCGGGCGCAATTGATAATCCGTACGCCCTTTTTCATCTTCGCGATGGAATCCGCATTGATGATGCCTTTTGTCTTTTCATTCTTCGGCACATGAAGCGTAATGAAATCCGATTGCGCGAACAGCTCGTCCAGCTCGACTTTTTTCACGCCCAGCTCGACCGCCCGCTCTTCGGTCAGGAACGGGTCATAGGCCAGCACGTTCATCTTCAGCCCGACGGCGCGGTCGGCGACGATGGAACCGATATTGCCGCAACCGATAAGGCCGAGCGTCTTGTTATAAAGCTCCACACCCATGAATTTGTTCTTTTCCCACCTGCCCGCATGGGTCGAGGCCGAGGCTTGCGGAATGTCGCGGGCCAGCGCGAACATCATCGCTATCGCATGTTCCGCCGTGGTGATGGAATTGCCGAACGGCGTGTTCATGACGATAACGCCGCGGTTCGTGGCTTCCTTCACATCGACGTTATCGACGCCGATTCCGGCGCGGCCTATGACTTTCAGCCTTTTCGCGGCGGCGAGGATGTCCGGCGTCACTATCGTGCTGGAACGGATGGCGATTCCGTCATACTGATCGATGATTTTTAAAAGCTCTTCGGGGGGCTGGCCGGTGATGACATCGACATCGACGCCTTTCTTGCGAAAGATGTCTTCTGCCAACTGATTCATTTTATCGGATATAAGGACGCGCGGCATGTTCTCTTTTAACTCCTATTTTGTCTTGTTAGGAAAACAGGCGTCCTTGATAGCAGGCCGGCGGCGCGCAGGAAAGATCTACTTGAAAGCGCTGCACAAAAACATTCAGGCCCCGCGGGGGCAGACACAGGATGAAAAAAACCGGATTTCAGGGCGCGCGGAGAGCGGATAAAAACACGGACAGGAACGCGGATCAATCCGGCGGAACCCGGACGTTCGGCGTAAGGCGAACGGACTGAGGCGGGCGGCGGGCGGAAGGCGGACGCAGGGAGGCGGAAAGGGGCCGGACGGCAGCGGGAAGGGGGAAGGCGAGAGGCCGGACGGCAATCGGAGGGAGAAGCAAGCAGGCGGCGGACAGGCGGGGACGGGACGGCCCCCGCCCCAGCGCCCCCGACGCAAACCCACCCCAGCGCCCTCACCCCCGATGCAAGCCTGCCCCGCGGCGCGCGCCCGGCCCCGTTTTCAGGCAGGCCGTCAATCCAGCCCGCCTCTATCGTCGCCCGGAAGCGGCAGGGCGGCCATCCATGCAAGCGCGTCTTCCTTCGTGCCGAAGAGCCGCTCGCGCCAGCCGCGCGATTCGGGATAAAGCTGCTCGCGCACGCAATGCCTGCCCGTCAGGGGGCAAAGCCCCGCATAAAAACAATCGTATTTTTCTATCATGTGACTCCCCTTGGTGATCGGGGAGTTAGAAAACCCGTTTTGCAAAGGGTCGTTCCGGCCTTTACTCTTGCGAGTTGGACATACGCCGAAACCTCCCCGACCAGACGTCGAGGAGCATGGATTACGGCCATACAAACCGTGCAAAACAGGGGTTTCTACGCCCCGAAACCGGCAATCCGGCTTCAGGAAAAACGCTATAGAAACATGGGGGCCAAGTCAAACGCCAAGCGCGGGGCCGCGGGAAAAAGCCCGCAAAATGACGGAAGCTGCAATGACCACCTAAACAGGCCGGAAAATCTTGCCTGTTTCATCGCCTTCACGCGAAAGCCGCGCAAAAAGAAAAACGGGCCGCATGGCCCGTTTCGTGGAGTTCTCACCGCACGCCGCCGGACGGGGGCGGCGAGCGCCGGATGGCTCAGGCCGCTTTTTGCTGCGCCTCGCCTTTGGCCTGCGCGTAAGCCCAGTCAAGCCATGGCAGGAGGGCCTCTATATCCGCCGTTTCCACCGTCGCGCCGGCCCAGATACGAAGCCCCGCGGGCGCGTCGCGGTAAGAGGCGATGTCATAGGCCGCCTCCTCTTTTTCCAGCAATTTCACCATGGATTTGATAAAGCCCTGCGCGGCCTCCTCCTCCAGCGCCGTGAACCAGTCGTCCCTGACCTTTAAAGTGACGGAGGTGCGGGAGCGGTGCGGCTCTTCCCCGCACAGGAAATCCGCCCAGCCGGACGCGGCGGCCCAGTGGGCAATCGCCCCGTAATTCGCCTCGCAGCGCCCGATTGTCGCCGGAAGCCCGCCGATTTTCTCCACCCATTTCAACGCATCAAGGCAATCCTCAACCGCCAGCATGGAGGGCGTGTTGATCGTTTCGCCCTTGAAAATTCCGCCCGCGAACTTGCCGCCCTTGGTCATACGGAAAAGTTTCGGCAAAGGGCGGTTCGCGGGCTTGAAGCTTTCGAGCCGCTCCACCGCGCGCGGGGACAGCACCAGCATCCCGTGCGCGGCCTCCCCGCCCAGAACCTTTTGCCAGCTCCATGTCGTGACATCGAGCTTTTCCCACGGCATATCATAGGCGAAAACGGCAGAGGTCGCGTCGCAAAGGCTTAAGCCCGCGCGATCCGCGGCAATCCACGCCCCGTCCGGTACACGTACGCCGGACGTCGTGCCGTTCCATGTAAAGACGACGTCGCTTTCCTTCGTATCCACCTTTGAAAGGTCGGGAATCTCCCCATAAGCGGCCTTATGGACGGTGACGTTTTCAAGCTTTAGCTGTTCCGTCACATCCTTCACCCATTCCAGCCCGAACGCCTCCCAGCACAGCATCTCGACGGGGCGCGGGCCCAAAAGCGACCAGAGCGCCATTTCCACCGCGCCCGTGTCGGAGGCCGGAACGATCGCCACATGATAATCGTCCGGAATGCCGAGCAAGGCGCGGTGACGGTCGCAAACCTCGTTCAATTTTGCCTTGCCGCCCGCGGCGCGGTGGGAGCGGCCAAGAAACGCATCCTCCAGCGCGCCGAGGCTCCATCCCGGACGCTTGGCGCAGGGGCCGGACGAAAAGCAGGGGTTTTTGGGCTTGGCGGCGGGTTTGTTCATGGATATACCTTTGGGACACAGCTTCGTTTATTTGGAAAAACCATACGCAATGACCCGCCTCTCCGTCAATCTGAACAAGGTTGCCTTGCTGAGAAACCAGCGGGATGGCGGCTACCCCTCGCTGGAAGAAAACGCGAAGATGGTTTTGAGCGCGGGCGCCCACGGGATCACCGTCCATCCCCGCCCCGACGAACGCCATATAAGGCGCAGCGACATCCCTGAACTCGCCGCCCTTATCGCCACGGAAAATTCCCCCTTCCCCTCCTTCCTGATGAAGGATGAAGAGCGGGGCGACGTCGAATTTAATATCGAAGGCTTTCCGGATGACGCCTTCCTCGATCTCGTCCTTGGCAATCCTTGTCATCAAGTCACGCTCGTCCCGGACGATCCGGCGCAAAAAACGTCCGATCACGGCTGGGACATCGCGCAGCATAAAGCGCTTTTGAAGGATGCCGCCGGCGCCCTTAAAAAGGCCGGAAGGCGGGTATCGCTTTTCATCGATCCGGTGCCGGCAGATGCGGAAAATGCTGCTTATATCGGCGCGGACAGGGTCGAACTTTATACCGGCCCCTATGCCGTAGATCGCAGCATTTTACCGGCCTATGCGGACACTGCCGGAACGGCGCGCCGATGCGGGCTGGAAGTCAATGCGGGGCATGATCTGAATCTCGATAATCTCGCACGTTTTATTGCGGCAATTCCGGATTGCGCGGAAGTTTCCATCGGCCACGCCATTACGGCGGACGCCCTTAAAATGGGGTGGAGCGCCGCCGTTTCCGCCTATCTCGCGGCCATTCTCTACGGCAAAAAAAGCGCAAGGAGCGCTGCGAAAAACCCCGCGGATTATGCGCCATGAACCATATCCTCGTCCTGATAGGCTCTGCCGCGCCCCTTTCCATCGCCCATCTGGAACGGGCGGAAAAATTCATCGGGGAAAACGCGCTCGGTTTGAACGGACAGCCGCGCTGGATTGACGCGCATAAAGCCGCCGACATTCCCATGAGCAACGCCCTTACCATGGATCAGATGCGGGCGCTGCGCCGGATTTTTGCTGCGGAGGAAATTGACTGTCTTTGCGTCCCCGAAGAGGGCCGCCGCAAAAAACTCCTGCTCGCCGACATGGACGCCACCATCGTCACGGGGGAAACGCTGGACGACCTTGCGGCCAAGGCGGGCCTCAAGGATAAAATCGCCGCCATCACCGCCCGCGCCATGCGCGGCGAGCTTGATTTCGAGGCCGCGCTGAAAGAGCGCGTAACCCTCCTGAAAGGCCTGCCCCTTGCCGCCCTTGCGCAAACGCTTAAAGAAACCGAACTTTCCGATGGCGCACAAAAACTCGTGCAAACCATGCGGGAAAGCGGCGCGCTGTGCGTCCTCGTTTCCGGCGGATTCACCTATTTTACCGAAGCCGTAGCGCAGCAATGTGGCTTTCACCACAGCCATGGCAATATCCTCCATGATGACGGCGAAAAACTGGCCGGAAGCGTGGGGCAGCCTATTCTCGGCGCGGACGCGAAGCGCGCCTTCCTCAAATCCTACGCGCAGCAAAACGGGCTGGATCCGGCAGATACGCTCGCCATCGGCGACGGGGCCAACGATCTTCCGATGCTGGCGGCGGCGGGGCTTGGCATCGGCTACCGTCCCAAGCCGCTTCTGGAAGAAAACCTTCTCAATATCCTGAAATATGCGGATTTGACGGGCGTTCTCTACGCGCAAGGACTGCGCCCCCATACCGGCCCTTGAATGCCGCCCTTCAATTGAATACCGCCCCTTCATCCCCGTTTTATCCGCACCTGACCGGTGCCTTGATCCATCTGATTCGCCTCAAGCACGCGTGCCAAGCCCACGCCTCAAACCCGCGCTTCAAGCCTGCGCACCAAGCCCACGCATCAAGCCCGCACCTCAAACCGCTCTTAAAATCCGCCGCCAAATCCTCCCTCTCCCAATCTGCCGCGCATGGGCGGCGGTTATGCCCGCGGCTCCGTCTATGGTTTTGCCCATAAATCCGCCCATAGATCCGCTCATGAATCCACTCACGAATCCGCCCATGGATCCGCTCACGAATCTTCCCATGAATCCGGCCAGAGATCCGGCCATAAATCCAGCCAGGAAGCCGGCGGCGCATCCCCCTTACGCCGGCCTTGAAATTCCGCTCTCTTTTTCGAATTTGCCGTTTATTAACCAATTCGGGTACAGTATAGGGGTGGTTTAAACCCCCTATAGAGTGTCCATCCGCGCCATGACCGCCAAAAAATACAATTTCAAGGTTCCGCAGGACGAATTTGAAGATCTCCTGCACCAATATTGCCGGAATTACACGGATCTGGCGACGGAAGGCCGTTTCGACCCCATCATTGGCCGTGACAAGGAAATCGACAATGTGATGCTGATCCTGCTTCAGCGGAACCGCAAGAATGCCTGTCTTCTGGCCCCCGCGGGGGTCGGTAAAACGGCGCTTGTGGTGGGGCTGGCACAGGCCGTCGTCGCGGGGCGCGTGCCGGATTACCTGAAAAACGCCCAAGTCATCGAGCTGGACATGCCCGCCATGGCCGCGGGAACAAATTCCCCGGCGGAATTCCAGGCGCGCTTTATCCCGATTTGCCGCGGCATCGCCGAACGCTACCATTATCCGGAATTCCCGCGCTATGTCATTTTTATCGACGAAATTCACACTATTATGCCGACCGTGACCGGTTCCGCCTATGCGGGCCTGTCCGAAGTCATGAAACCCTATCTGACTGTCGGCGACCTGCACGTTGTCGGCGCCACGACGCTTGACGAATTCCGCCAGTTCGTGGCGGTCGATCCGGCGCTCGACCGCCGTTTCCAGAAAGTCCTGCTGCAAATGCCGAACCGCGAGGAAACCATCAATATCCTCAAAGGCGTACGCCCCAATTACGAACGCCACCACAAGATGAGCATTTCGGACGAATGTATCGAGGAAGTCGTCAAGCTGACCGACGAGCATATGCGCAAGCGTACCCAGCCCGACAAATCCATCATCACCATGGATGCCGCCTGCGCGTGGCAAAATATGTTCCGCGGCGAGGTACGCGGGCTTTCCATGGAGGCCATCCACCAGATGGTCGCCAAGGAAACGGGCCTCCATCCCGGCGCCCTGTCCGACAAGGTCTATGTCCGCAGCGAAACCTTCGATCCCGCGAAAATGGCCGTACAGGTCGGAACGCGGGATTTCGCCGACAAGGGCGGCGATACCCGTTACGAGGGCGCGGACAGTGAAAACGCGGGCGAGGACGGCAATCAGGATTACTGATTATTCACGTTATTTTTCAATCAGTTAATCATCGAACCCACCGGACATGTCTTTGCCACGGCGCCCCCTCCGGCGCTTACCTGTACGTCTTATTATGACCGCGTTATCCCCGCACGCTCTGGCATAATGGCACTCACCTGTACGGCCTTTCGTTCGCGGAGCAGTCAGGCAGTCAGGCAGTCAGGCAGTCAGGCAGTCAGGCAGTCAGGCAGTATGACGGCGGAAAATGTCCGGCGGTGCAAGAAATATTTTTGTTTTCAGCCCGGCAGCCAGCCCAGCAAGCTCAACGTATCTTCGGCCACCAGATCGACATGGGCGGGTTTTTGTGTGTACGCATCGCCCCTATCGTTACGGCCATGGCGGACAAGCGCGGTCGTCATGCCGATTTCCTTGGCCTTGTGAAGATTATGCGGCAGATCTTCCACCATCAATGTCCTGCCCGCTTCCGCCCCCATCATAGAGAGAGCCTTTAAAAAACCGTCCGCCGACTGGGATTTCGTCCGGAACCCCACATCCTCCAGCGCCAAAAGTCTGGCATCGGGAAAAAGATGGCTATATTCCAGATGATCCAGCGTACGCCTTGCCCAGTCGCGCGATGCGTTGGTCAGGATAACCATCGGCATCGCCAGGCTTTCGAGCGCTTCGCGCAGCGCCGCGTTTTTTTCGACAACCGCCGCATCGACGGCCTTGTGATAGGGGTCATGAAAATCTTCATAGCGCAGGCCGTAAGCCTCGAAAAGCTTAAAGGAGCTACCATGGAGGATTTCCGATTTTACTGCCATATCAAGCGCTTCGTCGTAAGAAAGCGGCAGGCCCATGGCGATGGCCGTACGTGTTGCGGCGACATTGCAGGCTTCCAGGAACAGGTCGTTATAGCGGTAGAGCGTCCCGTCCAGATCCCAGACCACCGCCTCTATATGGGCGAGAATTTCCTTGCCCTTTTCCATCCTTGTTTCAACGCTCATTTTACCGCTCCGATAATTTTAAAGCCCGATTCCTGTGCAAGGATCTGTACGTCCTTAAAGCCCCGCCTCAGCTCTTCCTCATAGGGCAAATGACGGTTGGCCACCATCAAAAGCTTGCCGCCCTTTTTCAAATGCACGCCAGCCGTACGGATAAATTGCCGGCCAATCCCCGCATCCTCACCCTTGCCCTTATGAAAAGGCGGGTTCATGACAACCAGATCGAGCGGCGGCAGGCCGGCCACCGGCGATGTCAAATCCTCCCATAAAAAATGAAGGGCGGTTTCTTCCTGTATGCCTGAAAGATTGTCCCGCGCACAGGCAAGGGCGCGGGCATCCGCTTCGATGACATAGAGATCCCGCGGCGCGGAAGCGCGGCCCAAAAGCATCCGTGACAGATACCCTATCCCCGCGCCGAAATCCGCGGCCTGTACGCATGCAGCCTCTGGCAGGTAGCGTGCCAGCAGGGCGGATCCCGCATCAATACGATCCCATGAAAACAGGCCGCACATCGTTTTTAATTGTATCCCGTCCCCGAAATCATGGAGGCGCGGGAAAGATTTTTCCCGCCATGATTCTATCTGTGGCGGCAAAGTTTCTGGCCGTACGCCCCACACGCAGCGCACCCTGTTTTTGGTGAGCGAAACAATATCTTCCATTCCCGTCTCGCGCAGCCATTTTTCGATCCGCGCACCGTTGGCATCGTTCGCCGCCGCCGCGGCAAGCACGCCCCCCGCCTTTAATGCGCGCAAAGCGGTGGCCAGCATGGCCTTGGCCTCATCCACCTGTTTGGGCAAAAGTGCCAGCACAAGCCCGTACGTGTCGATAGTCCGGCCTTCTGCCACCGGATCCGCCCCGCTATATCCCGCCGCCCCGTCCCGCAAAGAAGCGCCGTCCACAGGCCCGCCCCCGGCAAGCCGCAGCCCCGCCCGCATAAGCGGCGCGGCATGGGGTTTCCATGGTTGCCAGCAATCGGGCCGGAGCGTGGCCAGCGCCGGATGATCCTGCGCCCCCAAAAACAGGGCCGGGCCGCCCGAAACCCCCTTCAGGGGCAGGTTTTCATTTTCAAACGGTAAAAAAAGTGTTTGCAGGGCCGGTTCCATCACGGCGGTTTTGTAGCAGAACAAGGCAGGATTGGCGAGCGGCCAATCACACAATCACAAGTCCGCCATGATCATTGGCGGCGCGTGGAAGTTTAAAGAAAATCTCCCCTGCCTCCGGCGCCGCTTTTTCGGGCCATATTTTTAAGATTTTACAATCCGCCGCGCCAAGGCCAGAGCCAGAGCCGGGGGCGGGGACGGGACTGGTGCTAGGGCTAGGGGCTAGGGGCTAGGGCGCCACGCCGAAAACAGGCCCCAAGGCCAAAAAACAAGCTCCCAAAAAGCCGGATACAGACCACAGGATACAAATCATAGGCGGGAGCGAAGCGGATAAGGCCGTCAATAAAGAGGCCGACCAGCAAGGAAACGGCGCCCCGCACCGCCAAGGGTTGCTTTCGGGGGGGCTTTGGAGGATAAAGCGCCTGTAGCAGCCGTCACTCATATCCGGCGGCCATCATCACAACCGGGGAAAATCCGTCCATGGCACATCACAGGCCCGGCAGCCGCATCGATCTGAAAACTGGCGCTGTAAAAACCCATCTTATCCGCATGACCATCCCGATGATCTGGGGCATTGCGGCGATGATCAGCATGCAGCTTATCGACACTTATTACATCTCCCTGCTCGGTACGAAAGAGCTGGCCGCCATCTCCTTCACCTTTCCGGTGACGATGTTTATTTTTTACCTCATCATGGGTTTCGGCATCGCCATGTCCTCGGTCATTGCACGGCTGATTGGCGAGGGGCGCGAAGAAGATGTGCGCCGTATCACCACGCACGGGATTTTCCTCGTGACGCTGACCGGACTATTGCTCGGTTTTCTTGGCTGGATTTTCCACAACCCTGTTTTCGAGGCGATGGGCGCGGGCGATCTTATCTCCCCGCTTATCCGCAGCTATATGATCCTCTGGCTTGCGGGCGTGCCGTTTCTCGCCATAGCCTTTGCCGCCAACGCCTCCATCCGCGCGTGCGGCAACGCCTCGACGCCCGCCTATATCATGGTCGGCATGGCGGTTTTAAACGCGCTTCTTACGCCTGTTTTCATGTTCGGCTTTTTCGGCCTGCCGCGGCTCGAAATGACCGGCGCCGCCATCGGCACGCTTCTTTCACAAGCCGTCGCCGCCATTGCCTGCCTTTGGATTATCGGCCACAGGCAAAGAATGTTCGTGCCGCTTTCAAGACTGCAAATACGCCTCTTCGGCAATAGCTGCGCGCGGATTTTATTCATCGCGCTGCCCGCCGGCCTGACATCCGCCATCATCCCCTTTGTCAACAGCATCATCGTTTCGTTGCTCGCCGCCTATGGCAGCGAAACCGTCGCCGCCTATGGCATCGCATCGCGCGTCGAGGCTTTCGGCTTTATCGTTTTGATGGCGCTCGCCGTCGGCATGGGGCCGATTATCGGGCAGAATCTAGGGGCGCTTCATTTCGCCCGCGTCCGTGAAACATTGCGCAAGGCCATCGGTTTCAGCGTGCTTTGGTCGATCGCCACGGGGGCCTTGCTGATGCTGCTGGCCGTACCGATAGCGTCCTTGTTTTCAGACGATCCCATTGTCGTTTATTACACCAAGATGGCGTTCCTGATTATCGCGCCCACCTATCTTTTCCAGGCGCTTGCCAATGGCTGGTCATCGGCCTTCAACGCCATGGGCAAGCCGCAAATGGCCGTCGCCATGACCATCGTCAAAATGATTGTCCTGACGATCCCTGCCGTGATTTTCGGCGCGAAAGCGGGCGGGGTCATGGGCATTTTCATGGCCATCGCCCTCGTCAATGTCATAACCGGTCTGGCCTTCCATTGGTGGAGCCTGCATGCCCTTGCCCGCTTGCAGGCGCGGCTTGCCCCGCAATAAGCGCCGCCCTATACTCTTTTTCCGGCACGATTTTCACCACCACCCGAAGGAGGGATTTTATGACATCAACGCTTAAATTCATGGCATTGGGGCTGGCGTCGCTGATGCTTTTCGGCGCATCCCCGGCATCCGCGCAAAATAACGGGCTGAACCTGCCGCCCGCGGGCCAGACCATCATCAATTTCTCGGCCACCGAGCGCCGCACGGTTCCGCAGGATCTGCTCGTCGCGTCCTTGCGCATCGAGGTCGAAAAGGAAGGGCCGAAAGATATTCAAAAGGAAATTAACGAGGCGATGACAAAAGCCCTCGCCCTCGCCAAGGCGGAAAGCGCCCTGAAAGTATCGACGGGCAATTATTCGGTTTATAAATACGAACATCCGATCAAGCGCAGCCAGGACGGAACGGTTGAAAAGACGGCCACCATGTGGCGCGGTTCGCAAACCATCGAACTGCAATCGAAAGATTCCGAAACGCTCCTGACGGTCGTCGGCAAGATTCAGGAACTGGATTTCGCGATGAATAATCTTTCCTACACGCTCTCGCCGGAGCTGACGGAAAAAATCCGTGACGAGCTGATGGTCGAGGCGCTTAAAAAACTCACCGCGAAAGCGAAAGTCGTCGCGGCGACGCTCGGCAAGGCCAATGTCGATCTGGTCGATGTCAATGTCGATACGGGCGGCCCCGTCGTGCCGATGTATAAGAACGTCATGGCCCGCTCTGGAATGGCAATGGCGGCCAGCGAGGCCATGGCGGCGCCCGTTGCGGAAGCGGGGGAAACGGACATCTCCCTCACCGTATCGGCCCGCGCCCTCATCAAGCCTTAAGGCGCCGAACCTTTGGGCCATCGGGCCTCTCTCTTCCAAAAGCGCCGGAATTTTCCGGCGCTTTTTTATTCGTTACGGAGATAGGGCGCAGGGGGCGCGGACAAAACCCGCCCCGTAATTATCCATCCGGCCAGAAGCGTCAACACCATCCCCGCCGCGATCGCCGCAAAGGCGGGAAGCGCGTAGAAACTCCAGCCCAGCTCCATCACACCCGCCATCACGGCCCATGAAATGGCCGCGCCCAGAAACAGGGCGATAAAGGCGGCGGCGAATCCGAGCAGGCAGAACTCAAACAGGAATCCGGCCAGAAGCGTTGCCTTGCGCACGCCGAGAACTTTCAGGACAACCGTGTCATAGAGCCTTTGCATCCGCGTCGCCGCAAGGCTTCCGGCCAGAACGAAAATCCCCGTCACGATCGCGACCAGTGCGGAAAGGCGCGCGGCCATGGCGATATTGCCCATGATGCCGCTCGCGGCTTCCACCGCGTCGGAGAGGCGGATCATGGAAATATTCGGGAAGGCCGCGCCGATGGCGCGCTGGATCGCGGCCTCGTTCGCGGGGTCTGCGACGATCGTCGCAAGCCATGTGTGCGGCGCGGCCTCCAGCGTGCCGGGCGCAAAGCTAATGGCGAAATTGATGGTGAAATTCATCCAGTTGACGCTGCGGACATTCGCGATTTCCGCCGTGATGTCGCGCCCCATGATATTGACCGTGATCCTATCGCCCGGATGGACGCCAAAGGCTTTTTGCACGTCATCGACAACGGAAACAAGCGGCGGCCCCGCATAATCCGCCGGCCACCATTCCCCTTCCATGATTTCCGAATGGGCGGGCAAATCCTGCGTATAGGTAAAGCCGCGATCATTTTGCAAAAGCCAGCGTTCGGCATTGTTCCGGATCGCCTCTTCCGCCGGAACGCCGTTCACCGCGACGATGCGCCCGCGCAAATTCGGCGAAAGGCGCAGCGTATGGACGCTGGGCTGCGCCGTAACCAGCGCCGCGAACGCCTCTTTCTGGTCGCCCTGAATATCCATGAAGAAAAAGGCGGGCGCGTCGGCGGGCAGGTTTTGCGCGATGCCATAGCGCAAATTCATCTCCACGAGCGTAATCCCGACAATCACCGTCAGGCCAAGCCCCAGCGAGATCAGCGTGTTCGCCGTCGCATTGCCGGGCCGCGATAAATTACGCAAGGCAAGCCGCAGGGCGGGCTTTCCGCGCACAGGGAAGGCCCCCGCAAGAAGCGCAATCATTTTCCCGCAAAGCCAGAATAGCAGCAGGCAAAGCCCCGCGCCGATAACATAGGAAAGGGCAAAGCCCGGCTCCCGCGCGGAGCCTATGGCCAGCCCCGCGAGGAGCAGCGCCGTCAATCCAAGCCCCGCCTTATAATTGCGCGGCAGGTTTTCCATCCCCGCGCCGCCGCCAAGCCCCGCGGAGGACGACCTGAAAAGTTCGAGCGGCGAAAACCCGATCGCCCGTCCCAGCGGGAGAAGGCTGAACAAGGCCGCAATCAGCAAACCGAAAAGCGCGGGCAGTAAAAACCCTTCGGCGCGCAGCCGCATATCGACGGGAAAAGGCAAAATATCCTGCAAGAACGGCGCGGCAAGGAAGGGCAGCGCCGCGCCGGTAATAATGCCCGCCAGAATACCCGCGGAAGAAATAAGGCCGATCTGGATCGCATAGATCCGCTCGATAAAACTCCGCCGCGCGCCCAGCATTTTCAAAATCGCAATCGTCTTCAGCCGCGTTTCGAGATAGGCGCGAAGGCCGTTGCCGATACCGATCCCGCCAATGAGAAGCGCCGAAAGGCCGACCAGCGTCAGGAACAGCATCATCCGTTCGACAAAGCGCGTGACTTGCGGCGAGGCGTTGTTCGCATCGCGGATCCGCGGATTATGCGCGGCGAACTCATCCCCGATCCGTTTGGCGATATCCGCCAGCGGCGCGTCCTGCGGCAGGCGAACGCGCAAATCGTAATAAAGCATCGCGCCGTTTTGCGTGAAGCCCGTTTTTTCCAGCGCAGCCAGATCGATCATCGCCCGCGGCGCAAGGCCGAAACGCGATCCGCCCGCCCTGTCCGGCTCCCGCGCGATAAAAGAGGCGACGGTAAAAAGCGCCTCGCCGACGCGCACCTGATCGCCGATAGCGAGATCCAGCCTGCCGCGCAGCGCCGGATCGAGGACGATGCCATCCTGCGCAAGGGCTTCGGCCAAGGGGTCTATGGCGGCAGGAACCACGGACGCGGGAGAGGCTGGGGGAGCGGCGGGGCTGGCTGAGGCAGGGTTGGCTGGGGCAGGGTTGGCTGGGGCAGGGCTGGCCGGAACGGCGGCGGAAGAAGCGCCCGCGTCAAGGCTCATCGCGCCGTAAAGCGGATAGGCCCCGTCAACCGCCTTTAATTCCACCAGCGTGGTATCGCCGGTTGCGGGATTGGAGAGCATGACGCGGGCCTCTACCGTATCCGAAAACCGCGCGCCGGCTTCTTCCAGCCGCTCCCGCAATGCCTCCGGCGCGGGCTGGTAGAGCGTGCGGACGATCATGTCGCCGCCGAGGATCTCGCGCCCGTTTTTCTGGATGCCGTCAAGCACCGCATGGCTTGTAACCTGCACGCAGGCGATCGAGGCGACGCCGAGAATAAGGCAGATAAGGACGATGCGCATGGCGGACAAAGCGCCGCGCAAATCCCGTATCGCATATTGAAAGGCCAGTTTCATGACGCGGCGGCAACCTTTCCGTCCCGGATATGAATCCGGCGGTCGCACGATGCCGCAAGCGCCGCGTCATGGGTGATCAGGATAAGCGTCGAACCATGCGCTTTGACCCGTTCAAAGAGCAGATCGATAATGGCGCGGCCCGTTTCCTGATCGAGATTGCCCGTCGGCTCGTCGGCAAGGATAAGCTTCGGCTTCATGGAAAGGGCGCGGGCGATCGCGACGCGCTGCTGCTCGCCGCCCGAAAGCTGGGACGGGTAATGATCGAAACGGTGGGAAAGTCCTACACCGGACAGCGCCTCTTCCGCCAGCGCCGCGGCGTCCGCAATCCCCGCAAGCTCCAGCGGGATCGCGACATTTTCGATCGCCGTCATGGTCGGGATCAGGTGAAAATTCTGGAACACGATCCCGAAATTATCGCGGCGGATCGCCGCGCGCCCGTCTTCGGACAGCGCCGCCATATCCTTGCCTTCAAACATGATCCTGCCGCCGCTCGGCTGTAACAGCCCCGCGCAAACCATCAGGATGGAAGTCTTGCCCGACCCCGAAGGGCCGAGAATCGCCACGGATTTTCCGGCCTCGAAGCCAAGATCGATGCCGTGAAGAATGGAAACGTCACCGGCATTGCCGGACAGGGTCAAATGGACGTCATGAAGGGAAAGGAGCATGGGGACTTTTTTACCGCTTATAAAATGATATATCCTTCAAAGAGATACCATGATGAAACGGGATGACAATGTATAAAGCCGCTTTTTTTCTTCTGGCCGCGCTGCTGGCCCTTAGCCCCCACGGCGCCATGGCCGCGCAAAAACGCATCGTCGCACTGGGCGACAGCCTCACCGCGGGTTACGGGCTGGGGCGCGGCGAAGATTTCGCGGCAAAGCTGCAAGAAGCCCTCACCGCGGACGGAATTGACGTTAAAATCGACAATGCGGGTGTTTCGGGCGATACCAGCGCGGGCGGCCTCGCGCGGCTGGACTGGGCGACGGCGGGGGAGCCGAAACCGGATCTCGTTCTTGTCGCGCTCGGCGCGAATGATATGCTGCGCGGCCTCGATCCGGCTCTCACCAAAGATAATCTTTCCAAAATCATCACGGGGCTGAAAGATCGCGATATTGACGTTCTCCTTGTCGGGATGCGCAGCCCCGCCAATATGGGCCCGCTCTTCCGCGGCAAATTCGACCGGATATATAAAGAGCTTGCGAAAGAGCATGGCGTGCCGCTCTACCCGTTCTTTTTAGAAGGCGTCGCGCTCAACGCCGCGCTGAATCTGGAGGACGGAATCCACCCCAATCAGGACGGGATTGCGCTGATGGTGAAGAATATTTTACCTGCCGTTAAAAAAGCTTTGAAATAAGCGCCGCGGGACTGAAGAACGGCCCCACAAGAGCGGCCCTCACAACCAGCAGCCCTGAAATTGCGGCCTTAAAATAGCGGGCTTAAAATAGCGCCCTTAAAACCGCCCCCTGTTTATAACCGCACACCCCGCCCCTAAAGGCCCAAAAGCTTTTCAAGATGGTGGGAGGACACGCCGTAAAATTCCCTGATCTTATAAAAGCTTTCAAGCGCCACCTTTTCGCGGCGCGGATCGGCGGGCGCTTTTTCGGCGATGATCATGATGTTCTTCGCCGTATGCGCGTCCGATACGAATTCCACCACCTTGACCTTATAGGCTTTATGTTCCAGAAGCAGCGCCCGCATGGAATCGGTCGCCATCTCCGCGCTGCGCTCCATGAAAATCCCGTGGCGCAGAACCGGGCCTAGCGCGGATGAGGGCGCGCCTTTTTCCATCGCGCGCCTGACCTGCTTGTGACAGCAGGGCGCCGCGACAATCAAATCCGCGCCCGCCGCGATACCTTTGTAAAGCGCGTCGTCGGTCGCCGTATCGCAGGCATGGAGCGCGACCAGCACATTCACGCCCGCCGCGTCGAACCCTTCGATCGTATCGCAGGCGAAATGCAGATTTTCAAACCCCGCCCGGCGCGCGACGCCGTTGCATAAATCGGCCATGTCGCGGCGCATTTCAACACCCGTCACATGGGCCGCGCGCCCAAGATGGTTTTGCAGGTAATCATAGAGCGCAAAGGTAAGATACCCCTTCCCCGATCCCATATCGGCGGCGCGGACAGGGCCGTCCGGCAGGGCGCGCAGAGCGGGGGCGAGCAATTCGATATAGCGGTTGATCTGGCGGTATTTGTCCTGCGCCTTTTTAAAGACGCGGCCCTCTTCGTCGCTGAGGCCCAGCGCATGGAGATAGGCCGCCGCCCGATCGGCGGGGATTGCCCGCTTTTTATCGCGGTCATGGGACGCGCCCGCCGCGTCCGGTTTCAAGGTCGGGGCCTTGCGGTGCAGGGCCGGTTTCCCCCCCTTGCGCGCTTCATAAATAATATCGGCGTCCGCGGTAAAAAGCGTCGCCGCCGTAAAGCCGGATTCAAGACAGGCGCTTATTTCAAGAAGCGCCGCATCCGTCGCATGGTTTTTGACGATGTCGCGGGTTTTATAGCGGTAGGTGAAGCTCATCCTGTCCTGCCGCTTGATGACGACGCGGCGGACGATAATTTTGGCGAGATCCGCCTCGCCGCCGCGGTAACCGGCAAGGGTCAGCCGGATAAAACTTTCGTCCTTCAGGCTTTTGGCAATTTCATCGAGGAATATTTGCATGATTTCCGCTTACAAAAGCCGGGGAATCTGGCGGACAGGGAGGGATTCGAACCCTCGATACGGGATTAGCGTATACACACTTTCCAGGCGTGCGCCTTAAACCACTCGGCCACCTGTCCTTATAAAAAAGTTGGCCGGACAGTATCGAAAAAGCCGGATGAGGGCAAGTCTTTATGCGGGACTGCCGGGGGGAGGTGCTTTTCCGGCCTTTTCCCTTTTCCATGAAGCTGTTAGAATAAGGCAAATCAGGCGGCCCGAAGGGCGGCCTTCAACCCCATTTTGCCCCTTCCCGCGGAGAAATTCGTCCCGCAAAGCCGCGGCGGACAGACAAGAAATATGAGTGGAAGCGTAAAACTTTGGTGTTTCATCCTTCTCCTGCCGTTTTTCGCGGCGGTCGGGCATGATTTTTACGCCAATTTCCTGGCCACCCATGAACAGAAAACGCGGCTCGAAGCCTTTGAAATCGACCCGAAAGCCTATCAGGGCAGTGATTTCGGCTATATCCTCGTCAAATACGCCCCGAACCAGTTTTATGCCGTCCGCGAGGTCGTCCCGAAAAGCTTCTGGGAGAAATGGATAGAGCCGGTATTGCATCTCTATAGCTTCGTCGTCGCGCTGTTTCCGGCTTTTCTTTATTTCATCTGGCTTTTATTCTGCCGCATCTTCGATCGCGGGCCGTTTGCGGGGGCCGGCCCGTCCATAGGCCGCGGTGGCCGTTCGTCCGACATGGCGCTGCGCCCCAAAAACGAGGCCATGCAGTTCAAGCGTAAATAAAAACCCTCAACAGGGCGCAACTCCTTGGGTAAGCCCTAAAAGCCGGATAAATAGAGGCCCCTAAAATCGCAAGCAATCCGGCGCGCCGGCCTCTAGCACCGGGCTCAAACACCTGCCGGCGCGTCTTCCCCAAGGCCGGATAATTCCTGCGCAATAAGGTCGATAAGCGCAAGATCTTCCGGCGTGGACAGCCTGTGATCGCCGTCTTCGCGCAAATAGACCCGCACATCCTGATGGGGAACCGCCGCCGCGATGCGCTGCGCCGTTTGCCATGAAACATCCTCGTCCTTCATGCCCTGCACCAGCCGGACGGGCGCTTTGATGGCAAGCGGCCCCGGCAAAAGACAATGCGCCCCGCCTTCATCGAGCAGTTTTTGCGTGATATGACAGGGAAAATCCGGAATCCCCTCATGGAGGCTGAAATACCCGTCTTTTTCGAGGGCGGAGCGCTGCGCCGCGCCCATCTCCGCCAGGATTTCCCGCGTAAAATCAGGCGCGGCGGCAAGCCCTATAAGCCCCGCCACTCTTTCAGGCCGCTCAAGCGCCGCCAGCAAAGACAGCCAGCCCCCCATGGAAGAGCCTATTAAAACCAGCGCCCCTTCGGCCACATTGTCGATTATGTCCAGCGCGTCGCGCTTCCAGTCGCCGATCGCCGCATCCTCGAACAGGCCGTCCGAACGCCCATGGCCGCGGCAATCGAACCGCACGAATGCCTGCCCGCGGGCGGCGCAGGCATCGGCCAGATATTCCGCCTTTGTGCCCTCCATGTCCGACCACAGCCCGTGCAGGAACAAAATAGTCGGCAAAGCGCCGTTCCTGCCCGCCTGTTTCCTGTAGGCAAGGCGCGGCGCATCGTCACGGTGCAAGAATTCCACGGACATTTCTGGCGAACCCCTCTTTTCTTTTTCCCACGGGTGCGATCCGTGCTAGTGCTATAAGGCTTGTCCCGCATCAGACAGACCCGACATTATTGCCATGACAGATAATATTATAACAGAAAAATCAAGCCAGGCGCCGGACGCCAAAAGAATGCCTGTGATTATGCAGATCATTCCCTCGCTGGGCGCAGGGGGGGCGGAGCAGGGCTGTATTGATGTCGCGGCGGAGCTGGTCAAATCCGGCTCGACCTCGATTGTCGTCAGCCATGGCGGCCACCGCGTGCCGGAAATAGTGCGCGCAGGTTCCATCCATATCGATCTTCCCGTTCATTCCAAAAACCCGCTTGTCATGTGGCGGAACATCTCCAGGCTCCGCCGCCTTATCCGCAAATATGACGCGGATATCGTCCATGCCAGATCCCGCGCCCCCGCATGGTCTGCGTGGAAAGCCTGCCGCAAAACAAAAGCGCGCTTTATGACGACCTGTCACGCGCCGTTCAATATTTCCGGCGGCCTCAAGCGTTTTTACAATTCATCCATCGCCAAGGGTGAACGTATCATCGCGATTTCCAACTATGTCAGAAATTATCTTTTGAAAAATTACGCTGTCGATGAAAGCCGCCTCCGCCTGATCCATCGCGGCGTTGCGATCGAAAAATTCCACCCCAACGCCGTCGCGCCCGCGCATCTGATCAAAATTTCACAGGAATGGCGCCTGCCGGATAGCTGCCGGATCGTCATGATGCCCGCGCGGCTCACGCGCTGGAAAGGCCCGCTCGTCCTGATCGAAGCCATGGCAAAGCTGAACAGGGACGATGTTTTCTGCATCCTTATCGGCGACGATCAGGGCCGCAAGGATTTCCGTGCCGAAGTCGAAAACGCCATCAAGGAAAAAGATCTCGAAGGCCGCATCCGCATTATCGGCCATTGCAGCGACATGCCCGCCGCCTACATGCTGGCGACCGTTATCGTTTGCGCTTCGACCGACCCGGAAGGGTTCGGCCGCGTCCCGATCGAGGCCCAAGCCATGGGCCGCCCGATTGTCGCGACCGATCACGGCGGCGCGCAGGAAACGATCATCGCAGGGGAAACCGGCTGGCTCGTCCCGCCTTCGGATGCGGACGCGCTGGCCAAAGCCATCGGTGAGGCGCTCGACATGGACGATGAAAAGCGCTTTACGATGGCGACCCGTTCCATGATGCATATTGCGGAGAATTTCACGAAGACGCGGATGCTGGACAGCACGATGGATGTTTATGCCGAGCTTCTCTACGAGAAATACAAGCCGCATGAAATTGCCGCCCTGCCTGAACCACTGCCTGAGTCGCTACCTGAACCGCCGCGTGAACCGCTGGCCGAATCATTGGCCGAACCGCCGCCGGCAAACGCACAAAATCCTGCCGCCTCATCAACCCCCGCGAAAGCCGGAAAAGATGAAAGCCCGCCCGCGTCCGGTAAAACCGGCGAAGAAAGCGGGACGTCCGCGCAGCCGGGCGGCACAAGCGCCCTTGCCGCGGGGAAGAAGGCTGTATAGAACAGGCTGATGCAGGAAAATATTCTGGTTATAAAGCTTAGCGCCCTTGGCGATTTTATTCAGGCCCTCGGCGCGATGGCGGCGATCCGCGCCCACCATAAAACAGCCCATATAACGCTTTTGACCACCGCGCCCTATCGGAAACTGGCGGAGCAAAGCGGTTATTTCGATGCCGTAATGATCGATAGCCGCCCGCAATGGAATAAGCCGCGCGCATGGATGGATCTGCGCCGCCGCCTGAATGCGGGCAAATTCCAGCGCGTCTATGATTTGCAAAATAACGACCGCACCTCTTTTTATTTGCGGCTCCTTTCGCCAAGGCCCGAATGGGTCGGCACGGCGCGGGGCGCAACGCACCGCTGCAAGGATCTTTCCCGCAAAAAAGGCAAGGCGTTCGACCGCCATGCAAAGATGCTCAAAAGCGCAGGGGTCGGCCCCGTCCGGCCCGACGCGATGGAATGGGTGAAGCCGGAACATGATTTTTCCCATCTGGCCGCGCCCTATATCCTCATCGTTCCGGGCGCATCGCCGCAACATCCCGAAAAAAGATGGCCGCAAAACCATTATGTCGAATTTTGCGACAAGATCTGCGCGAGCGGCTATATGCCCGTGATTATCGGCAGCGCGCACGAGGCGGAAATCGCGCGGCATCTTTGCGAAAAAATACCGCAGGCCAAAAACCTGACGGCGCAAACATCCATTTTCGATCTGCCCGCCCTCGCCCGCGGCGCGGTCGGGGTCGTCGGCAACGATACGGGGCCGATGCATATCATCGCGCAGGCGGGATGCCCCGCCATCGTGCTTTTTTCAAACGCAAGCGATCCGGCGCGGCACGCCCCGCTCGGCGGCAACGTCATCACGATTCAAAAAGACAGGCTGGAAGATCTCGATCCGGAAAGGGTCTGGCGCGCCTTTAAGCTTCAGCATTCATTGGCGTAGATTGCGATCATACATTCCAGCAGCCGCGGTACGGCGGGATCCTTGATCGAATAGAAAATCGTCTGGGCTTCGCGGCGCGTATCGACGATGCCGTCGCGGCGGAGCCGCGCAAGATGCTGTGACAGGGCGGACTGGCTGAGCCCCACAAATTTTTCGAGGTCGCCCACATTCTTTTCGCCCTGCGAGAGTATGCATACAATCAGGAATCTTTTTTCATTCGCCAAAGCCTTTAATAAGGCGGCTGCGATATCGGATCGCTCCTGAAGCTTTATCATTTCCATTTGCAAACGCCCTTCTTGGAACGCCCGGTATAACAACTATAAGTTATGTTTCATACTATTATATTTTGACAGACAGTCAGAAAACCTAGAAATAACACCGTTTCTTTATAAGAAAAATATAATAAGAGTTGTAATAGCTCTTTAAAAAATGGCTGATTTTTTTAAAAGAATCAACGAAATTGCGTTTCAAGCGCGCTTTATTTTATGGGGCGGCGGCTTTAACCGCTTCTTTTTCCCTTTGCCGGAAGGCGCGTCAATATGAGCTGGGCGAGAAAATCCGGCAGAATCGACGCAAACCATGCGGAAAACAACATCGGCAGGGGGAAGGCTATCCGGCCCTTATTCCTTGCCAGACCATTTGCGATAAGGCGTGCCGCATCGCCCGCTTCCATCAAAAGCGGCATGGGGAAATCATTGGCGTCGGTCATGCGGGATTTGACAAAACCCGGACAGACGACATTGACCTGTACGCCTGTACCGCCAAGGGCGCCGCGCAGGGCCTCGCCATAAAAACGTACGGCCCCCTTCGAGGCGCTATAGGCCGGAGCCGACGGAAACCCGCGAAATCCTGCCATAGAGCTGATAAAGGCAATTTGCCCGCGGCCCCGTTCTATCATGCGCGGCAAAACCGGCTCCACCGTGTTGAGTACGCCCATAAGATTGACATCGAATATCGCGCGGGCCTGCCCCACAGGCTCACCGCCCATAACCCCGCCCGTACCGCCGGAAATGCCCGCATTGGCGATAACGAGGTCGAGCGGCGTCTTTTCGTCGCACGCGGCGGCCCATGCCTCCATGGCGGCGCGATCCGTCACGTCGCAAACCGCGATCTCCACCGCGGCCCCCTTGCGCATGCAAAGATCCGCAACTTTCTTCAGCCGCGCTTCGTCCCGCCCCGAAAGCGCAAGCGTAACGCCCGGCGCGGCATAATATTGCGCCAGCGCCGCACCCAGACCGCTGGAAGCGCCCGTAATCAGGATGGATGCGGGATTTTTCATGGGTGCAACCCTATCATTTCACGGCAAAAACACAATTGCGGGCTTTGCAGCGGCCTGCCCTGCCGATAGTATGGCGGCATCGCACCACCCTAAAGACGTATAAATATCATATGGACTTCACCTTGAAACGCCGCGGCCTGATGTTTGTTTTATCTTCCCCTTCGGGCGCGGGGAAAACCACGATCACCCGCGCGCTTTTGCAAAAGAACGAGGCGCTGGAAATTTCCATTTCGGCCACGACGCGCCCGCGGCGCCCCGGCGAAGTGGACGGGCAGGATTATTATTTCGTCGATATACCGCAATTCAACGCCATGGCCGAAAATGGCGAGATGCTCGAACACGCCAAGGTCTTCGGCAATTATTACGGCACGCCGCGCCAGCCGGTGGAAGAAGCGCTCGCACGCGGCAACGACGTGATTTTCGACATTGACTGGCAAGGCACGCAGCAGCTCCGCGAGATCGCCCGCGAGGATCTTGTCACGGTCTTTATCCTGCCCCCCGGCGCGAAAGAGCTTGAACGCCGCCTCCGCGCCCGCGCGCAAGACAGCGACGAAACGATCCGCCAGCGCATGAGCAAGGCATCCGACGAAATGACCCATTATTCGGAATATGATTACGTCCTCATCAACAACAATATCGACACGGCCATCCAGCAGGCGCAAACCATCCTTGATGCGGAGCGCTTGAAGCGCAGCAGGATTGTCGGGCTTTCCGATTTCGTGCGCGGGCTGAAAGAAGGGCTATAGCCCCTGCTTTGAAAACCCCGCAAGCCGCGTGAAAAAAGCCCCTAACAAACACGCCCCCCAAAACAAACAGCCTCTTTCCAGCAGGCCGGCCCGCCTTTACCGCACCCGGACAAGAAGCCGCCGCATAAAGCGGCACAGAGCGGTACAGGATGGGACGGTAGAGCGGCAGGCACGCCCCCGCTCCCTCAAGGGCGGCGCGCACTTGCACGGGCGGCAGTGAGGCGGCGGAAGCGGACGACGCCAGCAGGCAGCGGACGAGGGTGCGGGCGAGGATAGCAGGCAACAGCAACGGACGACGGCAGCAGGCAACAGCAACTGGCGGAGGCAGCGGGCGAGGACAGCAGAGGCAGTGGCGGGGGACGGCAGCGGGCAGCAGCGCCAGGCAACGCCAGCGGGCGGCGGATAACCCGCCCGCTCTTTCAGCCTTCCCGCCGCGCCTTCGTTACGGCAAGGGCAAGACGGGCATAGTCCCCGACCGCTATATCTTCCGCACGCGCCTGATCGTCCAGGCCGCAAGCTTCGAGGAACGGGGCGTAATTTTTAAGCGAGCTGCGGATCATTTTCCGCCTCTGGCCGAAGGAGGCGGCGGTCATTTCCTCCATCACCCGAAAGGCCGCAAGCGCCTCTCCGTTCCGCTCCCGCGGCACGAGGCGGACAATCGAGGATGTGACTTTCGGCGGCGGCACGAAAGCCGACGCCGGAACATCGAACACTATTTTCGCATCGCACAGCCATTGCGTAAGAACCGAAAGCCGGCCATAGGCTTTCGTTGACGGGCTTGCGACGATGCGCTGCGCCACTTCTTTCTGGAACATCAATATAAGCTCGCCGTAAATTCCCGCGTCGCCGTGAATATCCTGAAGCCAGCCGGCAAGCAGCGGCGTCGCGATATTATAGGGAAGATTGGCGATGATATTATAGGGCGGCTTCAAGCCGCGCCGCACGGCGCAAGCGGGCAGGCTCAGCCGCAGAGCGTCGGCCTGTTCGACATAAAGCCGCCCGTCCGCGGCAAGCACGAGCGAGTCCAGCGCCGCGACGGCCCGCGCGTCATATTCCAGCGCAACGAGCTTTGGCGCGCCTTCGAGGAGGATCGCCCGCGTCAGCCCGCCGGGGCCGGGGCCGATTTCAAAGGCGGGATTGGTTTTTATGCTGCGCGCCGCGCGCGCGATTTTCCGCGTGAGATTGAGGTCGAGCAGGAAATTCTGCCCCAGCGCTTTTTCGGCGCGCAGCCCGTGTTCGTTGATAATTTCACGAAGCGGCGGAAGCGCCTCTACCGGATTAAATGCGTCTGTCAATGAAGGCCGCCGATTTCAGATCCACAAGCGCTTTTTGCTGCGCCCTGTCGAGCCGCTCATAGCCGATGGAATTGGTTATCTCGTCGCGGGACGGGATGGAGTCTTCGGTCAATGTGCGCTTTTTCTGAAGCTGGAGGATATGGATGCCGTCCGGCGTCTTGATAGGGTTCGTCACACCGCCTTCTTCGAGTTTGAAGAGCGCGGATTCAAGCGCGGGCGCAAGCTGCCCTTCCTGCACCCATCCCAAAACGCCGCCTTTTTCAGCGCCCGCCGCCTTGGAAAATTGCGCGGCCACCGCGCCGAACGGCGCTTTTTTCGCCTGTAATTCCGTCGCCATGCGGCGCGCAAATTGTTCCAGCTCGCCCGCGCGTTTTGAATCCTCGAACGGCAAATAAATTTCAGCCGCAAGATATTCCGTCTGGCCGATTTTTGCGCGGACGCGCTCAAGCCGCGCCTTGGTGTCGCTTTCGCTTACCTTGATGCGCGGATGGATGACCTGACGCACGTAATTATTCCACATTAACTGCGCGCGGATCTGGCGGGTCAGAGTCGCGACCGGCACGCCGCTTTGTTTCAACGCCGCCGCGAATTTCTCGCCCGTCAGATTATTCTGCTGCGCGATAACGTCCAGCGCCTCTGCAATCTCTTCGTCGGACACGCCGACATTATGGCGCTTTGCTTCCTGCATCTTGATCTGCTCTTCGATCAGCCCCTCAAGAAGCTGCGGCAGGATGCGGTTCCTGATCTCTTCATTGTTCGGAAGGCCCGACGATATGATGACGAGCTTCATGCGGTCGGTCACGTCACCCATCGAAATCGCTTCGTCATTGACGACGGCGGCGATGCCCGCGACTTTTTGCGCATAGGCGGGCGCAGCGGCAAACGGCGCCGCCGCCAAAGTCAGGGCGGAAACCAGAAGGGGGGCCAAACTATAAACGGCTTTTATCAATCTCATTATCGGCATCCTGATTACATAGCTTTAAACCGCGCGGGCGGCAACTTTATGCCTTTTTCTTGGCGGCAAAACGGCCACCGGGGCGGAAACGGGACAGATAGGACGGCAGCACCGCGTCAAGCGGCGTGGCCGTAATTCCCAAATCCTGCAATCCCGGCCAATCGCCGCTGCAAACCGCGTTGGTTTTAAGGGACTCCACCTGATCCGGCGTCAAAGGCGGGTCGGGCAGCAGCAAATTCATCAGCGCGCCCTGAAATTTCGCAAAGCCCCATGGCAGGGAAACAAGCGCCCGTTTGCGGCCCGTATAAAGGAACAGCCTTTCATAAAGCGCGCGGAAATCCAGTATTTCAGGCCCGCCAAGCTCATAGATCGCGCCCTTGCTTTCCGGCCGCCTGAGGCACGCCGTCACGGCTTTCGCGACATCGCCGGCATAAACGGGCTGGAACCGCGTCTTGCCGCCGCCAATCAGCGGCAGGAAAGGCATGATCTGCGCCATTCGCGCAAAAAGATTGAAGAAATTATCGTCCGCACCGAAAACCACGGCGGGGCGCAAAATCGTCGCCGCCGGAAAATTTTCAAAGATGGCAAGCTCGCCATTGCGTTTTGATTTTCCGTATTTTGAATGGTTGAGATCGCAGGCAATCGCGGAAAGATGGATAAAACGCCCCGCTTTTTCCGCGACGCAGGCTTTGGCGATGGCGCGGGGCAATTCGGTATGGAGGCGGGTAAAACCGCTCTTGCCGCGCTCGGCCAGAATCCCGATGCAATTCACGACGACATCACAGCCCGCAACCGCTTCGCGCAACGTCGCATCGTCCCCCCGGTAAAAAGGAACGGCGGCAATCTGCCCCGGATTTCCGGCGGTTTTGAGGAAATAGGCGCTTTCCGGCGCGCGCGTCACGACCTTGATCCGGTAGCCCTCGCGGGCCAGCGCGCCCACAATCTGGCGGCCTATAAACCCTGTGCCGCCGAAAATACAGGCCTGTTTCGTCATCGTGGTGGCCGCAATGGTGGCCGGGGCGTTTGTCATGGCGCTCATAATGTCTTTTTGCAATGGCCGGGCTTTTGCCCGATACTATATAATTGTATGATGTCTAACGCGTTTTCAGGCACAATAAAAGAATGACTTGGTTTTCCATACAGAAATTCTGGGGGCTTCCGGCCCTTGCCCTGCTCCTTTGCCTGTCCGGCTTTCCGGCGCTGGCGCAAGAGGGGCCGCAAGACGGCGAAGAAGACACGCTGAAGCGCCCCATCGTCGTCGAGCTGTTCACGGCGGTGGATTGCGACGCGTGCGTCTATGCCGACCGCATGCTCTATGACGCCATGCAAAAGGACAATGTCATCGCGCTGAGCTGCCATATCAAAGGGATGGGCGACGGGGGCGAAGCGCAAAAAATCCGCAAAGGCCCGATGGATCCCTGCATCTTCCGTCAATGGACGTATGAAACCTCGCGGCGCACGCTCGATACGAATTTGCGCATCCCCTATATGGTCGTCAACGGCATGGAAGAAGCGAACGCGGGCCATCTCGGCTATTTCCTGCAAATCATGGCGAGCTATAATTATCAGGGCAAAAATAAAACGCTCGAAATTCCGATGCGCTGGAAAGACAAGGAAACGCTTTCCGTTTACCTGCCGACCGCCGCGGGCAACCGCTACTGGCATTCGGCGAGCCTGTGGCTCGTCCGCTATAAGGACATTATCATCCAAAGGGTCGATCAGGGCGTCAATAAGGGCCGCGTCCTGCGTTTCAGCAACGTCATCCAGGACATGCGCCATGTCGGTAAATGGCACGGCCAGCACAGGGTCATCGACTTCAAGGTTCCCCCCGCACAAGGCGGGGATGAGCGCGGCGGCTATGTTATCCTTGCGCAGGAAATGATGGGCGAACCGATGCTCGCCGCCGGAATTTTAAAAGATTACGCCCATCCGAACGACAAGAAAATCCCGCAAGCGCAGACGTCGCAGCCGCAAGCGCCGCAGGCCGTCCCCATCGCCCCGTCCAATTGAACCGCGCGGGCGCAACCGTTATCTGGACAAGCCCGGCCCCACGCCCGTCAATGCGGATAAGCCCCCGCCGCGCCTTTTGCCGCGCATGGGGGCAATAAACGCGGGCATAGCCGTATGATTGCAAAAACCGATCCCTTGCGGATCGCGGGCGGCGGCACTTCCCGCCTACCTATCGCAAATAAGGGGAGAAGCCCTTGCCCGATCGCAGCAAGCCGGTGATAGTCCGGCGGCGCTTTCGATCCCGAAGAGGGCAGCGTAAGGCTAATCCGCCTTTGTGACGAAACTATCCATCACGCGCTTCGTCCCGCCCGATGAAAAAGCGATGTCGAGCTTGTTCCCGTCCATATTGATGACCACGCCCCGCCCGAATTTTTCATGCAGGACGCTGTCGCCCCGCGCGAAGCCGTTCGCGTTCTGGTTCGGCGTAAAGGACGATACGGGCGCTTCCGCCGCGCGGCGCGGCGCGATCCGTTCGGAAAAGCCCGACGAATCCCAGTGGGAAGAGCGGCCTTGCGATCCGTAAATCCCCGTTTCGGCCTCGACCTCGATATGGTCTTCGGCCAGCTCGTCGACAAAGCGCGAGGGGATGGCGTTGATCCAGCTCCCATACATGCGGCGGTTGGCGGCGTGGCTGATATAGCACCGCTCCCGCGCGCGGGTGATGCCGACATAGGCGAGGCGGCGCTCTTCCTCAAGCCCCTTCAGCCCGTTTTCGTCCATGCTGCGCTGGGACGGGAATAATCCTTCCTCCCAGCCCGGCAAAAACACACACGGGAATTCCAGCCCCTTCGCCCCGTGCAGCGTCATGATCGTCACCTGATCGCCGCTATCATTCGTCTGGTTTTCCATCACGAGCGCAATATGTTCCAGGAAAGCCGGAAGCGATTCGAATTCTTCCATGCCGGAAATAAATTCCTTTAAGTTCTCGACGCGGCCCGGCGCGTCCGGCGATTTGTCCATTTTCCACATATCGATATAGCCGGATTCCTCCAGCACCATATTGGCAAGCGCCGCGTGATGCGTCGTCGATATGAGGCCGCGCCAGCGTTCGAAATCGTCGATGAGCTTCATCAAGGTCGCCTTGACCTTGGGCTTGAGTTCGTCCGTCTGGGTAAGGTCTAGAACGGCGCTGTAAAGACTGATCGCCTGCGCCCGCGCATGGCCGTAAAGCGTTTGCACCGTTGCGCCGCCGATGCCGCGCTTGGGCGTGTTGATGATCCGCTCCAGCGCGAGATCGTCGTCCTTCTGGTTGATGACGCGCAGATAGGCAAGCGCGTCGCGCACTTCGAGCCGCTCGTAAAAACGCGGGCCGCCGATGACGCGGTAGGCGAGGCCGAGCTGGATAAACCGTTCCTCGAACTCCCGCGTCTGGAATCCGGCGCGGACAAGGACGGCCATGTCGTTCAGCGCATATCTTTTTTGCTGGAGCGATTCTATTTCCTCGCCGACCCATCTGGCCTCGGCCTCGCCGTCCCACAGGCCGCGCACGCGGATTTTTTCCCCCATGCCCGCACTCGTGAAAAGCTCCTTGCCGAGCCTGTTTTCATTATGGCCGATAACCGCGTTCGCGCCCGCAAGGATATGGCCCGTCGAGCGGTAATTTTCCTCAAGCCGGATAGTGACCGCCCCCGGAAAATCCTTTTCGAACCGCAATATATTATCGACCTCCGCGCCGCGCCATCCGTAAATGGATTGATCGTCGTCGCCAACGCAACATAGATTGCCCGTCCCCTTCGCCAAAAGGCGCAGCCAAAGATATTGCGCGACGTTCGTATCCTGATATTCATCGACGAGGATATATTTGAACCGCCTGTGATAATCGGCCAGCAGTTCGGCATGGGCGGGGTCTTTTAAAATCATGATGACATGCAGCAAAAGATCGCCGAAGTCGGCGGCGTTGAGCGCCTTGAGCCGCGCCTGATACTGCGTGTAAATGCGGATAATGTCGGGCGAAGCCGCATCGCTTTTTTCTGCATCCGGCACGTCCGAAGGCAGACAGGCTTTATCTTTCCAGCTCCCGATCCTGTCCGCGACCATTTTCGGCGGCATTTTTTTCGTGTCCATGCCGGCGGCTTCCATCAGCTGTTTGACAAGCCGCACCTGATCGTCCTGATCGAGAATGGTAAAGGAGGAAGTCAGCCCGACAAGCTCCGCATGACGGCGCAGCATCCGCGCCGCCAGCGCGTGGAAGGTGCCGAGCCACCAGCCCTCCACCGGCGCACCGCCCATCAGCGCCGATACACGGTTTTTCATTTCCTGCGCCGCCTTGTTGGTAAAGGTCACGGCGAGGATCTGCCCCGGATAAGCCTTTCCCGTTTGCAATATATGCGAAAGCCGCGTCGTCAGGACGCGTGTTTTCCCCGTCCCCGCCCCCGCAAGCACAAGAACGGCGCCTTCGGTCGTTTCAACCGCCTGACGCTGCGCGGGGTTGAGGGCGTCAAGGAAAGAGGAGGGAAAAATATCGGGGCTGCTCATGGAAAAGACATATCGCCCGCGCCCGCGCAGGGCAAGCCTTAATCGGCCCCGCCAGCGGGACGGGCATTGGGGCAGCCATGATTACGGACAAGAATACGGATAGCCCGCGCGCAAAAGATTTGACTCACAGGCAACCGCTCCCTTACGCGTGTAGCGGCGCATACTCCGTCTTTACCCGCACAATGGGAAGCGGCGACACGCAGCGCCTCCTTCGCGCAAAACCGGACACCGCTTCAAATCCACAGGGCGGCGGCGCGTCAAACGGTTTGACTCACGGGCAACCGCTCCCTTACGCGGGTAACAACGCTTGCTCCGTCCTTACCCGCGCAAGGGGAGGCGGCAATGCACAGCACCTTCTTCAGGCAAAGCCGGACACTGCTTCACAATCCGCAGGGCGGAAATACCGATAAAAACCCGCGGAATTTTACAGGCCCCATCAGCGCCCTTGGATAATGTCCCAAGGCATAAGATAGATAGGCATAAGCTATGCAAAAAAAGATGCAAACCATACGGCTCTTACGCCCCACCTGTTTATCGCAGCTTTAGCCCCGCCGCGCCCTTTTCATCGCCTGCGCCCGGCATAGACCGGTACGCACCGCAGAGCGCTCGCCCCAACCTGTGTCAGGCAAAGACAACGGAAATACGGCGGTTTTGTTTGCCTTTATTCTCGATTTTGCTGATCTCCACGCGGCCTATTTCCGCCGTTGATCTGACATGCGTGCCGCCGCAGGGCTGGAAATCGACGGGGCTGTCCTTTGGCCCGATCCGCACCAGCCGCACCGCGCCGCTTCCCACGGGCGGCTTTACCGACATGGTGCGGATAAGGGACGGATTGGCCGCAAGCTCTTCGTCGCTCAGCCATTCATAACTCACCGGATGATCGGCTTCGATAAGATCGTTCAGGCTTTTATTCAACGCCTCCTTATCCACGGCATCGGCGGATATATTGAAATCCAGCCTGCCTTTTTCCGCGCCGACGGAACCGCCCGTCACGTCGCCTTCGATAAGCGAGCATAAAAGATGCAGGCATGTATGCATCCGCATATATTTATGCCGCGTTTCCCAGTCAATGCTGCCTTTAAGCGCCGTCCCGACAGGCGGCGGCACGGCATCTTCGGGCAGGACATGCCAGACCTCGTCATGCGCCGCGCCTTTTTTCGTCGTGACGACCGGAATATTTTCATTCGCGATGCGCAGCATGCCCGTATCGCCCGGCTGCCCGCCCGACGCGGCATAAAAAACCGTCTGGTCGAGCTGCACCGCATTGCCTTCGACGGCGGATATATGCGCCTCTATCTCGCGGCGGTAGCAATCTTCGAGGAAAATTTTCTGTGTCATGGCGTTTATCCTGCAACGTATTTTGTTTGGCGGCAGGGTCTATCCTGTAAAAAACCGCAGGATTTTACAAGCCCCCGTGAAAACCCCCAAAGGCCGGCCCCAAGCATAAATCCGCAAACCAAAACCACGCGGCCAGCGCCGCCCTGCCCGTCACAACAAGCGCGGTGGCCGGAAGAAAGAAGAAACCGGAAGAAAAAAGCCGCGGCTTTTTTATTTATTTCGATTTTTTAAGCGAGCGCTCATGCGGCGTCGGCGCGGCGGCGACCTGGTTGCGGCCATTATGCTTGGCCGTATAGAGGGCGGCGTCGGCACGTTCGATCAAATCCTCGACGCTTTCGGTCGGGTAGAACTGGGCGACGCCCGCCGACATGGTGATCCGGCCCAGCGGTTCGCCGTTGGAACGGTTGATGACTTCCTTGCCCGCCAGTGATTTCCGCAAGGATTCCGCGACGGCGATTCCGTGATCGAGATTGGTTTCGGGAAGCAGGATGGCGAATTCCTCACCGCCATAACGCGCCGCGATGTCTTTTCCCTTCACCCCGTCCAGCAGCGTGCGGGCGACAAGGCGCAAGACCTGATCGCCGACCTGATGGCCGTAATTGTCATTAAAGCTCTTGAAGTGATCGATGTCGAGCATCAGCAGGCTGAAAATCTTGCCCGTTTCATCGCCTTCGCGCGAAAGCCGCGCAATCTGTTCATCAAAAGATTTGCGGTTGGCAAGGCTGGTCAGCCCGTCCGTCATCGCCTCGCGGCGGACGCGATCCAGATCGCGCTTAAGCTCGTCCATCGCGCGGGCGGATTTGTCGAGATGCTCTTCAAGCTTTTTATTATATTGCATCATGCGGTTGGTGTTTTGCACCACGTCCTTCAAGGCGTCCGCAATCTGTTCGGGCGTCGTCACGCCGGCGATTTTCTTTGTAACGCTCGTCAATGTTTCACTATATTCCGACGTCGCGGTTTTAACATTGCCCATCAGGCTGGAAACATCATGCAATGTCGCATGGATCTGATCGCTCGCCCGCTGATAGGCCTGCTGCTGTTTCTTATCGCTCAGGAATTCTTCATGAAAGCCGCGGCAATCAATGGCGCCGACGCGCCCCTTTTTACTAAGATGCGCGTCAATCGCCTTCCTCAGTTCCTTATGCCCGTTGGAAAAATAGGCGTACCAGACTTCATAATTGATCGGCTCCGGCGCAAGATTATCCTGCTGCAGCCGCGCCATAACCTTATGCGCGACCTCTTTGGCCAGTTCTATATCATGGTCGTAATTCATGCGGGACAGCCTGCGGCCTTTAGCGGTTATTCGAGTTAGAAGGAAGGGCGGATGAAAAATTCTCATACGCGCGATAGTTACTTATTCAACTTAGCACCCTTGCCTTAAACCGGAGTTAATGCATTATGAATAATGCTGCACTCCGGCCTCCTGCAAACGCTAGATCCATTTCGTCGAAGGATCGAACCGTTCATGCGGCGCGTTTTCAAGCGCGGGAATGATTTCATCGACGGAATTGACGACCTGGAACAGCCCCATATCGTCGAGGCGCATAAAGCCGACCTCGGCAATGTGGCGAATGCCGTCGATCAGTTTTTCCCAATAGCCGTTCAGGTTGACGACGACGATCGGCTTGTCATGGAGGCCGAGCTGCTTCCACGTGCAGATTTCAAAAAACTCGTCCAGCGTGCCAAGCCCGCCCGGCAGGATGATAAAGCTGTCGGCCTTGTCCACCATCATCTGTTTGCGGATATGCATGGAATCGACGATGTGAAGCTCCGTCAGATCCGTATGCTCGATCTCGCGCGCCTGAATATGTTTGGGGATGATGCCGACGACTGGCGCGCCCGCTTCGAGCGCGGAATCCGCGACCAGCCCCATCAACCCGACGCGGCCGCCGCCATAGACGACGCTCCAGCCCCTTTCCGCAATCATTTTCCCCGTCGCAACGGCGGCGTCCTTATAGGATTGATCCACCCGCGCGGAAGAACCGCAATATACACATACCGATTTGATTTCTGTCATAGCTTTAAAACGCCTGTTATTACTTTCTATTACCTGCTTATACCTTTTATTCGCATTTTCCACCGTAGCATCAAGGGGATGCGGCATTCCAGCGATTTTCGGGCCTTTTCTTTTACGCCTGTGCCAATGCCCTTTGCAAGCCCCGCCAAAAAGTATAGTTTTCGAAGGTCTGGAAATATTGTAAAAGTTTAAAGAGAAAGCCCAAGAGAACACCATGAGCGCATCCCTCCTCGATACCGTCAAGAAAACTATTCTGGTGCCGCCGCATCCTGCGGGCATCCCTTTTATCATTGGCGGCGTTATCGCAACTCTTGTCTTTTACACCTTCTCTGAATTTCTGGGCGGCCTTGCGCTGTTTTTCACGCTGGCCTGCCTTTATTTCTTCCGCGATCCGGAGCGGGTTACGCCGGACAAGGACTCCCTCGTCGTCGCCGCCGCCGACGGGGAAATTAGCAGTATTGTGGAAAATGCTACGCTCCCGTCCGAATTTGCGGGGATGGAGGGGCTTGAAGACAAGCGTTTTACCCGTATCAGCACGTTTCTTTCGGTTCTGGACGTACACGTACAGCGCCTGCCCGTATCGGGGAAAATCATCCGCAAGGTTTATTCGCCGGGCAAATTCCTCAATGCCGATCTCGACAAGGCCAGCGAGGATAACGAACGCTGCGCCCTCCTTATCGAAACCGATGACGGGCATAAGGTCTGTGTCGTACAGATTGCCGGCCTTATCGCCCGCCGCATCCTGACGGACGTACGGGAGGATCAGGATTCCCGCACCGGCGCGCGTTACGGCATTATCCGTTTCGGCAGCCGCGTCGATGTGTATGTGCCCGAAGGCGTGTCGCCGCTCGTCTGTAAAGGCCAGCGCGCGATTGGCGGTGAAACCGTTCTCGCCGATTTCGACGCCGACGAACCGGCCCGCAGCGGCAGCGTGATCTTATGAATATCCGCGCGGCGAACCAGCCAGAGGAACATCAGCCGGACACGGACAAAAACAATATGGCGGCGATGGCGGCGGACGGCAAATCCCTTCATTTGCCGACGGTCGGCATCCATAAGATGGTTCCGAACCTCATGACCCTGACCGCGCTTGCGGCGGGGCTGCTCGCCATTCAATATGCATGGGCGGAACGGTGGGAACATGCGGTTCTGGCCATTCTCGTCGCCGTTATCCTCGATACGCTGGACGGCGCCGTCGCGCGGCTGTTGAACGCCACCAGCGAATTCGGCGCGCAGCTTGATTCGCTTTCCGACTTTCTTTCCTTCGGCGTCGCGCCCGCCATTATCCTCTATTCATGGATTTTGCAGGATTCCGGCAAGATCGGCTGGATGGCGATGCTGGTTTTCGCCGCCGCCAGCGCCCTGCGCCTTGCCCGTTTCAACGTGACGCAAAAAGTCCTGCCGGACTGGAAAAAGGGATTCTTTTCCGGCATTCCCGCCCCCGCGGGCGCGGGGCTTGCCCTTTTGCCGCTGATAGTCTGGATTCAGGACACGCGGTTTTTTGCGGAATATTCCCATGCCTCCCCGCTCGTCGCGCTCTGGACGTTCCTTATCGCGGGGATGATGGTAAGCCGCATCCCGACCTATTCCACCAAAGCCATGCGCCTTCCGAAAAAATATACCATGCCGGTGATGGCCGTGGCCGTCTTCATCATGGCGGCGCTCGTCCATGTGCCGTGGCCGACCCTCACCATCATGGCGGTGCTTTACATGATCGCGATCCCGTTCGCGATCCGCCGCTTCCGCCTTTTGCAAAAAGAGAATGCCGACGACGAAGCGCTTGCCGATCTCGCGCTCGGCCTCTCTGTTTTCGACGAAGATGACAAGGAAGATTAAACGCCATGCTTGACCGTTTCCTTTTGCCCCCTCTTGAAAAACCGCTCCGGACTGTGCGGGAAAAATTCGCGCAAGGCGGCATGACGGACGGAAAACTTCTTGCCGGCGCGCTTGCCTGCGGCGGGGCCGCCTGTTTTCTCGGCGGCATGCAGATCTATCCCATTGCGCTTGTCTTCGGCCTCGTCACATTGGCCGCGCTGTTTTTAAGCGACCGCTCGCGCGAGAATAACAGCCTGCGCTCTTCCTTCCTCGCACCCTATGCGGCGTTTCTTTTCACGGGATTTTTTACGTTCCTTTTCACGCTCGGCCTGATGCATTCCATGACCGCGGCGACCTTCCTCGTCTTGTCGCTCCTTGCTTCCTGCGGCGCGCGGATCGCGCAAATCATGACACATAGCCGCCGGTTCGATTTTTCGGGCTATGGCGAATTGATGATCCTTGTGGTGGCTTCCTGCCTCTTCCCGCAAGTCTTCGGCGCCATCGCCATTATCTTCGGCTTTCTGTTTTTGACGGGAGCCGGTATCCAGGCCTTTATCGTCACCAAAAAAATGGGCGGCGGGGCATCTTCCCCCGAAAATCCGGAAGGCTGAAAGAACGGCTGAAAAGCCGGAAAACTTAAAGGCCGAAAACGCCGGCGCTCGGCGCGGGCGGCGGCATTTGCGCGAGCTGGAGATCCGGTTCGGGTTCAGGGCCGCCGAACAGGTTGCCGATCGCCTGAAGCGCTTCGCCGCCGACTTCGAGCATGCGGTTCGCGCCCTCGTTAAGCACGCCGAGATCTTTCGGCTCGGCCCTGATGCCGCTCATCTCCTGCATGCCCTGACGGTGAAGGTTGATATGGTTCATATCAAGGTGGATTTGCTGATTGTTCTGATTGTTCTGGTTCAGCGGCGAAAGCCGGTCGCGCATTCCCTGCCCCATCGCCTCCATCGGCGTCGAAGCATACTCCATCCCGTTTTGCGGCGCCGCTCCGTTCAGGCCGGAGCCGTTAAATGCCGAACGGATTTCGGGAATTTGCTGTGCGTTCGGCTGTTCGGGCTGAACCGAAGCCATCTCGGAAAAGGCCCGCTTCAAATTCAATCCCTGATCCGTTGCCGCCGTCATGCGCCCCCCTGATCTTCCTGATGCCGCCGCGCCATGGCGATGGCGTCATCGCCGCGATAGCGCGGGCCGCTGCTTAAATCCATGCCCGGCGCCATGGCGCGTGCCTGTCCCAGTTTTGCCTGATGCGCGGCGCGGTGGACGAGGACACTGTCCTGCGCCAGCTTGTGATGGTTTTTAAGAACGCTGACCTGATTGCGGGCTTGCATATTCAGCTCGTTCGCCGCCGCCTCGTTTGCAGGAATGCTCTGGGCATTTTTCTTACCCCCTCCGGCAAAATCTTCCGTCACCTTGTCACCCGCCGCCCTATTCAAAAGGGAAGAGCGCACGTTCGCGACATCCGACACAAGTTTTTCACCGGATGGTTTCGGAGAGCGGAAACTTTGGGTAATCTGTTCATCCATCGTGCGCGGCGCGGGCGCATCGCCCGAAAGCCCCATCGCCATCCTGTCATGCGCCCGCGTCGTGCCCAATTCAAGCCCCGCCGTAAGCATCTTGCCGCCGGGCAAAAGCGTTTCAAGCGCCATGTCGGCGATAAGGCCGCCTGCGTCCCTGCCACCGCCGGACGCGGGGTTTCCTTCCGCGCTTTCAAGCACCTTGACTTCGGCGCTGGCGCGTTTTTCCACGGCGTCGATTTCCGCGCCCGTATGGTTTGCGGTCGCGGGGGCGACCGGGGCCGCATTCTCGCTCAATAAAATCTTGTCAAAGTCCATCTTCTTCTCAATCGCAAAAAAGCGGCATTTTCAAAAGCCGTTTTTACAAGCCCCATCATAGCGGCAAAGGCTTAAACGCTTCCTAATATCAAGAATACACGATCCCGCGCCCGCCATACAAATTTGGGGACGGGCCTATTTGATTGTGTTTACAAAGAATTAACCATTTGCGGCGGTATTTTGCGGGGGCTTTGCGGCCCGGCGCGGCAAGCCCTGAAAAACCGCCTGGCGCCTATTTATTGCGGCGATAGGATAAAGCCTCGGCAATATGGCGCTTTTTGATCCCGTCCGCCCCGTCGAGATCGGCTATCGTAAGCGCCACTTTCAAAAGCCGGTAATAAGCCCGCGCCGAGAGTTTCAGCTTTTCCGCCGCAGCGAGATAATAGGATTGAACAGATTCTTCCATGCGCGAAGCCTCATCGATCATCTCGTTCCCCGCATGGGCGTTGGCAAGCACGCCCCTTTGCGCCGCGCCCGCCGCTTCATAGCGCGCCGCCTGCCGCTCCCGCGCCCGCAAGACCCGCGCGGCGACAAGGGCCGAGCTTTCCGCCGCCGCGCCTCCCTGCCCGAAGGCCGAAAGCCCGACCGCGCCGACCTCGACCTGAATATCGATCCGGTCGAGCAAAGGGCCGGACAGCTTGTTCTGATATTCGCCCGCGCATTTCGGGGCGCGGGAACATTCCGCCGCCGGATCGCCAAGATAGCCGCAGCGGCACGGATTCATCGCCGCCACAAGCTGGAACCGCGCCGGATAGGTCGCATGCATATTGGCGCGGGCGATGACGGCCTCCCCCGTTTCCAAAGGCTGGCGCAGCGCTTCGAGCGCACCCCTTGAAAATTCCGGCAATTCGTCCAGAAACAAAACGCCGCGATGGGCGAGGCTTATCTCGCCGGGCCGCACCTTGTGACCGCCGCCGATAAGGGCGGGGAGCGAGGCCGAATGATGCGGATCGCGGAACGGGCGCTCCCGCGCAAGCCCGTCTTCGGGCAGGGTTCCGGCCAGCGAATGGATCATCGAAACTTCGAGCGCCTCCGCGGGCGAAAGCGGCGGCAGGATACCGGGAAGGCAGGACGCCATCATCGACTTGCCCGCACCCGGCGGCCCGATGAAAAGAAGATTATGCCCGCCCGCCGCCGCGACCTCCAGCGCCCGTTTCGCGCTTTCCTGCCCGCGCACCTGCGCAAGGTCGGGCGGAACGCGCACCGCCGCCTTCGCGTCATTTGCAGGCCGCATGCGCGGTTCGGGACGGGCCAAAAGCTGCGTTCCCTTGACGTGGTTGATAAGCTGGAGAAGATTGGACGGCGCAAGGATTTCGACATCCCCCGCCCATGCGGCCTCACCGCCGCAGGATTCGGGACAGATAAGGGAATTGTCGTTCGCGCCCGCATGGAGCGCGGCGGGAAGCACGCCCGCGACGCCCCTTATATTCGCATCAAGCGATAATTCTCCCAATACCACATATTTTTCCATTTCCCCCGCCGGCAAAATCCCCATCGCCGATAAAAGCCCAAGCGCAATCGGAAGATCGTAATGCGATCCTTCCTTCACCACATCGGCGGGGGCGAGATTGACGGTCAGGCGTTTCGCCGGAAGCGCGATGCCGAGCGCATGGAGCGCGGCCCGCACCCTCTCCCGGCTTTCCGCAACAGCCTTGTCCGGAAGCCCCACAATCGTAAAACAAGGTAACCCGTTTGAAATCTGCACCTGCACATCAATGGATTGAACGTCTACGCCTTGAAACGCTATCGTGTTAATGCGCGCTACCATTTAATTCTCGCCAATCGCCTTAGTTAGTATGTCCAACTACCATAAACAACAATCCCAAAATCAGGAAAAACAGAAATATTGGAATATTTTTTGTCTTTTACAAATGTGTAATATCCTTCGGTATTATCACTAAATGAAAACCCATATTCATCTTTAAGTTTCCCCACATCAGCAAAACACCCTTGCGGAATTTTAGCAGCCTCGTTTAAATCAGATGGAAGATACTTTTTCCACGCGACCCACCCCTCAGCGGGCATCTGATCTTTGAAGAAACCTAATTCTTTGTTCCGAATTTTATGGAGAGATTCTTCATTTATTTTGAAAATCAATACATTGCACCACATTCCCGGCAGAGCTTCTTCAAAATCATTCAGCAATAATTCTTCGGTTACAATTCCCTCGGGAATGAGACTGCGTATATTAAGAATAAATTTGGTGTTTGCCTCTTCTGCTACTGAAGCGATTATTACTATCAGCCCAATGAGCCCTATGCCTAATAAAACGCACAATATTTTTATTATTTTTGATGGATCGCGCATTAATTAATGTACCCCACAATCGTAAAAGCGGGAAGCCCGTTCGAGATCTGCACCTCGACGCTTATTGTCTGCACCGAAACGCCTGAAAAGGCGATCGTATTGATCCGCGCGGCCATTCTTTATGGATGACACGTCCTCCCCCGCTTGGAAAGCCCGCTTAACGCTTTGTTCACCTTTCCTTAAACCAATGTTCACCTTATCGGGGTAGAACGGGAATAAGGGTACGCTTTCTTTTTTACATCATTCTATCGGGGATTTGAACAATGAACGCCGTTTCAAAGGAAGATGTCGCAAGACTGTCAAGCTATCTGGTCGTGCCTGTTGCCGTCACGGAGGCGCTTTCCAACGCCGCGCCGCTTGCGGGGGAGGATCAATATGCGATGCATGTCGCACTTTCGGAAATCGATCCGGATTCGGCGCTGCTCGCCATCGCCCTTTCGGCTTTTCGCATCGCACAGGATTATACGGGGCTTGTCCCCGTCGCCGCCGCCCTTAAAATGGAGGCCGACAAGATTATCGCCGATTACGCGCCCGACTGGCTCGCCCATTATCACAATCATCCGGTTCAGGGCGACGCGCTTTACGATTTGCTGACGCATGTTCCCGAAGATCTGGAATCGCTCGCCGACCTTCTGGAATCGTTGCAAACCTCCATCGCCGATCCGCAAGATCCCGCCCATACGCTCTGCGCCGTCCTGTCCATCCAGGCGCGGGCGCATATGGAGATTGCGGATTACGTGCTGACGGAACTGGAGGCCGAATTCAATGAAGAGCTTTTCGGGGACGAAGGGCGCGACACATTCGCTGTCGAAACGCTCTATGCGCCGGAAAGCTACACGGATAATATCATCCTGTTTCCCGTCCACCGCCGCCGCTAGGCCCTTACAGCCCTTATTCCGCTTTACTTCCGGCCCTGCCCTGCATTAAACTCTTTCCTGTCTTAAAGAGTTTATTATCGGGTCTTGCCATGGCGGAGAGTTTCTACAATGCGTTTGATCTGGCGCGCAGTGCCAAACTGATACGCCGCGCCGCGCAAGAACAGCCCCTCGGTTATGGCGAGCGCTATTTCATCCTTTCCGGCCTGCTGAACGAAATTTACAATTGCTCGCCCTATGTCGCGTCCCTGCTCGGCGGGAACAGGGGCCTTTCCCAAAAAACAGTCGATGCCCATATGCATCGCGGCTATCTTTTTTGCACCAAGGCCGTAACGGAACAATATTACACGGGCAAAATCAGCACGAGCGAGGAGAAGGCGCAGCAACTGGACGCGCTCGCCGGGCTTTTCCACGATATGCTCTGGCCGCTGAACAATCCCGCCTTCAAACAAAAGAACGATGTGCGCGAGGCCCGCATGCTCGCCCATATGGGGCTTGATTTTATTGACGAGATGAACCGCGCCGGAAACAGCAACCAAGCGGATTTTTTAAAGCCGGGACGGGGCATCAATCCGCTGAACGCGCTTTTTATCGGCGGGCGGCTTTTGCGCTCATGCGACGAACGCCACAAGGAGAGAACGGGCCGCCCGTTTTCGGATGATCATCTTTTTACACCCTTGAATGAAACCGTCTATTTTTACCAGCGCCTGACCCGCAGCTTTACCGCGCCGGATGCGGGGGATAAAAACGACCCCGAAAAACTGGCGCTGGGCTGCATCCTTTTGAACCATACGAGTCAGGCGCTGGGCCGTTATTTCAAAGCCTGGTGGAAAAAGGGCGGGCCGGTCACGGGCGCGGACGAGCCGCCGGAAATATGCATGCTCCGCGCCTTGAGGGGCTATCTCGCAAGATACCGTTTTGACGAACCTTCCGCGGCGCCGGAACAAAACAGCACGCCAGAGCGCAAAGAAGCCGTGCTTTACGATTTCAACAGCGAGGCAAAACGCCTGAAACAAACCGCCCCCGCCCCTAAAACGGAACTTGTTCCCTTGCAGCCTTAACCGTCCGGCGCGGCTCTTTGGCCTTTCAGCATCCCCTCAATATCCCCAACGCCTTGCTTCCACATCTTGGCGCCGCAGGACGGGGCGCACTTGGCCGCCCTTTGGCGTCCCCGCAATGCCGTTTACAGCGCAGCAGCCCCATGAGCCGCCATTCAGGGGAAAGCGCCCCCTTGCAAATATTCCCGGCAAAGCCCACGCGGCACGATGCTGCGGGCGGCGAGGCGACGAACGGAGCAAACGGGACGGATGCATGAAACCAATACATAAAGAGGCCGCGCGCATAGAGGTTCCGGCTCGATTGCGGTAGGTTTTTCGCAATGCCGCCTGTCAAGCCTTTGCACAATTCCGCCCTTGACCGCGATGCCCGCCTTACCGCCTTGCTGTCTTGCCGCCTTAACCCGCAAGCATCGGGCCGATTTTCTTCCCGCCGAGCAAATGGACGTGATAATGCGGCACTTCCTGCCCGCCATGCGCGCCCGTATTGGCGATGGTGCGAAACCCTTCTTGCACCAGCCCCAAATCCGCCGCGACTTTTGAAACGGCGCGGTAAAAACCCGTTATTTCCGCCGCCTCCGCCTTTGCGCCGAAATCGACGATGGAAATATAGCGGCCCTTCGGGATAACCAGCACATGCACCGGCGCCTGTTTCGCTATATCGTGGAAGGCCAGCGCATAATCATCTTCATAAACCTTGTCCGCCGGAATCTCCCCCCGCAGGATTTTTGCGAAAATATTGTTATCGTCATAGGCCATAGCGCGCTCCTTCTTTACAATCTGCCAACCCTTCTATACTAAAATGAGGCATGATCATCTATCCCGCAATTCATTTGAAAGACGGAAAATGCGTCCGCCTCCATAAAGGCGCGATGGACGAAGCCACGATTTACAGCGACAATCCGGCCTCACAGGCGCTTGAATGGGCGCAGGCCGGGTTTTCATGGCTGCATGTGGTGGATCTGAACGGCGCGGTCGGCGGCCATCCCGTCAATTCGGGCGCGGTGCGGGAAATTATTGATGCGGTCGATCTGCCCGTCCAGCTCGGCGGCGGCATCCGTTCCATCGCCCAGATAGAAAGCTGGCTGGATGAAGGCGTTTCCCGCGTCATTCTCGGCACCAGCGCCGTCAAGAACCCCGAACTGGTGATGGAAGCCGCCCGTCTTTTCCCCGAACAAATCCTTGTCGGCATCGACGCCCGCGGCGGCCGCGCCGCTGTCGAGGGCTGGGTCGAGGAATCCGCCATGGACGCTATCGAACTCGCCCTTAAATTCGAGGATGCGGGCATATCGGGGATTGTCTATACGGATATAGAGCGCGACGGCACGGGCAGGGGCCTGAATATGGAGGCGACGATCGCCATGGCCGAAGCCGTTTCCGTCCCCGTTATCGCCGCGGGCGGCGTCGCCGGCCTTGCGGATATCCGCGCCGTGCGGGCCGCGGAAAAACAGGGCGTTGCGGGCATCGTTATCGGCACCGCGCTTTATGACGGAAGCATCGACATCGCGCGGGCCTTGCAAGAAGCCGCCTGAAACGCGCCCTCCGCCCGCACCGCGCCCTCTCAAAGCCCGCTCGCTCCAGCCCGCAGCATAGCCTATAGATACGCACCGAAGACCCCCGCCGATACGGCCTGACTTTAACGGGGCAAAAGCCGCGGGGCCGCATCAGCTTCCCCGCCGCACGGCTACCCGCCCGCTAGCCGACCGCAACCCGCTTGCTCGCTGCCTGCAACCCACTTGCTCACTACTCGGCTACCTGCTTGCCTGCTGCCCGCTGCTCGCTACCCACTGCCCGCCGCACGCCTCTTTCGTGGCCGTAAACCGCCCCGCTATGAAGCGGCCCTTATGGCCTTATGAAGCCGTTCTCATAAAGCCACCACGTCTTTTCCGCCACCGCCATGCCCCCGCATTCGCGCAGCATGGCCGCCAATATCCATTGACATAAGTTTTTTTCATGTTATTGACCAAACTATGTCCAAACAAACACTGACAACCCGCCGCAAAAAGATTCTCGAAGACCTCGACGGCGTGCATTACGACTATACCGAAATCCCCTCCATCACCGATTATTGCGGGGATATCAAAGCCGCCATCGTCCCGCCCCTGCTCCCCGGCATCGGCACCGAAGAGGCAAAGCGCATTGGCCAGCAAAGCTATTTCGATACGGGCGACGGGCTGGAATATTTCATCCGCATGGCGCAAGACCGCGGCATGGATGCGGATCTTTTTCGCGACGCGCTGCACGAATCCTATCACGTCACGCAATGGGAAAGAATGACCGTGGATTTTCCGCATCTCTTTCACCGCTGCGATGCGACGGTCGCCAGCTATACCCGCCTGCAAACCCACGGCGTCGCCCACGGGCTTGTCACGCAAAGCTGTTTACAGACATGGGCCATTCCGCTTTTGACCTCACAGGGCAAAATCGGCTTTTACCGGCAGGAGGCGCTGGGCGGTTTCCGCGAATCCGGCTGGTTCAGGAAAAAAGACAGTCCCGAACCCGTATTGCGCGGCATGAAGCGCATGGACGCCGCGCCCGAAGAGCTGGTTTTCATTGAAGATAATCTCGACAATATCGAAACGGCGAAAACCATCAGCGGCGATATCCTGACCGTCTTTATTTCGCGCAAACCCCTTGATCCCGTAACCGCGCAAAAACGCGGCGTCGATATACATGTCCCCGATCTCAAAAGCTTTTATAACATGGCCGCGAACGCCCTTGACGCCGCACCGCCCGTAAAAGCCGCGCCGCGCAGCCATGAAGACCCTGTGCATGAAGGCCCCGTTTTCGCGCACGCAATACCCCTCATTCCCTGACCCCGGCCGGTTACCGGTCAGGTCAGGCTTGGCGCGGCGGCGGCCGGCCCGAACTTGTCTTGTCCGGCGGCTCCCCGCTCTTAGTCAAAAAAGGCCGGAGTGATGTTTTTATAATAAAAAATCGACGGAACGGTTTCACCCTTCACCCGTACGGAAAAAGGATGCTCGCCGAATTTCTGATAGCCCATGGCTTCGTATAATTCGACGGCGGCCTGCATCGTCTTGCGCACATCCAGATTGATGACGGCATAGCCGTCCTCGCGGGCTTTTTCCTCGACCGCTTCAAGCAGCCGCCTCGCAAGCCCGTGGCCGCGCGCCCATGGCGCGACGAAATTGGTGGTCATCTGCACCGAGTGGCCTTGCGCCTCGTTATTTTGCGGCGGCAGGATAAGCTGCGTCGTGCCGCAAATAACGCCGTCCAGCCGCGAGATGAAAAGCATCCGCGTCGGCGCGGCGATCACGCCCTGCCAATAACGCTCAAGACTGCCGCGCTCCGGAACGTTGACCCAGCCGAAACCGCCGCCGCCCTCGATGGCGGCTTCCGTCGCATCGCACAGATCGTCAAGATCCGGTTTGGATAGCGCTTCGGTGACATGCTCGACGCTGGTGGTTGCTTTTCTGGCTTTAAGATTGCTGCGTTCGGTCATCGGAATTTCCCTCGCCTTCCCTTGAATCTGCCTGCCTGTAATTTTCCGCCCTGATATATAGCATCGCCTGAAAGGATGGCAACTAAATGGCCGTCTTGGGGCTGACTATTTTATTCTCTTCATTATAACGCAAAAGCGCACTTCGCCGCCAATGCGCGGTTGATATTGTTTGATGCTGCGCAGCAATGGCGCGCGCGCCCTTACCCGCAGCAAGGCGCCCGTTAAAAGCGCGGCGCCGGAAATAATCTTTTTGAAATTAAATGATCGTGACGCAGGAATTTTCAATCTTTCTAAAAAACTTGCATCTTTTAAAAAGCATGATTATTGTTCTTTCTTTGAAACTGGGGCAGAAAGTTTCTGCCAGAAGAGTATAACAAATGCTACGCCAAAGCCTCTGCTCCGCAGTAGTCGCAGCAGGTTTTTATTCCGATGCCCAGGCATCGCTTCCCGTCAACGACACCGCCCCTCTGGCCCCGTCGATGACAAGGATGATGCAGCAAATTCCGCCCATGCCGCCCCCGCCGCCAGTGCCAAAAACAACGGCAGAATCCTGTACGGCAAGCTTCGCGCTTGAATTCGATCTTCCCTTCCTGACAAAGATGAACGAATTTTTCGGCTCGTTTGAAACTTTCCTGAAAGAGCGGAACCGCTATAGCGAAAGCTTTCCCGAAGGATATTTCGGCGAGAGCGAACTGAGCGGGGAGGACGAGGATCTTTATATATATTATTCGATGATCTTCGATCACGGCCTATATGCCGCCGGAACGGCGGAAGGGCTTGATTACCTGCTCCGCCAGCCGGACGAAATCAATTCCATCATCCGCGCTTACGGCGCCCACGCACTGGCCCAGAAATACATGATGGAGCAAGAGCTGTTCGGCAGCGAGGTTCTGGGCGCTTCCATGCCCGCAGATTATGCCGAAAGCTACCACGCTTACGAGTTTTTCACGCTGGAATATGCCGACAAGATCTTAAAGCTTAACGAGGTCATGAACGAGGCGCTGGCCCATGCGCAAGAAGAAAGCTTGCAGCAATGCACGGCGGCGCCCGCCGGCCCGTAACGCTTCCCCCTTCCGGTTTCCCCCTGCGGGGCGGATAAAAAAACAGCGCCCCGGAAGGCGCTGTTTTTTTACGTTATTTTCAATCCCTGCTCCGCCGTGTCGCGCAGCGCAGCACCCGCTCATCGGCATCCGCCGCCGCCCGCTCAGGCTTTTTTCGTCTTCAGGAGCGAGAGAATAACGCCGCCCGCAAGGATGGCGACCGTCCCGGCCAGCGAAACATAGCCCGGCAAATGATCGACGTAATGGACATAGAACACCTTGGCCCCGATCAGGATCAGCACCAGCGCCAGCGAATATTTCAGATATTCAAACCGGTGGATGATATGCTCGATTGCAAAGAACATCGCCCGCAGGCCGAGAATGGCAAAGATGTTCGCCGTATAGACGATATAGGTATCGGTCGTCACGGCCAGCGCCGCCGGAACGGAATCGAACGCGAACATGACGTCCGTCAACTCAATCGTGCAAAGCGCGAGGAAAAGCGGCGTCGCATAGAGCAAGCCCTTGCCCGCCGCACCCGTTTCCTTGAGCCGCACGAAAAACTTGTTGCCGTGAATCTGATCGTGGACGCGCAAGTGGCGTTTCAGGAATTTCACATAGGATTTTTGCGTATAGTCTTCCTTTGATTCCGTTTCGGTTTTCAAAAGCTTGACGCCTGTCAGCATCAGGATAAGGGCGAAGAGCAACAGCACCCAGTCATATTGCTGCACCAGCGCGGCGCCAGCGCCAATCATCGTCCCGCGCAGGACGATAACCCCGATAATGCCCCAGACAAGGACGCGGTGCTGATATTGCCGCGGGATCGCGAAGGAGGAAAAAATAACCGACATCACGAAAAGATTGTCGAGCGAGAGGCTCTGCTCCAAAAGCCAGACCGTATAATATTCTGCCGCCTTCGCGCCGCCGTCGCTATACCAGACCCAAAGCCCGAACAGCACGCCGAGCGAAAGATAGAACGCGGCGAGGCGCAGCGATTCTTTCAACTCGATAACGTGATCCTTCCTGTTCAGCACAAAGAGATCGACGAAGAGCAGGGTAAAGACAAAGCCGAAAAAGGCGAGCCACATCCAGGTCTGATGCCCCAGAAAATCATTCGTAAGAAAGGTGGTTAGAAAAGAAAAATCCATGGGTTCAGCCGGTTCGGTTGCGCGTGATCATCAGGTGATAATAAAAAATCCCTTGCACCAAGGGACTGCCCCCATGGTACAGGGCCTCCGGTTTTTAGACAACCCCGCACTTGACGGGGCGGGAGTTTCCGTTAAGTGTTTGTCCCATGACCATGATGATGAACGCCTCCCCCTTCGACGCCACAAAATGGCACGCCACCACCATCCTTGCCGTACGCAAGGGCGATCAAATCGTGATTGCCGGGGACGGGCAGGTTTCGATGGGCCAGACCGTTTTGAAATCCAACGCGCGGAAGATCAGGCGGCTTGGCAAGGACGGGAAGATTATCGTCGGTTTCGCGGGCGCGACGGCGGACGCCTTCACCCTGTTTGAACGGCTGGAATCCAAGCTCGAAGCCCATCCGGGGCAGCTGACCCGCGCCTGTGTCGAACTGGCCAAGGACTGGCGGACGGATAAATATCTGCGCCGGCTTGAGGCGCTGATGGCCGTTTGCGACAAGGACACCTCCCTCATCCTGTCCGGCACGGGCGACGTGGTGGAGCCGGAGGACGGGGTTATCGGCATCGGCTCCGGCGGGAATTACGCGCTTGCCGCCGCCCGCGCGCTCATAGACCGCCCCGATCTGGACGCCGAAACCATCGCCCGCAAGGCCATGAAAATCGCGGCCGACATCTGCGTTTACACCAACCATAATGTCGTGGTCGAAACGCTCTGACGGTTTTCACGCCTTTCAACCGGCGCTTTCAAGGGCGCTTTTGCCGCCGGCATGTTAAAATATGGGATAAACCGCATCAGGAACCATATCAGGAACCGCCGCGGAAAACCGGCCCCAACCGCCTGAAACCTTGACGCTTGCCCTGCCGCCCATATGCCCTGCCGCCCATAAAGCCCGCCCTCAAACCTGTTTCAAACCGCCCGCGCAGCAAAAGCGCCCGCATAGCAAAGCGCCTGCACAAACCGCCCAAAGCCGCCATTCGCACCGATATGCGCTGATACGCGCCATGGGCGGTTCCTGATACGGTTCATCCCATGCCCGCCATTCCCGCCTCCTTTTCCCGCCCCCATGTACTGTACGCATGGGGTGTACGCAAAAATTGCGATTCTCCATAATTGCGGCCTTGTGCCATAGTGGCCGTTTGAAAAAACCGTAAAAGAAAAAAGAAGGTGTGTTCCATGGATTTTAACGAGGTTGCCCGCCGCGTCGGCGAATTTTTTTCAGAACATAAAGTCACCCCGATGGATATTTCGGTAGATGTCCTCGGCGGCGATGCGGCGACGGACGCCGCCCATGATCCGGCCCGCGCCAACGGCCCGGCGCAAACCCCCCTTTATATCCAGTGGCAGCGCGGCACGCGCCAGCATTCAAACATGCTCTATTTCCCGGAAGACGTGGCCCCCAAGGCGCTGGCCCTTTTGCGCGGCCAAGGCTCCGCGGAACCGCTTTTGAAAGCCGGCGAAAAGGCGCCGAGGCCCGCAAAGATAAGACATTCTTCCGCCAGCTTCGATCGCGCTTTCGCGGTCGATCTCTAGGCCGCGCCGAAACCCGCACCGGCGCGGCGCCGCGGATACGCGCAAAAGATGCTTGCGAAAAATTGAAAACAAGGCCCCCTTTGCAAATGCGGCGGGGGCCTTTGTTTTTCGCTTGAATGTTTCGGGGCAGAACCTACATTACCCCGCATGAAAGAGAATACGCTGATTTCCATTCCCGCTTTTTCCCCCCGCGAAATCGTTTCCGAACTGGATCGCCATATCATAGGGCAGGCGGACGCCAAGCGGGCCGTCGCCATCGCCCTGCGCAACCGCTGGCGGCGGATGCAGCTTGATGAAAGCCTGCAAGAAGAAGTCTATCCGAAAAACATATTGATGATCGGGCCCACAGGCGTCGGTAAAACCGAAATCGCGCGCAGGCTTGCAAAACTCGCGCAGGCCCCCTTCGTCAAAATCGAGGCGACGAAATTTACCGAGGTCGGCTATGTCGGCAAGGATGTCGAATCCATCATCCGCGATCTCGTGGAAGTATCCATCCATATGACGCGCGCGAAAATGCGTAAAAGCGTCGAAGCGCAGGCAGAGATCTATGCGGAAGAGCGCGTGCTTGCCGCCCTTATCGGCGAGGACGCGGGCGAGCCGACGCGCAATGCTTTCCGCGACAGGCTGCGCCGCGGGGAGTTGAACGATAAGGAGATTGAACTGGATCTGGCCGACCACGCCAACCCGCTCGGCGGTTTCATGGATATTCCCGGCATGCCGGGCGCGTCGATGAGCATGGTCAATATCGGCGATATTCTCGGCAAAAGTTTCGGCCAGAAAACAAAGCGCCGCAAGATGACCGTCGCGCAATCCTATGAAATCCTTATCGCCGAAGAATCCGACAAGCTTTTGGACGAGGACAAGCTTGCGCAAACGGCGCTGTCCCTCGTCCAGCAAAACGGCATCGTGTTTTTGGACGAGATTGACAAGATCGCGGCCCGTTCCGATCAACGCGGCGGCGACGTATCGCGTGAGGGCGTGCAGCGCGACCTGCTCCCGCTTATCGAAGGCACGACCGTTTCGACGAAATACGGCCCCGTCAAAACCGATCACATCCTGTTTATCGCGAGCGGCGCGTTCCATTACGCGAAACCGTCCGATTTGCTCGCCGAATTACAGGGCCGCCTGCCCATCCGCGTAGAGCTGCGCGCCCTGACGCAGGAAGATTTCAAACGCATCCTGACCGAAACCGACGCCTGCCTTATCAAGCAATATAAGGCGCTGATCGCGACGGAAGGCGTAACGCTCGACTTCACGGACGCCGCGATCGACGAAATCGCCCGCCTTGCTTTCGAAGTGAATGAAAGCGTCGAGAATATCGGCGCGCGCCGGCTCCTGACCGTGATGGAGCGCCTGCTTGACGATATCTCCTATACCGCATCCGATCGCGGCGGCGAAACCGTCACGATTGACGCGGCGGACGTTTTGAAGAATGTCGCCGACCTTGCCAAAAACACTGATCTGAGCAAATTTATTCTTTAAGCCGCTTACGGCGCAAGAGGCGCGGAAGGCGACGGGCCTGCTGCGGCGGGCGGTGTGCCTGCGGAGATCGACGGGCCTGCGGCGGGCGGGCGTTTATGCGGCGGCAAATCGCGCTCGGGAAAGAGTTCGAGCTGTGGCTTGCGCCAGTATTTTTCATCGATGCGCGTATATTGCGCCGCCTGCGCAACATTCAAATAAACGGACGTTTCGCGGTGGCCCGGCTTCCAGCCCGGTGAGAAAGGCCGCGTCACCACGCAAAGAATTTCTTTTTTCTTCGCGGCGGCGGCAATGTCTTCCGCTATGGCGTCGTCATAAGCAACGATAACGGGGCTTATCCGGTGCGCCCTTTTAAAAATTTCCACAGGCTGCGACGCGCATACAAAACGGCGCTTTCCGTTTTCATTTCTTTTAATTTCATGGGCAGGGCGGACGATGCTGAGCGTAACCGCGGTATTTTTATGGCGGTCTTCCAGCGTCGTTATGCCGTATAACTTGGCATAGGCCATGTTTCCAATCATCTTCCCGTCGAATTTCGCCTTATGGCCCTGATAATTCATCACAAGGTCGGGGAGGTCGGGGCCGTCCAGCTCACCAAGATTTTTTTCAATGAAGCGGACAAGCTCTTTCAATGTTGAAAACGGCTTGATGTCCTTGCGGTCGTTGGCGGCGGCGATTTGCTGTTCGGTCAGATAGCCGCGCATCGGGAAACGGTCGCGGTTCGACGTGCCGAGCGGGAAGTTGATGCGGACATGGAACGCCCCGTCCTTGAAAAACGTATAGGCCGAATTTTCACGCGCGATGCGTTCATAATCCTGAAAACAGCCCGCCGCATGGCTGGATGACCGGTTTTTGACAAAGGTCGCGGGCCGTATATCGGTATTTTCCTTGGCATGAACCTGTTTGCGCCAATGGACGCTGCAATCGCAGCCCTGTTCGGGGCAGCGCAAATCATACGCATAGCGCACGGCCTCGTTGAAACCGTCGGCATGTTTGAAGCCGATAAATTCCCGGCTCTGCTTGTCATAGGCTTTTGCGCGTCTCATCGCCCCCTTATACGCAAATTACCCGCCCCCGTCAACGATATGTAAATAAGTAGCGATCTATAGCATGGCTGCCATGCCATGGGGGCTTATGGATTATTTTGCCGTTTCCGGCGCAGATAAAGGTAAAAAGCGCCCCCGCCGCCATCCTTGGCCGCCGCGAGCTGGGATTTCAGGACGATTCCGCTCAAAGGCGGCATGGCGAGCCAGTCCTTCAAACGGCCACGGATAATCCCGCCCGGCTCCAGCACCCCGCTTTTTCCTTCCTTCATCCGCCCCTTGCCGGTAATGACGAGAATACAGCGATATTCGCGCCTGTACGCCTGTTCGACAAAGGAGCAAAGCCGCACATACGCCCGCTCCTGACTATAGCCGTGCAAATCCAGCGTTGCTTCTACATTTATCTTCCCGCGGCGCAGTTTCTGGTCTGTACGCCTGTCAAGCTGGCCGGAGGGAGGGACTTGATGGCCCTTTGCGGCCCCTTGGGGCGGCGTCCAGATTCCGGCGCCTTCCTGTTCGGCGGCGCGGGCTTTGGCCTTGCCGCGCGCACCGGCCCCCAAACCCTCTTTCACGGCCTCAAGATCTGCCGGAACGCCTGCGGGCGTGGCTTCAAAGGGCGGTTTCTTCCCGCGCGGTTTGGGCGCGGGGGCAAGCCGGGCCGGCTGTTTCAACGGCTCGATATCGCGCGCATAACGCCGCCATAAAGATAAATCATCCTCGGACGGGGCCTTGCCGCTTTTTTGTCCGGGGGAATATGCGGACGCGCCGTGGCTGTTTTTGCCGTCATCCTTGCGGCCATTCTTGCCGTCCGCCTTATCGCTGCCCGCCTTATGCTTGCCGCCGGCCTTCCGTCCTCCGGTGCCGCGCCCGCTTTCCCTGCCGGCGGCGCCTGCGCCATCCGGGCCGTCCCCGCCGCCGCCTTTTCTCCCCTTCTCGCCCCGTGCCATCTCTCTTGCCCGACAAAGATTTTATTTCTTTGCGCCTTCGGGCATAATAATAGAGAACCACTATGGATAGCGCCAGATGAAATTCCTTACCCCTTCCCTGCTGTTTTGCGCCGCCGCGCTGTTTTGCCTCGCCCTTTACGCCGCGCCGGCTTTGGCACAGCAAAAACTTTCGGACGGTGAGGATGTCGCCTTTTCTTTTTTCAAGACGGCGGGAAGCAATCCCGATTTCACCAAATGGGCCAGGCATAGCGCCGGTTACAGGACGGCGGCCCCCTCGCTGGCCGCGAAATATCTGACCGATGAAAAACAACGGCTGATGCGCCGCTGGCAGTCGATGCGCGAGGACGATCGCAATATTCATATCCGCATGGAAGTCCCCCTCCAGCTCCATTACGAACAAACCGGCCCCGAAGAAATAACCTATTCGATGCATATGGTACTGCCCGAAGGCGATCCGTTTTACCTGCCCTATCATTACCGCGATTATAATTTCGCCGTGATGCCGGATGGCTTGCAGGGCGCCGCGGGGCAGCCCTTGCGCAAGGAGCAGTTCGATTTGATCTATCAGGATTTCGGGGAAAGCCTTCATGGCGAGGCCTATCTTTATATATTGCTTATCCCGACGCGCGCCTATGCCGACCGTCCCTATGATCTGAACGGAACCGAACAATGGGCGCTTATTACGAGGATAGGCGCGCTCTCGCTCAAATCACGGCGGGGCGGGGCGGCCCTGTGGGACATGACCGCGCCGTGGTATTTATCCCCCGTCCGGCAAGAGCTGAACGATCTCTACGCACCCGCCGACACGCTGTCCGCCCCCGTCCCGCAATCGCCGTAAGCGCCATAAGCGCCGTAAGTACCCTAAGTGCCGCACGCGCCACAAGTTCTGTAAGCTCCGCAAAGCCCCCCCCGCCCGCTTTGAATCCAGTCAATACAGGCTTTTAGCGCGCCCCTGACAAGCCGTCCGCCCTGTGCTATAATAAAGATTGGCAACGGGAAAGGATATGGCCATGTTTTCACAGCTCGGCCCCCTCTTCAAAACCACCTTGCGGCAGGCGGAGCGCGTCGATGCGCGCCTTGAAATCCGCCGTGAGGAAAAAGACACGCCGAACAAAAAGCATGATTTTGAAAAGGACGATGAAAGCGGCGGCGGTCTTTGGGAAGACAGCACGAGCGTCAGCATCGAAGCCTTGCGGAATTTTCTGATCGGCTTTTTACAATCCAGGGGAGAAGATCCGCCGGGGATAAAATCTTCCGCGCCGGCTGCGCCCGCCGCCGCGCATGAAGGCGCCGCCCCGCAAGCGCAACCCGCCCCGCCCGCAAACGCAAAAGCCGCGCGCGCCGCGCAGGCCTATAGCGCGCAGGCGGCCCATGCCGCGCCGCCCCCTCTTCCGCCGCCGCCGGAAAAAGACGATACGGCATCCTCTTCTGAATCCCCGGTCAATCTTGCGGATCTTCTCGCGGCGGATGAATTGCGGACGATGCATGCCCTTATTCACGAACTTGATATGCTCGCGCGCCGCGGGGTGCAGATGCTTACGATTGAAAAGGCGGAAAGTTTTTTACAGGCGTTGGTCGCCGCGGTCGAGCTTGAAAAATCCCGCTTTTAAACACCCCTACGCGCAAGCGGGGCAAGCGCATAGCCCTCTTCCACCGTGACAAGGATTGACGGGCTTGCGGGATCTTTTTCTATCTTCTGGCGCAAGCGGTATATATGGGTTTCAAGCGTATGGGTTTGCACGTCATGCGCATATTCCCACACATGGCGCAGCAAATCCTCGCGGCTCACGGGCGCTGCCTCCTTGAAAAGATAGAGCAATATATCAACCTCTTTTTCCGTGAGCCGGACGGGCGCGGCGCCCGCTTCCTGCCAGACCCCGTCTTGCAAGGAGAGCGTCGCAGGCCCGATTGCGATTGTTCCGGGCGGCGAATTATTATCGCGGAGCAGTTTTTCAAGACAGGCGATCAGCCGCGCCGCCCGTACGGGGGAAGCGCAATATAAAATGCCCGCCGCCCCTTCTCCCGCCCCGCCGCCAGCCTGACCGCCAGCCACGCCATCCCTGCCGCCCGCCGCACCGCCAGTCCCCCCGCGATGGCCCGCGGATAAATTATTCTCATCCCCCAGCATGATGACAGGCTGGCCTTCCGCCCTGCTGTAACCGCCCTCGGCAGCCAGCAGGATAGCGGCTTGCGGCGCGGCCTCGCGCACCGGCAAAGGCTCCGCCCCCGCAAGCCGGACAAGGGCGCATAAATAGCTGTTTTGGGCCGCATTCTGGGCAAATATCGCAATGACAGGCTTTTCCGCCATGAATTTATCCTTCTGCTTACAGTCTAACCCGTTGATTTTATTGTGTCCATAGAGCCTATCCGGTGGCATGGCCCTTGCATTGTTTTAAGGGCGGCAAGGGCCGTAAAAGAGAGTTGATTGGCAATAAAATGATTGAAACTGCACTCTTTGGAGAAAACCGGACAAGCGCGCGGCAGGATGCGGATTATGCCGCGTGGAAAAATGCCGGAAGCCGTTTTGCCATGCGGGCGGACGAAAACGCGCGCACCGCCGGAAAGATGCCTTTTTTCGATCGGCTGAAACTTTTTGACAGCGCCCCTTCCCATGGCGGGCTGGCACAGGCCTATGCGCCCGGCAACGCGCACGGGCCAAAGGTTGAAAAACCTGATTTGCTCGCACAAAATAATATCAATGACGACACGCACACATTCGGCGATGTCGTCGATACGCTTAATCCGCTCCACCACCTTCCCGTGATCGGCACGCTTTACCGCGGCATGACCGGCGACACGCTCAAGCCCGTAAGCAGCATAATCGGCGGCGCGCTTTTCGGCGGGCCGATAGGCGCTATCGCCGGAACCATCGGCGCCATCATGCAAATTCAAACCGGCAAGGATTTTGCGGGCCATGCGCTCTCCATCGGCAAGCCGGACACTGCCATGGCGGCGGAAAGGCAAAATCCCGCACATCAAAAAGCCGCAGGGGCCTATAACAAGACGCAAAACGGCGCGCGTAATTTCGCCGCGCTTGCGGAATATCATTCCGGCCGCTGGAACAGTTAAGCTTTCTTCCCCTCCCGCCGCACCGGCCATGCTTCGCCGCAGCACAGCGCATCCACTCCATGATAAGGGGCCATGCCCGGCCCAGAACATGGCGTGCTGTTATAGAGCATGACACATTGCATTACATCGCATCACACATCGCATGGCGTGGCATGATGTGGCGCGGTGGAGCGCGGCATCATGCTGGAGGGCCTGCCCCCCAACCTCCTCCGTCCCTGACTCCCCGCGCAATCGCGGCGCTATTTTCGCCGCATGCGATCTATCTATGTCGCAATTTTATGCGGAGAATTTGCCCTTCACTACGCACAATGTGTCTATGCCACAATCTTATGCGGGGAGGTTGCCCATCATCACGCGCAATAAATTTACGCCGTGTATTGATACCGTCTTCTTAGGCGGAAAAGCCGGCCTTCGCCGCGCACAATGTATTTATACCGCATTTTTATGCAGGAAACTTGCCCTTCAGCGCGGCAGCACAGCTCCCCCTCACGCCTTTGCACCATGGACGCCGCCGCGAAAAAGCCCAGCAAAGCCGCGCGGGAACCTGCGCACCGGGCCGTCCTATAGAATTCCGCACAGGGCCGCGCGTAGGGCGTCATCCTATCAATATTTTGCAGGCTTCAGGCGCGCGCGCCAAAAAGCGCCGTGCCGATGCGGATATGGGTTGCGCCAAGTGCGATAGCTTTTTCAAAATCGCCGCTCATCCCCATGCTGAGATTGGCAAGCCCCTCTTCCCGCGCAAGTTTTTTCAGGAGGGCGAAATGAAGCGCGGGCGGCTCGTCCACCGGCGGGATGCACATAAGGCCGGTCACGGAGAGCGCCGTTTCAGCGCGGCAAAATTGCAGGAAGACCTTGAGCCCTTCCGGCGCAATCCCCGCCTTTTGCTCTTCCCCGCCCGTATTGACCTGAACGTAACAAGGGACGGCCCGCCCCTGTTTTTTCATTTCACCGTCAAGGATGCGCGCGAGTTTTTCACGGTCGAGCGTTTCGATGCAATCAAAGAGCGCAACCGCCTCCGCCGCCTTGTTGGTTTGCAAAGGGCCGATGAGGTGCAATTCCAGATCGGGATAATCTTGCCGCAAATCCGCCCAGTGATCTTTTGCCTCCTGCACCTTGTTTTCACCGAAACAGCGGTGGCCGTAATCGAGCGCGGCGCGAATGGTCTGCGCCTCCAATGTTTTCGTCACGGCGACAAGGGACGTTTCCCCTTCCGCCCGCCCGGCAATGCGTTCGGCGCGGCGAATCTGGTGGAGGGTTTTTTCAAAATTTTCGGCAATGGACATAGTGGCACTATGAAAGATTTTCGCGGCCCTGTCATCTTTGAAGACACGCACTGGCAAGCTTCCCGCACGAAACATAGCGGCCCGCGCGGCCCCCTGAAAGGCAAAAGAAGAAAGGCGCGAAAAACCGGCGCGGGGGGCAGAACGGCGGGCAGATAAGAAAGCGACAACGAACCGGAAACAAAACCCGAAAAAGATCATGCAAAGGCACATAAAAAGAAAGAGGCGCCGCAAAGGACGCCTCTTCCCGAATTATTTGTCCAGCTTCGATTAGAAGTTGAACTGGATACCGCCGAGAACGGACGTTGCGTCAACGTCACGTCCCGCAGCATTCGGCACATCATGGTCGATGTACTGAACGGAACCACGCAGGGACAGGCCTTGCGTAACCGTGTAAACAACACCGGCCGTGTAGCGGTCTGTGTCGATTTCACCGGCGCCAGCAGCAAGATCCGTGTCGTTGTTCAGGTAGGAAACACCGAACTGGAACGGGCCGGTCGTGTAGTCTGCACCGACAACCCATGTGTTGGAGTCAACATTGTTTGCGCCGCCGACATTGTCCGTACGCGTGTAGACTGCACCGATGCCGAATGCGCCGATGTCGAAGTCAAGACCGACGTTCCACTGCTTTACGTCATCAAAAGCAGGGCCCGTGGATTCGTTTTCAACGTGGGTGTAACCAGCGCCGACTGCGAAACCGATATTGTTGAACGTGCCTTCGTAACGAGCAGCACCTTCGTATGCATCGTCAAGAGCAATCGTTGCTTTCGGTGCGAAACCAGCCGTACCAACGCCATTACCTGCGCCAACGGATGGCGTGTAAGACAGACCGAATTGGAAACCGTTCCAGTTCGGGGACAGGTACGTGATTTTCTCGGCTGTGCCCGTTACGTCGTTTGCATAGTCAACGCGCGTAACAGCGTTCAGCGGGTGTGCGCCGAGGACTGCTGCGGAGTAGTTTACAGCGTTGATGTACTGACGCAGACCGTCGACGTTTGCATCGGCGGAAGGAGCGGCAACCTGCAGGAGGTAGTTCGCGCCGTCTTCGGAACCGAGATTTACGCGGCCGAATGCGGAAGCAAGGTACAGGTAGGATTCTTCAACATCGAAACCGTCGCCGCCGTCAACTTCGGCTTCAACATGGAAACCGTATGTCAGACCGGAATCCGTCGTGCCTTCAGCGTTGAAGTGGATTTCGGATTCACGCAGGATGTCAAAGGATTTCGCATCGCCGGCAGGCGCCGCGCCATGATCCTGGTTAGCCCAGCCAACATAGTTTTTCGTATGACCGCCAACCGTAACGTCAACTTGTGCCATCGCAGGAGCGGCGGCAAAAGCAACGCCGACAACGGCAGCACTGCAAAGCAGAATTTTTTTCATTTCAATTCCTCCAAATATTAAAAAGATTTCCCAGATGGGGCCGAGCGGCCCGATGTAAGAAAACCACCCGGAACCTCCGAATGATGCGTAAATCTAGTCTTACTCCATGGGGCGGGTCAACGCGTGGAAGGGCGGGTATGGCTATTTAGGGGCGGGCTGTTGCATTTGTGCAACAAAGAGTAAACGGCGCGTATCTGACGCTATGGAAAATTGAGACCATCCCTGCATGCGCCTGAAAACCGCGGAATTCCGCAAGGCGTGGACGAAATGGCGGCGCAGGCCGCGCGCCCCTTGAGTGACGCTTTCCGCCATGGTAATCAGTTAAATCGTTAATATCAAGAATGCGTCTTTATAAGGGAGTCCCCGATGCAATCCACCCGCTCCGGCCTGTTTATCCTGCTTCTGGCCTCCGGCTTATTGGCCATAACGGCGTGCAGCTCCTATCGCGGCGAGGCCAAATACCCGTCCGGCCACGACCGCACGACGACAGGCGGCGACATTTACGGCGAACGGGAAAGCATTTTCGGCAAAGGGGGCCTCAATATCCTCGGCGGCAAGGACAAGGAAAAGAATGACGGCTCTTCCGGCATCGGCGTCAATTCCTATTTGTGGCGCGCCTCGCTCGACACCGTGTCCTTTATGCCGCTTTCCAGCGCCGACCCGTTCGGCGGCGTCATCATCACCGACTGGTACATCGCCGAGGAAAAACCGAACGAGCGTTTCAAACTCAATATCTTCATCCTTGATAAACAGCTCCGCTCCGACGGCATCAAGGTGAAACTCTTCCGCCAGCTCCAAAAATCCGGCAAATGGGTCGATACCGCCGTGACGGAAGGGACGGAAGCCCAGATGGAAGACGCCATCCTGACCCGCGCCCGCCAGCTCCGCGTTGCGGATATGGGGAACTAGGCCGCGCCGTTCCTTTCCGGTTTATCCGGCGACCTTAATCAAAAGGCCCCTCGCCAAAGGGGCCTTTTCCTTGACGTTCTTCCTTGCATTTCCCCATATGAAGCCGTTAATTGTTAGACGCCGGGGCGGACGGTTGCCGTGCGGCGCTTAAAAACGACTTATATATATGAACGCAGAATAACGGGTGTCATGGAACGGTATAATATCAAGACGACGGAACAAAAATGGCAGCAGCGCTGGATGGATTCCAGCGCCTTTCAGGTGACAGAAGACGCGGCGAAGCCGAAATATTACGTCCTTGCCATGCTCCCTTATCCGTCGGGGCGCATCCATATCGGCCATGTCCGCAACTATTCGCTCTCCGACGTCGTCGCCCGTTATAAAAAAGCGCGGGGCTTTAATGTGCTGAACCCGATGGGCTGGGACGCGATGGGCTTGCCGGCGGAAAACGCCGCGATGGAGCGGGGGGTTCACCCGTCCGACTGGACATACAGCAACATCGAACAGATGAAAAAACAGATGCTCGGCATGGGCCTTGCCATCGACTGGAGCCGCGAGATCGCGACCTGCCATCCGAAATATTACAAGCACCAGCAAAAAATGTTCCTCGCCCTTTATAAAAAGGGGCTGGCCTACCGGAAAGAGTCGATGGTCAACTGGGATCCCGTTGAAAATACGGTTCTGGCGAATGAACAGGTCGTGGACGGGCGGGGCTGGCGTTCCGGCGCGCCGGTCGAACGGCGCAAGCTCCATCAATGGTTCTTCCGCATCACCGATTACGCGCAAGACTTGCTGGACGGGATCAAGGGCCTTGATCGCTGGCCTGAAAAAGTCCGGCTGATGCAGGAAAACTGGATCGGCAAATCACAGGGCGCGCAATTGAAATTCGACTTAACGACCACGGACGGGCAGATCGATATTTACACGACCCGCCCCGACACGCTTTTCGGCGCGTCTTTCGTGGCGCTCGCCGCCGACCACCCGCTTGCGAAAAAACTGGCGGGCGAACGCGAAGGGTTCGACGCCTTTATCAAACAATGTCAGGCGACGGGAACCTCCGAGGCCGCAATCGAACAGGCCGAAAAAATCGGCTTCGACACCGGCCACCGCGTGACGCACCCGTTTATCGAAGGGAAGGAGCTGCCGGTCTATCTCGCCAACTTCATCCTGATGGATTACGGCACGGGCGCGATTTTCGGCTGTCCCGCGCATGACCAGCGCGACTTTGAATTCGCCGCAAAATATAATCTCGCCGTCATCCCCGTCATCAAACCCGCGGCGGGCGAGGATGAAACCCTGCCTTACACGGGGCCGGGAACGGCTGTCAATTCCGGCTTTCTCGACGGCAAATCCGTGGACGAAGCCAAGGCGGCCGCGATCGCCGCACTCGAAGAACAGGGCAGGGGGCAGGGCGTCACCAAATACCGCCTGCGCGACTGGGGCGCGGTACGCCAGCGTTACTGGGGCGCGCCGATCCCGCTCGTCCATTGCGAAGCCTGCGGCATCGTTGCCGTACCGGACGATCAGCTCCCCGTCGAGCTTCCCTATGACATCAACTATGACGAACCCAGCAACCCGCTGACCCGCCATCCGACATGGAAACACACATCCTGCCCGCAATGCGGCGGCAAGGCTGTGCGCGAAACCGACACGATGGACACGTTCGTCGATTCAAGCTGGTATTTCCTGCGCTATATGGATGCGCGCAACGAAAACGAAGCCTTCGCCGCGCCCGTCGCGCACTATTGGGGCGCGGTCGATCAATATATCGGCGGCGTCGAACATGCGGTTTTGCACCTGCTTTATTCCCGCTTCTTCACCCGCGCCCTGCGCGATTGCGGCTACCCCGTCGCAAGCGACGAACCTTTTACGGGATTGTTCACCCAAGGCATGGTCACCCACGCGACCTTTCAGGACGAACAGGGCAAATGGCTCTATCCGGTGGAAGTCGAACAAACCCACAATGGCGGCTGGATCAAAAAGGATAACAGAACCCCCGTCACCGCCGGCCCGCAAATCAAGATGTCGAAATCCAAGCGCAACGTCATCGACCCGCAGGATATTATCGACACGTACGGCGCGGACGCGGCGCGGCTCTTCATCCTTTCGGATTCCCCGCCCGAACGCGATCTGGAATGGTCGACCGGCGGCATCGAGGGCGCGTGGAAATATATCAACCGCCTCCATCGCGGCATCGGCGAAAAGATTGCCGCCCTGCCGCCCGCCGGCACCGCAAAGCCCGCACGCTTTTCGGACGCGGCCACCGCCCTGCGCCGCGCCACCCATAAAACCATCGACGCGGTCGCAAAGGACATCGAAGCCTTCCACATGAACAAGGCCGTCGCCCGCCTGCGCGAACTTTCCAACGGCTTTGCGTCTTTCGAAATCAGGGAAGAGGGCGACGCATGGGCGCTGCGCGAAACGATCGAGGCCTTCCTTATCATGGCGAACCCGGTCATGCCGCACCTTGCGGAAGAATTGTGGGAAGCCATTGGCGGGCAGGATTACCTGACGCAAACGCCGTGGCCGCATTGCGATGAAACCCTTCTGGAAACCGACAGCGTCACGATCGGCGTTCAGGTCAACGGCAAGATGCGCGCGACCATCACCTTGCCCGCAAATGCCGACCAGAAAACGACCGAAGCCGAAGCCTTGGCGCAAGACACGGTGAAAGCCGCGCTCGAAGGCAAAGCGGTCAAAAAAGTCATCGTCGTGCCGGGAAGGATCGTCAATGTCGTCGCGGGATAATACTGCGCCCATGCGGGGTGGCACGCCGCGCACTTTACCGACGCGGCCCGTACCGCCGCCGATCGCGCCTTTGCGGCTCCCATCTCTGCGGATCGCGTTTTTACGAATCACATCTTTGCGCTTCTCGTCTTTACGGATTCATTCCTGGCAAAGCGCCTGCATCCTTTGGGCGGCGCTGTCCGGCGCGCTGCTTCTTTCCGCCTGCGGTTTTACGCCAATGTACGGGGAGGGGGCCGGCGCTCCGGCGGCAACGACGACGACAACGGCAGCAACGACGGCAGCAGCAGCAGGGCAAAGCGTTCCGGCGCGGCTGAACATGGTTGAAATCGATCTCATCCCCGATCAAAGCGGCGTTTACCTGCGCAACATCCTTATCGATCATTTCTATCAGGACGGCTATCCCGCGGCGCCGACCCACAGGCTCACCATCTCGCCGGTGCAGGAAACACGAAGCGATCTCGACATCACGCAGGATTCCGAAGCGACGCGCCGCCAGATCCGGCTCGCGGCGACGCTCACCCTAAGCGACCTGCAAAGCGGGGCGGTCGTGCTGACGCGCGGCCTCACCGCTATCTCCAGCTCCAACGTGCTTGGGACGCAATTCACAACCCGCGTTTCCGAAAACGACGCGCGCGAAGCCGCCCTCGCCGATCTCGCCCGCCAGATAGAAATGCAGGTCGCCCTTTATTTCAGCCGCTAGGCCCTCCGCTCCGGTGCGGGGCCATGGGGGATAATTTTATCCCCCGCCCGCCTCACCGCCGCAAACGGCCCGTTCCTTGCGGAGCCTCGCCAACCCGCCTTTCGCAACAATATTTCCACAGGCGTTTTTTACCGCCGGATTTTTACACCATCTATTTTCAATGGCACGCGATGCGGGATGCAGGATGCGCGGTACAGGAGGCGGCTGTTTTGAAACCAGCCGCGTGACGACCCATAACGCCCCCGTTTTTACCGTGGACGGGATTATCCATTATTGCGTCGCCAATATGCCGGGCGCCATGCAGGCAACGGGTAACTGACAACGGGCAACCCGCCTGCCAGCCCGCCCTCCGCCACTGCCACCGCAAACGCCACCGCCGTCACCGCCAAGCCTTTTTAATTGACAGAATAAATACGGCCCGTTACTTTTTCCCCTGTTACCGGCTTTCATCCGGCCGGTTTCCGCGGATTTTGATGGGGCAGCTTGCACCGCGTAAAAAAGGCCAAAGAGCGCCGCGGCTCATCGGAAATGCCGTGGTCCCATATGGATCACACCGGCACGACCCGATTGAGAGGAAAATTTGTCACACCATATCCACACCCATTTCACAGGCGGCCTCGCGGCGCTGAACGCCCGCACCTCCGCGCTCAGCCACGTCACGGCGGACGCGCTCTATAACGGCCCCTATGCCGGCCCCGTCCATATCGGCGTCATTGCCGAAAATATGGAACTGCATAAAAAGAACATGGAAAAGATCGCTGGCACGCCGGAATTTCAGGGCGGGATCTATGCCGGCGCGGCGGGCTTTGTGAATATGGGCTATATCGCCCATAGCCGCGCTTCGGCAGCGCTGCTTTTCGACATTAACGCCTATCAGTCCCTGTTTTGGAATCTCGTTCTAGGCCGGATCATGGAAAATAACGATTGCCGCTCTTTCAGGCAATCCATCGAAACGCTCGCGCCGGACATGCACAGGGCGGCTTCCGAAAAATTTTCGCCCTGCCTGCGCTCGCTCTTCCGGCGCGAAGCGGATTTTTTCGGCGGCGGGCTTTTCAAAGGGCGGAACAATGACGGGGATCTGCAATTGAACCATCTTTTAAATGCCTCCAGCCCCGATGGCGGCTGGATGCATGACGACGCGCTTTACGGCCATATCCGCTCCCTTGCCTGCGCGGGCGCGATCGGCGCCGTGACGCTCGACATCGCCAATAGCGCCGCCTGTGCCGAGGTCGCGCGCTATCTCGATGACAGGGGCGCAAAACTCCGCCTGCTTTATGTCAGCAATATCCTGAATTTCATGCAGCATCCGGTACGGCACAAGGATTTCATCGGCCGCGCCGTCACCGCAGGGACAAGGGCGCGGGCGCAGGAAAATCTCTATGGCTGGATGGAAGAGGGCGGGCGCATCATCGAATGCGACAATCTCGTCCGCAACAGGCCGCTGATGATTGAAGCCAGCAGCTTTGTCCCCCGCCCCGCCCCTTAAATGGGCTGGAAAGAGATGCCGGTTGACGGCTCCCACCCGTTCCAGTCTATAGTCGGGTATGAAACTCGCCTGGAAAGATATCGAACCGTTCGTTAAAAAACCCGATCCGAAGGCCCGCGCCATCCTGATTTACGGGCCGGATGACGGGCTGATGCGCGAACGCTCCGCCGCCATCGGAAAAACAATCACCGCCGATCTTAATGATCCCTTCAACGTCGCCGTCCTGCCCGCGGACATGCTTTCGGACGATCCGGCGCGGCTTTCGGACGAAGCGAACGCCATTTCCATGATGGGCGGCGCGCGCCTCATCCGCATCGAAGGGGCGGGCGACAAGCTCACCGTTCTTTTAAAGGATTATCTCGCCGGCCCGTCCGCAGAAAATCTCGTCATCGTCGAGGCGGGGGAGCTTTCGCCGCGCTCCTCCTTGCGCGCCCTTTTTGAAAAAGCGCCGAACGCGGCGGCGCTGCCCTGTTATGTCGATGACGCGCGCGGCGTGGCGGCCCTCATCCGCCAGTCACTTTCCGAAGGCGGCTACGCCGTGCAGGGCGACGCGCTCTCATGGCTTTCGCAAAATATTTTCGGCGACCGCGCCAAGATACGCGGCGAGCTTGAAAAGCTGATGATCTATATGGGCGCGGATTCCAAAAACGTCACGCTGGCGGACGCCATGGCCGCGTGCGGCGAGGCGGGCGATCAATCGCTCGACGATTTGCTCTATGCTATCGGCGGCGGCAGGACGGAAGCCGCGCTGGCCGCCTATCAAAAACTGCTCGGCGAGGGCGTCGCCATCATCACCATCCTGCGCACATTGCAAAATCATTTCCGCAGGCTCCACTATACGAAATCCCTGATGGGTGAGGGGGCGGGCATTGATGAAGCCATGAAAAAACTCCAGCCGCCCGTCTTTTTCAAAAACGCCGATCCCTTCAAGGCGCAGCTCAGGAAATGGAGCGAGGCAAAACTTCTTTCGATCCTCGGCAGGCTTTCGCAAGTAGAGGCGCAAACAAAACAAACCGGCGCGCCCGTTGAAACGCTCGGCGCGCAAGTCGTTCTTTCCCTATCGGCACAAGGATAACAGGCGCAAGGCCATCCGCCCAAAAACCGACCCGCAGGCCCGCGCCCACGCACGCTCGCCGCTATATTTACGGGGGCCGCCATACGGCAACGGCAAACGATCCGCAAACGCTCTGCATCACCCAAAATCCGCTCCCCCCGATCGCGGCCATCCTTTCACCCGTCGCCGCACGGCTTACGGATTCAGTTACGGGCGATCCGGCAAGGCTTTCGGTATAGGCAAAGACAAGGCACTTTAAGGGCAAAGCTTACGGACAAGCCGAACATCACCCCCATGATGCACGGCCCAACCTTTATCCGCACCAAAGCGGCGGGCGGCAAGCGCACCGTTCTTTTGAAAAACTATCCCGCCGCGCCTTAAAGCGCGCGCTCTTTTTAAAAATTATTCGAGAACCCTTGGGAATTTCGACAGGCGCAGCGTGACTTCGTCAAGCTGATCCAGCGACGAAAATTCGACGATAACTTTCCCCGCCGTTTCACCGCGCATCGCAAGCTCGACCTTCAGCCCCAATATCGAGCTGAGATCTTTTTCAAGATCCATGATATTCGGATCCTTGAATGTCACGCCTTTGCCTTTGGGCGTTTTCGGGCGGGACTGGATATCGCGGCCCGTATCGGCGGCGACAAGCTTTTCCGTCTGGCGCACCGAAAGTTCCTTGGCGGCGACCTCCTGCGCGAGGAGCGCGGGATTGCGCGCATTGATAAGCGCGCGCGCGTGACCTGCGCTCAGTATACCCTTGACCACCATATCGAGGACGCTTTCAGGCAGGGAGAGAAGCCGCACCATGTTCGCGACATGGCTGCGTGACCGGCCTACGGCGGCGCCGACATCTTCCGCGCCAAGCGTAAACATATCCATGAGCTTTTGATAACCGCGCGCTTCTTCAAGCGCGTTCAAATCCTGCCGCTGAAGATTTTCAATGAGGGCGATTTTCAAGACTTGCGCGTCATCCAGCGCGCGGATGATTACAGGCACTTCATGAAGCTGCGCCTTTTGCGACGCACGCCAGCGGCGCTCGCCCGCGACGATTTCATACATATCGCTATTACCCGCGGCAGGGCGGACGAGGATCGGCTGGAGCAATCCATATTGGCGGATGGAATCGGCAAGCTCGGCAATCGCTTTCGGGTCGAAGAATGTCCGCGGCTGATCGGGGTTCGGCATAAGTTGGCCGATGCCAAGCGTTTTGCGCGAAGCGCCCTGAACCGCTTCCGGCTCGGCCCCGCCCGTGACGGCGAACGTCGCTTCTTCATCCTCGAACAGCGCGTCAAGCCCGCGTCCCAAACCTCTTTGCTTCGTCTTCGATGTCATTTTTCTTGTCCTTATTCTTTAACGCGGCCCCTTTTGCGCCGCTTGTTTTTCCTGTGGCGTCATACCGCCCGCTACAATCCTGTTTCACCCGCCTAAAAGCCGCTCCCCATATTCCTTCTAAATACCACCTGCACCCTAAATACCGTCTGTATCCCGCCGCCACTCCATTTCCATATCATGTCACCCGCATCCTTCACCGCCATATTCCATATATCCTGCCCGCCTTACTTTACAGCGCCATCCAAAGGCCGCCCCAAGGCCGCTCAAGGGCCGCTCAAGGCCCTCTTCCCCGCACGGGGGGCCGCATTTTACACAACAGGCCCTTTTACAGGGTTACTTTCTCCACCGCGGTTTCAGGCCCTTTCGGGGAAGGGTTTTAAGCCGCGCGCACGCCGCCGGGCTTATCACCGCTGCCTATAGCTGTGCTGCCAGTCCCGCCAGCGCCAGTGCTATCACCATTACCATCGCTGCCGCTGGCCGCAGCCCCGCCTACATTGCCGCCCGCGTCACCTGCACCACCCGCACTCCCTGCCCCGCCGCGCGCGCCGCCAGTCCCGCCGCCCGCATTTTGCGCCCCGCCTGCGCCCAGAATTTGCCGCTCGCGCTTCAAAATCTCTCCCGCAAGGGCGATATAGGCGCGCGCGCCGGGGCAGCGCATATCATACACAATCGCGGGCAGCCCGTAACTCGGCGCTTCGGAAAGCCTCACATTGCGCGGAATAACCGTTTTATAAACCTTGTCGCCGAAATGGCCGCGCACATCGGCGGCGACCTGATCGGACAAATTATTGCGGCGGTCGAACATGGTCAGGACGATTCCATGAATATCAAGCCGCGGGTTAAAGGATTTTTTGACCCGATCGATGGTTTTCACAAGATGTGAAAGCCCTTCGAGCGCAAAAAACTCGCATTGGAGCGGCACGACGATCGCATCGGACGCGACCAGCGCATTGAGCGTCAACAGGCTGAGCGAAGGCGGGCAGTCGATAATAACATATTCATATTGCATCGGCACCCGCAAGGCGCGCTGAAGCCGGTATTCGCGGTGCTCGGCGGAAACCAGCTCGATTTCCGCACCGGAAAGATGGATGGAGGAAGGCAGCACATACAGGCCCGGAACCTTTGTCGGCTGGACGGTTTCGGCGACGCTGGCATCGTCGAAAATCACATCATAGGTGCTTTTGCGGATTCCGGCGCGGCGTATGCCAAGCCCCGTGGACGCGTTTCCTTGGGAATCAAGGTCAACCAGCATGACTTTCTTACCGATGGCGGCGAGGGCGGTCGCGAGATTGACTGCCGTTGTCGTCTTGCCGACCCCGCCTTTCTGGTTGGCGACGGCAAGGATTCGCGGAATGCGTCCGCCCTGACCGGAACCGGAACCGAATCCGCCCGGATTTTTACGGGGAGCGCCTTGTCCGGTTTGCGAAAGCGGTGCGTTGTCATACCCGTCTGCCATGGCTCATACCCCTTATCTCGACTATATGAAAGATGCGGACACTATGGAATCGTACAGGGCAAAAGGTCAAGATAATTCAGCCCTTCGGCCTTTATGGCGGCCTTCACGCGGCCGAATTTCCACCCTTATTTTCCGCTTTCCGCTGCTATTTTCCGCTCTCCGCCCCCCCCCGCATGACGGGAAGAGCGCAATGGAAGCGCCTTGCCGCGGCCGGTTTTTAAGGGCGGGGAGAGGTTTTTTGCACAGAATCCAGCCGCAATATACGGGCGGATTTTTCTGTCCGGCTTTGCGTCGCGGTGACGTCAAACGCCCATCCCGCCGCCTGCGCCGCCGTGATTTCCGCCTGAAATTGGGCGCCCTTGGGGAAAAGAAGGCTGATATCCGGCCTTTTTTCCAGCCACGGGGCCACATAGGCCAACAGCGCCGGAAGCGGCGCGAGCGCCCGCGCCGTCACCAGATCAGGGGCCGGAAGCGCCGGAATGGCGGCCTCTATCCGCTTGTTGATGACCGTGACTTTTGCGCCCGTTTCCCGTGAAACGGCGGCAAGAAAGGCGCATTTTTTGGAATCCGATTCAATAAAGGTCACAGCCAGATCGGGGCGCATAATCGCCAGAACCATTCCGGCAAACCCCGCGCCCGCGCCCAAATCAGCGATTGTTTTCACCGATGCGGGGATAAGCGGCGCGAGCTGGGCCGAATCGATAAAATGCCGCTCCCACGATTCCTGCACCGTATTGGGGCTGACAAGGTTGATTTTCGCCTGCCACTTGATAAGCAATGCCTGATATAGCCGGAGCCTGTCCAGCGTTTCCTGTGAAACAAAAACGGGCGGCGTGCCGGAAACCAGCTTGACGGTGAGGGCAGCGGCCCCCTTATCACCCCCCTTGCCGGAAGCCGGATCTTGGGGATTGCCGGACTTTCCGGCGGAAGATTCAGCAGAAATCTTCGGGACGGCCCCTGAAGAACCCTCCGCACAGTCCCCCAAAGCAGCTTTGATGGGGGCGGCGAAAGAGGCTTCAGACGATATTTCGGAAAGAGTTTCAGAAAAATCTCCGGAAGAGCCCGCACAAGCCGCACCGGAAGGCCCTAAAATAGCGGCGGGCAATGGGCCACCGGACAATGGGTTACCGGATAAAGCGACCCCCGTTCCAGAAGCCGGTGCGGCGGGCGCGGTTTTGGAAGGATGCCGCCCATGCGGGTTATTCAGGCCGGCAGAAAACGGCAACGTGGGAGGAGATACCGGCAAATCCCCGCGCAGTTCCGGCCCACGCAGTTCCGCCGCGCGTGGTTCCGGCCCTTGCGGTTCGGGAGCGTGCGGTTTGGGCAGCGCCTGTTCGGACGGGGACGGATCGAACGGGAGCTGTTTGGACGGCACCTGTCCGGATGGGAGCGGTTCAGACGAGGGCGGTTTGGATGAAGGTGATTTGAGCGAGGGTGGCTCAGACCGGTGCGGGTCAGGCGGATTCAGCGGCTGCGGCGGGTGCGGCGCGTTTTGCGGGCCGGGCGCTTTGGGAGGCTTGGCGAGCTTGGCAAGTTTGGGGGGTTTGGGGCGTTTGGGAAATTTAGGGGATTTAGGCGACATCGCTGGCTGCGTCCTTATCGCTGGCCGCGCCTTTCGCCTGTCTTTCGGCGCGCTTCACGTGGCGGAGCAGGGCCACGATCGCCGCGGGGGTCACGCCCGGAATGCGCGAAGCCGCGCCCAGCGTCGCGGGGCGTACATGCTCCAGTTTCTGGCGGATTTCCGTTGAAAGACTGGCCAGCGCGCCATAATCGAGATCGGCAGGAAGGATCAGGGATTCTTCCTTGCGGAAGGCCAGAATATCGGCGTCCTGCCGGCCTGAATAGCCCGCATAAACCGCGTCGGTTTCCAGTTGCGCACGAATATCTTGTGATATTCCAGACACTTCCGGCCAAATTCCGGCCAAGGCGTCCCAGCCGCCTTCGACATAGCGGAGCAGTTCAAAGGCCGAGCGGCGGCGGCCATCCTGATTGACCGCGATGCCGCGCTTTTCAAGCTCGTTCGGCGTCGCCTGCAACCGGTCTTGCAACAGGGCGCGGGCCGCGGCCAAATCCTGCTTTTTCGCAGCCCAGCGGGCAGAACGCGCCGCCCCCGCAAAGCCGCCCGCGACGGCCTTATCGGTCAGGCGCTGATCGGCATTGTCGGCCCGCAGGGTCAGGCGGTATTCGGCGCGGGAGGTAAACATGCGGTACGGTTCCGGCGCGCCGCGGGAAATAAGGTCATCCACCATCACGCCGATATAGGCCTCGGAACGGTCGAGGATGAACGGCGCCGCCGTTTCACGGGAAACCGCCCCCGCCAGAATGGCCGCATTCAGCCCCGCCACAAGCCCCTGTGCGGCGGCTTCTTCATAGCCGGTCGTGCCGTTAATCTGCCCCGCCAGAAACAGGCCGGACAGGCGTTTGGATTCCAGCGTCCGCGTCAAATCACGCGGGTCGCAATAATCATATTCGATGGCATAGGCCCATTCAAAAACCTTTGCCTTTTCCAGCCCCGGAATCGAGGCCAGAAGCGCCGCCTGGACATCGACGGGCAAGGCGTTTGAAATGCCGTTCGGATAGATGGTGGGATCGTCCAGCCCTTCGGGTTCGAGGAAAATCTGGTGGCGGTCTTTATCGGCGAAACGGACGACTTTATCCTCGATAGACGGGCAATAGCGGGGGCCGGTTCCGGCAATCTGGCCCGAATAAAGCGGGGCGCGGTGCAGGTTGGCGCGGATAATATCGTGGGTGCGCGGCGTCGTATAGGTGATGCCGCAATCAATCTGGGGAACCGTGATTTTATCGGTCAGATAGGAAAAAGGGACGGGGACGGCATCGGGTTTTTGCATTTCCAGCGCCGCCCAGTCAATCGTCCGCCCGTCAAGCCGCGCGGGCGTGCCGGTTTTTAGGCGGCCAAGAGGAAACCCAAGTTTTTCAAGGGTTTGGGCAAGGCCAATCGCCGGTTTTTCCCCGGCGCGGCCCGCCGGAATCTTTTCCTCCCCGCGGTGGATAAGCCCGCGCAAAAAGGTTCCGGTCGTAATCACCACAGCCCCGGCGCGGAGTTCGCGGCCATCGCCCGTCAGCACGCCCGTGACTGCTCCATTTTCATAAAGCAGGCCTTCCGCGCCGCCTTCAAGCAAGGTCAGGTTCTGGTAATCGCGTAGCATCGCCTGCATCGCCTCGCGGTACAGCTTACGGTCGGCCTGCGCCCGCGGGCCGCGCACGGCGGGGCCTTTCGAGGCATTAAGCATCCGGAACTGGATGCCGGACCGGTCAATAACGCGGCCCATCAGCCCGTCCAGCGCGTCGATTTCACGCACAAGATGGCCTTTGCCCAGCCCGCCAATCGCCGGATTGCAGGACATAACCCCGATCGTATCCAGCCTGTGCGTCAAAAGGGCGGTTTTCGCGCCAAAACGCGCGGACGCGGAAGCCGCTTCACAGCCCGCATGCCCGCCGCCTATCACAATGACATCGAAAAAACTGTCCATAGCGCCGTTTTATATAATGAAGGGGCCTTCTATGCCAGAAATTTATCCACAAGGCGCTTTTGCCGCAAGCGGCGGTGGCGTAAAGGCAAGGGGCGGGGCGCCGAACACTGCATTGTTTCCCGCGGATTGTTTCCCACAGGTGAGCGGATCTGGCGCAGACACAGGCGCAGACACTGACATCAGCACAGGCACGGGCACTGGCACAAGCACAGGAGTGTGGATGCAGACATCAGCATAGGCATCAGTGCCGGTGCGGGCGCAGGCACTGGCACCACCGCAAGCGCAGGTGCGGGGACGGGTGCGAGTGCGAGTGCGGGGCGGGGCGGGGCGGGGCGGGGCGGGGCGGGTAGCAAGCATCAGCACAGCATCAGCGCAAGCGCAGGCACAGGTGCAGGCATCGGCCCAAGCGCAGATGCAGGTGAAAACACAGGCGGCAAAAGCGCTTTGTTACCGCTCCTTTTTATGGGGCAAGCCTTAGGCGGCGCTTTTCGGTGATGGCGGCTATAGGGAAGAACGGGACGTTATGGCCGCGGCCCATCCGGATCGGTTCAATCCGTCAAAAGCGCCGCCCATGCTTTGCGTTTATGGTCGTAGGAAAGCGATGCGTTGGCCGGGCTGGTCGAAGGCAGGACGGTTTGCATTATGGCGGCAGGCACGCAGTGCGGATCGACGAATTTTTGAAAAGACTGCGCAGCTTTTTTGCCGTTGAAATAAATATGGGTGATGCGCGGATGCGCGGCGAAGAAAGCCGCAAAATCATTGGGGATTTCGCATGTAATGGCGGAGTCCAGACTGCCCGCGCGCACGCAGGATTGCAAAACGTCCCACAGCGCAATTTTGCGATCAGCCAAAAGCGCAAGAAGTTGGCAGTAGGAAAGCGGCCTGTTTTTTACGGCGAACAAATCTTCGATGAGGGGCCGGAAAAGATTGCGCGGATGCGCGTAATATTGCCCCGCTTCGAGTGAAGCAATGCCCGGCATGCTGCCAACGATTAAACGCACGGCATCGGGGCGGGCGGCAGGTGCGAAGGATCGGATGGTCGCGGGCGGGGATGCACAGGATGGCTGGCGTATGGAGGGCGGCTGTGTGGAAAGCGGGGAAATTTCAGGGGGCATTGTTTGCTTTATCCGCCGCTCTTTATTGCCGGCTGTTATAGAGGCGCCTTTAGGGGCGGCGGTTGTTTTTCATCCTTATATGATCGTCATATATATGGAGTTATTTGCCGATGCAAAAATCGCGGAAGATGACGTCGAGCAAATCCTCCACATCGATCCGGCCCGTGATGCGGCCAAGCGCGCGGGCCGCCATGCGGATATCCTCCGCCATCAATTCGGGCCGAAGCGCCGTTATAGCGGCGCGCAATCTTTCAAGACATTCTTCGAGCGCCGCGCGGTGGCGGGCGCGGGTCAGGGACGGGGCATCGCCCTTCGCCGCGAACGATCCCGCAATGCGGCGGGTGAGCAGCGCCAGCAACGAATCCATCCCCGCACCGTTTTGCGAAGACAAAGCGGCGCAATCGGCGTGGGTAATCGCGGAGCGGAGGGCGGGAATGACGTTGCCGGGCGCATCCTGTTTGGTGAAAATAGCGATGGCTTTTTCATCAAGAAGCGAAAGGCTGTGCGGGTTCGGCGCGGGCTCCATCCCGTCGAAAACGACGAGCTTGATATCCGCCTCCCGCGCGCGGGCAAGCGCCCTTTTAATCCCTTCCGCCTCGACACTGTCATGGCCGCCCGCTTCTGAAAGCTCTTCGGGGCGCAGGCCCGCCGTGTCTGCGAGGATGACGGGATAGCCGCCGAGATCGAGATGGACTTCGATAACGTCCCGCGTCGTCCCCGCCATCGGCGATACAATCGCGGCGTCGCGCCGGGCGAGGGCGTTGAGAAGAGAAGACTTGCCCGCATTGGGCGCGCCCAGAATGGCGATGCGGATCCCGTCGCGCAATCTTTCACCGCGATGCCCGTCATTCAAATGGCTTTCGATTTCCTGCGTGAGGGCTTGCAGCGCAGGCAAAACTGTCATGACTTCGGAATCGGGGATGTCTTCGTCCGGAAAATCGATCACGGCCTCTATATAGGCCATGGATTTTATAAGCCGCGTACGCCAGTCCTCATAGAGCTTCGACAGCGCGCCGCCCATCTGGCCCAAAGCCTGAAGCCGCTGCATCTGGGTTTGCGCGTTGATGAGATCGGCGACGGCTTCGGCTTCGGTCAAATCGAGCTTGCCGTTCTCGAAAGCGCGGCGCGTAAATTCGCCCGGCTCCGCCATACGGTGGCCGCCGCACGATCCGAGCCGCGCGAACAGGGCGTCCAGGACGGCGGGCGATCCGTGGATTTGATATTCGATCACATCCTCGCCGGTGAAGCTGTGCGGGCCTTGGAAAGCCAGAACCAGCGCCTCGTCGATAACCGCGCCTTCCGCATCGTAAAGGGGCGTGAAGACGGCCTTGCGCGGGAGGATATCATCGCGCCGCGCAACCGCCTTGAATGATTCATGCGCCTTCGGGCCGGAAACGCGCACGACCGCAACGCCCGCCTTGCCGGGCGCGGAAGACAGGGCGAAAATTGTTTCCGTCGTCATGGCTGTGGTCATGGCTCCGCGCCTTCGCTCACGCGTCCTTTTTCTTTTTCGCAGCCTCGCCGCTACTCCCGCCGCTGCCGCCGACATCGACGCCCATCTGCGCCCAGAACATTTTCTGCATCTCGCCGAAACTGTTCATCGTCATCGGCATCCATGTCTTGACCAGCGTTTCGGGGTCGAGGGCGCGGAGATTTTCAAGGACGCGCGCCTCCATCTCCTTCATCACTTTTTCCTGCATCGGGCCGAGATCGGGCAGCCCCATAAAGCGGCGGGCTTCCTCCGGCGTGCATTCAATGTCGAAATTCACTTTCATGGCTGTCCTCGGCTTTCGCTACGGGGTTGAAAAGACTTAATTTACTTATAGCAAAGGGGCCGGGCGGGCAAGGATGGACATGGCGCGGCAGGCTTGGTAGTTTCAATCATTCCCTTTTGGAGGCGTTTGATGACCGGCACCGTTCCACAGAATAAAGACAGGGCAAAACCCGCATGAGTGTGGAGCAGGAAGGCGCGTCCAAAGCCGTTCCGACACAAGAACAGCTGCTCCACAGCGCGCTTTCGCATGTCCGTAAAATATTGAAAGGCAACGGGATCAAAACGGATTCCGTCCAGATTGCCTCCCATACGATCGCCGCGCACAGGCTGAATGCCGGAACCTATCTCGAACTGCGCCCCGCCATTCAGGAAAGCGAAGCGCCCGGCAAGAGCATCATAGGCCGCCCCGTGGCTTCGAGGGAAGAGGCCGTCCAGCTCGCCGACGGCGCCATGCGAAAGGCGGCGCAGGACAGCACGATGAAGGCGCGCATCGCGGACGCCCTGCTGCGCCGCCCCGATCAGGGGTTCGGATTGCAGCAGGCAGTCATCCCGCTTGAATTCATCAAGGAAGATTATTCATGGCATGTCGGCTGCGGCACATGCGGCGGGGGCGGGCAGACCGCCTGCCCCAAATGCGGCGGCAGGAAAACCGAAGCCTGCACCAAATGTTCGGGCCGCGGCCTGATGCCCTGTCCGCTATGCCGGGCGACGGGGCTGCTCCACGGGCAAAAATGCACACGCTGTTACGGCCACCGTTATGTGCCGTGCGACACATGCCACAGGGCGGGCATGATGGCTTGCCGGAATTGCAACGCGCACGGGACGGTGCGCTGCGCCACTTGCGGCGGGCAGGGATGGAAGACGCATCTTTTAAGCCTGCGGGCGCAGGCCGTGACCTATTTTGAATATGATCCCAAATCCATCCCGAAAGGCGCCGCCGATTATATCGAAACAAGGGCCGCCTATGCCGCGACATCGGGCCGCGTCAAGCTGCGCGGGCGCATCGCCGATGACAAGGAAAACGCGCTCGGCGCGTCATATGAAGTGGAGTTCCCCTATGGGGAGATCACTTTCAGGCTCGGCAGGAAAGAGGTAAAAGCGCATCTGTTCGGCTATAAGGCGGACATTACCGAATTTCCCCATATTCTCGATAAAATACTGGCGGGGCCGATCGGGGCGCTGGAGCGGGCTGCGGGCGATAGAGGCTCGGTCGCCGCCGCCATCCGCAAGGCAACGCGCTTCCGGATGATCGCCCTCGCCTTTCTCGCGACCGGTAAGGGCGGGCCGGATAAGGCCGCCGCATGGCTTTTAAAGCAATATGATCTGGGGCTTGGCGCGGCGACCGCGGAAAAAATATCCTCTCTCGCCCATATCACCATGGGCCGCATTACCAAAAAACCGCGGCTTCACGGGCTGGCCGCGGGGCTGGCCGTGACGACCCTGCTGATGGCACTTTATTATTTCACACCGGCGCGCGCCATGCTCGGCGCTTCCCTGCCCGATCCGCGGCTGGATATTCTTCTCGACATAGTGCCGCCGGTTTTGGGCGGCATGATCTGCACCGCCATGATCAGGATGCAGGCAAAGCGCGCGGTTCGCAACGCGCTCGGCCATTTGTCCAAATCCTCGAACGGTGCGGTCGATTTAAAGGCCGATCCCGATATCGGCCAGTTCGGGAAGATGGGGCATCTTTATGCCCTGCTCCTCCTCCCCCTCATCATGGAAATATTATACCAGACGGGCGGCGGCGCGGCTTTCTGGTATCAATGGCTGAGGGGCGTCGCCCTCGGCGCTTTATAACCCGGGCTTTTTAAAAAGCTCCGCCTCGCAAAAGACGCGCTATGGAAAAAACCGCCCGGAAAAAGAAGGGGGGCTTTTTCCGGGCGGGTGTACCAATGAACCAAGGGGACTATAGGCTAGTTCTTCTTCACGTCATTGCACCGCATCCGGCCCGCCGGCAGGAAGCGCGGTTTTTTCCAAAGGCCCGTGCGCGTTGCGCAAGCCAAGAGCCAGCGCGATGGCCAGGGCAGGGACGGAAGAAGGGGCTGAAACAGCCTGCCGCGCATTCTCTGCCGCCGGCATATATATGGCTGTACGTGTTTGTGTCCGGGATTCCGCGCTCTCCGCCATAAGAGAGGGCGGCTTGACGGGAGGGGGTGCAAATTCCGCCCCGTGGGCCGCCGCGGGTGCGGATAAAAACGCCGCAAAAGCAAAGAGAAGCATAAGGGGCAGCGTCATGCGCCGCGTCATTTCATAAACCCTGATCGGCTTGCGAACCCGCAATTTACGGCCACATAATTTAACCGGCATATCATACCTCTAACTATCGTTTCGCACAGGGGGCGTACGCCCCGCAGCCGATGGCAAGCCCGCGAAGATGCAACCTTGCCCGTTGAAATGAACTCTAAGGATAAGTATCCTCCGAATCCGCCTTTATGGCAAATAGTATCGTTTTGAATTTTTGCGGTATCTAGTTCAAATATAAAGATAATTTTAGCAAAATCGGATCGGCCCAGACCCATGGCAAGAGTCGGAACAAGAGCTGCGCAAGAGCCGCGGCCAAGGCCGTAACAAGGAGCATATCAAGGGCCGTAACCTGAAAACGGGGTGGCGGCGCGGGCAATAAAAAACCGCCCCTCCGGACGGTTTTTTGAAATTTAGCGGCGCTATAATCAGGCTCTTAAACACGTACGGCTCCAAACAGGCCATCCGGCAAAAGCGGCCTCTTACTGGTTCATCGCCGTAAAGAATTCATCGTTGTTTTTTGTCTGGCGCATTTTATCGAGCAGGAATTCCATGGCATCGACCGTCCCCATCGGGTTGAGGATACGGCGCAGGATCCACATTTTTTGAAGCGTTTCCTTATCGACCAGCAATTCTTCCTTCCGCGTACCGGATTTCTGGATGTCGATGGCGGGGAAGACGCGCTTATCGGCGATTTTGCGCTCCATGACGATTTCGGAGTTACCCGTACCTTTAAATTCTTCAAAGATAACCTCGTCCATCCGCGAGCCGGTATCAATCAGGGCCGTTGCGATAATGGTGAGCGATCCGCCCTGTTCGATATTCCGCGCGGCGCCGAAAAATCTTTTTGGCCGCTGGAGCGCGTTTGCGTCCACACCGCCCGTCAAAACCTTTCCGGAAGACGGGACGACCGTGTTGTACGCCCGCGCAAGACGGGTAATAGAATCAAGCAAAACAATGACATCGCGCTTATGTTCGACAAGCCGCTTGGCCTTTTCAAGCACCATTTCGGCGACTTGTACGTGCCGCGAGGCCGGTTCGTCAAAGGTCGAGGAAATAACCTCGCCGCGCACCGAACGCGCCATGTCGGTCACTTCTTCGGGCCGCTCGTCAATCAGCAGGACGATAAGATAGGCGTCCGGATGGTTGGTGGCGATTGAATGGGCGATATTCTGGAGCATGACGGTTTTACCCGTCCGCGGCGGCGCGACCAGAAGCGCGCGCTGGCCGAAACCGAGCGGCGAAACCAGCTCGATAACCCGCTGGGTGTACGCTTTTTTCGTCGGATCGTCGATTTCCAGCTTGATTTTCCGCTCAGGATAGAGCGGCGTCAAATTGTCGAAATTGATGCGGTGGCGGACTTTTTCCGGCAATTCGCCGTTGATTGTGTCCACTTTAAGCAGGGCGAAATAACGCTCTGAATCCTTGGGGGCGCGGATTTCACCCTCTACCACATCCCCCGTACGCAGGCCGAAACGGCGTACTTGCGACGGGGATACGTAAATATCGTCGGGGCCGGGCAGGTAATTTTCTTCCGGCGCGCGCAAAAATCCGAACCCGTCTTGCAAAACCTCTAGCACGCCGGAGCCTGTAATCGGAACCCCTTCTTCCGCGAGGCTCTTTAAAATCGCGAACATCATGTCCTGTTTGCGTAAAGAGGCGCAGTTTTCAACGCCCAGCTCTTCGGCAAAGGCGAGGAGTTCGGCGGGAGATCTTGTCTTAAGTTCTTGAAGATTCATATGAAATCCATTTTCAAAAGGGAATTTTTATGTCCCGGAACGCCGAAAGCGGCTGGACATAGGGGAGAAAAATGCTGGTTTCTCGGGTTCTCTTGTTAAAGTTAAGTATCCAGGAAAAATCTTAATTTTCTTTTTCAGAAGAAAGACGGAATTTTGGCTATGATCCTGTCTTCGGGCGGAAATCCGCAAAACACATCCAACAATGTCGAGGGGTTTTTCTAAAAAAGACACCCCCATTTAGCCATAAAGGCCCGGCCTGTCAATCATAAATAAATTACGGGAAAAGATTTTTTCGTTTTTGCCATAATGAATATTAGCGGCTTAGCTGGTTCTATGAAAAAAACCTTGCTGCAGACATCGACCGCGCTTGAAACTATTTTTTCCCATCATGCGGAAAATAAGGACACGGATATTCACAGCCCGCCGGCGCAGCCCAGCGTCCAGCCGGATACCCATAAAACCTCCCGCGCCTATAAAATGATGTGCGAGCTGATGGCCAATTTTGCCTATCACCGGATCGCCGCGCCGCCCTCCGGCCCGCTCCTTTATCACATCATCCCCGGCGATCACGGCATGAAGCTTATTTTCTCGACGGGCAAAAAAGATCCCCGCAGCGACGGGTGGGAGGAGGATCAGGACGCCCATCCCGATCTCTATGACATGGTTCGATCCTTTATGCAGGATCTGCGAACGGTCGCAACGGACAATGCCGTCCGCTTTGACCCCGACAGGTTGACGGTGGAATCTGCGGACAAGCTTTCGATGCATAAATTGCTCGAAGCCTATCACCTGCTGAACGACCCCGATATCAAGGGCGACAAAAACACACGGCTCATCGACGATGTTTTTTTCGATTTCAAAGGGGACGGAAAAGAAATGAGCCACCGGGAAACCCGGTCGCATCTTTACCAGGCGGCACGCATCGCCAGAGATATAAGAAAGAACCGGCCCGCAGAGGCGGCGGGGATGTTCGAAACCATCCTGCCCAAACCATATATATCAATGGAACATTATGAAGCGGCGTTGCTGCTCGGCCATGGCGCGGATATAGCCATATCGCTTCAGCATATTTATAAGACGATCCTTCATGAGGATAAAATCCCGCAAGCCCAGCTCCTAACGGCGCAGCTCCATGGCGGCTTTCACTAAAAGGGCTTGGTCACCGCAAGGATAACGATGCCGACAAGGATCAGCGTCGGAACCTCGTTCCAGACACGGTAGAATTTTTCGCTCTTGTTATTTTCGTCCCGCCCGAATTTCTTCCGCCACGCGCCAAAGACGTGATGCACGCCGGTCAGCGCAATGACGAGGGTCAGTTTCACATGCATCCAGCCGGACGATAAAAGCGCCTCATGGTTGGCATAAAGCATGGAAAGTCCCGACAGCCACGTCACGATCATGGCGGGGCGCATGATAAAATTATAAAGCCTGTGTTCCATGATCTTGAACGTCGAAGCGGCCTCGCCGCCCTGCGCCGCGCGGCAATGATAGACGAAAAGCCGCGGTAAATATAAAAGCCCCGCCATCCATGACACGAAAGCGATAATATGGACGGCCTTGAACCAGAGATAATATTGAAGAAGCATCTCCTGCATCATGCGGCCTTTCCGGCAGTTTTATTAAGGCCCGCATATTGTATGGTGGGGCAGCGCCTGTGCCGGCCGCAACAGGCCGCGTCCGGATAAGGCGCAATTACATCCATGGAAGGCGCGGCAAGCGCCATGGCGGCAAGCCCGCGAATAAAGGCGGGATGGGTGCCGACGGTTTCGGCCTTGTAATAGCCCTTGATGCCCGCTTTTTCCGCAATATGCCTGTATTCAATGTCGATTTCGACAAGCGTTTCAACATGCTCTTGCGTAAAAGCATGGGGCAGGATGACAAGCGGAACCCCGTCTTTAATGGCTTCATGAACGCATTCTTCCGTCGAGGGGCCGAGCCATTTGCGCGGCCCGATGCGCGACTGGTAACAGATTTTCCAGTCCAGATTTTCAACCCCCGTCGCGGCGGCGATGGCGGCGGCGGACAATTCGCATTGTTCCTGATAGGGATCGCCGTCTTTCACGACGCTTTCCGGCAAGCCATGCGCCGAAAACAGCACGCGCGGCTTCAGGCCCGTTTCCGCGACGGCGCGATCATAGACTGTGCGGACATTCTCGGCGCTCGCCGCGATAAAACCGGATTCGAGCGAATAGCAGCAAACAAGATTGAACGGTTTTTTATCAAGGCCGGTTTTCTTCGCCGCCTTTTGCCATTCCTGAAAAGAGGATCGCGTCGTCGTCGTCGAATATTGCGGATAGAGCGGCAAGAGGATGATATTGTCCGGCTCCCACGCCTTGACCTCTTGCGCCGTTTCATCGGCGAGCGGGTGCCAGTAACGCATCGTGATAAAACATTTATACAGATTATTACCGCCCGCCTCGCCGTTCAGCAAATCTTCAAGCGCGCGGGCCTGCGCCCGGCTATTTTCCAAAAGCGGGGATTTATCGCCCAGCTCGCGGTAGCTGTCGCCGGCTTCTTTTTTCGTCCGGCTGGACGCAATCCTGTGCGCCAGAAGCCAGCGAAACGGATAAGGAAGCCGGATGATGTTCGGATCGGTAAAGAAATTGAAAAGAAAAGGCCGGATAGATTCCTTTGAATCAGGCCCCCCAAGGTTAAAAAGAACAATGGCTGTTTTTTTCATCGCTTCCATTCCCGGATCTTAGAGCTTAACCGCGTGACATTTTCAATCGGCGTTTCCTTGTGTATGCCGTGCCCCAGATTAAAGATAAAGGGGGTATTTCCAAAATCCGCGCAAATACGCTCTATTTCCCCCTCCAGCGCCGCGCCGCCGCCGCGCAGCAGGACGGGATCGAGATTGCCCTGCACCGGCATGAGGGGCTGGAGCGTTTGCGCGGCCCATCCCCTGTCCGCCTCTTGCCCAAGGCCGATGCAATCGACGCCCGTTTCCTGCGCATAGCGTTCCAGAAGCGGTTTGGCGCAGCCGCGCGGAAAACCGATAACCGGAATATGCGGATAATTTTGTTTGATAAAAGCGCGGATCTTTTTCGCAGGGTCGATAACCCAGCGCGTGAAATCATCCGCATCGACAAGCCCCGCCCAGCTATCGAAAAGTTGCAGCGTTTCGGCGCCGGCCTTGATTTGCCCTTCGAGGTAAAGACAGCTTGCCTCGGTCACAAGATCGATAAGCGCCGCGAAAAAATCCGGATCGGTTTTCGCAAGGGAGCGCGTATGGGAAAAATCGGGACTGCTCCCGCCCTCGACCATATAGCAGGCCACAGTCCAGGGCGAGCCGCAAAAGCCGATAAGCGTGACGTCGTCAAACCATTCCGCCTGTAAAAGCCCGCGCACCCGTTCGACCGTTTCATAGATAGGCGCGCAATGGGAATTGATCTTGGCAATATCGAGCTTTGCCAGATCGGCGGCCTCCCGCAAAGGCGGTAATTTCGGCCCCTCGCCTGTTTCAAACGCCAGATCCTGCCCCAGCGCATGCGGGACTATCAAAATATCGGAAAATAAAATCGCCCCGTCCATGCCGAAACGGCGCAAAGGCTGGATCGTTACCTCCGCCGCCATCGAGGGGTTATAGGCAAGGTTTAAAAAACTCCCCGCCTGCGCCCGCAGTTCACGATATTCGGGAAGGTAACGTCCCGCTTGCCGCATCAGCCAGAAAGGAACTTTCGCACAGCTTTTGCGTTGAAGGACATCGAGGATCGGTTTTGTGTTTTTGCTCATGGCGAGATAAAAGCAGAAGATACCTAAAATACAAATCTTTATTTAATTAAGGGTGTAATAGATATAGGTGCTGTGGGAATCGGGGATTGAATTTCATCCAGATTTTTGCCCACAGGCTGTGAAATGCGTTTTTACACTGCGCTTATTATCTTTCTTTCCAATCGCACGATCGCTTCACACAGGCAAAAATGATCCTTCCCACAGCTTGGTAACCCGCTTTGAGCGAAATGAATGACGGTGAAAAAGATTCATACATTTTTAATCCTTGTATTTACCCTCCCGGATTCCCACAGGGCCATACAGGGAACAAAGATATGACAATCACTAACGGGCCGGATCGCATCGAATCACCCGCCTTCTTCCAGCCTGAAACCGCCCTTATCCTGATTTCCTCCGTCCCTTCCCGCTTCTTTCCGCGCCTCTTTTTGTGGAACAGGCCATTTACCGCTTTCACAGCGTTTAAGCCTCCTTTATAGAAGAAGAACCATGTTCAAGGAAGAATTCACAAAACTCGATCCCGTAAAAGCCGCCCGTATGATAGCGCATGTCAATCCGCATCTGGATGTCGTTTTCGATGAAAAAACGGCGCAGGCCATGGTGTGCGACCTGCCTTTTTACAAAGGTTATTTTTTGGTGGAATTGTCGCGCCATGACGAACATCCGCCGCTGGTGCGGCATGTAGTGTGCAATCAGGACGGGCAGGTGGTGCCGCTTGACTGGACGAACGCGCCTCTTTTCGCCTTGAATGAAAATGTCCCCCTCACCCTCAGGGAAGAAACCCGCGCCGCTTATGTGCGGTTCTTTTTCAATTATGTACGCGGCAGTCACGGGCGTTTCCTCATCGTCGATACGGTTGACGATATTGACTGGCGCGAGGAACCGTCGCCCGCGGGCCGCAAGGCGCTTACCAAGATGATAGAGCCGCTTTCCCTGCAATCCGTCGAAGCGGACGGGACGGCGATTTTTGCCATGAGCGTGATTTTCAAGGATTCCCTCTTTTCCGCCCGCGCCCATTTAAAGCCGGACGGGCATGTCACGCTGCAAGATGAAGAGCTTCTCGTCGAAGATATTCCGGTCGCGGACGATCTTTTCGGCCAATAAAACCGGTCTTTTCTTAATCATCCCTTAACCAAAAGACGCCGCGGAAAATCAATGGTTTTTCGTAGGATTTGGTTAATCATTTTCGGCCACAATGGGCGTTGGGGAGATGCTCTTACACGGCATTTCGCGGAATAAATTCAAGAAAAAAGACATTGGGGCCATGGGAAACAATACGGATAAATCAAACAGCAAGCGCGTAAAAATACGCCGCCGCAAGCCATGTTTGATGGCATATACGCTCAATAATACACAGCCCGTCATTTGCACGATCGTGGCCGACCAGCCATATTTTTATATGGAAGAAGAAAATATCATCGAAGACGATGTTTTCGCGTGCGAGGAATTCGCGGCGCTTGAAAAAGACATTGCCGATATGAAACGCAAGATGGCGGCTTATGAGAATATGTCCCGCGGCATGGAACGCGATCCGAAAGCGCGCCTGACATTATTCGCGGATAACGCCGCAAGCATCGCGCCGCAACGTGAAAATGAAACCGCCGCCGATGCCGTTACAAAGAACGCCGCCGTAAAGGACGCCATTATAGAGATTGCAAGCGGGAGCCGGATGGTGAAAACCCTTCTCGGTTTCGCCGCGGATAACGGCATTGAAATTACGCAAAGCCGTCAGGTTTTCTCCGCCTATTACGACAAGAAGGCCGGAAAAATCCTGATCCATCCGGAATTGGAAGAGGCAAAGGCCGTGCTTCTTCTCGCCCGTGAACTGCGCCGCCACTGGCAGCATAAAAACGGGGCGTTGATCCACCCGATGACCTTTCATCCCGATCAGGCGATTTTGGTGAACCGCGCGCAGGCCGCCGATTTGACGGCCTCCATGATACGCTGTGCGTGGGAATTGCAGCTGGCCGGTTACCGCGCCGCGTGGGAGGCCATGGAGCTTTCCAACGATGCGGATCTGGCCCGCAGCTTTGCCCGCGAGGCGCTGGTCGATTTCCGCTCCATCGCGGACGGCAAGGCGATGGCGGCGGTTTTTGAAGGATGGTTTATGTCCGAACGCCGCCGTTATCACGATAAAAAACTGATTCAGGCGATGCTGGCCGACCATGCGGGCTATGTCTTTAGCTGCGCCGACACGTCGCGTCATGTCACGCTGGATCTGATGGCGGCGCTGGGCGAACAGCCATACGGCAAAAATTACCTGGCACCTTATGCCGCCATGATCGTCGAAGACCCGCTTTTCACCGAAGTCTGCGACCGATCCAACGCCAATTTCCTTTGGTTTATCAAGTTCGAGCGCTCTTTCCGCGAAACGGAACAGGCTTTGCAAAGTGAAGGGGGACTCTCCTCCGAAAGCGGCAATCCGCCCCTTTCTTCCCCTTTGAAAACAGATCAGGCAGGCCATGAACCAGACGCTACAGTTATTTCCATCCGCGATGACGGGCCGTTTATCCACAGGCGCAAAAAGCCTTTCCATGCGGAAAAGCTTGAAGACTCCGCCTCCGGCACAAATGTCATTCACGTCAGGTTCGGGAACGCGGAGCAGGGTTAGGCAGTTCGTCTTCGATGAAAGCGGCAAAGAATGCGCCGCGCGGGAGTATAGCCAGGTGAGAGCCGATCGCTTTGAAAGAAAATCGCTGCTGCCGAAAGACCGCTCTTTGGAGAGCGACGTCATCATCATGCATTACCGAAAAGATGGCGAGATTGCCGGCGCGCCCCATGCGCTGAAGGCGCAAAAGGAACGCGCGCCTGCCGAACTCGCCAATCTTGCCTTTGGTTTTGAAAGTGACGCGGATCTGGCGGGCTGGCTTTGCGCCCTTGCGTCCCAGTCGCCGACGGCACGGCGGCTTTTGCTCGAAGCGCAGAAAAAGGGCTGGGTTTGCGCCCTCGACGATCTTTCGGGGGATGGTTTCGCGCTGGATTGCGCCGAAAAGCGCGTGACGCTCGACCATTTCGGCTTTACGGCCCGCGCCCTTGGCCGCTCGGCCCATTTCAGGAACACCGTCTTTATCAATTTTATCCGCGCCTTGCGCGGTATCTGGCATGCGGAAAAAGGGCATGATTCCTTGCAAACCCACCATCCCGAAGCGGCGTTTAGGATGGAGCGCGCGCTGCAGGCCGATTGCGAAACCGTCGCCATGCTGGCCGGATGGGAGCTTCGCGGCGCGGGCCATGCGGATATATGGCGCGTGATGCTGGGGTCGGACGAAGGCGACATGGCGATGATTTTCACCCGCGCCCTTGAAACCGATCCGGCGGGTTATTATGACGGATCCGCCCTCGCCCGCGCTTTTTGCCAATGGTACGGGGACGAGGCGCGCGTGGCGGCCTTTGACCATAAAACGCTGGAAAAAATGGATGAAATTCTGGGATCGGACGAAGACGGGAACGGGCGGTTCGGCGCCGAACCCGCGCGCGGCGAAGCCATCGAAAAAATCGCCGTCCTGCCCGACGGTTCCCCCTATCTGTCCGGCATGGGCCGCAATATCGCGGCGGAACCTTATTTCACCGCCATCGACGATGAGGTGAACGAGGCGCATCTGGCGCAAATCACCCATGACGCGGCGGCAATTATCGCGGGCGGCGTCGCTTTCCGCGACGGGGAGCTTGCGAAAAAACTCTTTCCCCCCGATCTCGTGGACATTCACGATTAGGGCGGAATATTCCTTTTTGCCGCGGGGCCGCATCGGCTAAGATGCGCCCATGAATGCCAAGCCGCGCAAAGATCCCGTCCGGGATTTTCACATCTACCTGATTTCCGACGCCACCGGAACGACGTTGCAAGGATTGGCGCGGGCCGTCCTTGCGCAATTCGACGATATCGATCCGGTCGAAAGATTCTGGCCGATGGTGCGATCGGAGGCGCAGCTCGACCGCGCCATCGCCGATATGCGCGAAAATCCCGGCCCTGTCCTTTTTACGCTGGTGGATAAAAAGCTCCGCCGGAAATTGCAGGAAGTCTGCGCGGAGCTGGACGCCCCCTGCATGCCCGTTCTCGATCCGATGCTGCGCGGCATGGCGGCCTATCTCGGCACCCCGCCGCGGGGGATTCCGGGGTTGCAGCATACGCTGAACGAAGCCTATTTCCGGCGCATGGACGCGGTCGATTTCGCCATCCATTACGATGACGGGCAGGAGCTGGACGGGATCGAAGAAGCCGACGTCGTCCTTGTCGGCGTGTCGCGCACATCGAAAACCCCGACCTGCATTTTCCTCGCCCGCCGCGGCATCCGCGCCGCCAATATTCCGCTGGCGGTGGAAGTGCCGTTCCCCGAAGAGATCGTAAAACATAAGGGGCCGCTTTTTATCGGCCTGACCGAAAGCGCGGAACGGCTCGTCCATATCCGCCGCAACAGGCTTCAGGCCGAAGAACAGGATGCGCGCTACAGCGAAAACACTTATCTTGATCTGGATCGCGTCGAAGAAGAGATTCGTTATGCGCGCCGGCTTTTTTCAAAGCATGGCTGGCCGGTCATCGACGTGACGCGCCGCTCCGTCGAGGAAACGTCGGCGGAGATCATGATGCTCTTGCAAAAATACAAAGGAAAGGGAGGGGGATTGTCATGAAACCAATCCGCGCCTGCGTCATCGGCCATCCGGTAGATCACAGCAAAAGCCCGCTCATCCATAATCACTGGCTTGAGATATACGGCATTCACGGGCTCTATGAAAAGATGGACGTCCAGCCGGGGACGCTTGGCGCGGCGATGAACGATCTCGTCAAGATCGGTTATGCGGGATTTAATGTGACGCTTCCCTATAAGGAAGACATTATGGCGCTTTGCCATCATATCGACGATACGGCGCGGGCCGTCGGCGCGGTCAATATGGTGACGATCAGGGATAAAAAACTATACGGCACGAATACGGATGCTTATGGCTTCATCCAGAATATCCGCGCCGGCAGGCCGGATTATGATTTTCAGGCAGGGCGGGCCGTGGTCATCGGCGCGGGCGGCGCGGCGCGGGCGGTCGTGCGCGGGCTTTTGGATGCGGGCGCCGAAAAAATCACCATCACAAACCGTACGGTTGAAAAGGCGCAGGCGATCCGTTCGATGGATGCGGCGCGGATTGCGGTTGCGGAATGGGGGGAGCGGAGCGAGCTTTTGGGCGATTGCTCTTTGCTGGTGAACACGACGTCGCTCGGCATGACGGGGAAAGATCGGCTGGAGATGGATTTGGCGGGGCTTGATCCGGCGGCGCTGGTTTGCGACATCGTTTACGCGCCGCTGATGACGGATTTGCTTTTGGCCGCACAGGCGCGCGGGAATCCTGTCGTCACCGGCATCGGGATGCTGATCCATCAGGCGCGGCCAGCCTTTAAGGAATGGTTCGGCGTCATGCCGGAGCCGGATGCGGAACTGGAAAGGAAGCTTCTCGCATGATTATCCTCGGCCTCACAGGCTCCATCGGCATGGGGAAATCGACGGCGGCGAAAATGCTGAAAATCATGGGCGTTCCGATCCATGATTCCGACCATGCGGTGCATAAGGCGCTTGCCCCTGGCGGCGAAGCGTTTGAAGAAGTCGCCGCGGCGTTTCCGGCGGCGTGGGATTCAAAAAACCGCATCATCGATCGCGGGAAGCTCGGCGCGCTTATTTTTGCGGATGCGGAGGCAAAGCGAAAACTCGAAGCGATTTTGCATCCGGCGGCGCAGCGATCGCAGCTGGATTTTATCCGCGCGATGGAGCGCAAGGGGAAGGCGATCGTTTGTCTTGATATTCCGCTTTTATTTGAAACGGGTGCGGAGGCGCGGATGGATTATACAATCTGCGTAACCGCGCCGCCCGCGATTCAAAAGCGCCGCGTGATGAAACGCCCCGGCATGAGCGCGGAAAAATTCGATGCGATTGTCCAAAGCCAGATGCCGGATGCGGAAAAACAGGCGCGGGCCGATTATGTGGTGGAAACGGGCAAGGGCTATAGCCATGCTTTTTTCCGGCTCTGGAAGATTTTGAAAGAAATAAAAAAGAAGGGATAAATTATGCGCGAGATTGTCCTCGATACAGAAACCACAGGGATGGATCCGGCCAAGGGCGACAAGCTTGTCGAGATAGGCTGTGTCGAGCTGGAAAACCACCTGCCGACAGGCAAGCATTATCATATCTATATCAATCCGGAGCGCGACATCCCCGCCGAAGCCACGGCGGTTCACGGCATCACCAATGATTTTGTGAAGGACAAGCCGACCTTTGGCGAAATTGTCGGCGGGTTCATGGATTTTATCGGCGATGCGAAGCTCGTCATCCACAATGCCGAATTCGACGTGAAGTTTTTGAATGCGGAACTCAAGACATTCGGTTTTCCCTCGCTTGACCCGCGGCGCGTTTTCGACACGCTGCGCCTTGCCCGCGAAAAATTTCCGGGCAGTCCCGCGAACCTTGACGCGCTGTGCCGCCGGTTCGGGATCGATAACTCAAGCCGGACGTTCCACGGGGCCTTGCTCGACTCCCAGCTTTTGGCGGAAGTCTATCTGGAGCTTCTGGGCGGGCGGCAGCGCGGGCTGGATATTGCGGTCGATGACGGCGCGGAAGGGCTTTTCGGCGGCCCGTCCGGCGGGCCGGAGCGGCCATACCGCGAACCGCGCGCTTTTCCCGCCAGCGCCGAAGAGCTTGCGGCGCATGAGGAATTGATGAAAGCCATCACCAAATAAAATCCGCCCGGTAAGGGGCGGATTGAACATTCCATGAAATTTTATAACGGATGGGCGGGCGGCCCCGAACAGGCCGCTTGGCAAATCTTCAGTGGGCCGCCGCGCCGTTTTGCGCCACAGGCGTTTCCGCCGCGTCCGCCTGCCGCGTGACCGCATCCGCATACATGGCGCGGAAATCGACGGGGTTCAAAAGAACGGGCGGGAAGCCGCCGGCAATCGAAGCATTCGCGACGAGCTGGCGCACGAAGGGGAAAATCATCTGCGGCACCTCGATATAGAGGATCGGCTTGATATGTTCTTCCGGCACTTCCTTGCCGAAAGAAACAAGCGCGGCATAAGTTATTTCCGTAATGAAAAGAACCGTGTCTTCCGCGGTGGATTTCACCGTCATGGTGATGGCGGATTCGTAAAGCCCGTCATTGGCCGGATCGGTGATCTTGTTGGCATCAAGGACGATGTTTACATCCATATGCGGCTGCGCTTTAAGCGGTTGCAGTGAATGCGGCGCATTCGGGTTCTCGAAAGACAAATCCTTCAAATATTGCGCATGCACTTTAACGTGTGTCGGCTGCGCTGCGGCGTCGAGCCTTTGCTGTTCCATACTTTATCCTGCCATAAAAAATACTAGATTATAGTCAAAAGCTAGTAGCATGGCGCAAGTGCCGCTGTCCAGATAAAGGCGGCGGGGCGGGGTTTGCCGGAAATTTAAAGGGTTTTCCTTTGCGGGCAGGGTCTGTAAAGTGATGCTTGCCCCGCAAGGCGCCCATTTTGATCATAAGGACAGGCACAAGGTGAATATCGAACTTCTTCTTTCCGCAATCGTGGCCGCCGGGCTGGTTTTCTGGCTGCGCAGCGTCCTTGGAACCCGCCATGGCGACGAGCGCGAGCGCCCGAACCCGTTCACCCAAAGCGCGCTGGAGCAAAGGAAGAAAGAGGCGCCGGCCCCCGCCGCCGCCGCCGCAGAGGCAGAAGAAGTCCGCGCCGATCCGGATTATCCGCACGAGCCGGAATTGCCGCCCAATGTTTCCATCGCGGATGCCGCAGCGCAAGCCGGCCTTAACGAAATCGCCCGCGCCGATGCGGAATTCCACGTAGCGAAATTCGCGGGCGCGGCGCAAGACGCCTTTGCCCTTATCGTCGAAGCCTTTGCCGACGGGGATCGCGCCCTTTTGAAAGATTTGCTGGAACCCCAAGTCTATGCGGCGTTCGATGCGGCGATTGTGGAGCGCGAAGAGCGCGGCGAGTTTATGAGCAACCAGATCCATGCCGTTAAAAAGGCGGAGATCCTGATGGCCCGCCTTGACGGGCGCACCGCCTATGTGACGTTCCGTTTTATCGCGCAGGAAAGCTGTGTCATCCGCGGCAAGGACGGTGACATCCTGTCCGGCAACCCCGACCGCGTCACGGAAATGAACGATATATGGACGTTCACGCGCCATGTGAGCAGCAACGATCCGAAATGGTATTTGCACCGCACGCAAGACGGCGACGTCGTTGAGGCGCATAAAACCCCCGTCCCGGATATGAAATAGGCGAACCCGTCTTTTTACACCGGAACGGCAGCGTATTTTTGGTGCGGCCAATGGCGGCCATAGCGGCCATAGCGGCCATAGCATAGCGGGCGCGGTAGATGCCGCGCGGGCGGCGAAACGCATGTTGAAGGGAATTCATCCTTTGCGCTTTTCCCGCGCCATGCGATAAAGGACGGATAATATTCCGCCCCCCTTTCGATAAGGATCGCCGCCATGCATGGTAAATATTTTAAGCCCCTTCGTTCTTCCCTGCCCGTTTTGCTGGCTTGCCTGCTATTGTCTTCTTGTGCGGGCGTGACGGATACGGCAAAGGATGACGGGGCGAAACTGCAATTGAAACCGGCGAATTTTTCCGCATTGGACGGATGGCGCGGCGAGGATTTCAAGGATTTCATGACAGCCTATAAAATAAGCTGCGGCAGGATCCTGAAACGCGGCGCGGGGGAGAAATTCGCCTCGGATCCGGCCTTTGGAACCTATGGCGACTGGCAGGCCCCGTGCAGGGCCGCTGAAAACATCAATGCGGGCGACAGTGCCGCGGTGCGGGGCTTTCTCGAAACGCATTTCAATGTCGCGGCGGCCACGGCAGGCGGCAAGGAGGAGGGGCTGTTCACCGGCTATTATGTTTCCACCTTGCGCGGATCGCGCAGCAAGGGCGGGGCGTACCAGCACCCGCTTTTGGGGCGTCCGGATGATTTGGTGATGGTGGATCTTGGTGAATTCCGCGAGGAGCTGAAGGGCCAGCGCATCGCGGGCCGCGTCCAGGGCGGCAAGCTCAAACCCTATGAAAGCCGCGCGGATATTGTCGGCGGTAAAATGCCGCAAGCGCAGTTCAGGCCGATTGTCTGGCTCGACAATCCCTATGACGCGTTTTTCGTGCAGGTGCAGGGATCGGGCATCGTCCATTTGAATGACGGATCGAAAATGCATGTGGGTTATGCGGGGCAGAACGGCCATCCCTATCACGCGATTGGCCGTGAGCTGGTAAAGCGCGGCGTCTATACGAAGGACGAAGTTTCGATGGATTCGATCCGCCGCTGGATGGATCAAAATCCGGCCCAGGCGGATGAATTGATGAACACCAACCCGTCCTATGTTTTCTTTACCGAAAAGACGGTATCGCCCGATGACGCCGCCGGAACCGGCGCTGTCGGCGGGGAGGGCGTCCCCTTGACGCCGGGCCGTTCGATCGCCATTGACCGGTCGAAAATCCCCTATGGCATTCCGGTTTACCTGATCGCGGATTATGGCGACGAACAAAACCGTCCGATCCGCAAATTGCTGATGGCGCAGGATACGGGCGGTGCCATTCGCGGCGCTGTGCGCGGCGATTATTTCTGGGGCGCGGGGCAATTCGCCGAAAGCAAGGCCGGGCCGATGAAGGCGCAGGGGCGGTATTATTTCCTGCTGCCGAAAACAATCCGCTGATAGGCGCCCTTGCAAGCACCATTCACAAGTGCCATTTACATGCGCCGTTCAAAGGGCGCGGCATAAAAACCATAAAGAAAAGGCGGGGTTCAATCCCCGCCTGTCTTTTTTAGGCTGGCTTATTCCCGTCCGGCATCAAGTGCGGTGAGGAAACAACCTTCGGCCCGCGCCCGCTCTTTCCGCGGCACATGCGGCGAAAACCCGCCGCGCATAAGTTTGCGTGTCGAGCGAAGGGGAAAAGCTGGGGGATAATCGGATAGGCGGCGTGACAGTCCGTATCCGGGCGCGCCTCGCGAATATTCAGCGGGGAACCGTGCTATGCGGGTTGTCATGATTTCCGGTTTATCATGGCATAAGCCGATGAAATAAAGCGAGATTATTACGGCTGCGGCGTGCTTGCCCGCGGGTAGATCCGTATGAGCGCGATGCTGAAACCATATAGGGTGAAAATCATGCCCAAAAGCCAGCCCTGCCATAGGCCGTAACTTACCATCAGCACGAACAGCAGGGTCGCGGTCAAGCTGGTGTAATAACGCTGATAAAGCGGTTCCATCCGATCCAGCCTGCGGTAAAGCAGGATGAAAAACAGCGAAGCAAAGAGCGCGCCGGCAAGGCCGAATTCAATCCAGATCTGGAGATAGGCATTATGCGGGTGCAAGACATTGTCGGAATCCATATAGGCCATCATGCGATCCGATTTTAAAAATCGCGTCGCCTCTATGCCGTGTCCGGCCAGCGGTTTTTCAAAAGCTTTCAGGGCGATGAAATTCCACACTTCCATCCGGTGCGGTGCGCTCGCCTCCATCATGAATCTATTATAGCCCTGTTCGTCGGGGCTTTGGAAAAACAGCTTGTGCGTATGCGGCACGATGAAGGGCGCGGCAAAAAGGGAAAGAATGACGCACACCATAAAAATCCGCCGCGCGATGAGTTTATGCGCCGGATAAAGGGCGGCGATGGCGGCAAAGAAGACGGCCATTTGCGCGGTCTGGCTGCGGGTGAAATAGAGCGCGCCGCAAAGCCCGACAGCCAGAGCGATGGCCAGCCCCAGTTTGACCCGCGCTTTCACGCCGGACAAATAAAGGCCGAGGCCGAGCGGGAGCGCGAGCAGCACAAAATAGACAAGGCTGCGATTGAAGAAGAAGGCGTGATGCAGGGCAGCCATGTCTTCCACGGAATCGATTCCGAGGATCAGGCGCGTCAGGGCAAAGCGGCTTTCATATTCATAGCAAAAGCAAAGTGCAATGATAACGGAGGCCGCGAGCATAAAAATCATGACGGCATTCTTATAGAGGGCGTCTTTGTTAAAGAGCCGCGCGGCTTCCAGCAAACAAAAGCCGCCGAGGAAAACAAGGCCGGTCTTCCATGTCCGTTTGAACGCAAAGGCCGCGTCCGGCGACCAAAGAGCGCTGAGGGCCGCGAGCGCGAGGATGCCGATCAAAAGCGCGGCCAGTATTTTATCAAAGGGAATTTTGCGCCCGCCCGTCATTGCGTGGACGCCAAGCGCGGCAAGCCCGGTCAGGAGGGGCAGGAAGGAAAGGCTTCGCGGCACGATAATGGCCAGAATTAACGTCACGGCAAAAGCGGCGAAAAAGATAAACTGGCGGTGCGGCGCGGGCGCGGCTTTTAAAAAAGGGCTTAAAAAATTCATGAGGCCCATGCAGCCCTATTTAAAACGGATTATCAAGGGAAAAACCGCGGGGGCGAGGATGGGGGTGCCGGAAAAAGCCCGCTCTTTCACCGCGGGCGTTGCATATCGCTATTTGCGCGGGGTGTCATTTGCAATGGGGATTGTACGGGGACTGTGCCTTGATTGGCTCCGCCGCCCATGCCACGTTCTCTATGTCCCGCTTTCCATGTCCCGTCCCCCATGCCCCGAAGCAGTGTCCGGAGGTTGCGGGCGGCCGCGAGGCGGTCAAAGGGGCTTTCCCCTTTCGGAAGGACGGATTAGAAGCCGCCGGAAATTTCCGGTGCAGGGGCTATCGGCGCTGCCGGTATGTCTTCAAGACCCTTGGGGGCCGTTTCCGTAAAGGCCGGGCCGAAATCATCCTCGCCGCCTGCGGCGGTTTCAATCATGTTCAGCCTGTCCGGTGAAAAAAATTCGCCGTCATCCACTTCCCACGGGGCCGGTTCGCTCGCCGCCGCGATTGCCTGAACAGGTTCTTCCGGCATGTTGCGCTGGCTGATCATTTGCTGCGTTTCGGTAAGCCCGCCCGTAACGGATTGCATGCTGATGCTCAGCAACGACAAGGCAACGATGCCCATGCACATGAAAATAAATTTAAGCATCGCGCTTCTCCTTAAAGGGTTGTTCCTGCGGTGCGCAAGACCGGGCCGTTCCTAGAACGTGTCCTGCATCCAGCGGCCCCATCCTTCCATATCCTTGCCCGCGCCGTTGAACGTATTCCCGCAGCCGGACATCAATGCTATTAACATAACTGCAAAACAAAGAGCAACCAATTTTTTCATAACTTATAGACCTTCTTGTTGGAGCCGCCATTTTAACCATCTTTGCGGCAAGAACAAAGCGGCGAATGGCCCCGCCGGGTTTTTAGGCGCAGGCGGGTCTTAACACTATCGGATAAAAGGAAAAATTGGTGGAGATGAGGAGGATCGAACTCCCGACCTCTTGCATGCCATGCAAGCGCTCTCCCAGCTGAGCTACATCCCCTTGGGAAACCAAGATGTCTGGTAGGCGCGAAAATAGGCGAGGCGCGCCTGTTTATCAAGTAAAAAAACGGCCCCCCTGAAAGGGCCGTTTTTATGGAAGATTTTATGGGTGGTTTTAAGGCCGGAAGACCGCGCTATTTTTTAAGCAAATCGCGGATTTCCGAGAGAAGAACCACGTCGGCGGGCGGCTCGGACGGTGCGGCGGCCTCGGCTTTTTTCAACCTGTTGACCTGTTTTATCAACATAAACAGGACGAAGGAAACGATAATGAAGTTGATGATCGCATTGACGAAAACGCCGTAAGTGATGATCGGTGCGGCGGCGGCCTTGGCGGCGGCGATGCTCGCATAGCTTTCGCCGTTCAGGGCGATGAACTTATCGCTGAAATCAACGCCGCTGGTCAGTACGCCGACAAGGGGCATGATTAGATCGGCCACTGCCGAATTTACAATCGCGGTAAAGGCCGCGCCCATGACGATACCGACGGCCATGTCGAAAACACTGCCGCGGGCGATAAACTCCTTAAATTCCTTAAGCATAACAATATCCTCCTTGATGAAAATGGAGGGCGAAGCATAAAAGGGCGCACAAAGCCGGTCAAGAGGCCGTCTGAGACACGGTTAGGGGGAGCAGTTCGGCGGCGGTTTTGATGTTGGCTTGATACGGGTTTTATGCAGGGTTTATGCAGGGTTTATGTGGGGTTTATGCGGGTTTGATATGGGGTTAGCGCAGCTTAGGGGGAGATGAAGCGAGGGCGGAGCCGCGCCGGACAGATTGGGCAAGACGGGTTTAACGCGGGCTAGAGGGAGATTTGAAGCGGCCTTGGCGGGGCGGGCTTTGGCTTTGCGTGGCGGATGCTTGGGGCAGGCCCGCTTTTTCACGGGCGCTTTCAAAGGGGGCGGGAGATAAGTTCGGGTGGGGCCGTAATGCCGCGTGGAATGGTGGGTGTAATGACGGGCGTAATGCTCCGCTTCATGCTCCACTTGCTTAATGTCCCACTTAATGCGCCGCTCTGCGGCGGGCAGGTGCGGCGGGCAGGTGCGGCGGGCAGGTGCGGCGGGCAGGGGTAGCGGACAAGTGCAGCGGGTAAGAACGGCGGGGCGCTCCATTCCGCGCCAATGACTTAATTGTGTGGCGGTTCTGGGCGATGGTGTTCTTTGGCGGGGCTGGGGCTGGCTTTGGCCTTATGTGCGGGTGCTTGGGGGCTGGGCATGCGGGCGGTGGCGGCGGGCAATTTAATGGCTTATAAAACGCCCCTCGGCAGGCGGGCCGCGATGCGCCTTTTCCCAGTGCATCCGCTTGCGGTAAATCGTGGAGGGGGAGATTTCCAGCATCGTCGCCGCTTTGGGAATATTGCCGCCGCAAAGGGCGATGGCCTGTTCAATCGCATCGCGTTCGACCTTCCAGAGCGGGGGGATCTCGCCGCTCTGCGGCGCGCCGTTTCCGGCATAAGAGGCGGGGGAGCTGAGCGTCCCGTTCGTTTTACCGCCCAGCTTTTCCCGCGCCGCGTCGTGGAGAAAGATGGGAAGCATCGCCGCCGTGGCGATTTTCCCGTCATGGAGGACGGCGATGCCGCGCACGATATTTTGAAGCTGGCGGACATTGCCCGGCCAGTCGAAAGAGGTCAGCAAAAATTCCGCGTCCTGCGAAAAGGAGCGGAAGTCTTTCCCTTCTTCCCGCGCGCAGGTCTTTAAGAAATAATCGGCGAGATCGATAATGTCGTTAGGCCGTTCCTTTAGCGGCGGCATATGGATGGGGATGACGTGGAGCCGGTAGTAAAGATCCTGCCGCAACGTGCCTTTGCGGATTTCTTCGAGCGGGTCTTTGTTGGTGGCGCAGACGATGCGGATATTCGCCCGCTCATCCCTGTTACCGCCGATTTTGCGGTAGGTCAGGTTTTGCAAAAAGCGCAGCAATTTGGTTTGCATGTCCGGCGCCATTTCGGCGATTTCATCAAGGAACAGCGTGCCGCCTTCGGCTTGCGCGGCGGCCCCTTCGCGATCGGCGGTTGCTCCTGTAAAGGCGCCTTTGACATGGCCGAAAAGTTCGGATTCCAAAAGCTCGCGCGGGATGGCGGCGCAGTTGATCGCGACGAACGGCCTGTCCTTGCGCGCCGAATATTTATGGATGGCTTCGGCGCATATTTCCTTGCCCGTGCCGCTTGCGCCCGTGATGAAAACGGTCGCCGTGGATTTCGCGGCGTTTTCGATGACGTCATAGATAAGCTGCATCGGTTCCGATATGCCGATAAAGCCGCCAAAACCGGCGCGGACGGGTGCGGAGGTGCGGTTTTTAAACGGGGCGTCGCCGGGCGCTTCCACGCCCATTTTCGCCTTGGTCGAAAGCCCCGCGGATTCCATGGCGCGGGCCGCGCTTTCGCATAGTTTTTCAACCGGGAAGGGCTTGACCAGAAAATCACTCGCGCCGAGCCGCATTGCCTCAACGGCGGTGTGGATGGAACCATGGCCCGTAATCACGATAACGGGCGCATCGAATTTCATGGAGGCGAGTTTTTTGAGGATTTGCAAACCGTCCATATCCGGCAGCCGGACATCGAGAATCAAAAGGCGGGGCGCGAACGCATCTTTTTCCAGCGCGTCGAACAGCATCGCGGCGGAATAAAGCGGCGTGACGCGGTAGCCGCCCTGTTCCAGCGCGGCGGCATACATATGGGCGAGCGATTTGGTGTCGTCCACCAGGATTATATGGCGATCTATCATGTGACCTGTCGTGCTCCCCTCGTCGTGAACCGGCCCCGCAGGATACAATCTATGATTTTATTTTATTATTTCCTATCCTATAGCTAGAATCTAATACAAATGTATATCCAAAAGGTTAAAAGCCCCGAACTTTTGGGGGTTCGGGGCTTTTAAACATCATATCCGGCTTTGTGCGCCGCACTACTCGCGGTTGCCGACGAAATGCAATATATACTGGAAGATCGCGACGAAGGAGATATAGAGCGTAAGGGCCGCGCTCCACGCCATCCGTGAATTGGCGTCTTCGCCATAGGAAGGGTGGTACATTTCCTTCATGCCTTGCGTCTGCCATGCCGTCACGCCGGAAAAGGCGAGAAGGCCGAGGCCGGAGATCAGCGTTTGCATGCCGGACGTTTCGACGCCGAACGCGCCCGCAATCATCGTGCCGATGGACAGGACGAAAATGCCGATAACGCCCATCACCGCAAAGGTGCCAAGACCGTCGAGATTTTTCTTCGTCACATAGCCGAAAATGCTGAGTCCCGCGAAAAGCGCGGTCGCCATGAAAAAGGCCTGCGCGATGCTGGTCGCCGTAAAGACGAGGAAGATGGTCGCGAAGCTGACGCCGTACAGGATGGAAATCGCGCCGAAAGCCAGCATCAATTGTTGCGGCGTCATACGGTCGGGGCGGAAGCCGAACCAGACGATGGCGACGGGCGCCAGCATGACGAGCCACATTTGCGGGCCGCCCAGGAAGAAGTTCAAAAGGGCGGGGCTGTTCGAAACGAACCATGCGGTAAAGGCGGTGATAAGGACGCCCGCCGTCATGCGGTTATATATGCGCTGCATATGGCCGCGAAGCCCCGCATCGATATCCGCGCCTGTCCGTGAAATGGCCGGGTGGGATCTGTCTGGTTGCATTATTTCATTCTCCTTAAATTGTGCAGTGCGGGGATCTCGATCGATCCGCGCAGGTGAAAATATAAAGCATTTTCCACCAATGCAAAGGGAAACAGGCAAAAAAATGATGGGAACGCGCGCCGCCCTTTCAGCCGCATAGCCACTTTCAGCCCGCGGGGGCGAGGCGCGATAAAAGGCTCTCCGCCCCCTTTTTCCGGTAAAGCCCTGATTATCCCCACGGATTGGCGTTCCGGCGGGAGCGGAACCGTTCACGCGTCGTCCAATTGTCGCGGCGTGCCGCCGGTTTCTGGAAAGCGTTGTCCGCGCTGATTTTCGGCGGGAGCGTGGGGACGGGCAGGCCGGAATAATCCGAAATCACTTTTACGCGCCGTTCAATCGGCGGGTGGGTCGCGAAGAGGCCGAGGAAGGGAACCTTGTTTTCAAAACACATGGCCTTGATGTCCTGCGGCGCTTTGGGAATATCGGCGGCGCCGGAAATGCGGATAAGGGCGCGCATCATCGCGTCGGGGTTTTTGGTGATTTGCACGGCGCCGGCATCGGCCATAAATTCGCGCCGCCGCGAAATGGCAAAGCGCGTCATGACGGTCGCCATATAGCCTACCCATAAAATCGCGGCGATGGCGAGCAGGAGGATATAGCCGTTCGCCCCGTTCCTGCGCCCGCCGCCGGACGAACGCGGAACCCAGAGCGCATAGCGCAGATTGCTCCAGACGAGCTGGGCCATCACGCCGAGCATGCCTGTGAAAATAATACAGACGATCAAAAGCCGCACGTCGCGGTTCAGGATATGGGCGAGTTCATGGGCGAGGACGGCTTCGAGTTCGTCTTTTTCAAGCGATTGCATCAGGCCGCGCGTGACGGTGATGCAATAGGTCGCCTCGTTCACGCCGCTGGCGAAGGCGTTGCGGGCGTGGGTTTCGATGATCTCGATGCGCGGGATTTTCGTCCCCGTCGCGATGCACATATTTTCGACGAGGTTGTAAAGCGCCGGTTCCTCCTTGCGCGTCACGGGATGGGAATGCGCCATCGCGCGGATCATCGAGGTCTGGAAAAAATAGGCGACGATGAACCAGATGGCGACGACGGTGAGGATCAGCGGCCAGTATTCAACGGTCATCGCCATGGCATAGTTTCCGGCGACGCCCCAGTCGGGCGTGATGACCCCGTTCTGGAAGGTCGCGGCATGGCCGGAAAAATAACCGAAGGCCGCGATCGCCGCAAAAAATACCGCGGCGAGGATGAAGGGGTAAAGGCCCAGCAGGAACAATGATTTTAAATTATTGTTCCATATCTCCGTTTGCAGGCCTTTGGCGGGAAGGGACATAAGGCAGGCGCTTTGCGGGTTAGAATTTTACGGACGGGGCGGCTTCGAGGACGGCGCGCTCGACCGCCGTGTCCTCGTAAAAATCTTCCGCGCCGAAACCGAAAATACCCGCAACGAGATTGCCGGGGAATTGCTGCACGGCGGTGTTGTATTCGGACGTCGCATTGTTGAAAAAGCGCCGCGCCGCCGCGACCTTGTTTTCAATATCGGCAAGTTCGGCCATCAATTGCTGGAAATTCTGGTCGGCCTTGAGCTGCGGATAGTTTTCGGCCACGGCGAAAAGATTGACCAGCGCGCCGCCGAGCTTTTGCTCCGCCGCGAGCCGCGTATTGGTATCGCCCGATTGCGCGACGCCCGCGCGGGCGTTCGTGACATTTTCAAAGACCGCTTTTTCATGCGCCGCATAGCCCTTGACCGTTTCGACGAGGGAGGGAACGAGGTCATAGCGCTGTTTAAGCTGGACGTCGATGTCGGAAAAGGCGTTCATGCGGTTCTGGCGCAGGGCGACAAGCCGGTTATATAAAAGAACGGCAAAAAGCGCGAGCGCCGCGGCGATTCCAAGAATGACCATCCATTCCATATTTATTTCTCCTTATGCAAACCGGCTTATAATATGGCGCAGGATAGCGCAAAAGAAACCCTGCCGGAATAAAACTTTGCGGGAGGGGCAGGGCGGCTTATACTTATAAGATTATGGCCACGGCAAGCTCGACACAATTTATCAGTGCGATTGCGGCAGGTGAAAACTGGCGCGATACGGCGAAAAAGACGCTGGAGCAGCTCGAAGCCCTGCGAACGGATGGATTCAAGCCGAATATCGGCTTTCTTTATATCACCGAGGAGCTTTCGCGCGACGCCGATAATATTCTCGGCCTTTTCAAATCCGTGACGGGGATCGAGCTGTGGAGCGGCCTCGCCGCCCACGGTATTTGCGGCGCGGGCGAGGAAATTGTCGGGAGGCCGGGCATCAGCGTTATGATAGGCGAGGTTCATCCCGATCATGTCCGGCCCTATGCGGTGGCGCCCGGTGAATCCTTTAAGAAAATGCACGAGCATCTGGAGCCGTGGCTGAACGAACACGACCCGATGCTGGTGGTCATCCATGCCGATCCGTTTTCCGAAGGCCATCTGGCCGAAGCCGTCGAGGAGATTGAATCGACGGTCGGCGGCTTTATGCTGGGCGGGCTTTCATCGTCGCGGCAAAGGCGCAGCATTTTCGGCAAGGACGAGAGCGAGGGCCGCGTGTCGGGATTCGTCTTTACCGCCGACGTGCCGGTCGCGAGCTGCGTCAGCCAGGGCTGCATCCCGATGGGGCCGTACCACCTTATCAAAAAGGCCGACGATCATATTGTCGCGGCGCTGGACGGCAGAAGGCCGCTCGACGTCTTTACCGAGGATATGCAGGCCATGGCGGAGAAAAAGCTGGGCTATAGCGCGGAGCAGTTTTTGCGCGAAGGCAAAATTCCGGACGACGTTATGACGATGATAAAAGGCGAGGCGCAGGCCGCCTTTCCCGTACCGGGAAGCGATCAGCAGGATTTCCTCGTCCGCAGTATTCTCGGCATGGATCCGGAAAGCGGCATGATCGCCGTCGCTGAACTCATCGAGGACGGGCAGAGGATGATGTTCGTCCACAGGGACGACGAAACCGCGCGTTCCGACCTTGCGGCGAACCTTGTCGCCCTGCGCAAGCGCGCCATGAAAGACGGCGGGGTTTTCGCGCCCAAGGCGGCGCTTTATATTTCCTGCGTCGCGCGCGTCCATGTGTCTTTTTCCGGCGACGGGGAGGCGGGCGGGGAAATGGCGCTTATCCGCGATGTTCTGGGCGATATTCCGGTTGCCGGTTTTTACGCGGGCGGCGAGATTGCGGGCGGCAGGATTTATGGCTATACGGGAATCCTCGCGCTTTTCCTTTAACTTTGATCTTTTGCCCGCCCGTCCCGTAAGATAGAGTACCGCTTGACCACCCACCCGCAAAAAAGCAGGGATATACAGCATGCGCCTTCTCCTTTCCGCCCTTCTTCCGGCCTTTCTCGTCCTTTTCGCCGCGCCCGCCATGGCGCAGAAAAACGCGGCCATTCCCGAAATCCCCGAAGCGTTGCAGGCCTTGTCCGAACGCGGCGCGCAAATGCGCTATCTGGGGCGCGAACACGGGATGGACGGCTGGATCGCGATCTATCAGGGGCAAGAGCAATATTATTACATCACGCAGGACGGAAAGGCTTTCGTCACCGGCCTGATGTTCGGCAGCGACGGGCGCCCGGTCACGATCGATCAGGTGCGCCAGCTTCAGGCGCAGGGCGGGGAGGTTCTCGATCTCCTGGCCGAAGCCGCGCCGCCTTCGCCGTCTGCCGCCGCGTCAAACGCCGCGCCTTCGAGCGTGTCCTCCGCCCTTTCGGCGCAGCAATCGCCAGCGGAACGCATGTTTGCGGACGTGCAAAACAGCAATACGGTGCGGCTCGGCCAGCCCTCCGCGCCGGTCATCTACAGCTTTATCGATCCGCAATGCCCGCACTGCCATAAATTCATCGACGACCTGAAAGAGGGTTATATCGATCAAGGCGTCGTGCAGGTGCAAATCATCCCCGTCGGTTTTCAGGAAGGCAGCCTTGCACAGGCCGCGTTCCTTCTGGCCTCGCCCGATGCGGAAGACAGGTTTTTCCGCCATCTCGCGGGCGATCGCGACGCGCTTTTGGCCAAGAGCGATATTTCAACGCAAGCCATCCAGAAAAACATGGCGCTGATGCAGGCGTGGAATTTCAACGTCACGCCCCTGACGGTTTACCGTTCGCGCACGGGCGAGATCCGCATCATCCGCGGCGTGGCCAAGGATATTCCGGGCCTTATCGCCGATCTTCCGGCGTCCTGAGCGGCTGTTTTCGGCGGGGTTTTCCTATTTACCCCTTGGGTTTGGGCGCAAAGCCCGTTAAACTGCGCGTGGCTGCGGCGCGGGCGGGACTTTTCGCGGCGGCCAAAGCGATTTTTCGGTTCTTATAGTTTGGTTTCTGGTGGTTATGGATACGCGTACGGATTTCCTGCTTCAGCTTTTGCAAAAACTGGGTGCGCCGCTGATGGTCGCGGTCAACGCCCACGCGCCCGCGGGCGATGACGCACAAACGGCTTCGGCGATGGCGGGGCTTTTGTCCGAAAGCGTGCAGATCGGGCTCGGCCTCACACAGGCGCTCAACCTCAAAACCGGCGAGGGTGACCCCGACGCCGTCCGCGTCGCGATGGCGACCGTGGCGGGCAATATCGTCGCCGAAAATTATAAGCAAACGGGCCGCGTGCCGGGCGAAGCCGACCGCGCCCGTATCCAGAAGGCCATCGAATCCGTCATCGTCTTCGCCGATAATTTCGCGCCCGCCGCCGAACATGCAAAGCGGCTTAAAACGCTCGACAACACGCCGCCTTTTTTCGATCCGGTTCAGGCGAATATCTATACGATCCACGCCCTGCTTCCGGTCATCGCGGCGGCGGGCGATTTTTCCTTCGGGCAGGAAGCGCCGAAATTATTGCAGGAAACCGCGCAAAGGCTCGGCGCGCGGGCGAGGGAGATACAAGGCCGCATCGGCGCGGGGCCGGATATATTGGGCGAGCTTGTAACGCTTGAGGCGCTTTCCCGCCTTTTCGCGGGCGCGTACGGGCGGCAGGTCGCACGGCTGCAATCCGGCGGCGAAGGCGCGGGGTCGCTGGAAAATGTCTGGAAAGATTTTGACGCGCAGGCCGGCATGGTTGAAATTTTATTATCGTCCATGGCCGGAAATCCGGCGCAAGCCACAGGACAGGGCGGCGGTGGCGGCGTAAGGCCGCACCACGGGGCGGAAGAGGGCGCGGATCAGTATATGGCGGGGCAGGCCGCGCCGGGATCGGCGCAGCAAGCACCGCAAGCGCCGTCCGCGCAAACCGCCCCCGCCCAGCAAACCGCCCCGCCCGCCAATCCGGCGGCGGAAGGAAGCGCCCCCGCCTCCGCGGCCCCAGCGGCCCCGCCGCCCGCAGCGCAGGGCGGAGAGCAGCCTCCCGCGGCTCCACCCGCCATTCCACCCGCCGCAATGCCGCCGCCGGCCGGACAGCCCCCCGCGCAGGGCGGGGCCGCGCCCGATCCGTCCGCCGCCCCGCCGGAAGGGGGAAGTCCCATGTCCTTCTTTAAAAAGAAATAAGGGCGTGGCCGCTTCCGCTCTTCTTTATCCACAGGAATCTGCTATATTTTTATGCGCGGCCATCAGCCCGCTAAGAAGTTCTTAACCTGTTTCAAGCGTATAATATTGCATGACGAAGATCCTCGCCGCCTGTCTTATGCTTGCCGCCCAGACCTATTCCGTCCCGCCAGCCGTGCTGGTCGGGATTCATCAGGTCGAGGGGGGGGCCGTCGGGCAGGCCGTCGGGCCGAATTCAAATGGCTCCTATGATCTTGGGCCGATGCAGATCAATACGCTCTGGATTCCGCAACTGGCGGAAAAATGGGGCGTTTCCGAAAATACCGCCTATCGCTGGGTGCGTGACGACCCTTGCACCAATATGGGCGTGTCGGCATGGATTTTGAGGACGCATATGAACGAAACCGGATCGCTTGCCCGCGCCATCGCCCATTACCATTCCCGCACCCCCAAATACGGGCATCCGTATAAAGGCCGGGTCGTCAAGGCGATGCGTGCGAAAGGGCTTATCCGCGACGCCAACACGCGCTGATTGTTTTTCACGCTTCGGCGAGGCGCGAACGGTAAGGGTTTCACGCGAAATGGATTTTCTTCCCCGCCCCGTGCTAAACTTGATTTAAGACACTGGATTACTTTATGGATTGTCTTGTTCCCTTGCCAGCGAGGGGCTAGACTATGAACCTGTACAAAAACCGATTCGGATCCTCGATGGACAGCATCAGAAATCATAAACCGTCTTCACTGGGACTTTGCGCCTGCCTCGCGCTTGTCTTGATATTGGCCGCCTGCGCGCCGCCGAAGCGCAACCCGCAAGTCGTGGCGTCGCCGGACAAGGTGTCGCTGATGCTGGCGGAGGCGGCGGACAAGGCGGCGGGATCGCTCGAAACGCTGGCCGCTATCGAACAGGCGCGCGCGCCGGGCATCGCGGTCGAACCTATCCACAACGCGCCGGAAGAATTGATGCGCGCCATGACGGTCACATGGGTCGGCCCGCCGGAGCAGATTTTAAGGCGGCTCGCCGACCGCGCGAGCTATAATTTCGTGGCGCTCGGCAACCGCCCGCCCGTGCCGCTGGTCGTCAATGTCGATGTCCGCAACCAGCCGGTTATCGAGATTTTGCGCGATATCGGGCTTCAGCTCGGCGTCCGCGCCGACGTCAAGGTGGACAGCACCCGCCATATGATCGAGCTTCACTACGCTCCGGTGACCGGCGTGGGAGGATAATCCATGCGTATTTTCCGCATAGGGATGATTTTATTGTTTTCAGGAATGGTTTACGCCATGCCCGCCCCGTCCCATGCCGCAAAAAGTATCGACGAGATCGAACCGCCGCGCTCGATGGGTGATTTAAAAGCGATCCGCAAGGAAAAGACGGCATCCCGCGCCGAAGCGCCCGCCCTTCCCATCGACATACGCAATGACGCGATGCGCGAATCCGCCCTGTCCTATGGCGCGCGCGGCGGGCTGGCATGGCGCACCTACCAGATCCGGCAGGAAATGGAAACGCGTTCGCGCTATCTGGACAAGGTTTTCGATTTCCGCCAGCTTTTGATTCCGGCCCCCTCCGGCCTTTTGATCGAACCGCCCGTCATCGGCGAGGCGGTTGACGCGATGATGATCGAACAGGGCGGCTTGCAGGCCGCCGTCGCCGATCGCATTTACAATATAGGCCGCAACGCCCGCATCGTTTCCGCGCCCCGCACATGGCGCGCCTATCTGGAGCGCCAGTGGGGCGAGGTCGCGCCGCCGCCCGACATCCTCATCCCCGAAACGGCGGAGGATCGCAAGAACTGGGATAGCTGGTTCGATCGGGGCTGGAAGGCCGGCATCGAACAGGCCGACGAGATTTTCCAGGCCGACCTCAACCGCTTGACCGCCGATTATCAGGGGATGGTGCGTTACCGCACGCTGTTGTCGCAAGGCATGGTGTCGCCGCCCTATGCGCTTCAGGTTGACAGGGGCGTCACCGGCGACGGCAATGAAATGCGGATCGGCGACAGGGCCGTTTCAATTACGGGGCTTCCCCGCTTTCAGACGGGAGCAAGAGAATGGTCGCCCGCAAACCGGTAAGCCTTCTTAAAGGCAAGGATAATATTGCCGAAACATGGCCGGACGAACCGCCGCGCTTTACCGACGATTTGGTTGATCCGTTCCTTTTATGGTGCGTGAAGAAAAACTCTTCGGACATCACCATCCAGACCGACCGCCCTGTTTATAACGAGATTTACGGCACGCTCTATCCGGCGCTTTTCCGGCCCGTCGACGCCGCCGATATAAATGTCTTTTTGACGAAGATTTACGGCCCCGAAGCGGGGGCGCGGCTGGCGTCGGGGAACGATCTCGACCTTTCCTATGAAATCCGCCCCGACCGCTATACCCGCATCCGTTTCCGCGTGAACGTCACGGCGGTTTTGTCGCGGGGCCGCGATTCCGCGCAGATCACGATGCGGGTTCTCCCGAACGAGCCGCCGCGCATGCATGATTTGAATATCGAGGACGACATCATCAATTCATGGGCGCCGCGTCAGGGGATGGTGATTATCACGGGGCCGACGGGGTCGGGCAAGACGACGCTGCTCGCCGCGGGCGTGCGCATGCTGCTCGAACGCAAGCGCGGCTGCGGCAAGGTCGTATGTTATGAAGCGCCGATTGAATATGTGTATGACGCGATTAAATCGCCGCGCTCGCTTATCTCGCAAACCGAAATCCCGCGCCACCTGCCGGACTTTGCGCGCGGCGTCCGCAATGCCCTGCGCCGCAAGCCGAATATCATCCTTGTGGGCGAGGCGCGCGATAAGGAAACGATCTCGGCCTCGATCGAGGCGGCGCAAACCGGCCACCTTGTTTTCACGACGACGCACACGACCGGCGTCGCCGCCACCATTCAAAGGATGGTCGCGACATTCGAGCCGAGCGAGCGGTCGGAGCGCGCCTATGCGCTGATGGAAACGGTGCGGATGGTCGTGACCCAAACGCTCGTCCCCAAAACATCCGGCGGGCGGATGGGGGTGCGCGAATGGATGCGGTTTTCCGACGAGGTTCGCGACAAGCTGCTCGGCATGGATTTCAAGGACTGGCCGAACGAGATTACCCGCATGTTGCCGTTCCACGGCCAGACAATGGCGAAATCGGCGGGGGTTGCCTTTGATGCGGGACTTATCGATCGCCGCACCTATATTATATTGTCATCGTCAACAGGCGGCGGAGGAGGCGACTAATGGGCAGCCGTGAGGATACCGAAGAGGAACGGATCAACTGGCACTGGCGCAATTCGATGCGGCCTGTGCGGTTTTTCGCGCTCGACGCCCGCGCGGCCCTGCCGTTTTTCGTGACGCTCTTTTATTTCCGGCCCGTGACGATTTTCCTGACCGTTGTTTTTACGACGATTTTCGTCATTCTTGAGCGGCGCGGCCTGTCTTTCGACGCCGCCTTGCGGTCTTTCCGCAGCTGGTTTTTAGGCCAGAAACGCCCCGGCTGGATTACCTATCGCCGCAAACGCATGGTTGATTACGGCTAGGCCGGGTATCCCGCCGCCGCACCCCCGCCGCGCTGCGCTCCCGCCCCCGCCACTGTCCCCGCGCCTTCCATTACCCTGCTCCGCCCTGCGCGGGCTTGTCACAGGGGCCGCAATCCATTACGTTTCTTCCATATTCAAAATTCGCACGGGCGGGAAGGAAGAACCCTTATGAAATACGGGGCCGTTATCTGTATCGGGGCACTATTATGGGCGGCGCCTGCCGTGGCAGGGTTTGAATTCATGCCGGAAACAGCGAAGCGTCCCGCGCCCGCGCCCGTGCCCGCGCCTGCGTCCGCTCCATCCGCTTACGCACCGGTTCGGGGTAGCGCGCCGAACGGCCTGCTCACGCCGGAGCCGCCCGCGGGGCGTATGCCCGCCCTTGCAACCGTGCCGGTGATTGCCGAACCGCTCGCCCCGCCGCCCTCCGGCCGCGCCGATCGCGTCCTGAACAGGAATGTCAGCACGGCGCAGGATCCTTTAAGGATCAATCCCGCGCCGCTGCGCCCGCGTCCCGCCCCTGTCCGCGCGCAAGCTGTGCAACCTTTTGACGGTGACGCTTTTCTCGATGCCGCCATTCTTGGTGAGGGTGCGCCCGCCATGGCCCGTCCGGCGGCAAGCGGCCTTACCATTAACCCTTATCCGCTCCAGTCCTCCACGGCGGCCACGACCCATGCGGATGCGGAAATGAATATGCAGATCGAGCGCGGCATGATGGAGGCGAACGGCCAGCTCCGCCCCGTCGCCGTTCCGGGAAAGCGCATGTCCGGCCTTGAAAGGGCGCAACAAGCCGCCGCCGAAGCAGCGGCTTTTGATCCGGCGTCTTACGACGCGCAGGACGGGGAAATTGTCGAAATGACAATCGCGCCGCCGCCGCGCAAACCGTCCATCCCGCAAATAGCGGCAAGGGCGCCTTCAGGCCGGCCCGCCGCGCATCAACAGACCGCTTCTTCCTCACCCGCGCCCGTCCGCGCCGCGCCCGCGCAAATGCAATCCTATCCCGAAGCCGTGGGCTTTGGCCGCGACCTGCCGCTGGCGCTGGCGCTCCGCCAGATCGTTCCGGCGGAGTATAATTACAGCTTCGCGCAAAATATCGATCTGGGCGCGAATGTGTCGTGGGAGGGCGGAAAGCCGTGGAACGAAGTGTTGCAGGACATGCTTTCCGGCACGGGTTTTTATGCCGATATACGCGGCAACGAGGTGCGTATCAGGAACATGAATTCCTGATGCGCGGCCTTGCGCTCTTTCCAACCGCTATATGACGGGGCGGATGACGGGCAAGAAAACCCCCCGCATTTTGACATGAACGATTATCGGCGGCGCGGTGCGGTGCGGACGCAGTGCGGTCACCGTTGGCGCAGGCGTGACGGCCATGATGATCATGGACGGCTCCACCGGCATCGGTTCAGCCAATTATTATCTTAAGTAATTTGCCAGCGTCAGTTGCGAGAGCATCGCCGTAACCTGGAACGACGCCTGTATCTGGGTCTGGAGCTGGGTAATCTTGACCGATGCTTCCGTAATGTCGATGGTTTCAGTATCGCCGATCACGTCCTTATAGGCGTTGATCTGGGCCGTGTGCGCTTCCTTGACGATGGAAAGCTGGCCGTGGGTTTGCGAAAGCTTGAAGCCGATTTTATCGAGATCGTCGATGGCGTTGTTCAGCATGACCGACAAATCGCCGATAACCTTGAAGAAGTTTTCCTGTTTTTCCTTTGGCGGGAACGGGGCGACGTCTTCGGGCAAGGCCGTCGCCGCGGGGTCGTTCAAGGCGCCCGGCGCATATTCAACGGGCGGCAATTGCTGCAACACGCCAAGGGCGATGACGATATCTTTCATGGCGCTGTTATTGGCGAGGGTCGTATAGTCGAATTCAACCTGATCATTGACGCGGACATGGGTTTTCCCCGCCGTTCCCGATGTGATGGCGTCCGAATAGCCAAGGACGGTATCGGAAATGCCGCGATAGGCCGCGATAAATTCGTCCGTCGTTATCGTGCCGTCGCCCCAATCGCCGATAAGGCCGGAGGCTATGATCGGGGGATTGGTCAAATCGCTTTCATCGGGGAGGAATTGCCCGAGCGCGCTTTGGAAAAGCCCCGTATCGGTGATGGGTTGTTGCGACACGTCGCCGCCGCCGTAAAGATAGCGGTCGCCGTCAACCTGGTTCATGATGTTCAGGATAAAGCCGTAAACATTCCCCGCCAGTTCTTTCATGGCGTCGAAATCGGGATAGTCGCCCTGTTCGAGGCTGATGGTCAGCGCGTTTGAAATGGTTTCCGCCTGCGCCTTTAATTCGCCGACGCCTGTTTGCATGAGCTTGATGCGCCGTTCGGCGTTCTTGATGTTCGTTATATAGGTGTCGAGCGAATTGACGCCGACGCGCGCGCGCTGCGTTTTCATGATATCGCTGCCGAGGCCGGAAAGTTTTTGCGTCTTGCGCCCCGATGAAATCTGCAAGGTCAGATCGCCCATCGTTTGCTGCTGCCCTTTCAGGCGCGCAATCTGGTCGAGATATTGTCCCAGAGTGGATATGTTGGCCATGATGTTCTCTCCTTAAATACCCTTAAAATCCCGCTTCCTAGCGGAAGGCGTTCAATAGTTCCTGAAACATGGAATCCGCCGCCGATACCGCCCGCGCCGCCGCCGAATAGGCCGTCTGGACGACGATCAGCATTGAAAGCTCTTCGTCGATATTCACGCCTGTTTCATTCAGGAAGCGTTCTTGTAAAACCATCCGCATCGTGTCTTCGTCGCTTTTTTGCGCGTTCACCGCGATAATGTCCTGTGCGTGCGCATTGACCATTTTTTGCGAAAAATCAAGGAGCGATTCTCCCGTCAGGATCCTTGTCGATGTGGAGCCGCTGGCGCCCAGCGCATCCTGCCGGAAGGGGACGTAAATGCCGGAGCCTGCAACCGTTTCCGAACGGTAGGACACGTTCGTCACCGGCGATGTTTCGGTGACCGTCGTCCCGTTCACCGTATAGCGGCCAAACAGGGCGGAGGCGACGCTGACGCCCGAAGGCAGAACCGCAAGGGCGGGGTTGAGCGCGGCGCTCGTCGTGCCGGGGCCGGAAACGATGCGGATATCGCCGCCATATTGCGGGCCGCCATGGCTGTCGTCGATGCCGGGTCTTAAATGGAGATGGCCTGTGGCCGTGTCGAAATCAACGAACAATCCCGGCACGCCGGAGCCTGTCGCGGGGTTATATTCAAGCTTGGCGACAAGCTCGGTTATCGTATCCCCCGGCTCAATCGTAATGCGGACGGGATCGTTGTTGCCGACCTGTATGTCGAAATAAGGATCTTCGGTCACATAGACGCCTTCACGGAATCCGATAGCGCCGAAAGCCTCTGTTCCCATCGCATCGGTAAAGCCGTTGGCGGAAAATTCGACGGTCGCCTGCGATTTTAAAACAAGCTGCCCGTTCGCGTTGCGCGTTGCCGTCGTTGCGAGTTCGGGCGGCAGGCCGGCGGCGGTTATGCCGTCATTGATGGCGGCAATCAGTTGATCAAGCGCGTTATTAATGCCGGGGCCGCCGATCGCATAGGCAGGATCGGCGGCGATAGCGCCGAGATCGATATTGATGGTGGCGGGGCCCGCCCCAAGGCGCGGCTCCGAGAATGTAATGTTGAACTGGGCGTTGTTCGGCCAGTCGGGGAAGAATTGTTCCAGCGCGCCGTAAAGATCCAGCGCGCCCGGCGTGCCGCTATCAAGCTCTGAAAAATTGGAAAGATTGATCCCGCCGACGACATTGTTGCGGGAGGGAAGGCCGAGCCAGCTTTGCAGATCCGTACCGGGCGGCGCGTCGAGATTGATCGTGCCGGCAATTTCCTGATACTGGATGTCGCCGAAACCGAACTGGATGACGCGGCGGATGACCTCGTTGGACGCCGTCGGGATGGCGCGGTCGGATGTGTATGTCCCTTGCTGGATAAGGGAGATATCGTTGATGACCGCTTCGTTGACGCGGATGATGGAGGCGAAACCGACATAGGCGACGGGTGTCGGCGGGGTCGTGGACGGATCCGGCGGCGCGTCCGATGGGATAGCCCCCGTTGAATCCGTGAAAAGCCGCAAGCCTTGTGCGTCCATCCGCAGCGCGAGCTTGTGCGCCAGTTCGTCAAGCTGTGCCTGATATTGCACCAGCGTGTTATCGCGCAGGTCGATAAGGCCGCCGAGCGTTCCGCCGACATTGGTCGGGGCGATATCCCACGCCGTCGGCACTTTTTCAGGGTCGCCGCCGACGAAAATCCCCGCCGCGCTGTCCGGATAGAAGGTGTTTACGCCGAGCGGGCTGGGCTTGAAGTGAAGCTGTTCCGCACGCTCGTCGGCGAGCTGATACCCGTTCGATGTCTGGATCACCATAACCCCGTCGCCGCGCGTGAAGAAGGTGATGTTCATCAATCCGGCAAGCTCGTTGACCGCGATGTCGCGCTGATCTTCGAGGGAGGCGGTCGTACGGCCCGTTGCGGACACGCTCTTGATCTGCGCATTGATATCCGCCACTTTTTTCAAAAGCGTGTTGGTGCGGTTCACGGTTTCAGCCATCTCGTCCTGCGCGTCGATGCGGAGCTGGGTAAGAAGCTGGCCGAAATCGTTGAATTTAAGCGCCAGCGTCTGGGCGGTTGAAAGAACCGATTGCAGGAGGAACCCGTCCGCGGGGGAATCGGACAGGGCGGCGAATTTATCCTTGAGGTCGGCAATTCCTGCCGCGATGGAGCGCTGGTCGTGGGTCGCCCCGTGGAATTTTTCAATCTGGTCGAGATAGGCGGCCTTGACGTCCAGTTCGGACACGGCGCTGACCTGCGTCCAGAGCTGCCGCTCAAGGTTCAAATCGACCTTGCGGATGAGGGTATCGGCGCGGACGCCGATAATTTCCCCTGTGGAAGCAATGACTTGTGTGCTTTGGGGGAGGATTTTCCGGCTATAGCCCGCCGTCGTCGCGTTGGACACGTTGCTGGAGATCGTGTTCAGCTGCTGCTGGGCGACTCGCAGGCCGGAGAGAGCGGAGCTCAGTGCCTGAAATGACATATATTTATCCTCCTAAACACGTTCAAAGGCTCTTTGCGGCCCTTTCACGGGAAGGATACTTGCAAGGGCAATGCCAGATTGCGGCGGCGCCGATTGCCCGGACAGTGCCGCCGCCGCGGCCTGGATAAGGGCCGGGGAGAGTCGGGCAGGGTTAAGGGGAAACGGCGTGCAAGCGGCTAAGAAGCGGGGGGATAAAAGCCGCGCGCCCCGTCCGGCCCGCCTTAATTTCCAGAGGAAGCGCCCCTGATGGCGGCGGAATAGACCCCTTCGGCCTGTTCGCGCAGGCGCAGTTCAAGCATGACGGAAAGCAGCATTTCGCGGCGCTGGAGCGCCTGCTGGATGTCACGTTCCTGCATCAGCTTGATGGCCTGCATGGCGGCGCGGACGCGCGCGACATTGGCGGGCTTGTCATAGAGGTTCGTATAGAAAGCCGGGCTTTGGTAAATTTTCTTGGCCAGGAGTTCCATCTGCGCGTAATAGCTTGGATGGTCGCCGAGCAATTCGCGGATCTCGTCATCCTGCAAGCCGAAATCGCGGAAGAGGGAGCGCATGTAAGGCGCGGCGCTGGCGCCCTCCGCGGCTTCGTTCGGCGTCGCGGTTTTCATGGCGAGGATGTTGGAAATGCTGTTGCGGGCGATGCCGCGCAGGGCGGTGATCGAGCGCAAATTCATATAATGGTGCTGGTGGCGGCGCAGTTCGCGCTCGTCCGCCGGAAGGCGCGGCAGCGGCGTATGGGCGAAGAGATTATCGACAAGCGCGAAAACGGCGATCTCGTCATCCGTGGTTTTGCCGTCGGTCAGGTTGATTTCGAGCGAGAGGGGCAGATCGATCGTATCCGTATAATTAATGTCGCGGTTCATCATATCCGCGGGCGGCGCTTCGGGGCACATCAGGGCAAGCCCGTTGCCGTTGTCTTTCGGATTGCAGAAATGTTTCCTGAAGCGCGAAATGCGGGTCAGGTTGTCGGAGGTGAGGACGGTGCCCATGCTGTCGCCCGCGCCAAGTTCGCGCTGGAGGATTTGCTGGGCGATTGAAGCCTTGCTCAAATCCGCGGAGGTGCTTGTCGCCAGAAGGTCGCGCGCGAACGTCCCGAAGGTGCACATTTGCTCGCTGGGGTGATAGTCCTTATGCGCCTGCGCCACCTTTTCCTGAAAGAGCCGCTGCGTTTCAAGCTGATGCTTGGCATCGAGGATTTTGCCGATCGCCTGTATCTGCGAAATCATGCTGGTTGTAAATTGCTCGGCCATCAGCATCAGCCCCGCAACCCAGTTTTCCTTCAGGCCCCCCGCGGAGCCGATAATGATCGGCTGGTTTTGCCCCTCGCGCACCCTAATCTGCTGGAGCGTGCCGATCGGCGGCATTTGCGACGGATCGGATTCGAATTTGGGCTGGCAATCGTCAGGGACGGGAAGCCCGCCATGGCGGCAAATATAGTCCGCTTCCGTCGTCGCGGAACAAACGCCGTTGACGACCTTGCCATCACAGTCGCCATAGGTTCCGTTTGCAGGGCCGTCACAGGCGTCGTTTCCGCCGAGGTGCCATGCGGCGAGAAGGCCGGACATGGTAACGGTGCAGGAGCCGTTTTTGGGGCTGCTGATGGTTGTACCGAGAATCTTCTGACAGGTCGCCGTTTTTTCAATGGCAGGTTTATTGGCCAGCAATAAATTGTCCATGGCGCATTCCTGCGTAACGCAGCAGGCGGTGTTGTAGGCGATTTGCGCGTGGGGGCATTGGCTGGCGTTGGGGCAGCCCTTGGCCATGCGGTTCCATGTGCCCTCGATAAATTGGTATTTACCGCGGGCGGCTCCGTATTGGCTCATCCCTGTTCCTTTATAAGTGCAATCGCCGCCGGATGATTCTGTCTGGATAAGGGAGTCTTTGAGTTGTTGGAAATCACAGGTGCCGCCGCTTTCGCCTTCGCCGCCCCCGCCGGCTTCAAGCGGCGGGTCGTTGAAGCCCGCATCGGCACGGGATGCGGACGGCAGCATCGCCCCGGCACCGAACGCGAGGGCAAAAAGAACCGCTATCACCCAAATATGCCTCATGCCGCTTTTCTCCCCGTGATAAAGTGGCAAAAGCCGATGGGGGAGTCCGTATCGTTTGCGGCGGCCTGTTTTATTTCGATGCAGGCTTTCGTGTCTTTGTCGAGAATAAGGATGATCGGCAATTCAATCCGCCCGCTCCAGTCAAAGGGGATTGTATAGACGCGCTGGCCGTCCATGATGAGGCTGATCCGGTCGTCGGGCGAAAAGCCGCTGGCGGTGATGGCGTAATCCACGCCCTGCCGGTCGATTTTCCATGCGAAATCATGGAAGCGGTCATTTGCCCCCGTGATTGCGGCTTCGATGGTGACGGGAAGTTTATAGACGGCTTTTTGTTCGTCGCTTAAACGGAGTTCGCCGTTCCGCCCCTCCACGGAAAAGCGGGACGAGCCGAGCCGAACGGTAAAGGATTGATCGGGCGCGATGCCTTCATAGGTGACGAGGATGTCCGGCGCCTCGCGGGTAAAGACGGCCATGTCGTGATCGTATTTGATATAGGCGAAGTAAGCGCCGATTAAAACCAGCCCTGTTATAATCCCCGCGATGCCTATGTATTTTTTCCCCGCCATGCGCCGCCCCCGCTTTATTGCGACGGCAGGGTAATGGCCTGCCCCGAGGCCGTGAGGCTGTCGATATCGCGGAAGATCGTGTCTTCCTGTTCAAGCAGGGCGGTTTCAAGCATGACGGCAAGAATGGCTTCCGCCCGCAAGGAGCTTCGGTACATATCGCGCCGCTGCATCAATTCGATGGCTTGCATCGAAACGTTTTTCCGCGCGACGTTGGCGGGCTTGTCATAGAGATCCGTATAGAACATGGGATTTTGATAAAGTTTCTTCGTCAATATTTCCATCTGCGCGTAATAGCTGGGCCGCTCTCCCAGATATTTTTTGATCTCTTCCTCGTCCGTAATCCCCATCTCCTTGACCAGTGCATAGAGATAGGGCTGCACTTCTTTTTCACCTTGCGATTTCATGGCGGCGATAGAGGCGAAAGAGTTCCGCGCGACGGAACGCTTGGCGGCAACCGCGCGGATATTCATGTAATGCAGCGCGCCCGCATCCTGTACGGCGCCGTTATCCATGATCTGCGTCGCCGGAATCGGCGCCGGAAGATTATGCGCGTAAAGATTGGCAGACAGGGCGAAGAGATCCTCCTCGTCCGGTGAAACCTGCTTGCCCTTGTCTTTCTGGTGGTCGGGATCGCCTTCGTTCGTAAAGTCGAGCTTCAGCGTCAGGGGCGAATCGAATGTTTGCGTGAAGTTGATGTCCTTGTTCTGCCGCCCCGGATATTTGTCGGCGTCGGGACAAAGAAGCGCAAGCCCGTTGCCATTGTCTTTCTTGCTGCAATAAACGCTGCGGAACTGGCTGATCCGCGACAGGGAATCCGCGCCCGTCCCCGCGCCCCCCATGGTGGAGCCGGACAGAAGCTCGCGCTGAAGCCCGCGGTTGGCGATGGCCGTTGCGCTCAAATCCATATTGCGGTCGGAGGCGGCAAGGGAGCGGACATTGGTTCCGAACGTACACATGCCCTCGCTCGGCTGATAGTCCTTATGGGCCTGTGCGGTCATTTCCTGGAAGAGGCGCTGCGTTTCAAGCTGGTGCTTGGCGTCGAGCATCATGCCGATGGCGGCGACCTGATGCATCGCCATCGCCGTCATTTGTTCGGCAAACAGCATCAGGGCGGGCAGGATATGGTTCTGGAAGAAGATTTTGACCATCCATTCGCGGTGCGAAACAAATTCGTCCTCAAGATGTTTGATGGTCGTCGTCTTTTCCTTTTCGGAGATGCAGGAGCAGGAGGCGGAGCAGTCCATGACCCATCCCGCACATAGTTTGCAATCGCAAGCATAGGCGGGCGGCACCGCTACAAGCGCCGCGCCGCCGAGGCTGAAGCTGCCGGCGAGCAGGATAATCATCAAGCGCAAAATAAAGACTCTTATCATTGCGAAGCTCCTGACGATGACGGGGTGGGGAGCGCGGATGAAACCTTCGCCTGTTCTTTTTGCAGCATGGTTTCAAGCAAGACGGACAGGACGACCTCGCTGCGGAGCAAACTGTCGAACAGGTCGCGATCCTGCATCAGGGCGATGGCCTGAAGCGCGGCGCCCTTCCTTTCGATATTGACGGGCTTGTCGTAAAGCTCCGTATAAAAGAGCGGGCTTTGATAGAGTTTTTTCGTCAGCACTTCCATCTGCGCGAAATAGCTCGGCTTTTCACCGAGCAGCTTGTTGATTTCCTCTTCGTCGGAAACGCCAAGCTCCTTCATCAGGGCCTTGACGTAAGGCGCGGATTCGGGAGTGCCCGCGGCGCGTTCCGCCGTAATCGCGGCAAAGGAGTTCTGGGCGACCGAGCGTTTTGCGAAGACGGAGCGCAGATCCATATATTTCGTCGCAACATCAAGGAAGATCTTTCCGTCCGACGTCGCGAAATCTTCGGGGGCGAGCCGTCTTGTCACCAGATTATGCGCGAACAGATTGGCGGACAGGGAAAAGACATCGACCTGATCGGGTTTTGCCTCCCCGGATTCTAAAAAGTCGATATCGAGCGTCAGGCGGGATTCGATGTTACGCGTGTAATCGACATCTATATTGCGTCTTTCCGCATCGCCCGATCCGGTGCAGAGATCTTTCAGTCCGTTGGCATTGTCTGTTTTTTCGCAATAAACTTCCCTGAAAAAACGGAGCCGCGACGACAGATCCGACGAACGGGCGTCAACGCCGATAGAATCGCCGGACAATGTCTGGCGCTGCATCATCCTTGCGGCAAAAGCGGTCTGGGTGAGATCGGCCTTGCGCTCGGATGCGGCCAGAGAGCGTACGGTCGTACCGAACGTACACATGCCTTCGCTTGGATGGTAATCCTTATGGGCCTGTGCGGTCATTTCCTGAAAGAGGCGCTGCGTTTCAAGCTGGTGCTTGGCGTCGAACATCGCGCCGATCATGGAAATCTGGTGGATTCCGGCGGCGGTCAGTTGATCGGCCATCAGCATCAGGGCGGGCAGGATGTTTTCCAGCCAGAAAGTATTGACGAACCATGAGCGGTGCTGCTTGAACTCGCTGGAAATCGCGGCCCGCACCTCGCCGTAATGGTTGGGGATGTCGATGCGGCATCTTTCGCATTCTTTTCCGCATTGGGCCGCACAGCTCCCAATATTCGGGGGCTGAGTGTTCACACCGGTTCCGGCCTCTTCGCCGCCGCTTCCACCGCCACCCGTCCCGCCGGTCAGTGAGTTCATGGCGGCGCCCAAAGCCCCGCCCGCCGCGCCGCCGAGGCCGTTTGCTATCTGGCTTGCCGCGCTTTGCACGAGGCCCTGCACGCCGCCCTGAATGCCGCTTTGCAGGACGGAGGCAAGTTCCGGCGCCGCGCCCTGAATGGCGTTGGCGATCATTGCCGCCCCGCCGCCCGCCGCGATCTGGAGCGCCTTGCTGGGGTCAAGCGCACCTTTCAGGATTCCATCCAGAACCTGCGCCTGTTTTCCCAGATCGCCGAAACCGTTCAGGATATTCTTGACGGCCGGATTGTTCAGCAGGCCCGCGACGTCGCCCGCATTGGTCAGCGAATTGAGGGCGGGGAGGACGGAAAGCCCCTGATTTATCGCGCTTGAAACATCGGCGGGGATCGGAAGGGCCTGCGTTCCGCCTGTCGGCAGGGATGTGGGAAGGGATGTTGGCAGCGAAGTGGGCAGGGAGGGCTGCTGCTGGGCGGCGGCGGGGGCCGTAATGGAAAAGCCCGCCCCTGCCAGCACAGCCAGTATCAGGCCCAGCGTGGTCGTTTTATGTCTGACCCAGGATATTCTCACCGTGATACTCGTCCCTTTTCCCCCGGAATGGCTCTGCCCCTGCCGTTTATTCAAGATAGCGCCGCGAAACGGCCTAAATATAAGGCACTGGAAAACCGTTATTTTTCCAACGCTATCAAAATTCTATCATAGTTTAAAACCAAAACGCACATTTGTCGCCCCCGAAGGTGAGGATTCCGGATCGATTTTGAATTACAGGGGGGACAAATGCAAAGAGGGAAATTGTTCTTTGTCCTTGAATATGTTCCAATAGTAGGCGATCCGTTTTTTTAATGAGAAACGGATCCGTTGGAATTATATTATCGAAACTTACCGCGCATATTCACCCGATTAGAAAAACATGGCCGACGCACCGTTAGAAAAACCCGCAAATCCGCGCAATGCCCGCCCCGGCGGACGGGCGGCGGCGTCCGGCCGCCCGCCGAAACTGGCGGCGACGAAGCCCGAAGCCATGGACACGTCCGGCCTTGGCCGCGTGGTCGTGCGCAACGAATTTTACCGCGACGGCTACAGGCTCGCCCTGCGCGTGGCGGTGATCCAGTGTTTCATCATCTTCGGCCTTATCGGCGCGATGTTCTTTATTATCCATGTCCACCAGCCGGAAAACCGCTATTTCGCGACGACCGAGGATGGCCGCCTGATCCCGATGGTGCCGCTGACCCAGCCGAACCTTTCGACGCCCGCCCTGCTTTCATGGGTGGCGCAGGCGACGTCCGAAACCATGTCTTTCTCCTTTAGCAATTACCGCCGGAATTTGCAGGAATCCTCCCGCCACTTCACGCGGGCGGGGTGGGAAAGCTTTTCTACGGCGCTCCAGCAGGCCCGCATTATCGAATCCGTCGAGGCCAACACGCAGGAAGTGACCGCCGTCCCGCGCGGCGCGCCGATCTTGAAATCCGAAGGCGTCGCCGGTTCGCAATATCAATGGGTCGTCCAGATCCCCTTGCTCCTTACCTATGTATCCGGCTCCCGCAGCCGTTCCGACAACTGGATTATCACGCTTGTGATCGTCCGGGTTCCGCGGCTTGAAAGCCCGAACGGGGTCGGGATCGCCCAATGGATCGCGGTGCCGGGTTAAGGGGGCAGGCCCAAAGATGACATTTTATTTTCTACCCGCTATTCTGTGACGCGGATTCGGTAATTTCTTAAGGTTGGCAACACGCTTATGACGCTTAAACCATCATTGTCCATCTCCCGTGGCCGGTTGCTTGAAACCGGCTGTGCCGCTTCCTTGCTTTTGGGCGCGGCGTTTTTGCCTTTGCCCGCCGCGGCGCAGGATGGCGGCCAGCAATTGCCGCAGGCTTATGCCGAAGAACAGGTTCCGTCCGCCTTTCCGGACGATAACGGGCAGCCGCAGGATATTATGGGCGGCTCCGGCCAGATCATCAACACCCCGTCCGAAAATGCACAGGCCGCGCAAGCCGTCCAGCAGCAAGAAGCCGCCGACGCCCCGGCCCCGCCGGAAGAGCGCCGCCTTGTCCCTGCGACGGCGATGGGGACGGATGCGCGGGGCGGCGTTCCGAACCCCGTCGAGGATGCGGCCGCGGCGGCGGCGGAACGGGATGCGGCCAGTGCGCCCGCCATGCCGGATATCCTTGAGCAATATACCCAGCGCTCCAACGCCATGTCCGCGCAAAATCAGGGCGCGGGCGGCGACGCGCTCCCGCAGGTTCAGCGCCAGACGCAAGTGCGGCTGGAAGGCGATTTCGGCCTTGGAACCGACAATACCGTGATGCCCATTGACGGGGATCTGATGACATTGAGCAATGAAGAGCTTCAGGAGCAGATCCGCACCGAAGCCTTTGACGCCGCCATCACCGGCATGTTCCCGCTTTCACCGGAGCAAATCCAGCGCGCCATCCGCCGCTATGACGAAACGCAGGCCGCCGCAACCAACCCGCCTTATAAATTGCCGACGCCGGAAGTCAGCGTCCAGAACGTATCGCTCGATCCGGGGACGATGCCCCCTTCCATCAAAACGGCGGTCGGCAATGTGACGACGCTGAACATCCTCGACGCGACGGGCGCGCCGTGGCCGGTGCAGGATGTGACATGGGCCGGCGATTACGAGGTCGTCGAGCCGGAAGAGGGCGGCCATATCATCCGCATCACGCCGATGAGCCATTTTGCGCGCGGGAATATCGTGATCCGCCTTTTGACGTTGAAAACACCTTTGACGATGACGCTTGAAACGGGCCGCGACGTCGTCCAGTACCGCGTCGATGCGCGCATCCCCGAATACGGCCCCTTCGCCAACGCGCCATTGATGCAGGGCGGGAAATCCATGGTTGCGGGAAGCTCGGAGCTGACCTCCATCCTCGACGGGGTCGCACCGTCCGGCGCGGCGCGGCTGACGGTCGTCGGCGTTGACGGGCGGACGACGGCCTATAGCATGGGCGGCACCACCTATGTGCGCACGCCCCTTACGTTATTGTCCCCCGCGTGGCAGAGTTCGGTTTCATCGGCGGACGGGATGAATGTCTATGCGCTCTCCAACGCGCCTGTCTTGCTGCTCTCCGACGGCGGTGAATTCATGCGCGCCGTTCTGAAGGAAAAAGAGGATTTGCTCGATGAGTGATAATGACGATATCGATCTGGATGACGATCTCGACGTCGATACGTTTGACGACGATGGCGGCTTTGACGATTTTAACAAAAAAGGCACGCTGGGCGATCTGTGGCGCAACAACCCGATGGTCAAGATCGGCGTCATCCTTGCCGGTTTTGCCATCATCGTCGGCGGGATCATCCTGTTCGGCGGCAGCAAGGACAGGCTGCCCGTTTCCCAGCTTTCCGGCCCGCGCGACGTGAACGAGGCCCCCGGCAGCAGCGAGATTTCCGAAACCATGCGCCAGGCTATCGAGGATCGCAATATCGAAACCGTTGAACAGGCGACGCGGACGGGCGGCTCTGCCCTGCCCTTGCCGGTTGAAAGCCCCAAAGGCGCGCTGCCCTTGCCGATTGAGGAGGAAAGCGGTGAAGACCCGCTTGAGCGTTGGCGGCGGATGCAGGAAGAGCGCGTGCGCCAGCAGCAATTGATCCAGCAGGCCCAGCCCGATCCGGCAACCGCCCCGCCGCCGGTGGATACGCGCACGCCCGCCATCAATGCCTTGTCGCAATCAATGGTTTCCCAGCTTCAGGCCGTTTTGCAGACCCAGCCGATTCCGGCGACGCAGCATAAGCGCATTACCAGCACCAGCTTCCTTGAGGAAAGCGAGCGCAAGCGTGCCGAGCGGCTCCAGCAGCAGGAAGCGCTGGCCTATAACGCCCGTCAGGCGCTGGACGATCAGGTGGAAAATATCGTCCTGCCCGCGGGTACGATTGAATATGCGCAGCTTTTGATCGAGGCAAACACGGATGCGCCCGGCCCCGTCATGGCGCAGATCGTCTCCGGCCCGCTGCGCGGCGCAAGGGCGCTCGGCGCGTTCCAGGCGACGGACGAATATCTCGTCCTGAACTTTACAATGGTGGTGATTGACGGAATTAACTATCCGATTCAAGCGGTTGCCATCGATCCGCAAACCACGCTTCCGGGCGTGATTACGGAGATCGACCGCCGTTACCTCAAGCGCATTATCCTTCCCATGGCGGCGGAATTCGTGACGGGTTTTGCCGATGCAGTGTCGGAATCCGGCACGACGACGATTATCATCGGCGGCGATACCGTGTCTGAATCGACATCCGACAAGAACAGCCGGCAAGAAGTCGCGAGCGGAATAGGCGCGGCGGGACAGGCTTTGGGCAATATCTTGAACGAGGAGGCTTCGCGCACCCGCCCGATGTTCAGGGTGGCCGCCGGAACGCCTCTCGGCATCCTCTTTGTAGCGCCTGTAACGGATACCAGCCTTGCATATCGCTAATAAATTACCTATGTATTGCAGGGCGTTGATGGATAAACGCGTTAGATAGAAGCGATTAAGAGCAAATGGCCAGCAACCATTCCGACGATCATGACGGCGAATTTGAAGACGAGGTGTTTGATGAAAACACGCTCGGCGACGAAGATTTCGACAATGAAGCCTTCGACGAAAGCGCCTATATGGACGATTTCGCCGAGGATGAAGAATTTGGCGACGAGGAATATGGCGAAGATGAGGAATGGGACGAGTCCTATGGGGACGGCGCCGATCCCAGTCTTTATACGGCCGGCAAGAAAAAGGGCCTCAGCTTTAACACGATCGTGATTATCGGCGCTGTCGTCGTCGGCGGCGGCGTGATGGCCATGACGGTGATGAATAAATCAGCCGAGATGCGCGCGGGCGGCGGGAATTTCTTTCAGTCCATGCTCAATATCACAGGCGTCATGGATCGTACGCTTTTCGGTGAAAAGACCGAAGAGGATTCCGGCGAACAGACGGCGCAAACACAATCCGGACAGGACGGGTTTTTAACGAATCCTTCTTTACTTGGTGACGGTCTTGGCGATGGAACGCCGCCGCAGCCTGTGCCGCTTTCCCATGACGATACCGAAGTCGGCGCGCTGGACGAGCCTTTGCTGCCCTTGCCGGACGATATGTATGCGGGCCTGCCGCGCGGCCCCGAAGAGGGCGTACCGCAGACGGAAGATATAGATATCGCCGGCACGGAAGCCGCGCCGCCGGTCAGCGCCCATGATATCCTCCAGCAAGCCATCGCCAACCGCGAGCAGAAGAAAAAAGTGGAAGAAGCGCCGGACGCCGCCGTGCCGGATGTAACCCCTGTAGCGGATATGCCGGAAACGGATATCGCCGCCGGGCAAATCCCTTTGCCGGAAAAAGCCGCGCCCGAAATGCAAGCGCCGCCGCATGTGCCGCCGCAAGCGCAAGGGGAGGCGGCCCCATCCATTCCTGCCCCTGCCCCTGCCGCGCCGTCGCAGATCGCGCAAAATATCCAGCCCGCGCCATCCGCCGCACCTTCTATCTCTGAAGAAGCCTTGAAGGCCAATACAAAGGCGCTTGAAACGCTTTCCACCCAGATGGAGCGGATAACGGGCCGCATGGAAAGTTTTGAAAAGGAACTGGGCGCGGAGCGCGATGCGCGCACCCATACTATGGAGCGTATGGAAAAAACCATTACGGCGCTTCAAAAAGATGTCGGTGATTTGAAAAAACGGCCCGTAGCCGCCGCGGCAACAGCCCCCGCGCCGCGGCAACAGACCCGGGCGGAAGCCCCGCCGCCAAAAACCCAGCCCAGCGCGCCGCCCGCCGCAAAGAAACAGCCATCGCGCGCGCCTGAAAACGCTTCTTCGGGGGCGGATAAGCCCGCCGCCTCTTCGCAAAGCGCCTCTTCGGCAAAATCTTCCGGCGCATCCGGTGCGGCGGCATCATCGCAGCCGCGCCGCCAAACAACAGCCGCTTCCGCCGCGCCCGGGCGCTGGGAATTGCGCGCCGCCCAGCCGGGCCGCGCATGGGTATCGCGCGCCGGATCACGCGATATGCAAGGAGTCGAGGTCGGCCAGACCCTTCCGGGCATCGGGCGGATTACGGCCATTACCTATCAGAATGGCCGTTGGACGGTGGTTGGCGCACAGGGCCGTATCGAGCAATAATCCTGCTTTTATCTGTAAGAATGGCGGCTTTTCCGGTTAGAGTGGCCGCGGGATCTTTTGCGCCGGCTTTTATCCCTTGAACTGGGCTATTTGACACATTTTTGCCATATTTCAGTTATGTTTGTCACAATTAGGCCGTGCCTGCTTAAATTTATATGTAATTAAAACAAGTGGCTAGCAATTATTTTCAATAATAGCGAACATAAAGTTGCCTTATTTGTCCAAAATATGTTCTAATGGAATTATCGGGTTTTGAAAAAGTGACAGGCTCCGGTTTATAAGGGGCAAAGACGTTGAAAATTCTGTCTTTTTCAAATTCGCAAAAAGAATTTTGATTTTGTATAATGGTCAACAGATGGCACAATGCGGATCGGAATTCTTTCTTCCGGCGCCGGAACGGTTCTTCCGGCCTTTGGAAAACAGATGAGGCAAATTGAACGAGGAGAAGTTTAAAATGAAGGCAACAATGAAAGCAAAAATGATGGCGGGGAGCGCCGCCATGTTTATCGGTCTTGTATCGGGTGTTGAAAGTGCGTTCGCAGGCAACAACTTCAACAAGATCGTCGATAACATGGAAAGCTCTATTTCGGGCATTCCGGGTCTTATTTCCGGCGTATCCTATATGATGGGGATTTTGCTGGGTGTTCTCGGTATCCTGAAGATCAAGGATCACGTTGAAAATCCGGGTTCTGCGAAATTGCAGGAAGGCGCGGTGCGTCTTGCGGCAGGCGGCGGACTTTTCGCGCTTCCGATCGTTTATGAAGCGATGCGCAACACGATCGGTCAGGACGGAACGCTGGTCGAGGCGCCGAAGGTTAAAGCGCTTAAACTCGACGTCCAGTAAGCTTTATTTGCGTTAGAGGAGAGCAGCAATGAAGGCAACAATAAAAACAAAAATGATGGCGGGGAGCGCCGCCATGTTTATCGGTCTTGTATCGGGTGTTGAAAGCGCGTTCGCCGGCAACAACTTCAACAAGATCGTCGATAACATGGAAAGCTCTATTTCGGGCATTCCGGGTCTTATTTCCGGCGTGTCCTATATGATGGGGATTTTGCTGGGCGTTCTCGGTATCCTGAAGATCAAGGATCACGTTGAAAATCCGGGTTCTGCGAAATTGCAGGAAGGCGCGGTGCGTCTTGCGGCAGGCGGCGGACTTTTCGCGCTTCCGATCGTTTATGAGGCGATGCGTAATACGATCGGCCAGGACGGAACGCTGGTCGAGGCGCCGAAAGTTAAAGCGCTTAAACTCGACGTCCAGTAACGGACAGGGTAATGAAACTTCTCCCGATTACCTTGGGCATTGTCCGCAGCGCGGGCAATGCCCAACGCGCAGAGCAGACAGCCCAGCAACTTGCCGAGATTAAGCCGAAGATCTTGGAGCGGGACAATAATACCTGCCGCTTTTGCGGCTTTCATTCCATGAAATATCAGGACGTCCACGCGCTGAACGGCAATCCCGCCGACCTGCGCGCGGAAAATCTTGTGACCTCTTGCATCTATTGCCAGCAATGTTTCGATTTGGAAAAAGCGAGCCAGATGAATTCCGGCGTGCTTGTCTGGCTTCCCGAAATCGAACAGGCGGAATTGAACCATATCGCCCGCGCGATCTATGTCGCCCGTATTTCGCAAGGCACGATGGCGGACGCCGCCCGCGCCGCGCTCGAAGCCATTATGGCGCGCCGCGAAGACGCCAAAACGCGGCTTTCCACCGACGACCCGTTCTTCCTCGCCATGGTGTTCCGCGACTTTCTGGGGCCGAAACATTACGCGATGCGCGCCGAAAAACTGGACGGGGTGCGGCTCTTCCCGCTCGATCGCCGCAATGTCAGCGAGGGCGAATTGAAATTCAACCAGTTCCCGCAAATCCTGGCCTATTGGCGCTCGAAAGACGGGCCGTTCGCAGGGATTCTTCCAAGCAACTGGAAAACTCTTTATGCAAAAGTAAAAGAGGCCGCCTGAACGGCGTTCGCATCCGGCCCTTTTGATTTGCGTCCTTTACGGTGCGGCTTTTATCCCGCGTGAACCCGCGCGAACCAAGATTCCTCTATATTCCTGAAGCATAGTATAATACCTTTAAGGCGCAAGATTGATGAAGAGCCTGTAAAGCCTGCCCATGCGTTTTTTGTATAAAATAATGGCCCCTTTCCAGAAGTCGATGAAATATTCGCTGGAAAGCTATGTGCGCCTCGAAACAGCGGACGATGAAGTCACGCTGGCGGCTGCCGACGGCTCGCTGGTGACTTATGTCCGCGTTGACGGGTCGCGCCAGATTATCGGGGAAGAGGAATATCAATTCCTGGTCGAGGGCGCGACCATCAAAATCGGCTCGCGCTTCGACCGGCAGGGCCACGCGCTCCAGGTTTATTTCGTGCGCGATCCGCACCGGATCGAACGGCATCTGGAAGACGTTTTGCGCCCGTCGCGCATGACGGCGGAATCGATCGGGCTTGAGGTGCAGGATGTTTTCGACGAACGTGTGCGCCACCTCTCGCGCTATTTGTCCTATGAAGAATGCTATTACGTCCTGTGGACGCGCCCGTCCGTCCTGACGAAGAACGAGTTGAAGAGGGCGAGCGCCGACGCGCGGGAAAAGAAATGGGTCAAGGCCGGTTATGCGCAAAACCCGCTGGCCGCGCTCGACGCGCTCCGCACCCGCCACAGGAGTTATATCGCATCGGTCGTATCTTCCCTTGACGAGCTTGGTATCCGCGCCGAAACCATGAAGGTGCATGACGCGCTGCGGACGATCAAAAACAACCTTTATCCGACCAAGGCGCATGAGGACTGGAAACCCTGCCTGCCGGGCGATCCCATCCCGCCCCGCGCGCCCGCGTCGCGCGGCGATCTGTCCGATATCGTCTGGCCGACGCTGAGTCAGCAATTGGCGCTCGCCGATTGTTACATCTTGAATGAATCGATCGTGCGGATCGGCGATCTTATCTGGGCGGGCGTCGATATGACGCTTGCGCCGATGGATCCTTCGCCCTTCCCGATGCTGCTCAACCGTTTGTTCGAGGCGAAAGTTCCGTACAGGATTTCCTTCCTTCTCGAAGGCGGCGGCGTTTACGCGACGCAGTTCCGCGCCTTTGCCGCGACCATTCTCGGCGTGACGAACGCCGTCAACAAACAGATAAAATTCTCGCTCGAAGGGCTTGAGCGCATGGCGCGCAAGGAGCCTGTCGTCCGCATGCGCATTTCGCTCGCGACATGGGCGCCGCGGGACAATCTAAGGCTGTTGCAGGACAGGCTCGCGAACCTTACCCAGTCGGTTGAATCATGGGGCTATTGCCAGGTGTCGGAATTTTCCGGCGATCCGCTTGATTGCGTCATGTCTTCGGCGCTCGGCATCCATTGCGCCGGAACCGCGCCCGCGGCCATCGCGCCGATGTTCGAGGTCATGAAGCTGATGCCGTGGCAGCGGCCAAGCTCGCCCTTTGAAAAAGGCGCGATGCTGTTCCGCACGCCGGACGGCAAGGTCTGGCCGTACCAGACGGGAACCAACGTCACGACGACATGGTTCGATTTGATCTTCGCCCAGCCGGGCGCGGGTAAATCGGTTTTGCTGAACTCGACCAACATGGCGTGCTGCCTGACGCCGGGCCTGTCGGAATTGCCCTATGTCGCCATCATCGATATCGGCCCGTCTTCGTCCGGGATGATCTCGCTTATCAAGGAAGCGCTCCCCGAAGCGAAGCAGCATCAGGCCGCGTCCTACCGCATGCAGATGACGCAGCAATATGCGGTGAACCCGTTTGATACGCAGCTCGGCTGCCGCTACCCGATGCTGGACGAGCGCAGCTATCTTGTCGAACTGATGACGCTTCTTTGCACGCCGCCGGGGCAGGAACGCCCCTATGACGGCATCCAGCAGCTCGCGGGCCTTGTCGTCGATGAAATGTTCCGCTGGCGGGACGATATGGCGGCGAACGCGGAGCCGCGCCCCTATCTGCCGCGCCTCGATCCGGAAATCGACGAGGCGATCGCGAAACATAAATTGCACCTCCCCGCCGATCCCTATTGGTGGGACGTCGTCGACCGGATGTTCGATCTCGGTGAAAACCATATCGCCATTTTGGCGCAGCGCTATGCGGTGCCGACGCTGGCCGATGCGATCACGGCCTCGCGCCGTCCGCAAATCCGCGCGCTTCTGGAAGAAACCTCCGTCGGCATGACGGCGGAAACGGTCATCAACGCGTTCGAGCGGATGGTGACGTCTTCCATCCGCGAATTCCCGATCCTTTCCGGCGTCACGCGGTTCGACGTGTCGGACGCGCGGGTCTGTTCGCTCGACTTGATGGATGTGTCGCCGCAAGGGGACGATACGGCGGATCGCCAGACCTCTATCATGTATATGCTTGCCCGCCACGTGTTGGTGCGCAGCTGGTGGGTCGGGCTGGAGATGGTCGAGCATATGCCGGAAAAATACCGCCTCTATCACGAGATGCGGCTCCAGAACATCATCGAAACGCCGAAGCGGCTTTGCTATGACGAATTCCACAGGACGTCGAAATCCAATTCCGTACGGGCGCAGGTCGTGCGCGACGTGCGCGAGGGGCGTAAACGCGGGGTGCAGATTGCGCTGTCGTCACAGTTACTCGACGACTTCGACAACGACATGGTGGATCTGGCGACGGGCGTGTGGATTCTGGGCGCGGCCATTTCGGATCAGGCGGTGGATAATATCCGCGAACGGTTCGGCCTGTCGCAAACGGCGCGCAACATCATCCGCTATAAACTGACCGGCCCGCGGGCGGGCGGGGCGCCGGCGCTCCTCGTCCTCGGAACGGTCGAAGGCAAGTATGAACAGCATCTTTTGAATACGCTGGGGCCGATCGAGCTGTGGGCGCTTTCGACATCGGCGGAAGACGTCGCCATCCGTAACCGGCTCTATCAACGGCTCGGCGCGAGCCGCGCGCGGCAAATGCTAGCCGTCAACTTCCCCGGCGGCTCGGCGCGCAGCGAGATCAAGCGCCGCGTGATGATGCTGGCCGAACGCGGCGAGATACGCTCCGCCGCCCTGTCGCAGGTCATCGAGCAGATTTCCGAAGAACTGATCGAGGCAAGCTCCACCAAGCTGAACAAGACGCCCGAAATGGTGCAGCAGCAAGAGCAGCAAAAAAAGAACAAGCCTCCCCAGAATGAATAGGGCAGGGGGAGAAGCATGGCCGATATGAATGACGAAAAACCCGGCGGCAAGGACGCGCAAAACCCTCTTGGAACAGGGCAGGGGCAAGGGCAAGAGGTAGCCGCGGTAAGCGCGCAAACAAATCCCGCCCTGCCGGAAGGTGTTTCCGGCGCGCCGCCTGCCGCGTCATCGGCCCCGCCTCCCGCACCGGATGCACCCGCCGTACCGGAAGCCGCGGCGGAAGGCACAGCGGCGGCGGAGGCGGCGCAGGGCGCCGAACCTTCTTCCGCCGACATATCCCTTGATGCCGCCCTGTCGAAACAGGCCGCGGAAGGAACGCCGCTCGATGCGCGGAAGAAAAAGCAAATTCTTTACGGCGGCGCGGCGCTTGCGTGTCTTTTGCTGGTTCTGATGATGTTTTCATGCCAGCCCGCAAGGGGATCGATGGCCTATGGAATCTGTTCCGTGTTCCTTGAAATGAACGTCGATTACCCGCAGACGATCCAGCATACGGATTATGAAGGCTCTTATACGGCGGTGCGGATTTATTTCACCAACACGGACGCGTTCGGGGAATTCAAGCTGGAAATGATTGAATGCACTTTCGGCCCCGACGAGGCGATGGGGATGAAGCTGACGCAAGTGGCGCGCAACCGCCGCCCGGTCGAGCCGGCCAAGGTGGAAGCCTTCAACCGCATCCTCCCCGTCATCATGGCGAGCGACCCGTACCGCGTCCTGCCGCCCAATTGGGAAAACAAGCTCCTGCCCCGTTAAAGAATCCTGCCTGTTTTGATAAGGTCGGGGAGCAGTCCGCTGGCCCCCATGGCTTGCCGCATGAAAAACTGCCGCGCCGGATGAAAGCGCTGGACGGCGCGCAAGCCAGCCCGCCGCAAGAAACCGATGCCGCGCCTGTTGTTTGAAAAAAGCGCGTTCAGCGTATCGGTCGCGCCCGCCATCACCATATTGTCGGTTCGCCGCGCGCGTTCATAGGCTTCGAGGAGATCGTGGCTTCCGGCATCCCCGCCGTTTTTATGGGCGCGGATGATAAGCTGCGCCAGTTCGGCGACATCGCGCAGGCCGAGATTAAGCCCCTGTCCCGCGATAGGATGGATGGCGTGGGCGGCATCGGCAATCAGCGCCATGCGCGGCCCCGTATAGGCATAGGCGTGCTTTAGCCCAAGCGGATAGGAAAAGCGCGGGCCGGCGCATTGAACCGCGCCGTAAAAAGACGGAAAGCGTTCATTGAGCGCGGCATTAAAACTATTTTCATCCCATAAGGTGATGGATTTTTGCGTGCCTTCATGCTCCGTCCAGACGATGGAGGAACGGTGATTGCCCTGTTCATCATCCGTCATCGGCAGGATCGCGAACGGCCCGTCGCCGCGGAAATCTTCGACGGCGATATTGTTATGCGGGTTTTCATGGCGGACGATACAGACGATTCCGCGCTGGCGGTAGGATTTGCCGCGCGTGCCGATCCCCATCCATTCCCGCGTCATCGAATTTTTCCCGTCCGCGCCGATAACAAGCCGCGCATGGAGCTTCGTGCCGTCTTCGAGAACGGCGCAGGCCGCATCGCCGTGGAGTTCGTACCCGCTCACGCGGGCGGGGGCGATATGGCGCGCGTTCTTTTGGCGGGCGAGGGTTTCAAAAAGGCTTTTGCGCAGATTGCGGAATTCGACGATCCAGCCGAAAGCCTCCTCGTCCACATCCTGCGCCAGAAATTCAAGCAGCGTGTCCGATCCGTTTTCGGTGATCTTGATATCCTCGATGGGGCAGGCCGCGGCCTCCAGCGCGTCCCACGCTCCGGCCTCTTCGATAACGCGGCGGGAGCCGAAGGAAATCGCCATGGTGCGCCCGTCAAAATCCGCCCGCATGGCTTTTTGCGGGTCGTCCGCGTCAAGGCAAATGACCGAAACGCCATGTTTTGCGAGCAGCCCCGCCATGGTGCATCCAGCCGCCCCGCCGCCGACGACGATGACGTCCGCGTCCATTTTGCGCGGCGGCGGCGATGCTGTTTTACGGGCGGTCATGGCGGCTTTACTTCCTTTTGAAACCAGTTAATCATATAGCCCTGTAAACAGCCTTACACAAGCTTACACAAGGGAAGGAGCGCCCGCCTATGAAGATGGTCATGGCAATTATCAAGCCGTTCAAACTCGACGATGTGCGCGAGGCGCTGACATCCCTTGGAATAGAGGGGCTGACCGCCACGGACGTAAAGGGATATGGCCGCCAAAAGGGCCGGACGGAAATTTACCGCGGCGAGGAATATTCGGTGAATTTCCTACCCAAGGTCAAAATAGAAGTGGCCATCCCCGCCAAGCTGGAAAAGAAGGCGATTGCCGCTATCCAGAAGGCCGCCGGAACGGGCCGTATCGGCGACGGCAAAATCTTTGTCTATGATTTGACCCATGTTGTCCGCATCCGCACCGGCGAAACAGGCGCGGACGCGCTATAAATTGGCGCGTATAGAGCCTTGCATAGCGGGAATGTGAAAACACAAAAAAGGGCCTTGAAACGGCCCTTTTCAGGTTTTCTTTAGCAGCGGGATAAGCCCGTACTGCAAGCGGCGTGGCTTGCCGGTGCGCTTATTTCCGTGTGGCTTCCTAGGCGGCTTCCTAGAATGTAATCCCGTATTTCGTGATGCCGAGCGTATTTTGAACCGCCATGATGACGCCGCCGAGATTGATGGCGAGCGCACCGCCGACAAGATGCGTCACCGCCGCCATCATCGAAGCCTGGGAGTTTCCTTCGGATACGCCGCGGATGATGAACAGGCCGCGCACGACGCTGATCCAGCCGAGGACGAAGGAGAAGGCGATGATGGCCGAAATAACCGCATGGACATGCGCCTCTGCCCCGCCCAGCCCGTCCGTATAGGCGAGGACGCCCTTGGTCTTGATGACGCTGTTGCCGAAAATACTCGTGTTCAGGTAGCTGATGATCGAGTTCAGCGAGAAAAGCGCGCCCGCAATCAGGAAGGTCGTGATCGTGCCGATCCCCGTCGGGCCGCGCGGGCCTTGCTGTTCGGTCTGCATCAGGCGCGAGATGCCGATAAAGACGAAGATAAGCCCGACGATCCAGCCGCCCCAGCCGATGAGCCAGATGGTCGGCTCCATAATATCCTTCATCAAATTGACGATCAGCGCGTCCAGCCCGACGCCGGTGGATTTGCCGGAAAAACCTGTGCCGCTGGTAAAGGTCGCGTTGCCGCCTTCCACCGTTTTGCGCACGACATCGGCAACGAAGGGCAGGGCGAAAAAGCCGCCGCCCGCGACAAACCGTTTAATCGGATCCCAGATCTCGACATTGCCGGGATTCTCGACATGCTGCTTCAATTTCATGATTCCCATGAAACCGAAAACAAGCCCCGCCATATAGGAAAAACCGGTGATAAGACCCGGAAGGGTCGAGGTGCTGTTGATAGCATTACAAATCATGCCGCCCAGCGTGTCTTCGGCGCATTCGGCGCCTGTCGCGGGTACGGGGTGGCTCGACATGGCGGCGGCAAAGGCCGGATCGGCGATCGCTATCGCCGCCAATCCCAAAGCCGCAGTGAAAAATCCATATTTTCCAATTAGTTTATACATATCCCCGACCTAAACCGTTATCTATATAAAAGTATAGCATAGCGTTCCGGCGGAATAAAAATTTATACGAAAAAGCCCCGGTAATGGCGGGGTTTTTTAACATAATTTCGTTTGTTTTCAGGCGCTTAGGATACAGGCGCATCCACGCGCACGGCCAGATCCGCGGCAATCGGCTCGTCATCCAGCATTTCAATCATGCCCGTGGGTTGAACCGCGAAATTGGCGATGAACATGGCGTTGGAATAAAACACCACCGCGTCGCAAAGGTAAAATCCCTTGTCGTTCTTGCCTTCATAAGAGGCGGGGCGGACGGTGCCTTCGATGACGGAGCGGGTGCGATCATCCGGGTTTTGCGGCAAATAGGGGTCGTCCATGCTTTCGGCAATCAGGAACGGGCCTTCTTCCCCGCGCACGAAAAAGCAGAAAAAACGCAAATATTCCAACACGTTATCATCTGTTATCTTGACGGGGGCCTTGGCGTTGACCTCATGGATCGGCGGGGAGGTGCCGTTCAGCCAGTAAAGATTCCCCTGATCGGTCAGGTAATAGATATAAAGATTCGCGGGCGTCCAGGCGGGGTCTTTGACCCGGATCATCGCAACCTGGTCGTAAAAAGGAAGCATCCGGTATTGAACCTGCGTCGTCGCCGTCGAAACCTTGTATTTTCCGCCGATGGGATCGACTTGCTCCAAAAAGCCGGCCAGCTCTTCGCCTTCAACGGGAATCCAGTCATTATCTATGTACATATGCGGTTTCAGCCCTAGAATTAGCCAATTAAGTGCCTGAAAAATCAAGCCTGTATGGTTCTTACTATGGCTGGCTTGCAAAAGGATCGCAAGAAAAATTGACAGACGCGGATTTCCGCGTTAAAAGGGCCGCAGAATTCATTCAAAAGCTTGGAAGATATAAAGGTTTATCATGAAACGTACATTTCAGCCATCGCAGCTCGTTCGCAAGCGCCGTCACGGTTTCCGCGCCCGCATGGAAACAGCGGATGGCCGCAGGGTTCTTGCCCGCCGCCGCGCGAAAGGCCGCAAGCGCCTGAGCGCCTAAGCCAGCATCAGGGGTCATAACCCTCTTCATAGAGGCCGCCCATGAAAGCGACAAAAAAGGATTTGGAAAAGTTGGAGCGCCTGTTAAAGCGCTCCAACTTTTTGGCGCTTAACCAGCATGGGCGGAAATGGGTTTCCAAAACCATGATCGTGCTTGTCATGCCCAATGAAACAAATGCCGTCCGCGTAGGCATTACCGTTACCAAGAAGCTTGAAAAAACCGCCGTCGGCCGCAACCGGATGAAGCGCCGCTTAAGGGCCGCCTCCGCCGATGTCCTGCCGCATTATTCAAAGCGGGGCATGGATTATGTGCTGATAGGCCGCCGCGATACGGCAACGCTTCCCTATGCGGAACTGAAAAGGGATTTGCGCTGGTGCATGAGAAAGCTGGCCTGCGCGAATGAAACCAATGAAGCCGCGTGACATCCCGAAAGCCGCGTTGAAAGCCCTGATACGCGGTTACAGCTATCTGGTGTCGCCGCTTTTGGGGCCGAATTGCCGTTTCCATCCGACCTGTTCCGCCTATGCCGCAGGCGCGGTCGATAGGTTCGGGGCCTTGAAGGGCGGAATCATGGCGGTAAAACGCTTGCTGAAATGCCATCCATGGCACCGCGGATCTTACCATGACCCCGTACCGGACGCGGTTGATTGGGCGGAACTCATCGGCTATAAACGGCCATCATCGAGGAAGAAAGAAAAACACAATGCAAAACCGTGATCAGATGCATCCGAGCGACATACGAAATTTGCTGATTTTCGCGGCGCTTTCGGTCGTGATGTGGCTTGGCTATGATCATTTTATCGCCCGCCCGCAAGCCGAAGCCATGCGCGCCGCGGCCCAGCAAGCGGCGCAAATACGCGCCGCGGTCGAGGCATCGGCGCCCGCGGAAATACTCGATACGGCCATCGTCAAGCCGCGCGACGAGATCATCGCGGAAACAGGGCGCGTCTTGATTGAAACGCCGACCCTGACCGGCTCCATCAACCTCAAAGGCGGCCGCCTCGACGATGTGCGTTTGAAGGATTATTACAAGACGATTGAAAAGAAAGACCGCGTCGATGTCCTCTCACCCGCGCGGACGGCTTCGCCGCGTTACGTTGAAACGGGCTGGATCGGCAGCAAGGAATTTGCGGGCGGCTTGCCCGGTGACGATACGGTCTGGCGTTTGAAAGGCGATGCGGGGCAAAAACTGACGCCCTCTACGCCTGTGACGCTGATCTACACAAACAGGGCGGGTTTTGTTTTTGAAAAAATATTTACGGTGGATGAGGATTTTGCCTTTTCCATCGAAGACAAGGTGACGAACCCCACGGGCAATAGCGTCGTGCTGCATCCCTATGCGCTGGCGACCGAACACGGCATCCCGGAGGATATGATGAATCGCGGCCCCGTGCATGAAGGGCCTATCGGTTATATCGGCGAAAGCCTCATTGAAAAAAACTATAAGGATTTCAAGAAAAAGCCGGAAGAAAGCATTACTGCCGATAGCGGCTGGATCGGCCTTACGACGAAATACTGGCTGACGGCGCTGGCGCCGGCTGTGCAGGGCGAAGAAGACGCGAAATACCGTTTCGTATCGTCGCCCGCGATTAACGAGCGCACGAAAGACAGGTATCAGACGGATATTACAGGCGCCCCGCGCGAAGTGGCCGCCGGTTCCGAAGCGTCGTACAAGGTCAATGTCTTTGCGGGCGCGAAGAAAGTCCGGTTGCTCGGCCAGTATGAAAAAGAATGGAATGTGCCGAATTTCGATCTGGCGGTCGATTTCGGCTGGTTCTATTTCCTGACCAAGCCTTTCTTTATCGCGCTCAGCTTCCTTTACGATCTGACGGGTAATTTCGGGATCGCGATTATCATCTTTACCTGCGTCCTGCGCGTCTTTGTTTTCCCGCTGGCCAACACCTCCTATAAATCCTTCGCCAAGCTGCGGCAGGTTTCGCCGGAGATGTACGAGCTGCGGCATAAATATAAGGATGACAAGCAAAAGCTCCAGCAGGAACTGGTCGGGCTTTATCAGCGCAACAACGTCAATCCGGCGGCGGGATGTTTGCCGATTATCGTGCAGATCCCGATCTTCTTCGCGCTGTATAAGGTTCTGTCCAACACGATCGAAATGCGCCACGCGCCCTTCTTCGGCTGGATACAGGATCTGTCGGTGAAGGACCCGACATCGGTTTTCAACCTGTTCGGCCTGTTGCCTTACGATGTGCCGGCCTTTATGGCGATCGGCGCGTGGCCCTGTATGATGCTGCTCGCGATGATCATCCAGAAAAATATTTCGCCGCCGCCGGATGATCCGATTCAGGCAAGGCTGATCGCGATTATGCCGTGGTTCATGACCTATGTCATGTCGGGCTTTGCCGCGGGCCTCGTCATCTACTGGACGGTCAACAACGTGCTGGCCGTTATCCAGCAAATTATCATCATGCGTTCCATGGGCGTTCCGGTTCATCTTTTCAGCAAGGATAAGGACAAGGAAAAGCTCGAAAAAGAAATCAAGGAAGGGCCGAATGTCAGCCCTACGCTTGAGCTTCTTGAAGAGCAGGTGGAGCATGCCCTCCATCCGGACGAAGGGCCGAAGGAAATTTCGCCGCCCAAGCCGAAAAAGAAAAAGAAGAAATAAATGAGCGAGGATTTCACGCCCGAACAAATCGAAGAGGCCCGCAAGATTTTTGCCGGCCCGTGCGATTTCATGTGGGGCTCCGCCGACCTTAAGGCGCTGCCTGCGCCGGATTTTGCCGAAGTCGCTTTCGCGGGCCGATCCAATGTCGGCAAATCCTCGCTGGTCAACGCCCTGACGAGCCGCAAGACGCTGGCCAAAACTTCCAACACGCCGGGCCGGACGCAGCAGCTTAATTTTTTCAACCTTGGCAATATTCTCTATCTCGTCGATATGCCGGGCTATGGTTATGCCAGGGTTTCAAAAAAGATGCGTGAGGAGTGGGATGAGCTTATTTTTGAATATCTGCGTGGCCGCCCGAATTTGCGTACCGTCCTTATCATGATCGATTCCCGCCACGGCCTGAAAGAATCCGACCTGCATTTGATGGGCCTGCTCGATAAGGCCGCCGTCAATTACCGCATCGTCCTGACCAAGGCGGATAAGGGCGGGAAGGATGTTGAAAAAGTCGCGGACGCTATCCGTGCCGTGCTGAAAAACCACCCCGCCGCCTATCCCGATATTATGGCGACAAGTTCCCTTAAAACAATCGGGATTGAGGAATTGCGCGCCGCGATTATTGCCCTGCGGCAATAGTGTAGAAACTATAAAGCTCCGCGCCCGTCCGTTTGACGCAGGCGGCAATATTGCCGCTGCAGGCCGGGCAAAGAAGCTCCGTAAAAGGCGCGGGGCCGGTCGTAAAAAGATTGGTGAAATCGGCATTGACTTCAGGGATCGCGGACGCACCCAAAAGCTTTTTGTTGATGGCGGCGCAGACGTCCTTTTTTATACCAACGGCGGAAAGAAGAACGTCATGCGCGGAGGTCGGCGTCCATTCGACATTGCTGGCGCGGATCATATACCACCCTGCCGCGGGGCTTGTGATGCTCGTATCGAAGATGGCCGCGTCCGCCAATTTATAATCCAGTCCGCCGCCCGCAGGGTGAAAAACCTTGTGGATGTGCGACCCTGCCGTATAGGCGGCCCCGTCCGCCGGTTTTGCGAAAACCAGATCGCCGGGGTTGCTTCCGGCGAGGATCATATGATCGATCGCCTGCCGCGCGAGGGAGCTATAGGAGATAACTTGCGTCGCCAAAAGCTCCGCCTTCTCGCTTTCAAGACTGTCGCCGCCGACATCTCCCTCACGCGTTATCAATATGGTCAGCGCGCCGAGAAGAGCGGCGGCCAATAGGATATAGATCATGACATTTCCGGCGACGGAAGCCTTGCGGCGTTTGACAGAATTCAATTGTCCTCTCCCCAAACTATGATAATCTCCACCCTATCATGAATAATGCCGCTTTTTTACAAGAAGTTTCCGTGGATCCGCTCTCCCTCGCCGTTGGTTTTGCGGCGGGCGCGCTTGTTTTCGGGCTTCTCTGGGCGCGGGCGGCGCAAAAAGCGGCGGCGTTCGAAGCGCGGCTGGAAACGGAACGGGCGGCGCTGGGCGATCATTTCGCGCGATTGGCGCAAACGGCGCTGCAATCCAACAATGAACATTTCCTGACTCTGGCGGGCGAAAGATTGCGCGCGGCGAATGAGCGCGGCGCGAGCGACCTCGACAAGCGCACGGTGGAGATTGAAAAGCTGGTCAAGCCGATTGAAAAAGAATTGCTGCGGATCAATTCCCTGGCGGAACAATTGCAGGGGACGGACAAGGCCATCCGCGAAGACCTCCTTTCCCTGAAACATGAAACGTCGAAATTGTCCGGCGTGCTGCGCAACCCGTCCGCGCAGGGGAAGTGGGGTGAATTCGTCCTTGAAACGATCCTTGAAAAAGCGAACCTCATCAAGGGCGTCCATTATGATACGCAGGAACAGATAGAGGGCGGGCGCCGTCCCGACGTCATCATCAACCTCCATGACGGTTTCCGCATCGCGATCGATTCCAAGGCCCCCATCAATGAATTTGTTGCCCGCCTTGACGATGATATATCGAATGAAGAGGCGAAAGCCATTCAGGCGTCGATGGGGCGGGCGGTGCGCGCGCATGTCAAGGCGCTGGGCGCGAAGGCCTATCAGGACAATATCGACGGCGCGGATTTCGTCATACTGTTCCTGCCGTCCGAAGCGGTGTTCAGCGCGACGCTCCGCTCCGACCCCGATATTGTCGATTACGCCGCGGAAAGCCATGTGGTGATTGCCTCCCCGACGCTTATCATTTCCCTGCTGCGGGTTATCGGGCTTTCATGGCGGCAGGTGGAGATGGCAAAAAACGCCGCCGAGATTTCTGCTTTGGGCGCGACATTGCATGCGCGTTTTTCAACCTTCCTCGGTCATTTCGCGAAAGTCGGGCGCGGGCTTGGCGGGGCGCTTGCGGCCTATAATGACGCGGTCGGCTCGGCGGAGCGCTCCGTCCTGCCCCCGATGCGAAAATTTACCAAGCTCCATTCCATCAATCAGGCGCATAATTTGCCGGAGCTTGGCGCGATTGAAAATACGCCCCGCTCCCTTCTGGCGAACGAAGGGACGCAGGATGACGACGACGATATAAATACGGAGAATGACGGTAAGGCTTCCCATGGATAAATACGACATACTGATTATCCCCGATCCGGCTTTGAAGGCCGTTGCGAACAAGGTGGAAAATATTGATGATTCCACGCGCAAGCAAATGGATCTGATGCTTGAAACCATGTACCGCGCGCCGGGCATCGGGCTTGCGGCCAATCAGGTCGGCATCCTGAACCGCGTCCTTGTGATGGACGTCGCCCAGCGCGAGGATGGCGAGGGCCGCGATCCCGTCTTCATGATCAACCCCGAAATTATCTGGGAATCTGAAGAGCCAAGCACATGGGAGGAAGGATGCCTGTCCATTCCGGGGCAATATGCCGACGTCGTAAGGCCGCTTCAGGTGCGCGTCCGCTATGCCGATTATCACGGCAAGGAACAGGAAGGATTGTTCGAGGGGCTGGCGTCCCATTGCGTGCAGCACGAGATCGACCACCTGAACGGCGTTTTGTTCATCGATCATATCTCCGCCCTGAAACGCAACATGATTGTGAAGCGGGTGAAAAAACAGCAAAGGGAAAAAGAGCTTCTTTTATAGGCCCCGTATCAGGCCCCGTATCAATAAATATAGGCCGCATATAAAATCCGCGGCCACCGTCTTTTGCCGTATAAATTAAGGTATCCGCTTTATGACACAAAAACCCTTGCGCATTGCTTTTATGGGGACGCCGGATTTTGCCGTAGCGCCCCTCAAGGCCCTTATCGGCGCGGGGCATGAGATGGTTTGCGTCTATTCACAGCCGCCGCGCCCGAAAGGCCGCGGGAAAAAGCTTCAGGAATCGCCCGTGCATTGCGCCGCGCTTGAGGCCGGGATTGAAGTGCGCACGCCGCCGAATTTCAAAAAAGACGAAGATATAGCGGCCTTTATGGCGCTCGATCTCGATGTCGCCGTCGTGGCGGCCTATGGGCTTATCCTGCCGAAGCTTGTCCTTGATGCGCCGCGCTTCGGCTGCATCAATATCCATGCGTCGCTCTTGCCGCGCTGGCGCGGGGCGGCGCCGATTCACCGCGCCATCGCCGAAGGGGACGAGGAAAGCGGCATCACCATCATGCAGATGGAAGAGGGGCTGGATACAGGCCCGATTATTTCCATGCAGTCCGTTCCCATCCGCGCATCGACGACGACCCAAAGCCTGCATGATATTTTATCGGCCCTTGGCGCGACCATGATCCGCGACGCCATGGCGGCGCTGGCGGCGGACGGCAAGCTCGATTCCACGCCGCAGCCGCAAGAAGGGGCGACTTACGCCAAAATGCTTAAAAAGGAAGAAGGGCTTATCGACTGGAGCAAATCCGCGCTTGTCCTTGACCGCCAGATCCGCGCCTTTAATCCATGGCCCGGAACATGGTGCGTGGATTCGGCGGGCCGCCGCCTTAAAATTACGGCGGCATCCGTGGTTGAAGGGCGCACGGAAAACGTAAAAAAGGGAACATTGCTGGACGCGGACGGGGTCGTTGCCTGCGGGGACGGAACCTGCCTCAGGCTGGAGCTGGTGCAACCGGAAAGCAAGGCGCCGATGGACGCCCGCGCGGCGATAAACGGGGGCTATCTGATTCCGGGTCGAAGTCTATAAAGGCGGCGTTTAAAACCTCGTCTGCGCTTTTGGGCGCGGGGCCGAAAATCCTGTAGAGCGGATCGTTCGCGAGCCTGAAATATCTTTCCCTGTCGATCCCGAAATAACGGTCATAGAGCTGCGCCGCGACCATGGCGAAATGCGGCCCGTGGGGAATGACTTTGCCGAAATATGCATCCGTGACGATATGCGCCATTTCATGAAGGAGGATGCGCTTGTCGAGCATCCCGCCTTCCCGCTTCATGACTATTTTGGGAATGGTGGCGGCGCTGGCCTCGCCGAGGATCTCGCGGCGCTCGCCAAGGTAAAACCGGTATTTCGGCTTATCGCGTCCGGACAGGACGGGCGGGCCGAATAAAAAATGTTCCGCCGCTATCCGGCGCAGCAGCCGTACCGCTTCGGGCTGGGGTATCATGCGCTCCGCATCCGGCGGGCCGAAATAGGCGCGCTCGAAGGCGTAGAGTTTTCTGGAGGGCGTATCGCAGACCTCGTAATAGAAAACTTCGTGGCCGAAGCGTTTGATCAGCCATGCCGTATCGAGCGCGCCGGCGGCCCGCGTAAAATAGGACGCAAAGGATTTCCGTTCCGCATCCGCATAGGTGGGCCGGACAAAATCATGGACTGTGAGTGCGGCTTCATCGACGAGGCGCTTTTCAAAATTCTCCCGCGCGGCGTTATAGTCGCGCGTGCGGAAAACGGAAAAAATCCCGCTATGGACAAGCTGTTCTTCGATATATTCCGGCGATCGCGCCGCACGGTAAACCTGATAAAGCGGGCGTCCGCCGCGCTTCTTCAGGGCGCCAAGGCAAAGAAACGTATCGGAGAAGGGGTTGTAGAGTTCCTTGAGCTTGTCCATAACAGCATATCTATTGAAACGCGCCTGTATTGGTAGTAAAGACCATAGCTTATGTCAAAGAAAAGATGGAAATTAACCATTGAATATGATGGCCGCCCCTATTCCGGCTGGCAGCATCAGGATCATGCGCCGTCAGTGCAGCAAGCCGTTGAAACCGCCATCTTCAAATTTTGCGGACAGAAAATCAGGATTCACGTGGCGGGAAGGACGGATGCGGGCGTCCATGCGCGCGGGCAGGTCGCCCATTTCGATCTGGATTACGGCGCGCGGCCCTTATCGGGTTTTGATCTCGCCAAGGCCATTAACGCGCATCTGAAGCCGCAGCCCGTGGCCGTCTTGCGGGCCGAGGAAGCCGAAGCGGATTTTCACGCGCGGTTTTCGGCCAAGAACAAGCTTTACCGCTACCGCGTCATCAACCGTTCCGCGCCGCTTTGCCTCGATCAGGGGCGCGCATGGGGAATTTTTTATGAGCTGGACGTCCCCGCCATGCATAAGGCGGCGCAATGCTTGCTGGGGCAGCATGATTTCACGACCTTCCGCGATTCCGAATGTCAGGCGAAAACGCCCGTTAAAACGCTGGGCCGGTTCGATATCGCGCGGGACGGGGAAGAAGTGTGTTTCGAGGTCGAGGGGCGTTCTTTCCTCCATCATCAGGTGCGCAATATGGTCGGGACGCTTATCCTCGTCGGCCGCGGCAAATGGAGCGAAGCGGATTTGCTGGCGGCCCTCGGCGCGAAGGATCGCACCAAGGGCGGCGTCACGGCGCCCGCGGGCGGGCTTTATTTGATGCGGGTGGATTATGAGGTTTTTTCTAATCGCCTGTAAAAAAAGAAAGACCCCCGTAATGAAGGGGGTCATTACGGGGGAAGAGTCAGGGGTCAGAGAGAGTCATGAGGGGACATGAATGTTCATGTCGTCTTGACGCTCTTACTATCGCCCTTGAATGTAACAGGCGTTTGTCCGGATCATGATGATTTCAAGGTGATTTGTGGCAAAAATGGGTCAGGCGCAATAAAGTTTTAATATTTCGCGGTAAATCGCGGTGCATGTCTGCAATTCCTCCATAGTGCAATATTCATCGACCTGATGGATGGATTTATTGACCATGCCGCATTCGACGACGGGGCAATATTGCGCGAAAAATCTTGCATCCGACGTGCCGCCGCCGGTCGTTGCCGCAGGCTTGGAGCCGGTGACGGTTTCGACCGCCTTCGCAACCAGCGCCGTCCATTCGCCGGGCTGGGTCAGGAAAGCTTCCGCGCCCCTTGTGAAGGCGATTTCATAGTCCGGGGAAATTTCATCGAGAATGACGCGGATTTTATTTTCCAGCGCCTCCTTCGTCCATCTGTCGGCATAGCGCAGGTTGAATGTCGCACGCCCCGTGGCCGGAATGACGTTGGTGGACGGGTTGCCGACATCGATCGTGGTGACTTCGAGATTGGTCGGCGGGAACCACGCAGAGCCTTTGTCGAAAATATGGTTTTGAAGCGCATCGAGATATCTTATAAGGCGCGGCAGCGGATTATCCGCGCGATCGGGATAGGCGACATGACCCTGCACGCCCCTGACCGTCAGGCGGCCCGTCAGCGATCCCCTGCGGCCAATCTTGATCTCCTGCCCGATATAATCGGGGTTGCTCGGCTCCCCGACAAGGCAGACATCCGGGATATGGCCGTTCTCCTCCATCCATTCCAGCACCCGCGCGGTGCCGTTGATGGAATCTTTTTCCTCGTCGCCCGTGATAAGGAGGCTGATAGAATATCCCTCGGCCCCGCCATGGGCGGTGAGGAAGGCTTCGAGCGCTGCGATAAAGGCCGCTATCTGTCCCTTCATGTCGCTGGAGCCGCGCCCGAAGAGGCGGCCATCGCGCACGTCTCCTGCGAAAGGCGGGACGCTCCATGCGGCCTCGTCGCCGGGGGGAACGACATCCGTATGGCCCGCGAAGCATAAATGCGGGCCTCCCTTTCCGCGGCGGGCGAAGAAATTCCGGACTTTATAGGAATCGCGGCCGCTGAATTCCAGATCGAATATCTCGAAACCAAGCGGCCTTAAAAGGGATTTAAGATAGTCCTGCGCCCCCGCATCCGCCGGCGTAATGGAAGGGAAGCGGATGAGCTTTTGCGCGATGGCGAGAGCGGGATGGTTCATGCAACATTAGGAGCATAGGCGGCGGACTCTGGCAAGTGGCGGGCGCCTGCGCGCTTATCCTGCCGCGCGCAAAAGGCCGGCAGGAGCGGCGGGTAAAAAGCCTTTTCCAGTAAAATATGGGTATGGGGCGCCGTTTCATTGGCCGCCTTGTCATGGAGATCTTCCAAAAATCCCGCGATCGGATGGCACCAGGATGGCAGGATTTCAAACCCTTTGGTCGCCGCGGGCAAATAGCGCCCGATACGGATGGGCCGCGCATTTTGCGGGTCATTTTCGGGCTTGCTGTAATTGATGATTGTTTCCATGCCGCTCAAAAGGATGCCCAGCATCCCGTCGGCGGATTCAACGGCTTTTTTCAGGAAGGGAAAATTTTCTATGGCTTCCAGATCAAAAGCGCGGTGGCCGTATATCATGCGCCGTTCCTCGTTATAGGAACGGTTGGCGGCATCGTTAAAGACCGGCACGTTATTGCGCGTGAACATGCCGTCAATCCCGTCATAATATTTGGCCATGACCGTGAGCGGGTTTTTCGCGACCTGGTTCATATAAAGATTGATGTCGCCGCCGAACCTGTCGTCCTTGATATATTTCCCCGTCGGTTTCCTGACATATGCCCCGTGTTCGTCGAGGCGGGGATATTTGCGGGTCAGTAGATCGACATTGTCCGAAATCATCACGGCTTTTTGCCGGAGCATGAAATAATAGGCATCGTCATGGCCGGCCTTGCCCCAGATTTCATGGATATGCTCATCCATGCCGGAAAAAATGGAGTGGGCGTTCTGGCCGAGATCTTCCCAGCTGTCATGCCGCCATATCGTCGCGACGCCGACTTCCGGCCCGCCATAGGGATTGAGATCGCTTATTTTCAGGATGCCCGTCCGCACATGCGTCAGGAAAAACAGGATTTCACGCGCCTCGTGATACCAGTTCGGCGTCTTCCCGTCGGCGCGGAAAGCATGTTCGCCCTTTTTTTCCTCCAGCAGGGCGGAAAAATTCCATTGTGCGAGCGGCCAGTCCATTTCATCGAAAAAATCATGAAAGGCTTTTTTCATCCGATCGCTGTTTTCCGGCAAGATGGCCTGTTTTTTGGTCGAGAAACCGACTTCCGCAAGCAGGTTATCGAAGGCCCTGTTGAATCTCCTCCGTTCACTGCGCGGGGTGATACCGGCGGCGTCTGTGAAATGGTCGTGCATGGGTATTTCTATAATCCTATCAAATGCCCGCGCGTTATAGCATAAATTTATCCCGGCACAACCAAAATATGTAAAAAATAAGTATGTTCTTATGTATTCTGGTTAATCGCGCAGCAGCTCGTTAATGCCGGTTTTGCTGCGGGTCTGCGCGTCCACGCGCTTGACGATGACCGCGCAGGCTAAAGATGGGGCCGCTTCTCCCGAAGGCAAGGACGCGCTGGCCGGAACCGTTCCCGGCACCACGACGGAATAGGCCGGTACGCGGCCCCTGAAGACCTCCCCGCTGGCGCGGTCGATGATTTTGGTCGAGGCGCCGATAAAGACGCCCATGGACAGAACCGCGCCTTCTTCGACGATAACCCCTTCCGCAACCTCGGAGCGTGCGCCGATAAAAACATTATCCTCTATAATAACGGGCCCTGCCTGAAGAGGTTCCAGCACGCCGCCAATTCCGGCGCCGCCCGATATATGGCAGTTTTTGCCGATTTGGGCGCAAGATCCGATTGTCGTACAAGATGAAAATCCTTTTATTTCAAACGTCTTTGCAGGGTTTCGGGAACTTGCACGGGGCGCTCCGCGTTGGCAACCGATACGCGGAAGGAAAGAGCCATGGCCTATATAAGAAAGATAATAGCCAAAGAAGAAACGCTGCATGGCATTGCCCGTTTGCACTGGATTTATATCCTTCACGGGGTTTTATGGTTTTTTATTCTGGCCGGTTCCGGCTGGCTTTTGAACAGCGCGATGACAAGGCTGCTGGTCGCGACGGCGTCCGCCACCGGCAATGTCGCCTTTCCGTCGTTATTTTTAAACGCGACGGGCTGGCTGACCTTCTTTCTAATGGCGGCGGGATTTTTTCTCTTCCTGCTTTTTGTGATGAAGGTTCTCTTTACGGAAGTCGGGCTGACCGAACGCCGGGTCATCCATAAAACAGGGATGATCTTTATCAAGGTGCATCAGATAGATATTGAGGAAATCCGCGGCGACCAGATCGATCTCGGCTGGTTCGGAAAATTCCTCGGCTATGGGTATATCATGCTGGATTGCCGCTTTATCGGCGATATCCGGCTTCCGGCGATCGAAAATCCGGAACGGTTTATCCGCGGGCTTCATGCGCTGCGCGCCGGGGTGCAGGATTCCCTTTCGGTCGTCCTCGGCAAGGGGGAGAAGAAGCCCTTGCATATTATTCGCGAGGAAGAGCAGGGCGGCTGGAAGGCGGGAAGCGCGGGGCCTTCGGATCCGTCCCCGCAAAAACCCCGGCCGGAAATCGAACCCGGAAAACCGGGGCGGCAGCCGGAGATAGAGCCGCCCAACGTCCCGCCCGTACCGGAAATCCAGCCGGAGCCGACGCCGCACGCGCCCCCGCCTTCCAACCCGCCGCAAGAACCGGAAAGGCCGCCGCCGCAGCCTGTCCAGCCTATACCCGCCCCCGCGCCCTCGGAGCCGCCGCTCCAGCCGCCATCGGACAGGCAGGGAGAGCATGCGGTAAGCGCGCAGGAGGTGACGCAAATCGTCCGGCAGGAAACGGTGCATATGGCGCAGCAGGTCGTAAAGGAGCTGGCGGAACAAGGGCTTTTGCAAAAGCCCCCCGCGAACGATACGCCGTCCGGCAAGCCTGACATTGACAATGATCTTGCCGCGATCTTTGATAGCGCCAGCGAAAAAAAGCGGGGCGGCGGCGATCATGGAATGCAAGGTGGAATGGAACGGATTATCCATTGACGAATGGGAGCGGCGCTTTGCCGCCATCCCCTTTTCCAACTTTTTACAATCATACGGCTATGCCCGCGTTTATTGCCCCCATGCGCGGCAAAAGGCGCGGTGGGGGCTTATCCGCATTGACGGGCGCGAGGCCGGGCTTGTCCAGATATTCGAGGCGGGATTGTTGCGCAACCTCATCCATGCCGTGATGCTCGATCGCGGCCCGCTCTGGTTCGAAGGGTATGGCAATGCGATGCATGTCAAATCCTTCTTTGCCGAATGGAACAGGCAGTTCCCGCCGCGCATGGGCCGCCGCCGCAGGATTTTGCCCGACATCGAAGACGGCGCAACCTTGCGCAAGATGCTCCCCCAGACGGGCCTGATTGAAACGGGGCAGGCAGGTTATCAGACGCTCTGGATCGATTTGACCGAAAATATCGAAGTCATCCGTGAAAAATTGAAACAGAATTGGCGCGGCGCCTTGAACAAGGCGGAGCGGGCGGGGCTGAAAATATCATGGGCGCAGGACGCGGCGGCGCAGGCCGGCTGTCTTGCCCTCTATGCCGCCGATAAAGGCGCGCGGGGCTATGGCGGGATTGCGCCGGAATTGCTGCGCGCCTATATGCCCGCGCTTGCGGCGAGAGGCGAGCTTTTTCTTGCCCGCGCGATGGGCGAAAAAGACGGTGCGGATATGGGGGCGGATATAGGGGCCTTTGTTTTACTGGCCTCCCACGGGAGATCGGCAAGCTATATCGCCGGATGGTCGGGGGAGTGGGGGCGCAAAAATTCGGCCCATCACTTGCTTCTCTTCGAGGCGATCCGCATGTTACAGTCAAAGGGAATCAAGGAACTCGATCTGGGAGGCATCAATGACGAGGCAGGCGGCGAAGGCATACGCAATTTCAAGGAAGGGCTTGGCGGCAGGCCTGTCCGCTATGCTTCTATGTATCGCTAGCGCCGGCCTGACGTCCCTTATCGCCGCGCCCGCCGCGGCGCAGGAAAAAAAAGCCGCCGCCGCCGCGCCGTCATCCGCCAAACCCGCTTCTGCGTCCGCTTCGTCGGCCCCATCCAAAGCGCGGCAGGAAATGACCTATGACGTCTATGCGGGCGGCTTCCATGTCGTGTCGGCGGGGCTTGTCGTCGATCTGGCCGGCAAGAATGATTATCTCCTTCGCCTCAGCGCCGCGACGCACGGGATTTTTGCGAAACTTGCCCCGTGGCACGGCGTGTTCCAGACGGAAGGCTGGTACAGCCGCGCGAAAGAACAGCCCAGCCCGCGCATCCATTTTTCCGACACGACATGGCGCAGCGAAAAGGAGCTGACCGAATTTCTCTACAACAAGGACGGTTCGTTTAAGGAATACCGCGTCACCAATGAAAAGGAAAAGGGCAAGAAAGAGCGTGACGATGCCCTGACGCAGCAGACGACGGATGTCCTGAGCTCGACCCTGAAAGTCATGACGGCGATTGCCAAGGGCGGAAAATGCGAAGGCAGCGATGAAATCTTTGACGGGGATCGCCGCTATGCGCTGGTTTTCGGCGGCAGCAAAAAAGTGGAGGTTCCTGAAAGCAGGCTGAATGTCTATCGCGGCGCGGCGACGGAATGTTCGGTCGAGGTCAAGCCGATTGCCGGAAAATGGCATGAAAAGCCCCGCGGCTGGATGTCCATTCAGGAACAGGGGCGCAGCCGCGGCACCATGCCGACCGTCTGGTTCGCCCGGATGGCCCCCGGCGAGCCCGCCATTCCGGTCAGGATTCGCGTCAAAACCGATTACGGGACGCTCTTTATGCAGCTGACCGGCTATCAGGGGGCCGGGCAATCCGTCAAACTGGCGGCGCAGTAACCCTTCCAGAGGCCGAAAAGGGTAGAAAACCCCTTGTTTTCCTGTTACGTGCTGCAACAGCTTGTGACTTGAGAAGAACCGCCTATTCGGAGAAGACTAGCCTTATGAAACGTCAAGAGCCTCTTGCAATCATCATTCTGGCCGCCGGCAAGGGAACGCGCATGAAAAGCGCCCTGCCCAAGGTCATGCATAAAATCGCCGGAAGGCCGATGATAGGCTGGCTTATCGAAACGGCGCAAAGCCTTTCGCCGGAAAAAATCATCGTCGTCACCGCGCCCGGCATGGAGGACGTCGCGGTGGCGGTCGCCCCGCATCAGGTCGCGATTCAAAAGGAACAGCGCGGGACGGGCGATGCGGTGAAACCCGCCATTCCTTTCCTGAAGGATTTCAAGGGCAAGGTTTTGGTACTGCTCGGCGATGAGCCGTTTCTGGATCGCGGGGTTCTGGAGGAAATGATCGGCTGGAACGGCCTTTCCGTGATGGCGGTGCGCCCGCTTTCCTCCAAGGGGCTGGGCCGGATGATTGTCAATGATGACGGCACGCTCGACCGCATCGTCGAGGAAAAGGACGCAAGCGAAGAGGAAAAGGAAATCCGCCTTTGCAATGCCGGGAATTTCTGCGTTCCCGCATCGCATCTCGGCAAATGGCTGGATCAGCTTCAGGATAATAACGCGCAGCAGGAATATTACCTGACCGATATCCCGAAAATTGCCGAAAAAGACGGCTTCCTGACCTATGTCGTGGAGAATGACGTGCAATGGGTCTGGGGCATCAACACGCGGGCGGAGCTTGCGGATCATGAACAGATGGCGCAGGTCATGCTGCGCGAACGCGCCATGGCGGGCGGGGCGACCCTTATCGATCCTGCGCGGGTGACCCTGAGCCATGATACGGTGATTGGCCGCGATGTGGTGATAGAGCCGGACGTCGTTTTCGGCCCCGGCGTTGCGATCGGCGATAATGTTACCATCCATGCATTTTCGCATCTGGAAGGGGTGCGTATCGAAAGCGGCGCGTCTATCGGCCCTTTCGCGCGGCTGCGCCCCGGAACGCATTTGATGGAAAACGCCAAGGTCGGCAATTTCGTCGAGGTCAAGAAATCCACGATCGGCAAAGGCTCCAAGATCAATCACCTGTCTTATGTCGGCGATAGCGCCGTCGGTGAAAAGGCCAATATCGGCGCGGGAACCGTTACCTGCAATTATGACGGGTTTGAAAAGCATAAAACGGAAATCGGCGACGGGGTTTTCGTCGGTTCCAACGCGACGCTGGTTGCGCCGGTCAATATCGGGGGCGGCGCCTATGTCGCCGCGGGATCGGTCGTAACGCACGACGTTGAAAAAGATTCACTTATCATTGCGCGCGCGCGCTCCGTCATCAAGGAAGGCTGGGCGGCGCTTTACCGTCAAAAGAAAGGGCTTAAATAATATGTGCGGCATTATCGGGATTATCGGCAAGGAAGACGCGGCCCCGCGTTTGGTGGAAGGGCTGCGCCGCCTTGAATATCGCGGTTATGATTCCACGGGGATCGCCTGCCTTGTGGACGGCGTTATCGAACGCCGCCGCGCACAGGGAAAGATTGTCAATCTCGACGCGAAGCTCGTGAAAGAGCCTTTGTCCGGCAATACGGGGATCGGCCATACGCGCTGGGCGACGCATGGCGGCCCGACGGAAGGCAACGCCCATCCGCACGCGACGGACAAGGTCGCGGTCGTCCATAACGGCATCATCGAAAACTATGCGGAGATCAAGGAAGAGCTGGCGGCGCATCAATGCCGCTTTGAAACGGAAACCGATACGGAAGTCATCGCGCATCTGATCACCCATCATATGAAACAGGGGATGGGCGCGCAGGAAGCGGCGGATGCCGCGCTCAACCGGCTCGAAGGCGCCTATGCCGTCGCCATTATTTTCACGGGCGAAGAAAATCTGATGATCGGCGCGCGGCAGGGCACGCCGCTTGCCGTGGGCTATGGCGAGGATGAAATGTATCTTGCGTCCGATTCCTATGCGCTTGCGCCTTTTACACGCAAGATCTCGTTCCTTGAGGATGGCGACCGGGTTTCCCTGACGCGCCAGTCGGTGCGGATCTATACGCGCTCCAACGACAATGTCGAACGGCCCGTCCGCATCACCGCGCAAAGCGGCGCCGTAAGCGGCAAGGGCCAGTACCCGCATTTCATGTTGAAGGAAATTTACGAACAGCCCGAAGTCATCGGCGATACGCTCAATTCCTTCATCAATCCCGCAACGTCGCAAATCACCATGCCGGACGGTATCGTCGAATTGCTCGATGCCGCGCCGCGCCTGACGCTGGTTGCGTGCGGGACGGCTTTTTACGCCTGCCTTGTCGCCAAATACTGGTTTGAACAGGTCGCGCGGATGCCATGCGAAATCGACGTGGCTTCGGAATTCCGCTACCGCGAAGCGCCGATGCCCGAAGGCGGCGTCGCGATGTTCGTATCCCAGTCCGGCGAAACGCTCGACACGCTCGAAGCCTTGCGCTACTGCAAGCGGCAGGGGCAAAAAATCCTTTCCGTCGTCAATGCGATTGAAAGCACGATAGAGCGCGAATCCGACGCTGTTTTGCATACGCTTGCCGGCCCCGAAATCGGCGTCGCCTCGACGAAGGCTTTTACGACCCAGCTGACGACGCTGGCCTGTCTTGCGCTGGCGCTCGCGGCGCGGCGCGGCAAGCTCGATGAAAAGGCGGTCGCGGAATATAGCGAAGCCCTGCGCTCCCTGCCCAAACAGGCGGCGGCGATTCTCAATCACGACAATGAAGTGAAAGAGATCGCCCGCGATGTCGTCGATGCGCGCGATATGCTCTATCTGGGCCGCGGCTCCCTTTACCCGATTGCGCTGGAAGGGGCGCTGAAGCTCAAGGAAATTTCCTATATCCATGCCGAAGGCTATGCGGCGGGCGAGATGAAGCACGGGCCGATTGCGCTGATCGATGACAAGGTTCCGGTCGTCGTGGTCGCGCCGTCGAACGATCCGCTTTTTGAAAAAACGGCGAGCAATATGCAGGAAACAGCCGCGCGCGGCGGGAAAATCCTGCTGATTTCCGATGCGGGCGGCGCGGCGAAACTGAAGGATATTGCGCGCTGGACGGTAACGCTCGGCGCAATCCACCCCTATGTCGCGCCGATCCTCTATGCCATTCCGGTGCAGCTTCTGGCCTATCACGTGGCAGTTGCCAAGGGGACGGATGTGGATCAGCCGCGCAACCTCGCAAAATCCGTGACGGTGGAATAAAGAGCTTTACGCTTGCAAGAACAAAAGGATAAAGCGGCACCAGTCTGCTTTATCCTTTTTGCCGTTGCGGGGGCGTTAGCGGGGAAGTTTTCCGCTTTCCCCTTCAAAAACAAAGAAGGACGGTCTAGTCTGGAACGAAGAACCGGGACGGACGCGGAGCCGGATATCATCAATTTTTAAAATGCGCGGGGATTATATGAAGAGCGATACAAGGCAAACGATCCATCCTTTTTTCTGGCTGGTCATACCGGTTTTGATGATCGTTTTCCAGGCGGGTTTCGAGCTTTTCCTGCCGCATGAAAAATTGCAGGAAATGCACACGGAAGGCGGGTTGATTGAGATCCTGCAATCCGTTGTCTTGCTGGTCGCTTTCGGTTTCGCCGTTCTGGGCGCCGTCCGCATTGACTGGACGCATAAAAAACTTATCGGCGCGTGGTTCCTTCTTGCCGTTTTTTGCACCTTCTATGTATCCGGCGAAGAAATCAGCTGGGGCCAGCATATTCTTTATTGGGACACGCCCGAATATTGGGCGCAAGTGAACGACCAGAATGAAACGAACCTGCATAATACCTCTTCATGGTTCGACCAGAAACCGCGTCTGGTTCTCTTTATCGGGATCGTTTTCGGCGGGCTTGTCGTCCCGGCCCTGCGCCGCTGGAAACCCTCGGCCCTGCCGCAAAAATTCGCCGTTCTCTATCCCGCGGACTGCCTTGCCGTGGCGGCTTTGGGAGTGCTCCTTCCCTATCTTGCGCAGGGCGCGGGCAGGGTGTTTTTCAACATCCATCTCTTTGAGAGGGTCAGCGAAGTGCAAGAGCTTTATATGTATTATTTCGTAACGCTTTATCTCTATGACCTTTACAAACGGGAAATTTTGTAAGAGTATCTTGTAAAATTACAAAGAATAGAAAAACTATCGGCTTCTTTTAGAATAACTGTTCAATATTTCGGAAAATTAAAACTTGATCTGTTTGCTAATTTCGAGTTTACTGATATTCACTTTCAAGAAGTCGATAGCCGGGTGCGGCACAGCGGGCCAATACCGGGGGGTGTGACAAACCGAACGCGAAAAGCGTATCAAAGGGGAGTCAAAATGGGTCGTTTCGAGAGTATCAATATCCTGTGGCCGCCGGCGGGGTGGAGCCAGCTGGCAGCCATCGAGGCATCGTCCGGTCAGGCCGTGTCAAAGAATATCCTCAAAGCGCGGATATTCGGTCTTCAATATAGTATCGATTCCGTCCCGCTCTTTAAGGACGACACCAAGCTTTTCCGCCACGATATAGCGGTTACGGGGTGGGAATATTCCATCTTGAACGAAAGCACGGAATATCCCGTTCTTTCACTTTCCGTAATGGACAGGTTCGATTGCGGCCTGCCCCGTGAATGTTTTGTTACGGATATCAGGAGCTATGATACGGCAACGCCGCACACGCGCCGCTCCGCCAACAGGGCGGTGAGCGCGGCGCTGTTCCTCATCAAGCAAATAGCCGGCGGCAACGTGCCGGACGTGAACCGGGTTTTACGGATTTACAAGCTGCACCCCGCGCAGGCCATTATGTACAGGGACGAGCGGCCTTTGGAATATGATCTAAGGCGCGTTTTCATGGAAAAGCAGAGCGTGGTCAAGGGCGGCTGTTAAAAACCCGGCTGTCAGGCCTTTTTCTTGACCAGAAGAAGGGTCATCCATTCATCGCCGGGAAAGCCGGCTTCCAGCACCAGACCTTGCGCGGCATAGGCCGCCTCCACCCGCGCCGCCTGTTCTTGCAGCATGCCGGACAGGATGAGATACCCCCCGTCCGCCAAAGCTTTGGCCTGTGACTGCGCCATGTCAATCAGGGGCGCCGCCAGAATATTGGCGATGATAAAGTCAAAGGGCGCATTGTTCCAGACGGGGCTTTGCGCCTCGTACCCTTCGCTTTGATAGGCGGTAATTGTCGCGGCTTTATTGGCCTCGATATGGCGCAGGGTCACGCGGACGCATTCGGGATCGTTGTCCGCGGCTTCGATCGGAATGTCCGGCCAGAGCTTTGCCGCCCCGATGGCGAGAATGCCGGAGCCGCAGCCCATATCGAGGATGTTTTTGGGGGTAAAGCCGCTCTTTTTAACATGGTCTATGGCAAGGAGGCAGCGCGAGGTCGTGCCATGCTCGCCGGAGCCGAACGCCGTCGCGGCCTCGATCATCAAGGGGATTTCACCGTCAGGCAAAGGCCCCGCGTAATGGGAGCCGTAAATAAAGAAAGGCCCGACGGAAAAAGGCGGCAGGGCATGATAGCTTTCCGCCAGCCAGTCGCGGTTTTCGTCCAGCTCTTCTATCGCGGGCGGGCCGATAATGTCCGCATCCAAACCGGATTCGGCGGCGGCCTCCGTCAAGGCGCAAAGCATCGCATCCGTATCCGGCGGGCCTTCCCATGTCCAAAGAAAGTCCCATCCCGCTTTATCCTTCTTGCAAGAGGCGGACAGGGCTTCTTCCCCGAACAGGGCCGAAAAAACGCCGGCCTGTTCATCGTCCAGCCCGGCATTTATCCGTATTGTTACAGTGTAATAGGGGGAAATGGCTTAATCCTCGTCTTCTTCCGCGATGTCTTCGCCCATATCGTCGTCATCGAGATCGTCGAGATCTTCCCCGTCCAGATCGTCCAGATCATCGTCGCCAAGGCCGAGATCGTCGTCGTCTTCGTCCTCTTCATCTTCCCCGATTTCTTCGAGGCTGACGGTTTCGTCGTCGTCATCCATTTCGAGCGTTTCATCCTCATCGGTTTCGATGACGGGCGCGTCGTCCTCTACCTGGCTGTCGTCGGCTTCGGCGGCGATGCGGCCGCGGCGGGCCTTTACCTTGATTTCGCCGGTAAATTCCGTATTACAGCCGGGGCAGATAATGGGCTTTTTATTCAAGTCGTAAAAGCGTGCGCCGCAGCTCATGCAAATACGTTTCAATCCTTTGAGATCGGCCAAGTTCCCCTCCATTCGAGGTGTTGATAGGCTAGGTTTTCCAGATGGTTTCTGGTTGCCCGATTTTCCGGCTCCTGTCAAACGAAACCCATAAAAAAATACATTCTTGAAACCGGTTGCCCGCATCCCCATATTTCTATTAACCTATTCGTGCTATTGTAGGTTATCGCCCTTTCTGGGCCATCAGGAGGAATTTCATGCATAAACCGGTTGTCATTTGCGGCTATAAGCGTACCCCCTTCCATTTCGCGGGCAAAGGCGCGCTGGCCGGCGTCCGGCCCGACGATATGGCCGCCGAAACCATCAAGGCGCTGATTGCCGAAACTGGCGTTAATCCGGCGGACATCGAGGATCTGGTCATGGGCTGCGCCTTTCCGGAGGCCGAGCAGGGCTTTAACCTCGGGAAAATCGTGGCCCAGCTTGCGGGGCTTCCCGAATCCGTGGCGGGGGTTACGGTCAACCGTTTTTGCGGCTCCTCGATGACGTCCGTTCATATCGCGGCGGGCTATATCCAGATGGGGGCGGGCGACGCCTATATTTGCGCCGGGGTCGAATCGATGACCCGCATCCCGATGGGCGGCTTCAACCCGATGCCGAACCCGAAACTTGGCGAAATCTATCCGCAGGCCTATATGAATATGGGCGAAACGGCGGAAAACCTTGCGAAGAAATATTCCGTTTCCCGCGCCGAACAGGAAGAATTCGCGGCGCTCTCGCAGCAAAAAGCCGCAAAAGCGCGTGCTTCGGGCCATTTCAAGGATGAGATTGTCCCTATCGAAGGGGTGAGCGAAGACGGGACGATCCGCGAAGGCACGACCGCCGAAAGCCTTGCGGGCCTGAAGCTCGCCTTCGATGAAAACGGCACGGTGACCGCCGGAACGGCCTCGCCTTTGACCGACGGTGCGGCGGCGGTGCTGGTTTGTTCGGAAGACTATGCCGATAAGCACAAGCTCCCCAAACTGGCCCGCGTCAAATCCGTGGCGGCGGCGGGATGTGCGGCGGAAATCATGGGGATCGGCCCTGTGCCTGCGTCGCAAAAAGCGCTTTCCCGCGCGGGGCTAACCATCAAGGACATGGATATTGTCGAATTGAACGAAGCGTTTGCGGCGCAATCCATTCCGGTCGTGCGTGATCTCGGCATCGACCCTGCAAAGCTCAATCTCGACGGCGGGGCGATTGCGCTCGGCCACCCGCTCGGCGCGTCGGGCGCCCGCATCGTCGGCAAGCTCGCCTCACTTTTGAAACGCGAGAAAAAGAAATACGGCCTCGCTACCATGTGTATCGGCGGCGGGCAGGGTACGGCCATCGTTCTGGAATCGGTAGAGTAAGGAGCGCGGCATGACCATCCAAAAAGTCGCTGTTATCGGTTCTGGCGTCATGGGAAGCGGCATTGCGGCGCAGGTCGCGAATGCGGGCATTCCCGTTATCCTGCTGGACATCGTGCCGGGCAATCTGGCCGAAGGGGAAGACCGCAGCAAAATCGCCAAGGGCGCTGTTGAAAGGCTTTTGAAAACCGACCCCGCGCCGCTTATGTCCGCGCGCAACGCAAAGCTGATTACGCCCGGCAACCTTGAAGACGATCTGGCCTTGCTGGAGGATTGCGACTGGATTGTCGAGGTCGTCCTTGAAGATCTTAAAATCAAGCACGCGACCTATGAGAAGATCGCAAAACACCGCAAAAAGGGCGCGATTGTTTCATCAAACACTTCGACCATCCCCCTCGAACTTTTGACGGAGAAAATGGATGCGGCGATGAAGAGCCGCTTCCTCATCACCCATTTTTTCAACCCGCCGCGCTATTTGCGCCTTTTGGAGATCGTGACGGGCAAGGATACGGACAAGGATGCGGTCAAAATAGTCACCGATTTTTGCGATATAAAACTCGGCAAGGGCGTGGTGAAATGCAAGGACACGCCCGGTTTTATCGTCAACCGTATTTTGACTTATTTCATGCAGACCGCGCTCAATGTCGCGGTCGGGGACAAGGTGCCGATCGAGGTCGCGGACGCCGTCCTCTCCAAACCCGTCGGCATTCCGAAGACGGGCGTGTTCGGGCTTATCGATCTGGTCGGCGTCGATTTGATGCCGCATCTGGCGGATTCGCTTCTTGCGACGCTGCCGAAGGACGATGCCTACCGCACGATCTATAAGGATTACGGTTTTATCGAAGGGATGATCAAGGCGGGCTATACGGGCCGCAAGGGTAAGGGCGGTTTCTACCGCCTGAATCCGGATCCTTCCAAGGGAAGGGAAAAACAGGCTTTGCGCCTTGATGCCGGATCGTTCGATGAAGGGCAGTATGTGAAGGCGGGCAAACCGAAACTCGCTTCGATGGAGGCGGGCAAGAAAGGATTGCGCGCCGTCGTCGAAACGGATGATGCGGGCGGGCAATATGCGTGGAAAGTTCTGCGCGACACGCTCGTCTATGCGGCTTCGCTGGTACCCGCCATCGCCGATACGGTGGCGGAGGTTGACGAGGCCATGCGCCTTGGCACCAACTGGAAAAAAGGCCCGTTCGAGATGATAGACGATCTCGGCCCCGCATGGTTCGCCGCGAAATTAAAGGAAGAGGGGATAGAGGTTCCGGCTCTCCTCGCCGCCGTGGGCGACGGAAAATTCTATAGGGTCGAAGGCGGCAGGCTTTCCTATTTCGGCGGGGATGGAAAATATCACGCCGTTAAGCGGGCCGAAGGCGTTTTGCTTTTGTCCGATATCAAGCTTTCCTCGGAACCCGTGATCAAAACTTCGTCCGCATCCGTGTGGGACGTGGGCGACGGCGTGTTGTGCGTCGAGTTCACAGGGAAAATGAACGCGCTCGACGATCAGGTTTTCGAGGCGTACCAGCAGGCCATCAAGCTCATCACCAAGGGCGACCAGTATAAGGCCATGGTGATTTACAATGAAGGCTCGCATTTTTCCGCGGGCGCCAATCTCGGCCTTGCGATCTTTGCGATGAATATCGCCCTCTGGCCGCAGATAGAAGAACTGGTTAGCGGCGGGCAGAAAATCTATAAGGCGCTTAAATACGCGCCTTTCCCCGTCGTGGCCGCGCCGTCCGGCATGGCGCTTGGCGGCGGGTGCGAGATTTTGCTGCATGCCGACCATGTGCAGGCCCACGCCGAAACCTATACCGGCCTTGTCGAGGTCGGCGTCGGGCTTATCCCCGGCTGGGGCGGCTGCAAGGAAATGCTTTTGCGTTATCAGCAGGAAGAGCGCGAACAGTATGACAAGCGCACCGGTGGCAAGAAGCTCTGGTTCGCGCCGAAGAACACGCCGATGGGCGCGGTGCGCAAGGCTTTTGAAACGATCGGCCTTGCGAAAGTCGCCAAGAGCGCGCAGGAAGCCAAGGAGCTTAAATATCTCAAGAAAACCGACGGCATCACCATGAACCGCGACCGCCTTCTTTATGACGCGAAACAAAAGGCGCTGGAGCTGGCCGCGGATTACGCGCCGCCGGAACCTGTCACGGAGATCCGCCTTCCCGGCCCGACCGCGCGTTTCGCGCTCGATATGGCGGTTGCCGATATGCGCAAGAACGGCAAGGCGACGCCCTATGACGTCGTCGTGTCTTCCGCTGTGGCGCGGGTTCTTTCCGGCGGCGACAAGGCCGACTGGACGAAGCCCGTTTCAGAGGACGATCTCTATAAGCTCGAACGCGAAGAGTTCATGAAACTTATCCGCCACGAAGGCACGCAAATGCGTATCGAGCATATGCTGGAAAAGGGCAAGCCGTTACGGAATTAAAGAACCGCCGGGGCGGCCGGCATTAGCATGCGTTGCGGGTTCGTATTAAGCAGGGAATAAAAAAGCCGCTCTTATGCAGAGCGGCTTTCAATTTTTGCTGCAGACGAAATTACTTCGTTTGTGCGCGTTCAAACGTGCGGTCGGCCTGGTACGTGCCTTGGGTTTCGGCATGGCCGGAAGCGCAGGCTGCGACAGCCAGAACGGCAAGAACAGGAATGAATTTAACGAATTTGGTCATTGTGGTTTCTCCCAACAGGTAAAGTTAACTGCGTGAAACTATGAATGGATTTGGGCCAAAGTCAATTATCCGCCCGCGCCGCGCACCGTTTTCTCCCACGTGCCGTCCGCCTCGCTTTTGCCGGAAGGCGCAGGCTTAATCTATTGAAAATAAAGGAAATATTTTCTCCCTTTTACAATCCGCCACTGTGGCAATCTTGCAACAAAGGCGAATCGAATTTATTCGGCGGTGAGCCAGCCATGCGGATGGCTGTGAAGTCCCAGTTTTCGGGCCATAAAGGGGAGCAGGGCTTCCATCCGTTCGGGGATTTGATAGGGCGCATTGAAAAGCACGAATCCGCATCCGTTGAATGTGCTTTCCTGCCCGCGCGGGTGTAAAAGTGTTTCGCAATACCATGTGCGCGGCAGGCCAAGGGTCTTTGCGGCGCCGAGCATGGCATCGACGTTTAAATGCGCCTTGACCGGATACCAGAGAATAAAGCATCCCGTCGCAAAGCGCTTTTTCCATTCCTGCATTTGCCGGATAAGTTTTTCAAACTCGTCGGTTTTTTCAAAGGGCGGGTCGATCAGGACGATGCCGCGCTTTTCCCTGGGTGGAAGATTGGCGCGGATAAGTTCATAAGCGTCCAGATGCGTCACGCGGGCGTTTTTAAAGCCCCGTAAGTTATGCGCCAGCGTTTCATAATCTTGCGGATGAAGCTCGTTGGCGATCAGCCTGTCCTGCCCGCGCAGCATTTGCGCGCAAAGAAGGGGGGAGCCGGGATAGGCGTTCTTTTGATAAAAGGGCCGGATCAGATCGTAATAAAGGGCAAAGTCCGGAGGCATGCCGGACGCTTCGTCAAAACGCCCTATGCCCGCTTTATATTCGTTCGTTTTTTGTGCCTCTATAGAAGAAAGATCGTAAAGCCCAAGCCCGCCATGGGCGTCGATGACGCAAAATCCGGCCTCTTTCTTTTTAAAATGGTCGAGGGCAAGGCATAGCACCAGATGTTTCATGACATCGGCAAAATTCCCTGCGTGATAGATATGGCGGTAATTCATGGACGCAACTAAAACACCGCGCCGCCCATGAAATCAAGCCTTATGCTGATCATAGGCCCGCAAGGCATCGGCGGCATACATGAGGGAGGGGCCGCCGCCCATATAAACCGCCATGGCCATGGTTTCGGCAATTTCTTCACGCGTGGCGCCGAGATCGACAAGAGCTTTCGTATGAAAGCCGATACAGCCGTCGCACCGAACCCCGACGCCGAGGGCCAGCGCGATAAGTTCCTTGGTTTTTTTGTCGAGCGCGCCGTCCTGCGTTGCGCCTTTGGCCAGAGCGGAAAAGCCCGCCATCGCATCGGGGGCCATCTTGCGCAAATGGCCCATATATTCGGCTATGTTTTTTGTGATCTCTTTATAATCTTTGTAATTTTCAGTCATGATTTTCTCCTTTTTTATTATTCCACGGGGCGCGGGCCAGCAGCAGCGCCATGCCGCACCAGTCCGTTATCCCTGAAAAAACCAGCCCCGCGCCGATGAAAGCGGATAGCAGGTAGAATACGGGGTTTATGAACGCCCCCAAAGAAAGACCTGATAAAACCAGTGCGCCAGCGGTGATCCGCACCTGCCGTTCCAGCGAAAGTGCCGCCCCATGCTCTAATGCGACCCCGCAAGCGGAGCAGGCGTCAAGCCCGCCTTCCACGATGACGGTTTCTGTGAGGCCGGAAAGAATATGCGCGGCTTTTTCCGCGCGGCTGCCGCTACGGCAGAGAATGTAAAGAGGCCCCGCGGCAAGGGAATGACCGTAATTATCCATGAAGCGCCGTGCGTCGAGCCGGTGCAAGGGGATGTGAATAAAATTTTGATCCAGGCAGGCGGTAGCGCGCTCAACGCCCGTGCGGACGTCCAAAATATTTACGGCTTCGCCTTGCGCGATAATGGTGGAAAACTGCTGCGCGGAGATTGTTTTCATGCGTTCACGCCTTTATTATTTTAATAAATAATAATTTAATTATTCTTAAAATAACTGTAGTGGGTGAAAAAGTCAAGGAGAGGCGCGCCATGAACAAAACCGAAAGGAAAAACCTACTGAAAGCCGCGGATTTGCTTAAAATCCTTTCCCATCCGGTCAGGCTGGCAATCCTGTGCGACCTGATGCATAACGGGGAGATGAGCGCGGGGGAGATTTTCAAGGCGCAGGAAAAAAGTGCGGGCGCATCGCAGGTCTCGCAATATCTTGCCGAATTCCGCCGCCGTAAATATGTCCGATCCCGCAAGGCCGGACAGAATGTTTTTTACAGCTTCTCCTCGCCGCTTATCGAATCGGTTATTTCCCCGCTCTATCAGGAGTTTTGCAAAAAGAAATAAAGCTAGCGCCTGTCGCTGAGATAGCGCCGTTCGAGATGGGTCAGGAGATCACCGGCGGAAAGAGGCTTGCCCGTAACATCTTCGATAAGCTTCATGGCCGGAACGGAGCGGCCTTTTTCATGAATGCGGGTTTTCAGCCACTGGTTGATGGAGCGGAAATCGCCGTATGAAACCATCTCCGGCAGGTTTTCCAGATCCTGATAGAGTTTTTCATGAAGGCTTGCGGCAATAATATGCGACAGCGTGTTGGTCGGGATAAAGCCGAACCTCCCCGTGAACCAGTCGGGATTTTGCATCGGGCCTTCTTCGGCGCCTTGCGGGAGGATGCCGAGATATTTGCGGCTTTCCTCGTTCCAGCGCTCCGGCAAATCCGTGACGGACAGGGTGTCGTCAATCAAATCGCGCTCGATCTGATAGCGCATGACGTCATGGAAGATTTTGGTCAGCTCGTCGGCTTCGTTGCGCCGCGCGCTGGGGCGGATAATCTTGCGCAGGCGGTACAGGTTTTCCGGCGCAAAGGACGCGTTCCTGAATTGCCTGAAAACGCCTTCCGCCCGCGTCGCGATGAAATCGAAAAATTGCGGCGTGCGGCCAAGAATGGTTTCATAGAGAATGCTTTGCGCGTTCATCATAAGGTTGCCGAGATCCTGCCCCACGGGCTGGGTCATCCAGTCGGCGGGCAAATTCTGGAGATAAAGCCCGCGCGCGCCCTGATAGAGCGTGTCTTCCATGGAATGCAGGAAGCTTTCCGAATCGCCGCAGCGTATGAGGACGCGCGTGTCATCCGGATTGCCGCCCGCAAACGGGGCGATCGCCGTTACTTGCAGCGTGCCGCGCGTGAAATCAAACCCCATAATTTCAAGGATTGTCCTGTTCAGCCACATCTGATCGCCGCGGTTGAATTCGCCGTCGATCGGCAGGGGCGGCTGCATCTCCCGCTGTTTTTCAAGCGCCTGCGTGCGGAGCGCCGAAAGCGGTTCCAGCAATTCGTTATAGAGCGCGTCAATCTGGCGGATGGAGATATCGCTCGCATAGTCCAGAAGCAGGGCTTTATAGGGCGTTCTTGCGTCAAAGCTCTTTTGCTTGTGTTCGGCAATGCGCCGGTAGAGATCAACGACGTTACTGATATAGGGCGCGATTTGTTTCCAGTTTTCCCCGGCGGCGCTTTCATGGCGCTTGCGCCCCTCGGTGGCGTACTGGATCGAAGCGAGGTAGAGATCCGGGGGTAGCGAGGAAAGATGTTTATGAATGCGCCGCATTTCGGCAAGATTCGCGAGATCCCAGTCATTCCATTTCCCCGGCGCGGCTTCGGCTTTGTTTTCAACATCGTCAAGGAGCCGGGCGATGGTGTTGGTCGTGGTTTCGGCATAGATGCGCCGCGTTACCGCGGAAATATCATGAAGCCTTCTTTGCATCCCGCCCGCGGGCATGGCGGTCATCATATCGATCGCCATCATTCCGCGGATCGAAAAAAGCGTGTTCAGATTCGCGAAGAAATATTTAAGGTCGCTATAGCCGGAGGCCGGCGCGCTGACGGTTTTAAGATGCGGAAGGTCGGACATGATTGCCCCTTTGGGAAGAAAATATAGTCAAAGGATAGATTCTCTTATCAGGGTTAAAAAGCCTTTAAGAAATTCATGGTAGGATGAGCCATCATGTTCTGGAAGAAAAAAGACAGGAAACCGCCGAAACCGCCCGCTGAGCGCATCCCGCTTTCACGGGAGCAGATTTTGGCGCAGGCCAAGGCCAACGCGGCGGCGGCGCGGGCGGAAATCGGCGATGAAACGCTTGAGCGGATCAAGGAAGCGATGCTGAGGAAACAGGCCTCCGCCATCGAACAGGCAAAAGCCAAGATCCTCGCGGCGGATGAAGGGAAGGTGCGCGATCATCTTCAATATATGCTGCGGGAAAAAGACGAACGCTAGGCGGCGGTTCCTAGCCGATATTCATGACAAGCTTGATAACCATGCTGAGGGCGAAGACGCAAAGCAGCCCGCCGAGCCAGAGCCCCGCGAACCATGCCCATTGTTTCCACCGGGGCGGCGGGCGGTTCCTAGTAGGTTGGGGTATCATCGGTTTTCCCCCTGAAGACCCAGTATGACCAGCCTGTATAAGCGAGGATGATGGGCAGCATCACGGTGACCCCGACCAGCATGAGCGAGAGGGAGCTTCCCGCCGCCGCGCTGTCCCAGATGGTAAGGTCATAAGGGACGATATGCGGCCACAGGCTGACGGCGAGGCCGATATAGCCCATGAAGAAAATCCCGAGGCTGAACAAAAAGGGTTTGTAATCTTTTTCAGCCGTGCCGAGGGAGCGCCACAGCAGCAGGAATAACAGGCCGGTCAAAGCCGGGATCGGCGCCAGCATATAGAGATTATTGCCGGAGAACCAGCGTGCGCCGATTTCGTTATCGAGGAACGGAACCCAAAGACTGACAATCCCCATGAAGCCAATCACATAGAGAAAGACATATTTGGCGCATTTACGCGCCCAGTCCTGCAATTCCCCGTCCGTTTTCATATAGGTCCATGTCGCGCCGAGCAGCGCATAGCCCGCGACGACGCCAACGCCCGTCATCATCGAAAAACCGGACAGCCAGTCAAAAGCCCCGCCTGCAAAAGCGTTGTTTTCAACCGTAATTCCCTGAACGATGCCGCCAAGGATGACGCCCTGGAAAAATGCAGCGCCGAGGCTGCCGAAATGAAAGGAATAGTCCCATACTTTCCTCGACGTGTCTGCCTTGAACCGGAACTCGAACGCCACGCCGCGGAAAATAAGGCAGACAAGCATCAGGATGACGGGGATATAGAGCGCCGGCATGACGACGGAATAGGCGAGCGGGAAGGCCGCGAACAGGCCGCCGCCGCCAAGGACAAGCCATGTTTCGTTCCCGTCCCAGAAAGGCGCGACGGAATTCATCATCTTGTCCTTGCATTTTTCGGTGGGCGCAAAGGGAAAGAGAATACCGACGCCGAGATCGAACCCGTCCAAAAGCACATAAAGAAGCACCGCTATTGCGATGATGCCGCCCCAGATAAGGGGGAGATCGATATAGTTTTCAAAGGAAAACATGGTTACGCTCCTTTCTGTCCGGCGTTTTCATCGCCGACGATTGCCGGGTTCTCTACGCCGTGCGATCCGTATGTTTCGCGGCGGTCATTTTTATCGGCGAGCGCTTCCGGCCCCTTCCCGATAAGCTTCAGGATATAATAGCTCCCCGCGCCGAAAATAAACGTATAGGCGACGATGAAGATAAGCAGCGATATGGCGATATATTCAGGCAGGACGGGGGACACGCTGTCCGCTGTCCGCATCAATCCGTAAACCGTATAAGGCTGCCGCCCGACTTCGGTGACGAACCATCCGGCAAGGACGGCGATGAACCCCGTCGGCATCATGGCAGCAGCCCATGCATGGAACCATGTCGCCTCGAAAAGTTTCTTACGCCAGTAAAGGAAAACGCCGGCAAACCCCATCAGCATCATCAATGTACCGATACCGACCATAATGCGGAAAGACCAGAACACGATCGCGACAGGCGGGCGCTCATCGCGTTCCCATTCCTTGAGGCCCTTGACCTCGCCATCCAGCTTGTGCGTCAGGATAAGGCTGGCCGCCTTTGGGATTTCGAGGGCGTATTTCGTTTCCTCCGCCTCTTCGTCGGGGATGCCGAACAGGACGAGCGGCGCGCCTTCGGTCGTTTCCCACAGGCCCTCCATCGCGGCGACTTTTGCGGGCTGGTGTTTGAAGCTGTTCAGCCCGTGCAGATCGCCGACGAAAATCTGGAAGGGCGCGACGATGGCGGCGAAGAAAACGGCCATGGCCAGCATGACGCGCGCATGTTCCAGATGGCGTTTTGTCATGAGATACCATCCGCCGACCCCGCCGACGACGAAGCATGTCGTAAGATAGGCCGCGGTCACCATATGGACGAAGCGGTAGGGGAAGGACGGATTGAAAATAATCGCCATCCAGTTTTCAGGATAGAACAGCCCGTCCTCGCCGATGGAATGCCCTTGCGGCGTTTGCATCCAGCTATTGGCGGAGAGAATCCAGAAGGCGGAAATAACGGTTCCGACCGCAACAATGATAGTGGAGGCGAAATGCATTTTGGGGGATACGCGGTTCCAGCCGAAAAGCATGACGCCGAGGAAGGAGGCTTCGAGGAAAAATGCCGTCAAAACTTCATAGCCCAGAAGCGGCCCCATCACGTTCCCGGTCGTGTGGGAAAAGACAGACCAGTTTGTGCCGAACTGGTAAGACATGACGACGCCCGACACAACGCCCATCCCGAAACAGACGGCGAAGATCTTGACCCAGAATTTATAAAGCTCCTGATAGACCTGCCGGTTGGTTTTAAGCCACAGCCCTTCGACGACCGCAAGCCAGCTGGCGAGCCCGATAGTAAAGGCCGGAAAAATAATATGGAAGGAGATGGTGAAAGCGAACTGGATACGCGCCAGTAAGACAGGATCAAGATCGGCCAGCATGGGGAATCTCCTTAAAGGCTCATTGTAACTGTCCTAGAAATAGACCTTCTACCGTAGATTTTCAATACAAGTTAAGCCTTTTCGGGTTATAATAACAACACCAAATCAGTCTTTTAGGAGATCTCTATGCCCGTCTATCAAGCCCCCATCGAAAATTTGAAATTTGTCCTGCACGAAGTGCTGGGGGCGGAAAAACTGAGCGCCCTGCCGGGCTTTGAAGAGATAACGCCGGATTTAATTGATTCCATCCTCGAAGAAGCGGCGAAATTATGCGAGGAAGTGCTGTTCCCGCTCAACCAGTCCGGCGACAAGGAAGGCTGTACGTGGGACAATGGCGCCGTCAAAACGCCGCAAGGGTTCAAGGAAGCTTATGACGCCTTCGCGCAGGCCGGCTGGTGCGGCGCGGTGAGCGATCCGAAATACGGTGGTATGGGGCTTCCCACTACGGTCGGTTTTGCGATTCAGGAAATGATTTGTTCGGCGAACATGTCGTTCGGCATGTATCCGGGCCTGTCCGAAGGCGCCTATAACGCGCTCTATCTCCACGGCACGGATGAGCAAAAAGACACATATCTGCCCAAACTCGTGACCGGCGAATGGGCCGGGACGATGTGTTTGACGGAGCCGCATTGCGGAACCGATCTCGGCCTTATCCGCACGAAGGCGGTTCCCAATGATGACGGCTCTTGCAATATCACGGGGACGAAAATCTTTATTTCCGCGGGCGAGCATGATCTGACGGAAAATATTATCCATCTTGTGCTGGCAAAGCTTCCGGACGCGCCGGAAGGGGTGCGCGGAATCTCGCTCTTCGTCGTGCCGAAATTCCTGCCCGGCACGATGGATGCGAACAATGTCGCGTGCGGGTCTATCGAACACAAGATGGGGATCAAGGGGTCGTCCACCTGCGTGATGAATTTCGAGGATTCGAAAGGCTGGCTGGTCGGTGAGGCGCATAAGGGCCTGCGCGCCATGTTTACGATGATGAATACGGCGCGGCTTGGCGTCGGCATGCAGGGGCTGGGCCTGGCCGAAGTGTCCTATCAGAACGGCCTTGCCTATGCGAAAGACCGTTTGCAGATGCGCGCGCTGGACGGGGCGAAATATCCGGATAAACCCGCAGATCCCATCATCGTGCATCCCGACGTCCGCCGCATGTTGATGATTTCAAAATCCGTGACGGAAGGCTGCCGCGCCCTGTCCCTGTGGGTCGGCATGGCGCTCGACCACGCCGAAAAGGATCCGGATCCGCAAGCCCGCGAAGCGGCGGAAGATCTGGTCGCGCTCATGACCCCCATCATCAAGGCCTACCAGACCGATATGGGGTTCGAGATCGCCAACCACGCCATCCAGATCCATGGCGGCCACGGCTATATTTGGGAATATGGCGTGGAGCAATATGCCCGCGACGCCCGTATCGCCCAGATTTACGAAGGCACGAACGGTATTCAAGCCCTTGATTTAGTTGGAAGAAAAATGGGACAACATATGGGGCGGCTGCTCCGCCGCTTCTTCCATCCGGTCAGCGATTTCATAGAATGCAATAACAGCATAGCAGATATGCAGGAATTTGTTTTCCCGCTTGCTAAAGCTTTCGCTAAACTACAACAATCGACGGCGATGGTTGCCCAGCGGGGTCTGAAAGATCCCAATGAAGCGGGAGCCGCATCCTCCGATTACCTGCGCCAGTTCGCGCTCGTGGCCGTGGGATATATGTGGGCCCGCATGGCAAAGGTCGCCATTGATAAATTAGCGACGGACACCGACTCCGGGAAAAAGGAGTTTTACGAGTCCAAGATTAAAACCGCACGGTTTTATTTTGAACGCGTCCTCCCCGAAGCCGACGCCCGCCAGAAGATGGTACTGTCAGGCGCGAAAAGCCTGATGGATATTAGTGAAGCGGCTTTCTAACGGGATAAAAATAAAAATGGTCACAGAGATTAAGAACGGCAAGGGCGATCCTTGCCGCGATAAGGCGTCAAAATACATCCGGCAAATCAACGAAAAATTCCCCATCGGCGAAAACGACAAGGCGCGGTTCGATGCGTTTCTCGAACTCTATAACCGCGCCGCGGCGGGTGTCGAGCGCGTCCGCGAGAATTTCGAATCGGATCACTGGAAGCGGTTTGAAAAAGATCCGGGGGCGGCCCTTAACCAGGCCACGGCGCTTAATCTCGCCATGGCGCACCGCGAAGGCGTTATCATCATGCGTGAGGCGTGTAGAGAGATGGGGAAATTGCCGCCTGCCGGCATTAACGGCACATCGGTCGAATTCGCGAAATGTCAGGCTCTTTGCCGTGTTGAAGAAAAAAACCTTAAAAGCGCCGCGAAAATCATTCAGGAAAAAATCCTCGATACGCCCCCTCCCCCCGCAAACGATTCCTCCCTTAAAATCCCTGTAAGAATACTGGAAGCGTTCCCGTCGCTGATGCTGATAGCGGAAGTCGTGGCCGCCTGATCCGCGCGCAGCCGCCTATAGAAGGAAGAGGCGGTCAAAGCCGCGTCCGTTTCCCGTCCGGCCATCTTTCTTAATGGACAATAAACCTCTTTGCTTTATCTTTTTAAAGACAAGATAGCAGAAGGAATTTATATGTCTTTGGATGAACTCGCCGAAAAAATGCAATCCCGCCTCGATGGTTTCGGGCATGTCGTCAAGCTGGATTTCGATGATGACGGCATCCTTCATATCGACGCGACCCAATCGCCGCCTGTTGTGAGCAAGGACGATTCCGATTCGGATGTCACGCTGAAAACATCGCTCGAAACATTTGAAAAAATCGTGAAGGGCGAACAGGATCCCAATATTGCCTTTATGATGGGCAAGCTGAAAGTGTCCGGCTCCATGGGGCTTGCGCTGAAGCTCAATTCCCTGCTGGAAGACTGATATTGCCGCGCCGCCTGCAACCATCCCCTTGAAAAACCACCTGAAACGCCGTACCCTGATAGGTGAGGCGGCGTATTGCCGCTTGCGGGCTTAAGAACCCCTTGCGGCAGGGTTGGCGTCAACCATGTTGATGTGTTTTTCGTCTATAAAGACGCATCGAAGAGGCCGGCGCTAGTTCCTCGGGGCTGGGAGGCGGCGGTGTGTGTTCAGGACTGCGGTCTAAAGACCGCCGCACCGTTTTCGCAAAATTGTGGTTCTTAACTCCCAGTCGCCAGAGGGTGCGGGTGCATCCCTTCGGCGGTTTTTTCTTTTCGCTTGGGAGGATGATATGCGCCTGTTGCCGCACCGACATAATGCCCGCTTTGGACAGACTTCCGGCCCTTGTTCCCGCACCGCCGCGCAGGGATGGAATGATAGGGGCGGGGAAAAAGGCGGCGTTCTTATCTGGATACTCATCGCCGTTGCCCTATTCGCCGCTCTTTCTTACGCCATGCTCCGTGACGGCGGTTCAAGTTCTGCCGCTCACACCATGTCCGATGCGCAGGCGCGGCTTGCGGCGGCGGAAATCATGGCCTATGGAGATGCGGTGGCGCAAACCGTACAAACCATGCGGCTGCGGGGGGTAAAGGAGAGCGAAATAGATTTCAAAAACGATGTTTGGGAACGCTGCAGCGGCGCCAAAGATTATTATCCGATCGGCAACCTCAATAGCGATAGTGATGAAAAGCGCATTTTCCATGCCGCGGGCGGCGCGCTGCAAGCGAAATTCTTTTCGCCGCCGACAATTGTTAAAGCCGGGGATGTTTGCTCCATATGCTCCCTTTGTTTGAAGGAAGGGCATATGCAGGTTTCTTCTATATCCGTTGCCGGAATCGGGACGGAGTTGCCGGAGCTTGCCCTTTTAATCTCCGGCATTCCCGAACCGGTTTGCAAGCAAATCAATAAAATGGCGGGCGTAAATGACGGGACGGAAATTCCCGTCGATAACACTGATGGTGCGTGGACATGGAAAGGGACTTTTGGCGGGACAGGTACTCTTGGGGACGATGCGCCGGAACTTGCCGGGCGGACGGGGTTCTGCATAAAACATGAAGCCGGTGCGCCAAGGCAACAATATTGGCGCGTCCTTATCGCCCGCTAGGCGCAATAAAAAACCCCGCCGGTGGGGCGGGGTTTTGAAGCATTTATACTTGCATGCCGCTTAGAACTTATAGCTTGCGCCGACTGCGATGATGCCGACGTCACCGTCTGTTTTCGCGCGGAAGCGTCCGCCGGGGCCGCCGCGGGCAACGTCGATTGTGCCGCTATCGACATGGATATAGGTCGCGGCCAGATCGAGATCCAGCTTGTCGTTAAAGGCATAGGTCGCGCCGACCGAGGCCCATGTGCGGTCGCCGTCCGGCGTGCGGGATGTGCGGTATTCATCCGTCGTCGGCGTTTCGTCGAACTGGACGCCGCCGCGCAATGTCCATTCCGGCGTTGCGATATATTCCGCGCCGACGGCAAAGGCCCATGTCGTCTGGTAGTTTTGATCGACACTGCTGGCGACTGCGCCGCTATCACGCACAGCCGTGATAGTGTTGAAGTTGTTCCAGCCGAACCATGTTGCCTGTCCTTGAATGGTCAGGCGATCCGTCAATTGGTGCGAAAGGCCGAATGTCGCGTGATCCGGCGTTACCAGCTTTGCCTTGCCCGGCGTGGAGAGAGTGCCGGGCCCCACGATATTGCCCGCGCCATCGGTGATGCGGATATTGCCGTCCAGTTCATGGTGAACGGCGGATTTATAGTTGAGGCCGATAGTTGTCGTCGGCAGCGGCTTGATTTGCACGCCAAGGGAATAACCATAGCCGAAATCGTCGCCATCCAGCTTGCTGTTGCCCTCCATGCCCGCGCCGAGAACGACGGAGTTGCGGAGATCGGCATCGGAACGCTGGATGTTGACGCCCGCGCCGACGGACAGCCAGTCATTGATTTTATAGGCGATCGTCGGCTGGATATCGATGGTGCGCAGGTGGGTTTTGGTGGAATCGAAACGGCCGAACCAGCCCGTGTCATATTCGCTTCCAAGGCCGAAAGGCGCCGTAACGCCGACACCGGCCCAGAGATTTTCCGTGAGCTGGTAGGAGAAGAAGCCGTTCGGCACCGGCGTCGGATCATACGGATTGCCGCTATTGCCGCCAAGAGCAAGGCCGCCGGACGGGCCGGAGGTCGTGCCGTTATTTTTAACTTTTGAATTCGGGATCAGGACGTTGACGCCGCCTTGCGCTTGCATGCCTTGAAGCTTCGTCATGCCGGCGGGGTTGAAGTAAATCGTGCTGGCGTCGTCCAGCGTCGTTGTGGAGCCGGAGAAGGCCGAGCCAAGACCGCGGACGGATTGTTCCTGAATATAGAAACCCGCGGCGTTCGCGGACATGGACAGGCCGCCAAGGGCGGCGGCGGAAAGTAGGGATACGCGAAGAATTCTGGACTTCATAAGGCTTCTCCTGACAGACATGGAATGAATGATGGTGTTTTAGGCTTATACCCGCTTGTTGGTTACCAACAGGTTAAGAGGATAGCCCGATCCGGCCCCGCTTGCCAGCGAAACAATGGTTTTCGCTCCTGCCCCCCGTAATTTTACTGCGGTTGTTGCTCATAGGCCATCCAGGCCCGCATCGCTTTTGTCATATCAGCGGCGCTGTCGTCCATCTTGAAAATATGCAAGAGCCTGTCGTCCGGCGCCATGAAATAGATGAAAGAGGAATGATCCACTGTATAATCGGTCATGGAGTCGTCCTGAACCTTCGCCGCGTAGATTTTATAGGCTTTGGTCGTCGCGGCGATTTCTTCAGGCGTTCCGGTCAGCCCGACAAAGGCGGGGTGGAAGAGCGTGACATAGCTGGCCATGGCTTTGACATCGTCCCGTTCGGGATCGACCGTGATAAAGACAGGGAGAATATCCTCTCCGGCCTCTCCGAGCGCGTTGATTGCGGCGGTGATTTTCGCAAGCTCGGTGGGGCAGATGGCGGGGCAGAAGGTAAAGCCGAAATAGATAAGCCGGAACCGCCCGCGCAAATCCCGATCGGTGACGCGCTCGCCCTTATGGTTGGTGAGCGTGAAAGGCCCGCCGAAAGCGTCGTCCGTAACGGCCATATAACCTTCGGGGCCGCCCGCACCGCCTTGCCTGTTCATGGACGCGCCGCCCGTAAACAGTGCGGCCAGAAGAATAAGCCCTGCGGCAAGGACGATAAGAAACGGGATGTATGGTTTTTTCATACATCCCGTATATCCCATGGCCCGTACCGTGGCAACCGTCCGGCCCGAAAGCCGGACGCGCCGCATTTCATTTATAGAACCTCAAGCATTTCCGCGACGAGCGGGTGGCGCACGATGTCGGTTTGCGCCAGCCGGACGACGGCGACGTTCGGGAGGGTGCCGAGCTTGTCCGCAATATCGGCCAGCCCCGAAATACCGGCGAGCAAGTCCGACTGATCCGGATCGCCCGTGACCACCATGGTGGAATGCCAGCCAAGCCGGGACAGCAGCATTTTGAGCTGCCCGTAAGTGCAGTTCTGCGCCTCGTCAATCACGATAAAGGCGTTGTTGAGGGTGCGCCCGCGCATAAAACCGACGGGGGCGATTTCAATCGTGCCTTCATCCATATATTGCCGCACCTTCCTCCCGCCGAGCCTGTCGCCGAGCGCGTCATAGAGCGGGCGCAGATAGGGGGCCATTTTTTCCTGCATGTCGCCGGGCAGGTAGCCGAGCGATTCGCCGGCCTCCATGGCGGGGCGGGAAAGGATGATTTTATCGACCGTTCCGGCCTCCAGCGCCTCGACGGCGGCGGTGATGGCGAGATAGGTCTTGCCCGTCCCCGCGGGGCCGATGGCAAGGGTGAGGTTTCTTTCCTTGATGGCCTCCATCAGGCCGCGCTGCCCGTCAGAGCGCGGGCGGACTGTCTTTACATAGCTTTTATCGCGGCGCTGGTCGATTTCGTCCGCCAGCGGGTGCCAGCCCGCATCGTCGAAGGCCGGATGCACCACGTTGCCCGCCTTATGCATGCGTCCATTGTCCCGAAAATTTTTCTTTTGTTTTTTTGACATGGTGAGTCCTTCCTGTTGCGGGGTGGGGGAAAAGCGCACAAAAAAACCGCATGGGCGTATGGCCGTGCGGTGCGTGGTGACTTGGGCGGGGCGGGACGCCGGAGGGCGCGGCCTCCCTTCTTCTGCGGGGCGGCGAAAAGCCGGCGCGGCCATATCTGTCAATCAATCTGCTTCGTATCAAGGGAATCCTTGGGAGAGGGAAGAAGAGAAGAACAACCAAGGGTGATTCTATCAGAGATCGCCCCCGCGTCCCATAAAAATTTGCGCCCGCAGCATTTCTTTCATTTTCCCTTGAACCAAAAAGCTTTTTCACTAGTTTGATGGTCTATGCCCGAAAAAGAAGGAAAGAGCTTTATGAAGAATATCCTGTTATTTGCCATGTGCCTGCTGTTGCCCGTGGGGCTTGCGGTTGCGGCCAATACGATAAAACCGGACGATAAAAAGCAAAGCGGGGCCTTCAGCCTGCCGGAACTTCCTTATAAAACCGGGGCGCTTTCCGCCGCGATTGACGAGGAAACGATGAAAACCCATCACGGGAAACATCACAAGGCCTATGTCGATAACCTGAACAAGGAAGTCGCGGCGAATGCGGCGCTTCAGGGCAAGAGCATCGAGGAGATATTGTCCTCCGTTTCCAAATACCCGCCCGCCGTCCGCAACAATGGCGGCGGCCACTGGAACCATTCTTTTTTCTGGACGATCATGACGCCGGAAAAAACGGAAATTTCGCCCGCGCTTGAAACCGCCTTGAGGGAGCAATTCGGCTCGGTCAATAATTTCAAGAAACAATTCGAGGAAGCGGGCGCGAAACAGTTCGGCTCCGGTTGGGTCTGGCTGGTCGCGACCAAGGGCGGGAAGCTTGAAATCACCACGACGCCCAATCAGGACAACCCGCTGATGGACGACGCCAAGGTCAAGGGTGCGCCCATTCTCGGCAACGACGTGTGGGAACATGCCTATTACCTCAAATACCAGAACCGCCGCGGCGAATATCTTTCGGACTGGTGGAAGGTCGTGAACTGGAACCGCGTGTCCGAACTTTACGCGCAAAGCCGCCAATAGTCTTGAATTGACAGCTTTCCGGCTTCTTGCGATAAGCGGCCTATGGCTGCGCCGGTTGTTGCTTTTTTAATCTTCTCCGTTTTTGCGACGTCCTTCCTGTCCGGTATTTTCGGCATGATGGGCGGGATGGTTCTTATGGTCATCCTGCTGGCCGTGATGCCGGTTTCCGCGGCCATGAGCCTGCATGCGGCGATCCAGCTCGTATCGAACGGGTGGCGGTGCTTCCTGTGGCGCAAACATATCGTCTGGCATGTCCTGCCGCCTTATTTTTGCGGTATCGCCGCGGGCTTTATCCTGATGATCCTGCTGCATTACGTGCCGGACAGGAACATGGCGCTTGTCATGATGGGGAGCCTGCCGCTCTTATCCATGCTTGCGAACCGTTTTATCCGGCTTGACGTCATGAACCCCTATCATACGGCGGGGACGGCGACGCTTTTGACCTTCGTGCATCTGACGGCGGGGGTCGTGGGGCCTCTTCTCGACTTGCTCTACATCAACGCGCCTTTAACCCGCCAGCAGATCGTCAGCACCAAGGCCTTTACGCAATCCGCCATGCATATTGTGCGGCTTGCCTATTTCGGTGTTTTCCTGACGCTCATTATGGGGAATGCGGGATGGGCGGGGAATTTCGATGCGGTATGGCTGCCCGTCCTGCTCGGCGCGTCGGTCGCGGGGACGAGCGCCGCCGCCCTTGTCCTTCACCGCATGAACGACAATAATTTCAAGGCGATAAGCCGCGTCCTGATAGGGCTTATCAGCGCCTATTGCCTCTATGAAGGCATAACGGGCTTGCTGGCTGCTTAATCCTGAAGAATTTCCTGTGCCGCCGGCGGGGCTGTTTCCGCGCGCAAAGCCTCCTCGCTCTCGGCCCATTTTACGATGGAGGTCGGGAAGGCGGGGCTTTCACCCGTGTAATCAATGGCATTGAGGATAGAGGCCGACGGGACGGTGGCCCGCGTTTTTTTGTCAAAGAAACTTCCCTTGACGAGCGCGATGGCGGCGACCGCCCCGTCTTTTTTACCGCCGCGGATGATGAAGCGGTGTTCCATGTAAAACCATTTATCATTCCAGCACAGGATGCGCGTGGTCAGCCGGAATTTCCGGAAAGGCAGCAAGGGCAGGCGGTAGCGGATGCTCGCGCTGGAGAGAACGGGGATATAGCCGTTCCGGATGATATACCCCGCCATCCCGACCCGCAGGACGTAATCCATCCGCCCCAGATCCATGATGGTGAGATAGCGCCCGTTATTCATATGGCCGTTCAGGTCGAGATCGCTCGGCAGGACGCAAAAATCGAGGGAAGAAGAGCCGAGCGCTTCTTCAATCCGCGGTTTGAAGAAAGAGGCGATAAGCATATAAAGGAGGCGGATATAAAGATTCATGACGCCCGCATCATACGCCGGTTGCGCTCCACGTCAAAGGCCGGATGGTTCCTTATGCGGGAAAGACGGGAATAGACAAAAATCTCCCCATGCTGCATAAAGTGGGGGCATAAACCCTCATTTAAAAGGTCATTATCCATGTCATCCCCCCACCGGAACAGCCAGACGAAAATCGTAGCGACTTTGGGGCCGGCATCGGGCGATCCCGAAATGATGCGCAAGCTTTTCGAGGCGGGCGTTGATGTGTTCCGCATGAATTTTTCCCACGGCACGCACGAGGCGCACCGGAAAAACCTTGAAACCGCGCGGGCGATGGAAAAGGAATATGGCCGCCCGATCGGCATTCTCGCCGACCTGCAAGGCCCGAAAAACCGCATCGGGAAGTTTGTCGGCGACGGGATCACATTCACGGAAGGCCATAAAATCCGCTTTGATCTGGACGCTACCCCCGGCGATGAACGCCGCGTATGCCTGCCGCACCCCGAAGTTATCGGCGTGATGAAAGTGGGGGATGAAATCCTTTTGGATGACGGCAAGGTGCGTGTGCGCGTCCTTAAAAAAGGCGGCGATTTTCTGGAGTGCGAAGTCATCGCCGGCTCGAAGCTTTCCAACAATAAAGGCTTTAATATTCCGGGCGTCATTATTCCGGTTCCGGCCCTCACGGAAAAAGACAGGGTGGATCTGGACGCGGCGCTTGAAATGGGCGCGGACTGGATAGCGCAAAGCTTCGTGCAGACGGCGGCGGATGTTAAGGAAACCAGCAGGATAATCAATGGCCGCGCATGGCTGATGGCAAAAATTGAAAAGCCTTCGGCTCTGGAATATTTCGACGAGATCCTGAAACATTGCGACGGCATCATGCTGGCGCGCGGCGATCTGGGCGTCGAGATTCCGGCTGAGGAAGTGCCGCGCGTGCAAAAAAGGATTGTGCGCCAGACGCGCGATGCCGGAAAGCCGATTATTGTCGCGACCCAGATGCTGGAATCAATGATCGAATCGCCGCGCCCGACCCGCGCCGAAGCCTCCGACGTCGCAACGGCCGTTTATGACGGGGCCGACGCCGTGATGCTGTCTGCCGAAACGGCGGCGGGGAAATATCCGGTCGAGGCGGTTTCGATCATGGACAGTATCTGCGCCGCCACGGAAAGCGACGAAACCTATCACGCCATCATGCGCTCCAACCACCCACGCACGGAAAATGATTCCTCCGACGCCATCACCGTCGCTGCGACCTTCGTCGCGCGGGATATACAGGCGAGCTGTATTGCGACCTATACGACCTCCGGCGGCACGACGCTGCGCACGTCGCGGCAACGGCCCGAAGTGCCGATTATGTGCCTGACGCAAAATCTGGCGACGGCGCGGCGCATGACGTTATCCTACGGCGTCCACCCTTATCATATAACGGATGTGAACAGTTTCGCCGAAACAGTGCAGCGGGCCACGAAACTGGCCGTTGAAAAAGGGCTGGCGAAAAAAGGCGATCGCATGGTTTTGACGGCTGGCGTGCCGTTCGGGATGCGCGGTTCGACGAACGTGCTGCGCATCGCCGAAGTCGAATAGGGGGCCAGTAGAGGGCCGGTTTTTCCATGCGCATTTTTTTCGATCTTGACGGGGTTTTGATCGGCGGTTTTCACGCCAAGGAAGCCTTGCGCAAACGCTGGGACACGGAGATAGAAAAAGATCTGGGCCTCGATTTCGATATCTTCCAGCAATTTTTTAAAACCCGCTTTATGGATGTTTTGATTGGCAAGGCGGATTTTACCGGGGAAATGACGGCATTTTTGCGCGAACATGGTTACACCCATGATGCGCGCACCGTCATTGATTACTGGCATGACCGCGACAGGGATTTTATCGAACCGGTGATGGGCGCTGTTAAAAGCCTCGCGCGGCTTCCGGATATCGAGCTATATGTCGCGACCAACCAGACGCGCGAACGGGCGGATTACCTGAAAAATACCGCGGGGCTGGGCGCGTATTTCAAGGATATCTATTATTCGGCCCGGCTCGGCTGTTTCAAAACGGATCCGGCCTATTTCGCGCAGATTGAGGATGAGCTTGGTTTCGACCCGGCGGCGGAACCGCCTTTGTTCTTTGACGATCGTGCGGGCAATATCGCCGTGGCCGCCGCAAGGGGCTGGAACGCCGTCCTTGTGGACGGGCCGGAATCCGTCACGGACAACCCCGTCATCCGGCATTTGCTGGCCGCTCAATAAAACCAGGCTTTATGCTCGTTAAAGGCATAGATGGGCTTATAGCGCGAATAAAGGGAAGAGGGGCTTGTGTCGTCGGCGTTGATGTCGAGCAAATAGCGCGTCCCGTTAATATGCACCATGACGACGGCATGGTTCAGGTAATTCACGCTGTCATAGACCACGACGATCCTGAGCTGTTCGGGCGAAAACCCGAGTGTGCGCAGCGTGTAATATTTTGAAAGGGCGTAATCTTCGCAATCGCCGCGGCGCTCCAGAAACTCCACCATATCCGCCCAGTGATCGAGCGGGCCGTGCGCATATTCATCATGCTTGTAGGGCAGGCGGTTGAACCATTTATTCACGGTGATAATCTGGCGCAGGCGGTTTTGTTCTTCAAGCGAATCGACAAGCGCGGCCCAGCGTCTTACATCCTGCGAGCGGCATTGTTCGGGGTTTTGCCTGCATTGATCGAGGACGGCGAGCGAGCGGCTCTGGCGCGTGGCGAAATTGTTCCATTGGGGCAGGTAGTCCACGGGCTCTTCACGGGACGGCGTCGCCGCGCCTGCCGCAAGAAACGGCATTGCGACCAGAATCGCCATCAATCCCAAAACCATACGCATGCCTGTTTATAGAGGGGCATATGCATGTTGCGCAAATTTTTCTGCTATTTCTTGGATTATCAGTGGATTAGCGGGCGGCGGACGCAACCGTCGTAACGCTCGTTCCGCTAGGCTTGGTATGCAGCCACCACGCCGTCCGGTTGATGGAGAAGATCGGCTTGTAATGCGCGATCCGCTCGACATTCGTCACGGACTTGATCTGGTTGTCGAGAACCATGGCGCCGTTTTCGGTGTAAACGACCAGGACGGCATGCGGGATGTTCTTTTGCAGATCTTGCAGGATCAGGATCCGCATCCGCTCTTCCGGCACGCCGAGCGCGCGCAGGGCGACATATTTCGTGATGGCGTAATCTTCGCAATCGCCGCCATTTTGCAAGAATTCCATCGGCGTCGCCCAGTAATCATTGACGCCGTAAATGGCGCGGTCGTTGCGGTATGGCACTTTGTTGACGATTTCATTGACGCTGGAAACCATCGTGCCCATGGGCAGGCCGCGCAGGAATTCGATTTGCGATTTGAAATTATTCATCGCCTGCTGCCCGTTCGAGGTGTTGAGCGCGGCGTCGAAACGCTCGAACATGCCCGTCCATTTCGTAAAGGCGGACAAGGAGCGCGATTTTTTCTCCATCGAACCGAAAAGCTTTGGATATTGCCCCATCGGCGCAATCGCCGCCGCTTCCTGAAAGGCGACGCGGGCCGGAACGTCCTTGATGACGCCCGCGCGCGCCTTGGGCGCGAACCCCATGCTGGCAAAGGAAATAAGGAGCGTCAGGAAGGCCATCATCAGGCGGAGCATGAATTGTTCGAACAGCGCGCCGCGAATGGCCCCGCCGCTGACCAGATTTTGTTCCGTCAGGACGCGGCCAAGCTGTTTGCCGGAGGTGCGGGAAAGGAGCAGGGCTTCCTGAAGCTGTCCGTGCGACAAAACACCGTCGAGAACGAGCAGTTCGCCCAGACGGTTTTTATGCATACGGATTTTCAGGCCCGTAAGGACACCTTTATAAAATTCCTGATTTTGGGCAGCCATATTCAAGCCCCGATACCCCTTAAACCTGATTAAGAACCGTAAAATTAACTTTCCCCACGTTTTAGTATGGTCAAGAAAGGTTTACGAACTCCTAATAAACCGCGAAAATCATGGACAATATGGTTAAGGAAAGCTTAATCTCACCGGACACAGGAAAGGTTTCTTAAGATGAATCACTTGGCCCGCATCGTTGGATCGATGGATAAAACCCGCATCATGGTGGCGGGCGATCTGATGCTCGATAATTTTGTGCGGGGCGAGGTTGAGCGGATTTCGCCGGAAGCGCCGGTTCCCGTTTTCCTTGAGCGCGCCGAAGATAAGATGCTCGGCGGCGTCGGCAATGTTATCGCGAACCTCGCCGCTTTGGGAGTGACGCCTGTCGCTTTCGCCGTGACCGGCGATGACGAGGCCGGCGCGGAAGTGCGGAATCTCATCGGGAATATGGGCGTTAATCCCGGCCATCTTGTAAAAGACGAAACGCGCCCGACAATCCGTAAGACCCGCTATCTGGCGCAGGGCCAGCAGCTTTTGAGGATCGACAGCGAACAGGCCCGCCCTCTTTCCGCGGACAGGCAAAAAGAAATATTGCAAGCGATGGAAGAGCGTATGGGAAGCGTGGCCGCGCTTGTTTTATCCGATTACGGCAAGGGCTTTTTCACGCCGTCCTTCCTGAAGGAAATCATTGCGCTTGCGAAGGCGGCGGGCGTTCCGGTTCTGGCCGATCCGAAGGGCCGCGATTTTTCGATCTATGCCGGTGCATCCTTTATCACGCCGAACCGCAAGGAACTTGGGCTGGCGACCGGGCTTGGTGCCGCACCCAAAGATGACGCCGAAGTCGTTCGGGCCGCGCTTGAAATTGCGCAATCCTGCGGCATCGGGGCTGTGCTTGCAACCCGATCCGAAGACGGGATGAGCCTTGTGGCGCCGGACGCGGAGCCTGTCCATATCAGGGCGCGGGTGCAGGAGGTTTATGACGTATCCGGCGCGGGCGACACCGTCATTGCAACATTTGCCGCCGCGCTTGCCGCGGGCGCGCAGGCGCATCAGGCGGCGGCGCTCGCGAATATCGCCGCAGGCATTGCCGTATCGAAAGCGGGCACGGCGGCGGTGCGGCGGGACGAGATTGAAAAGGCGCTTGCCTCCGGTGAAAAAGAAACCGCATCGCCCTATCAGGCCCCCTGTCTGGGCTGGGACGCGGCCGCAGCGCAGATACGGGAATGGCAGGCGAGGGGCCTTAAAGTCGGCATGACGGGCGGCTGTTTCGACATTATCCATTACGGCCATGTCAATTACCTGAACGCCGCGCGCGGCAAGTGCGACAGGCTGGTTGTGGCGCTGAACCACGACGTGTCGGTAAAGCTCCTCAAAGGGCCGGAGCGGCCTGTCAATGACGAGGCGGCGCGGGCGACCGTGATGGGGTCTTTGGGCAGCGTCGATCTCACCGTCCTTTTCGGTGCGGAGCAGGCGGGGGCGGATAACACGCCTTGCGCCCTCCTTGATAAGCTGCGCCCCGATATCTTTTTCAAGGGCGGGGACTATACGGCCCAAACCCTTCCTGAAACCAAAGTCGTCCATGGCTATGGCGGGGAAGTCGCGATCATGCCTCTTTATGAAGGCTATTCGACCACCAATATTATCGAAAAAACGCGGCAGACAGGCTAGCCAAGCCATCCGGCCCTGTACGCGCCCGCTCTTCCTTGCTAGACTGGTTCCGGTCTTAATTGATTACCCTTTCCTTTTTTCAGAGATGATCCGCCCCATGACCCATAAGAATAATAAAGCCCGCCTGTTCTTCACATCGGCTTGCATAATGGCGCTTTCCGCCTGTTCGGCGCCGAATTTTTTCCCCGACGGCTACACCCATCATAACAAGCCCTATAAATCGCAGGATCCGCCGCTTTCGCCCAAATTTACGAAAGAACAGCGCGCCGCGATGGGGCCTGAACAGGCCGATCAATACAGGCTCGCCGTCTATACGCTGGTGGACAGGCTGACGGAACGCGCGGGGATGCCGCCCAAGGCGGTCTATGTGGTAAGGCCCGATAAAATGACGGCGCTTCATTCACATATCGACAATGATCTGCGCGAATCGCTCCGCCATATCGGCTACCGCCTTTCCGACGCGCCGGATAACAGCTACGCTTTTGCCTATTCCGCCGTCGTTATCAAGGATTGGGAAGGAAGGCCCGTCGCCGATGACGGGGCAACGCCCAATGTCCGGCTTGCGCTTTATGTGTTTGACGGGATGGGCGAAAGCGCCCGTTTGCTGACGCAGGAAATAGGCGATTTCTATATTCGCGGGGCGGAAGTATCGAACCTGCCCCAGACGAATTTCCCCGGCATTGCCCTGCCGGGGCTGAATGACCGGACGGGCCGGGGATCGGAATAGGACGGATGCGCAGGAATTCCCGCTGGGTCATTGCCGCATGTGCCGTTCTTTTGTGCGGCGGATGCAACCCCGTGACAGTCGGGATTGCGGCCTCTCCCCTGCTGGTAAAAACAAAGCATACGAATTTACTGAACGGTTCCTACGCAGCCGTTGATGTGCTTGTGTCAAAGACGCAGGCGCGGTTCAGCCGTGAAAAAAAGCTCCTGATAACGCCCTTGAAGGAAATAGAGCGTGTCGATGGCGGCAAGCTGCGCAGCAATCCCAATCTCGGCCTTATCATGACCGACCACATCATCGCCCGCTTCCACCAGCTTGGCTATAATGTCGCCGAAAATACGAGCGGCGCGGACGGGATTATTACGGGCGCTTACGAGATTATCGGCAAGGATCTTGCCGTGAGGTTGCGCTTTCACAATGCCCGAACCGGGGAGCTCTATGAAATGTATGATTACTGGATGCCCGTGACATCCGACATACGCCGCTATATGGGCGAGGATGAACGGGTTATTCCCGTCTATAAGATACGCGAAGATCTTGAGCGGGTTATAGAACCTTAACGGTAGCGGCGGTCATATCTGCGCCGCCCTTCTTCCCCCGTCTTTGGTCTTTGGCCTTTGACTTTCCAGTCCGCCCTAACGTGCCAGAAGGACGCGGTAATAATAATAACGGCCCGTCCGGCCCGTTGCATCGCTGCCGGTATTCCCTTCGAAACAACCTTCTCTTACGCCGTGGAGATGATTTCCCGTAGCGCCGATAACCTGCGCATTGGTATATGTGCCGGTAAATAGGGGAGATAAGGATATGCTGCCATCTTCTTTCGGCGGTTCGCCGTCAGGGTTTTTGACGGAGGTGACGCGGTTGATCTGCAAACAGGCGCCCTTTGTAATATTGGGCAGGATTGCAACGAGTTCGGAGCTGCGCGGATCGCTCGCATCCGTACCGATTTGATTGACCCTGTTGCTTCCGGTAAAAACCCATGGGGCGCTATGGGTCTGTATGTCCTCCGGCGGTTCACGCCATGTGGCGGCGCCGCCTTCCAGCGCGAATATCTGGCGGCGCGGATTGTCGCTGATGGAGCCATAGGCGGCATGGGCCGCATCGCCGTATGGATGCGCGAACCGCAGATCCGCTTCTGAAAAACCCGCGCGCAAAATAGCGCCGGCCGCCCTTTCAAGCTCCCCCGCATAGGAGCGAACCTGGTTGACGAGGACATTGTCCCTTTCAGTGTTGATATTGGCGCCTTCCTGCCCGCCGCCGCGGATCGCGACGATAAGAAATCCGATGAGGGCAATCGCCGCCAGAATATAAAACAGCACATTGCCCGCCTCTTTGTGGCGTGGCCCGAAAGCAAGTTTGTTGCAGGAGGTGAGCTTCATCGCGGCCCGGTTAGCGCGGCGGCAGGGGCAGGCAGTCGCGGAAATGGCGGCATGCTTCCTGCGCCTGCGCCTGTGTGAGGTTTCCAAGACGAGCGCGGAAGATGGTGCCTTCGCCGGTCTGGAGGGGAACGACTGCGGGCCTTGCATGATTCAGGGGCTGCGGCAGTTTCGTTTGTGCCTTGCGTAAGGCATCGTCTGTGGCGACGCGGCTGTTATAGGCGCCGATTTGAACCGACCATAGCCGGGAGGCCGCCGGGGCGATCGCGGCTTTTTGCAGTGCCGCCGCTTTTGCCGCAGTGCCGGCATGGATATCCTGCGGCGTTATGCCCGCGGCCTGCATGGCGGCGGCGGCCTGAATATGTTTGACACGATCATGTTCGCCTTTATAGACGGCGGCGGCGATCATGCCGGCCTCCAGCCTGCGGGACGTCGCCGTATCAAAATCACCCTCGCCGGTCAGCTCGCTATATGCGCCGCTATTGATGGCGCTTTGCACGTCGGCAATGGCCTGTTCCGTCCTGTCTTCATAACCTTCGGGCAGTTGCAGCGTATTGGCGGCGATGGCCGTGCGCTTTTGATCGAGAGCCGCGAGCGACGTATAATTCGCCGTGTTCCCGGTGCGGGTATTTCGCGTATCCGCCGTTATCGTTGTGGCTGTCGTAATTTCAACGGACTGCGGCGCGGTATTGCCCGCAACCCCTATAGACGGTTTGGGAACGGGCAGCGGCAGGGGTTTTGAAAGATTGGCGACGGGGATGGCTGTGCTGTCACCGGCGGCATAGCGTGTCTGGCCGATCTTTGAAAAGCCTGCATTCAGGATTTCGGCCATATGGTCATTGCGGGTTTTCCATGTGCGCCCGCCAAAAACGACGCCGATGACGCGGCGGCCATTCTTGCGGGCCGAGGCGATCAGGTTGAAACCGGAGGCGTTGATGAACCCCGTCTTGAAGCCGTCCATGCCCGGATAGCTGTTCATCAGGCGGTTATGGTTCGTATAGGTGACGCCGCGATAGGTGAATTGCTTCGTTGAAAAATAGCGGTAGTAATTGGGATAGCGCGTAATGACGTAACGGGCGAGCGTCGCCATGTCGCGGGCGGAGCTGACTTGCTGCGGATGGTGGAGGCCATGGGCGTTCTTAAAGGTGGTCTTGCGCATACCGATGTCGCGGGCGCGGCGGGTCATGCGCAAGGCAAAGCGATCCTCGGTTCCGCCAAGATGTTCGGCAATGGCGACTGAAATATCATTGGCCGATTTCGTAACAAGGGAAAGGATGGCGTCTTCGACCCTGATGGTCGAACCGGCGGACAGGCCGATTTTGCTTGGCTGCTGGCTGGCCGCGCGCTGGGAGATACGGATTTTGTCATTAAGGCGAACCTGCCCGCTTTCCAGCGCCTCGAACATCAAAAGCAATGTCATAACCTTTGTCAGTGAGGCCGGATGAAGCGATTTATCCGCATGGCGTTCAGAGATGACAAGCCCCGTGTCGGCGTCGATCACGATAGAGGCGTATTTATTGTTGGGTTTGGCAGCCGCCGTTTGCGGCAGGACAAGGCCGACACCAAGGCACAACAGGAATATGGCAATAACTACCTGACGCAAAAGCATATCTCCCGCAGGCTTGGTTTGGATGGAACTGGACACGGTAAAAGCCTGTTTATGACGTGAGAACATTCTACAAGAAGAAGATTAAAAAGAAACCTAAAGCCCCGGCAAAAGCGCGGACAACCGACAGATTTGCTATTTTAGACATACTCTCATCCTTCTGTCCAGAAAACGCCCCGGAAGAATTTTTGTGCAACGCACAAAAAACCCGTTGACGCTAGGGAGAATCAATGATAGTTTATTATTGTGCGTTGCAGTAAATTTACGTAAGTCTGTATGCAGCACAACCATAGGAGGTTGGAGATGGCCACAAAAACCAAGAGTAAAAAGCCCGCGCCACAGACGGTTAAAAAAGCCGCTGCGCCCTTGAAAAACAAGCAAGCGGCGAAATCCGCGGAGCAATTCGGCGCTTTTGCGCAAAATTTTCCACAATTCAAGCCGTTTAACATGGAGACACCGATGATGCAGGGTAACAAACAATTTGAAAAGCTGGCGCAGGACGCCACGGCTTTGGGACAAGAGCAAATGGACGCCGTCATGAAGGCTTCTTCCATCTGGGCCAAAGGCGTTGAGGATTTTATGCAAACCGTGGTTGAAATCGCTGCGCAAGCCGGTGAAAAGTCACAGGAAGCCACAAAGGCGATCATGTCCTGTAAGACGCTGAATGAATTCACGGACGCGCAAACGAAACTGGCGCAGGACAGCTTTGACGGCTTTATGACGAACGCCACGAAGCTTTCGGAAAAAAGCGTAAAACTCTGCACGGACGCCCTTGAGCCGATCAATGATCAGCTTGGCCGCGCCATTAAAAAAGCCTCGGACACGATGGCGGCCTGAACAGGCCCCTCTTTCCTTCGGTAAAAATGCGAAACCCTGCCCCTCCGGCAGGGTTTTTTTCTGATAGAGCGCGGCTCTTTTAAAATCCCGTCCGAAAGACTATATTCTTAACTATTCGATAGTATTTTACGTTAAAATAGCACTGTCGCAGTGGCAAAAAAGCATCCTAACGGGACACACGCATATTCAAAGGCAACGATGACGCAGGACGCACTCCTTATTACGATGAATGATGATGACAATCCGATGCTCCCGCCGCCGGACGGGGGGGATGGCAATGGCGGCGATCACGACCGCGCGCGCCAGACGGGGCTGCTGCTCAAGCCCCGCCCCAAGACGAAAAAACCGTCAATGTATAAAGTCCTTTTGTTGAACGACGATTACACGCCGATGGAATTCGTCGTGCATGTGCTGGAGCGGTTTTTCAGCAAGAACAGGCAGGAAGCGACCGACATCATGCTGCATGTCCACCGCCGCGGCGTCGGGATTTGCGGGATTTTCACCTATGAGGTCGCGGAAACGAAAGTGGCGCAGGTGATGGATTTCGCCCGCGCCAACGAACAGCCGCTGCAATGCACGATGGAAAAGGAATAGCCATGCTCTCACGCAATCTTGAACAAACCCTCCACCGCGCCCTTGCCCATGCGAACGAGCGCAGTCACGAATATGCGACGCTGGAACATTTGCTGCTCGCCCTTATCGAGGATCAGGATGCGATGGCGGTCTTGCGCTCCTGCGGCATTTCCCTGACCGAACTGCGTGAGCAGCTTGAACAATATCTCGATCACGAGCTTGCCTATCTGAAATCCGGCGAAGGCGAGGAAGCAAAGCCGACAACGGCTTTCCAGCGCGTGTTGCAACGTGCCGCCATCCATGTCCAATCGTCGGGGCGGGAGGAAGTGACGGGCGCGAATGTTCTGGTCGCGCTCTTTTCCGAACGTGAATCCCATGCGGTTTATTTTTTGCAGGAACAGGATATGACGCGCTTCGACGCCGTCAATTATATCAGCCACGGCATCGCGAAAGTGCCGGGCCAGTCCGACCCCGCCAAAACGCCGCGCGGTGCGGAGGAAGAGGATGCCGCTTCGTCCGCTTCTTCGGCGGGCGGCAAGACAGGCACGGACGCGCTCAAGGCCTATTGCAAGAATCTCAATGAAAAGGCGAAGATCGGCAAAATCGATCCGTTGATTGGCCGCCAGAAGGAAGTGGATCGCACGATCCAGATTTTGTGCCGCCGGTCTAAAAACAACCCGCTTTATGTCGGCGATCCCGGCGTCGGGAAAACGGCGATTGCCGAAGGGCTGGCGAAGAAAATCGTCGAGGGAGAGGTGCCGGAAGTTTTAAAGGACGCGACGATCTACGCGCTGGATATGGGATCGCTTCTGGCCGGTACGCGCTATCGCGGCGATTTTGAAGAACGCATCAAACAGGTGCTTTCCGAGCTTGAGAAAATCGACGGTGCGGTTTTGTTCATTGACGAAATCCATACCGTCATTGGCGCCGGCGCGACATCAGGCGGGGCGATGGACGCCTCGAATCTTTTAAAGCCTTCCCTGTCCAACGGCTCCCTGCGCTGCATCGGCTCGACGACCTATAAGGAATACCGCAATCATTTTGAAAAAGACCGTGCGCTCGTCCGCCGCTTCCAGAAGATCGACGTGTATGAGCCGACAATCGACGAAACGATCGCAATCCTCAAAGGCCTGAAACCTTATTATGAAGAGCATCACCATGTCACCTATACGGACGATGCGCTGAAGGCCGCCGTGGAGCTTTCGTCGAAATATATCGGTGACCGTAAATTGCCGGACAAGGCGATCGACATTATCGACGAAGTCGGCGCGGCGCAGATGCTCCTCCCCGAAGACAAGCGCAAGACGCTTATTGATACGGAAGATATCGAAGGCGTCATCGCGGCCATCGCCCGCATCCCCGCAAAGACCCTGACGAAAGATGACAAGACCGTCCTGAAAAACCTTGAGAGGGATTTGAAAACGCTGGTCTTCGATCAGGACAGGGCGATTGACACGCTGGTCGATGCCATCAAGCTCAGCCGCGCGGGCCTGCGCGACGCGGACAAGCCGATCGGCTGTTTCCTGTTTTCCGGCCCGACCGGCGTCGGCAAGACCGAAGTTGCGCGGCAGCTCGCAAAGACGATGGGCGTCGATCTCGCGCGCTTCGATATGTCCGAATATATGGAACGCCATTCCATATCGCGCCTTATCGGCTCGCCGCCCGGCTATGTCGGGTTCGATCAGGGCGGCCTCCTGACCGACAAGATCGATCAGCAGCCGCATTGCGTCCTCCTGCTCGACGAGATCGAAAAGGCCCATCCCGATATTTACAATATCCTCTTGCAGGTGATGGATTACGGGAAGCTGACCGACAATAACGGCAAGACCGTCGATTTCCGCAACGTCATCCTCATCATGACGACCAATGCGGGCGCGGCGGAACTCGCCAAAGCGCCGATAGGGTTTGAACGCGGCGTGCGCGTTGACGAGGACAGGGAAGCCATCAACAAGATGTTCACGCCGGAATTCAGGAACAGGCTGGACGCGATCGTGCCGTTCTCCGCGTTGAAGCAGGAAACGATGGTGCGCGTCGTCGATAAATTCATCGCGCAGCTCGAAGCCCAGCTGACGGACAAGAACGTGGCGCTCCAGCTTTCCGAAGAGGCGCGCCAGTGGCTTGCGGTGAAAGGCTATGACCCCGCCATGGGGGCGCGGCCATTGACGCGGGTGATCCAAGAGCATGTCAAAAAGCCGCTTGCCGAGGAAATATTGTTCGGCAAGCTTGCCGAAGGCGGGACGGTCGTTATCAAGGTTTCGGACGACGAGATTGTCTTTGAAACCGATCCGCGCAAAAAATCGAAACAGGAAAAAGCGCCGAAAGAGCCGAAAGAAACGGTCGGATAGATCGGGCTTCCGGGCGGGTTTTCCTGAAGGCGGCGCTTACGGCGCTATTTCAAAAATAGCGTCGATTTCGACCGCAACGCCAAAGGGCAGGTTTGCGGCGCCGACGGCAAAACGCGCATGTTTGCCGTTCTCGCCGAGCGCATGGGCGATAAGATCCGACGCGCCGTTGATGATTGCCGGCATCTGGTCGAAATCCGGCGTGCAATTGACGAACCCGCCAAGCTTCAAACAGCGCACAAGCCGCCTTTCATCGTCGCCGACCGCATGAAGGGCCTGCGCCAGAATATTCAGCGCGCATGCGCGGGCGGCGCGTTGCCCGTCTTCAATTCCCATATTCTTACCAAGCTTGCCGATATGGGCGCGTTCGCCGTTCAGGAACGGGATTTGCCCCGCTATATAAAGCGTCGTGCCGGATATGGTATAGGGGACGTAATTGGCCGCGGGCGCAGCCGGTTCCGGCAAGGAGCAATCCCACTCTTTCAATTTTGCCGCGATCCCGTCCATCTTTGTTGCCTTTATCCTGATAAAAACTTGATTTAAAGCTCTTTTTAGGCCAAATCTTGTACGGCGAAAAGGAAAAACGCATGGGACTTTTTACACCGATAGCGCGCTTGCTTGGGACGCTCTCCCCCATCCATATTCACTTTGTGACTGTGGTGACGGGCGCGCGCCGCGTCGGTATGGATGGTCTCGGCAATAAATATTACCGCGCCAAACCGCGCAAAGGCTATAAGCGCGAGCGCCGCTGGGTTATCTATAAGGGCGAACCCGAAGCGTCGAACGTGCCGCCGGAATGGCATGGATGGCTCCACCACCAGACGGACGCCGTGCCGCAAGATGGCGGCGCTTCCTTCCGCCGCCCGTGGCAAAAGCCGCACAAACCCAATATGACCGGAACGCGGCAAGCCTATCTTCCGCCCGGCCACGTATTGAAAGGCGGCAAGCGCGACGCCGCGACGGGCGATTACGAAGCCTGGAAACCTGAATAATTAAAAAAGGACAAGACGATGAAACGCAATGTAATTGAAACGGTATTGGGAGCGGTCGTTCTTTTGGTCGCTATCGTTTTTCTGGGCTTTAGCTACTCTGCGGCGAATGTCGGTTCCGTCAGGGGCTATAAGGTCACGGCGGATTTCACCGGAACGGGCGGCCTTGGCATCGGCGACAATGTGATGATAAGCGGCGTCAGGGTCGGCGATGTCATTAAAATCGAGCTGAATCCCGATAATTACCGCGCGCGCATTACGATGAGCGTCGCCGACAGCATCAAACTGCCCGACGATTCTGCGGCCTTTATCAGCAGCGAAAGCCTGCTGGGCGGGAAATATCTGGAATTGCAGCCGGGCGCTTCGGAAGATTACCTCGAAGATGGCGGCCATATCGAATACACGCAGGCCCCGCAAAATCTTGAACAGCTTCTCGGCAAGTTTATCTTTAATATGGACAAGGGCGCGGATTCTTCCGCCGCCGAATAAAGCGAATAAAGATCGACAACCATAACCCCCGCGGGAGTATCCCTTGCGCCGTCTAACCGCAGGCATTTTATGTGGCATGATTGCATGCCTGCTCTATCCGGCGGGCGCGCTGGCCGTGATGGAAGATTACCCGTCCGTAAGGTTGCAGGGGCTTGATAAATCCGTCGGGCGAACGGTGACGTTCGAGGCCACGGTCGGATCGACGATCCAGTACGGGTCGCTTTTCATTAAAATCCACGCCTGCCGCAAAGCCTCGCCGATTGAAAAACCGGAAAGCGCCGCCTTCCTGCAAATCTGGGAAGTGCCGCCGGGCGCGGATAAATCGGAATGGGTTTTTTCGGGCTGGATGTTCGCGTCCTCGCCCGCCTTGTCGGCCATGGATCACCCGGTTTATGACGTCTGGGTTCTGGATTGCCTTGGCCGCGACGCGCCGAACGAGGAAGCCGCCGCCGCGGAATCGCAGGAAGAGGCGGATCAGACCAATCTTGAATCCGTGACGCCGGAAACAGGCCTGTCCGATGAAAATATCCCCGTGGATTCCGAAGCCGAGGAAACGCCCCCTGCCGAACCCTCTTCTCCTTATGCGCCGGCTCCGGCCCCGGCGCCCGGGCAGGGCATCGAACCGCAAGATCGGCCCGCGCCGACTATTGCGCCATCGCTGCCCACCCCCCGCGCAGAAGATGATCCGGGCTTTACCGCTTATGATTTGATGCGCTAACCGGCCAGAAGCCGCCGAAAATCCGCAGAAAATAGCGGAGCAGACCCATTACACCCCCATAATTTATTTGACATAAAGTTAATGCGGTGTTAATAAATCTTGCATGTATGATGAGTTTAATGAAGGCAGGCAGTCGGAATTCGGGGCTTTTCTCAGGAACCCCGCGCAAGACGGCGCCTCCCCCGAAGGGGAGGACGGCCAGCCCCTGCCGCGCCGTATCACGGATAAATTCCAGCGATTCGCGGTGGGCCTTATCCACTCGCTCATCCGTGAAAATAAAACAATCAATCGCGAGAATCAAAAGCTGAAAGCGCAGCTCGCGCAGGAAAGGGCCTATTCCGCACAGCTTGAAAAATTCGCCCATACCGACTCGCTGACCGGACTGTTCAACCGCCGTTATCTGGATCAGGTCGTGGGGCAGGATAATGAGCGCCGCAAGATGAACGGGCTTGAAATACTCTATGTCGATCTGGATGGTTTCAAAAAAATCAACGACACGCTGGGCCATAAGGCGGGCGACGAGGGGCTTAAATCGATTGCCGCCCTGTTACAATCGCAAATGCGTGAAGACGATATCGTCGTGCGTATCGGCGGCGATGAATTCGTGGTTTTGATGGACGGCGCCCCAAGCGAGGCCGCGATGAGCAAGGCCGTACAGCTTGAAAACGCCCTGAACGATCATAGTTTTGAATGGGAAGGCGCGCGCTACAGGCTCGGCGGTTCCGTTGGGCGGGCGGCGATGCGGGGCGAAATAAAATCCTTTGAAGAAGCCTTGCGCGAAGCCGACGCCGGAATGTACGCTCGCAAGGCGGAGCGCAAAAAAGCGGCTTCCGAAAAAGCCGCGCCCTTTGAAATCAAATGCGGCTGAGCCTGAAGTCCAGATAGTCTTTTAATATTTCCGGCAATTCTTTTTCAGGCAGGAAACATTCTTTTTCCATCGCGGCCCCGATGCGTTTTTCATACTCTTCCTGCGGAATTTCATAGGCCCCGAACTGGAGAAGATGCGGGTTGATAAATTGTGTGTCGAGTATTTCAAACCCGCCCTCCCACAAAAGCGCGGCCAGATGGACGAGCGCGACCTTGCTCGCGTCCCGTTCCAGCGAAACCATACTCTCCCCGCAAAAGACAGCGCCGATCCGCACGCCGTAAAGCCCGCCCGCAAGCGCCCCGTCCTTGTTCCAGCATTCGATGGAATGGGCATGGCCCTGTCGGTGCAGATCGCCGTAAATCTTTTGAATGGGGGCGTTAATCCATGTATTGCCGCGCTTCGGCCCTGTCGCCTCCGCGCAAAGGGCGATAATGCGCTCGAACGCCTTGTCGCGCGTCACGGTGAAAGGCGCTTTGCGCAGCGTTTTCAAAAGCCGCGCCGGAATATGGAGATCGGCAATGGGCAAAAGCCCGCGCATATGCGGGCGGTAAAAGGCGAAACCCTCATCCTCCGCGCTTTCCGCCATGGGGAAAACACCTTCGCGGTAGGCGTCGAGAAGGATGGACGTGATGGTTTTATTGCGCATAAGGCTTATTTTAGCGCGCCTTCCGCCCCCGCAAAAGCCGGAATATATTTTAACGGGCGATCAGAACAAGGTAATATCTGCGTTCAGTGCCAGAGGCGCAGAAAGCTGTCTTCCCCCTTATCTTACCCGATATGTCGGCAATCGGGGCGCCTTGGCCAAGATCTCCTGAATATAAAGAGAGCGCCCCTGCAGTTTCCGGTATAAGCCCGCCGGGATTTTCAATTCCCAAGATCTCGTTTATCTTGAGGCATATCTCTTTGTTTACAAGGGACAGGCGGTATAAGAGTTCTTGGTTATTTTCCACCCCTACGCCGGGAACCGATGCCTTTGAGATGCGGGCAACGCCGTAATTAACAGGTGCGCCGGATATAGTGGTGAAAAACGCCGAAGGGAATGTCCTTGCGCTTATCCCTCCGTCGCCGGGTTGGAAGATACTGCAACCAGTAGGGGGTGCATTCGGATTATGGCCGGTAGGCTGTATAATTTCGCCGGTTGTCGTGGCTATCCAGGCTGTGTTCCCGAAATCCAGTTCATTCTCACTGCACCCCCTGATTTGTAACCGTTGTACCGCCTGCTTTAATTCATTGCCGTAAGCGACAATCTCTATCGCAGCCAGCCGCGCCTGCGCATCGGACATGATGCGGGTGGCCGTGCCGGAATTGCCGTCGCGGAGAATGGCGAAGGACAGGGCCGCGAACAGGGCGACGGCAATCAATATCCAGACAAGGACGCCGCCGCGTTCGGATGATTGGGGTGGTTTTATTTTCATGGTGTTTTCTCCCTTGGCGAAAAGAAAAATCGCCGAAGGGAAGGCCCTCTGGCGACTGGGAGTTCATAACCATTATAGCAGAAATGGCACGACGACCTTTAGGCCGAAGCCCTGGACATACGTCGCCGTCTCCCAGCCCAAGGGACTGAGGACGGCATCTTCAATGCGTCGTTCATAACGGAAAAACGCATCAATGCGGTTGATGCCAACCGCTGCTATAAGGGGTTATGAAGCCCCGAAACGGCTTTCATGCCGTTTCAAGGAAATGGTAGGGGATCTTTGCCTTTCCGGCAAGCGCTTGCTGCGGCGGGCGGAAAAGGGGGAGCCGCGTTTTGGAGATTAACGCTCGGCCAGTTTCTTTTCGAGCCAGTGGATATTATATTCGCCCGAAATAAATTCCGGCTGCTGGAAGATCCAGTGATGGAGCGGCAGGGTCGTTTTGACGCCTTCGACGACCGTTTCGGCAATGGCGCGGCGCATCCGGGCGATGCATTCCTCACGGGTTTTGCCATGGACGATCAGTTTGCCGATCATGGAATCGTAATAAGGCGGGATTGAATAGCCGCCATAGATGGCAGAATCGAACCGCACGCCAAGCCCGCCCGGCGCGTGGAATTGCGTAATCTTGCCGGGGGACGGCATAAAGGTGTCGGGATCTTCGGCATTGATGCGGATCTCGATCGCATGGCCGCGCAGATGGATGTTTTCCTTGTTGAGCGTTAAGGGCATTCCCGCCGCGATTTTTATCTGTTCGGCGATAAGATCGATGCCGGTGATTTGTTCCGTCACGGGGTGTTCGACCTGAATCCGCGTGTTCATTTCCATGAAATAGAATTTGCCGTCTTCATAAAGAAACTCGATCGTCCCCGCGCCGACATAGCCCATCTTGCGGATAACGTCGGCGGCGAGGGAGCCGATGGCTTCGCGCTCGTCCTGCGAGAGGGCGGGGGAAGGCGCTTCTTCCACGAGCTTTTGGTGGCGGCGCTGGATGGAGCAGTCGCGCTCCCCCAAATGGATGGCGTTGCCGTGCTTGTCGCCGAAAATCTGGATTTCGATATGGCGCGGCTTTTCAAGATATTTTTCGATATAGACGGTGTCGTCGCCGAAATTCGCCTTGGCCTCGGAACGGGCGGTCGAATACATTTCCTTGAACTGGTCTTCGCTGCGGACGACTTTCATGCCCTTGCCGCCGCCGCCGGAGGCCGCCTTGATAATGATCGGATAGCCGGCCTTGCGGCAGAAGGCGAGCCCTTCCTCAACGCTTGCCACGGCGCCGTCGGAACCGGGAACGACGGGAAGGCCAAGCTCCATCACCGTCTTTTTCGCTGTAACCTTGTCGCCCATTTTTTCGATATGTTCGGGTTTGGGGCCGATAAAGGTAAAGCCATGTTCTTCGACCATGCGGGCGAAGGTTTCGTTCTCCGATAAAAAGCCATAGCCCGGATGGATGGCTTCCGCGCCTGTGACCGCAGCCGCCGTCAGGATCGAGGGAATGTTCAGATAGCTGTCCTTGGATGGTGCCGGGCCGATGCAAACCGATTCGTCCGCGAGCCGTACGGCCATGGAATTGGCGTCGGCTGTGGAATGTACCGCGACGCTTTGGACGCCCATTTCGCGGCAGGCGCGAATGACGCGCAGCGCGATCTCACCGCGGTTCGCTATCAGGATCTTTTTGAACATGATCTTATTCTATCACCATAAGGACGTCGCCATATTCGACGGGCTTGCCGTTTTCAACGAGGATTTGCGTTACCGTACCGCTCTTGGAAGCCTTGATAGGGTTCATGACCTTCATCGCCTCGATGATAAGGAGAGTGTCGCCTTCGCTGACACCATCGCCTTTTTTGACAAAGCCGGGCGCGCCGGGTTCGGCGGCAAGATAGGCCGTTCCGACCATGGGCGAGGTAACTGCCCCCGGATGGTCGCCGGTAACGGTGGACGGGGCCGCCGTGTTCGCCGCCATCGGCGCCGCGGGGTCGGAGGCCATATTGATATTGGCGGGAGCGGCGCCCTGCGCTGCCGCAATATAGGAGCCGCCCTTATTGACTCGGATCATCTGATCGCCTTCGGCGACTTCGATTTCAGTCAGTCCTGTTTCATCCAGAAGTCCCGCCAGCTGGCGGATCGCTTTAGCATCGATTTTCATGAGGCTCGCTTATGCTCATTGGTTAATATTCAAGCGTCTTTGAATAGAGAAAAAGCTCTGAAAAGTCAAAGGAATCGACTGCGGTCATTTTAACCAATGTGGACAAGGAAATTATATGACTTGACATAATTGTTCGACTTTATTATTGTGCGGCAGGTTTCACGATAAATCAGGTGGCAATATGAGCGATATTTTAAAGCGGCTTTTCGACGAGGGCAGCAAGGCCAAGGAAAATGCCTATGCTCCTTATTCCGACCATCCGGTCGGCGCCGCCCTTGTGACCCCGGACGGCAAGATCTTCGCCGGCTGTAATGTCGAAACGGCGAATTACAAGGGAACCTGCGCCGAAGCGGGGGCGATTGCCTCCATGGCCGCCACGGGGGAGCGCCGGATCGCAAAGATTGCCGTTATCGGCCCCGGCGAGCATGTCTGCACCCCTTGCGGCGATTGCCGCCAGAGAATCCGCGAATTTTCCGATGCCGCGACAAGAATTTATGTCTTTGACAAACAGGGGAACCAGCTGCGTGAATTTACGATGGAAGAGTTGCTGCCCGATAGTTTCGGGCCAGACAATGTCCGTGAAATGAACCCGTAACGCCAGCCGGCCCCCTCATTTCAGGCGGGTTTTTCAGCCTGTTCCGTCTTTTGCCTTACCGCGGCACGAGGCCGTGCAGGGCGTCGATAGCCTCTTCATAGCCCGCCGCGCCCTTGCCTTTGATGATATGCGCGGCAAGCGGGCTGATATAGGAAAAATGCCGGAATTCTTCGCGCTGTGCGGGGTCGGTCAGATGGACTTCGATCACGGGGACATCGAGCAATTTCAGCGCGTCATGAATGGCAAGCGATGTGTGGGTATAGGCCCCTGCATTGATGACAATGCCGCATATATTTTCCCGCTCTTCCTGAATCCATGTAACCAGATCGCCTTCATAGTTGCTCTGGCGGAAATCGACGGTCATGGAATGCTGTCCGGCGCGTTCGATACACAGTATGCGGATATCGGCCAGCGTCTGGTGGCCGTAAAGATGGGGTTCCCGAACCCCAAGCATGTTGAGGTTCGGGCCGTTCAGAATAAGGATTCTGGCGTTACTGGACAGTGTCCGCCCCATCTGCGGGGACGTCTTGCGCGCCTGTATCATCGGCGGGGACGTCTTCCCCCATGTCGCTTTCTATCGCTGCCGGGGTTTCATCGACAGGGAATGCCGGAGCAGGGGCGGGCATTTCTTCCCCTGTGGCGTCGCCGTCAAAACCTGCCGGTGTATCGCCCGCGGGCGACGCCGGATTTGGCTCCGGATCGGGCTGGTGTTCATGGTCGTGGGTTTCATGCAGCAAAGCGCCCGGCGCAGTTACCGTGATGGGAACGACCAGTTCGCCCGCATTCTGGAATTGCAGGGTTACGTCGAAGCTTTCGCCTTCGACCAGCGGCGAAATAAGGTCGATCAGCATAATGTGATAACCGCCCGGCTCCAGCGCGACTTCCTGGTTCGGCTGGATTTCAAGCCCGGCGACGCGGCGCATCTGGGCCGTGCCGTCTTCTTCGTCAACATAGCTTTCATGGATTTCAACGAGCGTCGCGCGATCGGACGATGCAGAAAGGAGCCTGTCGGATTCTGCGCCCGGATTATGAAGTTTCAGGAAAACCGCGCCTGTACGCATGCCTTCCGCCGTTGCAAAGGCTGTCGCCTGTTCGGCCTGGATTGCCGGCGCCGTTGCAGCAAAGTCCGCAGGGGTTTCGCCTTCCATCGGCGTATCCACAGGCGCGAGTGTCGTATCTTCAAGCGTTTGCTGCGCTTCTTCCTGATCGGCTGTTTTCTTGTCATCGCAAGCGGCAAGGCTTAGTGACAGGGCTGTCACGGCCAGCAGGGAAAGCATCGTTGTGCGGCGGATCGTCATAATAGGGTGTCCTTTCCTGAAATGGAATTATCTATGTTTTTCTGTTTCTACCATGCGGATGAGTTCATGCAGCGTCAAGGGTTTATCGAGCTGATAAAGCGTCTTGCCGATAAGAAATGCGGGCGTTGTTTGGAGGCCGAGTTTCTGAACGGCCCCCACATTGTCTTTCGCATAGTCCGTCACGATATTGCCTTGTGCCTGCTCTGCCATTTCTTCAAAATCTATCTCATAAAGAGCCGCGCTCTCACGGTAGAATTTCTCGTCCAGCGGGCCTTTATACTCGCTTAAAGCGCGATCCATTTCCCAAAACCTGCCCTGCAGGCCCGCCGCCAAAGCATAAAGGGCGGCTTGCTCGGCGCTGTCATTGCCGGCAGGCACGGGCCGGACGACATAACGGGCGTCCGGATTATGCTTGATGTATTCCAGCGCCACAAGATGTGCGTCCTTGCAGGGGTAACAATCATAATTGAGGAATTCAACGATCGTAATGCCCGGTTGGTTCCCTTCGCCGCGCACTGTAAATTCCGCAAGCGGCGAGGATAGGGATTTCGCCTCGCTATGGGCCGCATAGATTTGGAAGAGGGCGTAGAGGCCGCAGAGGAGGAGCAGGGCAATCAGGATACGAAAAAACATAGTCCAAGTCCTTTGGCGGGACGGCTGATCCGCCCCGCCGCGTTTGACGTTCTTATTCGCTCTTCGCAGCTTCGCGCGCTTCGTTCACTGTATTTTTCAGGACATCATAGGGGATGTAGCCGCGGAAAATACGCTCATTCACCAAAAAGCCCGGTGTTCCCTGAACGCCCAGACCTTGCGCCATGGCGATATTGTTTTTGATTTTCTCTTCGATTTCAGGGGAGGCCTTGTCGGCGGCAAGCTTCTTGGCGTCCATGCCGACCTGTTCGGCGAGCTTTTTATAGACGGCCTCATCCTTCGTTCCCGCATGGTTCATAAGAAGCGCGTGATAGTCGAAATATTTCCCTTGTTTCTTTGCGGCCAGCGACCAGCGGGCGGCCTCGACGGATTCAGGGCCGAGGATCGGCATGTCGTAAAAGACGATGCGGACATTTTTATCGTCCTGGCGGAGCTGCTGGATCTCTTCAAGGGCCTTTTTGCAATAGCCGCAATTATAGTCGAAAAATTCGACGACCATGACGTCGCCCTTGGGATTACCGGTTTCCGCGAGATTCTTGTCGGCCTGAATGGCGGCGATAAGATCTTTCGCTTTTGCGTCAGCGGCCTTGTTGGCCTCGGCTTCCTGTTCCATCTGGAACTTATTGACGGATTCAATAAGAAGCTGGCCGTTATTGAGGATATATTCCTGCATCAGGGCTTCTATTTCCGTTTTTTGTTCCGGTGATATTTCCGCTTTTGCTGCGCCGGGCATCAAAAGGGCGGTCATCATAAGGGGGAGGGCAAAGCGTTTCACGAAAATATCTCCTTGGAAGGCTGTTTTGAAAAATCTGTAACGTCCATAATAGTTTAACACGTTCCTTTGTGCAGGGAAAATTCCGGTTTTGCAAGCAGTGCGGTTAGCGTTTCCGGTGATTTACCCTCGTTACCTCTACATAGTTTAGAATGTCGCCCGCGCGGATCCAGTCCGGTGAACCGGCGGGAAGTCCCGCCCGTGCGGCCTTGGCCTGTGCCGCCCCCGTATCATAGCGGGCCTGCAACACGGCTTCTTCGGCCAGATGGAGTTTCGCGCGCGGCTCGTCGCCCATCTTGCCATATGCCGTTGCCATAAGCCTGTGCAGGCGCGGCGAGCGCGGCTCTGATTTATGCGCGAGCTTCAGATTTTGGACGGCTTGCTGGAGCTTCGCCTTGTCATTGCCCGCCGTTTCGATCTGCGCGTGGGCGAGGGGGATGCGAATAAGCCCCGCATCGGGTTTTTTCGTGACGGCGCGCTGGTAAAAGGGGATGGCGTCCTTAACGCGCCCGAAATCCATAAGCATCTGGCCGCGCAATTCAAGGAAGTAGGGATTGTCCGGCTCCAGCGCCAGCATCTGATCGGAAATCCGCAAAGCCTTTGCAACATCGTTGGTGCGGTAGGCCGCCATGGCGCGGGCGGTCAGCGCCTCCCTTGATACATCGCGTTCGTCATAATGCCACGCGACTTGCTGCGGGGTGATATAGCCGGTGATTTTCGCAAGCATCATTCTATGCTGTGCCTGCCATTTCTCCGGCCAGCCCTTGCCGGAATAGGGGGATTTTTCGGCAGCGGCCCTGATCGTATCCACGCGGGAGCGGGTGAGCGGGTGGGAGCGCACATATTCCGATTGCTGCGACGAGGCCAGCAATTCCTGCCCCTCCAGCTTTTTCAAAAAGCTTTCAAGGCCGCGCGGATCGTATTGCGCGGTTTCAAGATAACGCAGCGCCGCCTGATCGGCGCTGGATTCAAAGGTGCGGGAATGTTTGAGGAAGCCCCGCTGGGCCATGGAGCTTCCCGCGGCGCCGATGGTCGGGGCCGCCGCCCCGTCGCCGGAAGCGATAGCCGCCCCGACCCCCAGAATCATGCCGAGAATGCTTTCATAGGATGCCTGCTCCATCGCCTCGCGCCCGCGGATAAGGTGGCCGCCGGTGATGTGGCCGAGTTCGTGCGCCATGACGCCGATAACCTCGCCCGGATTTTCCGTCTTTTGCAAAAGGCCGGTATAAAAGAAAATATTGGCCCCGCCCGCGACGAAGGCGTTGATTTGCGGGTCTTGCACGAGGATGATTTTGACCTGATCGGGACTCATGCCCGCGGCCTTGTAAACAGGCGCGAACCATTCGGCCATATATTCCTCGATCTCGGTATCGCGGATGATCGTTTGCGCGGCGGCGGCATGGGCGCCGGTCACGAGGAACAGCGCGGCAAGGAGGGGCAGAAAGGCTTTGGAATAAAACGCCATGGCAATATCTATGAAATGGAATTATGGTGAAATCAGGGCTTTTCCCCGCCATCATAAGTGAAAACCGGATTCATGATAACCGCGCATCCCCTCATCCAATGGATTGACCTTTTATGGTTTCCCCTTGCCTTTACCGTGTCCGAGCGGGGAAAGCGGCTCCTGACCTGGTTTTTCATCGCGGGCTGCGTCTTGCTGCCGCGTTTTCAGGCGGAGCTTTTGACCCAGATAGGCTTTCCGGACGGTGTTTTCGGCCTGCTCTCTTCCCCGGTTTTCTTGCGGGGGATCGTGGTTTATGGATTTTTCATAGCGCTCTTCCTGCTGCTGGCCTATCATTCCAAAGGGACGGATAAATCCATCCATCTCGCGGCCTCCATCAGCCTTATGCTGTTTGCCTTTTGCGTTTCGACCCTGATTATGGTTTTGTAAGCCCATGAAGAAAATCAAGACGGCAAGGGGCCGCAAAATATCTTCGATCCAGTGGCTTGAACGGCAGCTGAACGACCCGTATGTGGCGAGGGCCAAGGCGGAAGGATACCGTTCGCGCGCCGCCTATAAGCTGCTTGAGATAGACGAAAAGGCAAAAATCCTTAAAAAAGATCAGCTCGTCGTCGATTTGGGCGCGGCGCCCGGCGGCTGGTGTCAGGTTGCCGTCCAGAAGGGCTGCAAGGCCGTCGCAATCGATCTTTTGCCGATGGACGAGATTCCGGACGTCATGTTCTTCCAGATGGATTTCATGGAAGACGATGCGCCGGATGTCCTGATCGATGCGCTGGGCGGGGCGGGGGCGGATGTTGTCCTTTCCGACATGGCGCACAACACGACGGGGCATCAAAAGACGGATCATTATAAAATCATGTCGCTGGTTGAGGCCGCCTATGATTTCGCGGCCGATATCCTAAAGCCGAACGGCGCTTTCGTCGCGAAGGTCTTTCAGGGCGGCACCGAAGCCGATTTGCTGGCCCGCATGAAAAAAGATTTCAAGAGCGTCAAACATATCAAACCCCCCGCGAGCCGCAAGGAATCGCCGGAAACCTATGTCGTCGCCACGGGATTCCGGAAAAGCTAAGCGGGCCGCTTTCATCTACGGCCCCCTTGCCGTGTGAGTAATCAAGGCACTCCGGCAGGTTTTTATTCCGGTTTTACAGGGAATGGTAAGCCGCTCTTCTATCCGCCGCGATGGAATGGCGGCGATAGAGATCCTTTTACCGCGAACGGTAAGCCCCCCATAAAGATTCTAATGCTGCGGCGGCCAAGGTTTCAATGCGGGCGCATAGCCGAGCTGGCTCTTCGCGCGCTGTTCGGGCGTTTTGATTTTATGCACCAGCCACAGAGCCGGTTTTTGATCCGCGTAATACCATTTGCAGGCAAAGCGCGTGGGCGGGTTTTCCGCAGGATCGAACGACGCCTGGGGATGAAAATCTTTACCGCTTATGCCGATTAGAATATCCGATATGCGGAAATTATCGAAGGCCGGCGTGTCTATCATATAGGCCATTTCATTCACAAGGCGGCGCAGCAGGTTTGTGTTTATATTCCCGTCATTGCTTTCCCATCCATCAATGACAAGCTCCTTGTTTTCGCCGCGCCATGCCCAGCTATGCGCGGCAATCTCCCCGTCTTTGGTCAGGACGTAAAAACCGCTGGCACGCGTCGTAAGTGCATGCTCGATCGTTTCCTCAAAATGATCGCCGATCTTCTCACAGCATCCGGTGTAATATCCCAAAAACAATATGCGCGGGTCGTTATAATCAAGCTTTTGCAGCTTGTAGCCCGAAAGGCCGATACGCGCGCAATCCATTTCAAGCGGCGGAACGGCTTCATGGAGTTTCGGGGATACGGGCGCCTTGCCCCACAGATTGAAAGCTTTTTTCAAGGCTTTTTGTTTGATCTTGTACATATAGCCAAGCTCGGAAATCTGGCCGGTATTGCCATTGCGCCCGCTAAAAACATCCCGCCATATGTCGTTATATGTTTTGCGCAGGCTGATAAGCCCCATTTCGTTGAGGGAAGGGGCTTTAATCCTGTTTGCAAAATGAACGGGGTAATACATTTCAGGGCCGTATTTCAACAAGGCGTCGCCCCATGAAGGCCAGTCCGTATCTGCCGTATAATTTGTGATCTCGATATGTTTCAATATGTCATGAAGAGGTGTGCTGCCTGCCGCGCCCCAGTTATTGAGCATACGCAAAGCCCGATCCGGCGATTGGAATAAAACCGCGGCCTTATAGCTTTGCTCGTTCCTTTGGCGGAGATTGCCTATTTCTTTTCCGAAAAATTCGCGGATTTCGAGATAGGGCCTTAACTTCAAAAGCCTCACATTGACATTTTCAAGTCCTATTAGCCATTCCGGATCGAAGCCGTGGCCGTAGGATTTTCTAAAATCGCTGCAAAGGTTGGAATAGGCCTGATACTCCCTTCCCCTTGCACTGGACAGACGCATAGCGCCGCCGCCGTTTGGCGGGTTGCCGAAATCCTCTACGAGCTGTTCGTAAATATGATACTGCCTTGTTTTCAGGGCGGTTTCCAAGGTTTTATAGATGGTCTTTTTGTTGAAGTTTAGATGTGAGAGCATATAAAGCATAAAGCCTGTATGGCCTTTGCCCGCGGCCGTGATCGCCGCCGCCTCGTATTTGTCCGAATTCCAGCCGAAAGAGGTTTCATGCTGGATGAATTCCGCCGTTTTACCGAATGATTCTATATCGTCAAAATAATTCGTAAGCCGGTGCCATTTATTAAGCCTGCCTACAATGTCCTTATAGGATAAAGCCGGCGCGTTATTATGGCGCTTGTTGAGAAAAAGCGAATGGATAGGGTGGCCATTTTTGCGCGCGTCTTCGATAATGGCGAGGAAATCCTTTTCGCTGGGATAAACGCCGGCCCGCGCAAAATCCAGCGCGAGGGCGGGCAGAAGGCGGCGCAGCCTCTCGCTTTCGCGGGGGGATTCCTCTTCCAGCAGGCTCAGGACGTTCAAGGCTGTTTGCAAAGCTGCTTCAGACATAAATCATTCAACCCGGTGCTTAAATACTCAAACCATCCCGTCTTTTACCATAAAGATAAAACGATGCAATCCGGTTTTTTGTTTACTTCCCGCGCGAATAGCCTATATATGCCATGCAAACAACGCCTTATAATGAAAGCGGGTTTGCCATGGCCAAGACACTCTCCTCTCCCTCCCTTCTTATTCCCGAAGCCCTGACCTTTGACGACGTGCTGCTGGTTCCGGGTGCGTCCGAAGTGCTGCCGGATGCGGTGGATACGAAAACCCGCCTGACCAAGGACATTATTTTGAATATTCCGCTTCTTTCTTCCGCCATGGATACGGTAACGGAAGAGAGGATGGCGATTGCGATGGCGCAAAATGGCGGGATGGGTATTCTCCACCGCAATATGGGTATCGAGCAACAGGCGGAAATGGTTCGCCGCGTCAAACGCTATGAAAGCGGCATGGTGGTAAACCCGATTACGATCGAACCCGAAGCGACTTTGGGACAGGCGCTCGCCGTGATGCGCCAGCATAATATTTCGGGCATCCCCGTGACCGAAAAAGCGTCCGGCAAGCTGGTCGGCATCCTCACCAACCGCGACGTGCGTTTTGCCGAGGATATGAAACAGCCGGTGCGCGAGCTGATGACGTCCGAAAATATCGTGAAGGTTTACAATACGGTTGATAAGGACGAAGCGCGGCGCCTGCTCCATAGAAACCGCATTGAAAAATTACTGGTGGTGGATAATGCCGAACGCTGTATCGGGCTTGTCACGGTCAAGGATATGGAGAAGGCGCAAAAATTCCCCAATGCCTGCAAGGACAGCAAGGATCGCTTGCGTGTAGGGGCCGCGATAGGCACAGGCCCGCAGAATTTCGAGCGGGCAGAGGCGCTCGCCGATGCGGAGCTTGATGTCCTCGTCGTCGATACGGCGCACGGCCATTCCAGAGGCGTTCTCCAGATGGTCAAAAATGTCCGCAAGCTCCGCGCGAGCGGCCTTCAGATTATCGCGGGCAATATTGCGACGGCGGAAGCCGCAAAGGCGCTTATCGACGCCGGCGCGGACGCGGTCAAGGTCGGTATCGGCCCCGGCTCCATCTGCACCACGCGCGTCGTCGCGGGCGTGGGCGTGCCGCAGCTGACGGCCATTATGAATGTCGCCGAGGAAGCCGCAAAACACGGCATCCCCGTTATCGCCGATGGCGGCATCAAATATTCCGGCGATTTCGCCAAGGCCATCGCGGCGGGCGCGGATTGCGCGATGATGGGCAGTGCCTTTGCCGGAACCGATGAGGCCCCCGGCGAAGTCGTTTTCTATCAGGGCCGGTCTTACAAAGCCTATCGCGGCATGGGCTCCGTCGGTGCGATGGTCAAAGGATCTGCCGATCGTTATTTCCAGGCGGGCGTCACCCAGTCGAACAAGCTCGTCCCCGAAGGGATCGAAGGGCGCGTCGCCTATAAAGGCCCCGTGAATAACGTCATTCACCAGATGGTCGGGGGGCTTCGCGCCGCCATGGGCTATACGGGCTGTGCGACGGTCGGGGAGCTGAAGGAAAAAGCGCAATTCGTGCGCATGACCGGCGCGGGCTACCGCGAAAGCCATGTCCATGACGTAACGATTACAAGCGAAGCGCCGAATTACCGCATTGAAAGCTAGCGGGCGATTAGGACTTTATAGAAACGGTTGTCATTGACTTCCGTACTTGTATCGGTGCTGCAAAAGGCGGCCTTCCCGATAATCGCAGGATCCGGAGCGCCGATTTCAAGCGTCGTTGTATAGCTGGAATGATACATTGCATTCACCGATGATATATGTTTCGGAGGGTGATTATCGTTGTTTTCAATGTTGAGGAGGTCATTGATAGCCATGCAAACCTTCTCATCCACATGCGGCAGGTGATAGATAAGCTCGGACTTATCCGGACTTCCGATTTCGGGAAGTTTGAAGGTAATGATCATGCCTGCGCCGAAAACCGCTTGATCGCTCCCCAATGTTATATGCATGAAAGAGGAGCGTGGAAATATCACGGGGCGCACCCCGCCCGCATCGGGGCTGAAAACGCCGCACCCGGATGCGGGCGCATTGTCATTATGCCCGATAGGATGCCGGGGCGTTCCGTTCACGTTGACCCATACGGTATTCCCGAAGTCCAGCTGGTCGTCCTGACAGCCGCTTATCAGCAAATGCTGCACGGCCCCGCGTAAATCATCCGCATAGGCGATAATCTCGGTTGCGGCCAGCCTCGCCTGCGCGTCGGACATGGTGCGGGTGGCGGTTCCGCCTCCGCCATCGCGGATCATGACGAAAGACAGTGCGGCGAATAAGGCGACGGCGATCAGTATCCAGACAAGGACGCCGCCGCGTTCGGAAAAACGGGATATGTTCATGGCTCCCCCAAGGCAAAAAGAAAAACCGCCGAAGGGATAAGCCCTCTGGCGCGCGGGAGTTTATAACCGTTGCTGTCGTTGCGGCATGGCGTCTTTTTAGGCAGAAGCCTTGAAGATACGCCGGCGCCGTGCCGCCCGGAGGGCGAATGGCGGCATCTTTGCGGCGCGGATCGTCCGATGGATGGAAACGCGCCGATAAGGCTAATGCCAACCGCTTATAGCATTGGAGGTTATAAAGCCCCGAAACGGCAACAGGCCGCTTTCTCAGGAAGGGTAAGATGTTTTCGCGGCGCTGGCAAGAAAGCAAAAATCGGCGTTCATCTTTTCAAGATGTGTTTTCTGCGTTTCAAAAAGGGCGCAGGGTTTTCGCAAAAATCTTGCGTATCCCCGCCCCCTTTTTGACCGGGAACAATTATCCCCGGCCAAGACCATGCCGCGTCCGCCGCTTGCCGGCGGGAGGTGCGCGTCTTTACTCTTGTTCTTCGACGGCGCCGGAGATGGCGTCGCCGACATCCTCAACGGTTTCACTGATTGAATCAGCGACTTTTTCTTCCGGCGTTTTCTCGGTCGCTTTCATTGCAACGATGCCGAGGATTGCCAGCAAGGCAACCGCAATAACGATAAGAATGGCTTTATTCCCGCCCATAATATATTCTCCGTAAAATTGTTGACAAACCAGCATTCTAAAGGATTTTTCAAAGGATACCATGCCTGAAATCTATCAAGCCACAATAAATGATATCCCCCTTATCGCCCGCCTTCACATAGAAGGATGGAAAGGGGCCTATGGCGGCATCGTGGATCAGGCTTATCTGGATTCCCTGACCGTTGAAAAGCGGATAGAGGACTGGGAGAACTGGCTTGCGGCTGATGAAAGCACGGTTTTCATTGCGGCTGAAGGCGGAAATCCCGCGGGTTTCGTGGTGATTGGCCGTACAAAGACCCCGCCGCCCGGATCTTCCCCCATAAGGCCCAGCCATTCAGGCGAGATCTATGGGCTCTATCTCGCGCCTGATTACTGGCGCAAAGGGATTGGCACGGCCCTCATCAAACACGCTGCGCGCGAATTGAAGGCGCGCAAACATTCGGCCATTTGCCTTTGGGTGCTGGATGCCAATAAACGCGCCCGCGCTTTTTATGAAGCCATGGGCGGGCAAAGGCTGGGGGGAAAGATGATCGATATCGGCCCCTCGTCGCTGAAGGAAATCTGTTACGGATGGAAAGACAGCGCGGCGCTCAGAAGTTGAGGCACCGTCTTGCCTTGCGTAAATTTTTTTTGGCGGGGCCATTGATCCCGCGCGCAAAAATCGTCATAGTGTGTGAAATTTTTGGAAATTCCTTCTGAAAATTCAATCCGTTACTGTGGAGATATGGAAATGAACAAATACCTCATGATGCTTGTTGCCGCCGGCCTGATTGCTGCGGCTCCTCTTTACTATGCGTTTCAGGCGCAAGCTGAAGAAACCCCCGCTGCGGAAGAAGCCGCCCCTGCCGCCGAAGAAGCTGTTGACGGGCAAGACGCTGCAGATGCCAATACAGATGCGGATGTTGAGGCTTCCGCTGATGAGGCAGAAGCGCAAGCTGCGGAATAATCCGCCCGCTTTTAAAGCGTTTTAAATTTCAAAGGCCCGCCTTCTTATGCTGTGCGGGCCTTTTTATGTTCCCTTTGGGAGAGAAACAGGATAGATCCGGCGCACGATGAGAGAGCCAGCCCGCATAGAAGCCGCCATTGAATTGCTTGCCAGCATCGGCAAGGGGCGCACCCCGATGGATAATATGATCCGCGATTATATGGCGGCGCGCCGTTATATCGGTTCCAAGGACAGGACGGCGATTGTCGAGCGTGTTTACCGGATAACGCGCAGCCATGCGCGGCTCGGCTGGTGGCTCGCCCAAAACGGCATGGAAGAGGCCGCGCGAAACCGCGTTCTGGCCGATCTGGTTTTTCACGCCCGGATGGACGCGGCGGCACTGGAACAGATTTTTACGGGTGAAAAACACGCGCCCGGCCTCCTGAGTGAAAAAGAGCGGGGCTTTATCCAAGCGTTGCAAGGCAAGATGATGACAGATCCGTCAATGCCGGATTCCGTTCGCGGCGAATGCCCGCAATGGGCGGAAGAAAGGCTGCGCGGCCTGTGGGGCGGCGCGTTTGAAAGCCATCTAGCGGCGATGATAGAACCCGCGCCGGTCGATTTGCGGGTCAATACGATCAAGGGAACGGTGGAGGAGGCAATAGAATCGCTGGCCGCCGATAAAATCAAGGCGGCGCAATCCGCCTATTCCCCCGTGGGCCTGCGCACCCATGGGCGCCCTTTCCTTGGCGATTCAAAAGCCTTTCGTTCGGGGCTGGTCGAAATCCAGGATGAGGGGTCGCAGCTTATCGCCCTTGTCAGCGGCGCGAAGCCGGGCCACAGGGTTCTTGATTTCTGCGCAGGCGGCGGCGGCAAGACGCTCGCGCTCGCGGCCATGATGGAGAATCGCGGCAATATCGTCGCAACGGATAATGACACGCGCCGCCTTGAAAAAGGCAAGCCGCGCTATCGCAAGGCGGGCGTTCATAATGTCGAGCTGCGCAGCCTTGCGGATGAGAAAAACCGCAAATGGCTCCGCCGCCAGAAAGATGCGATGGATGTCGTCGTCGTTGACGCGCCCTGTTCTTCCTCCGGCACGTGGCGGCGCAATCCCGATTTGCGCTGGGCGTGGTACGGGCCGGCGCTGGAAGAGATTATCGCCATGCAGTCCGCAATTCTCGACAAGGTTGCGGACAAGGTTAAGCCGGGCGGGCGGCTCGTTTACGCGACCTGCTCCTTGTTCCGTGAAGAGAACGAGGAGCAGGTCGAGGCGTTCCTCCAGCGGCATCCGGATTACAAAATCCTGCCTCTATCCGGCCTGTGGGAAGATATGGGGACGCCCGTCCCGTGCGAAGGCGATTTCCTGTGCCTTAACCCCCGCGATCACGGAACGGACGGTTTTTTCGCCGCCATTCTTCAGCGCGCCTAGGCGGCTGGCTTCATTTTTTTAAAAATAATCCATCTTGACAAACTTTCCTTATGCCATCTAACTATCTAATAGTTGGTATAAAACATATATGTGGGGAAGCATGGCAATAAAATCTTTATCCGGGGGTATCTTGTTTGAAGGGGCCGGCAGGGCCGTTAGGGGCGCGCTCGAAGAAAGTGCCGCAAGGGGGCTTTGCCTTGAAGGCGCAAATCTTAGGGGCGGAAAATTGGCGCAGGCATCCTGTGACGGGCTGAGGGCGGCATATTCCTGTTTTTGGGGCGCTGATCTGGCGGGCGCCGATATGGGGGAGGCCGATTTGCGCTTTTGCGATTTCAGGAAGGCAAATCTTGCCGGAATCTGTTTTGCCGGTTCCAACCTTACCGGCGCCGATTTCCACGGCGCCTATATGGCCGATGCTATATTTGAAGGGGCGGTGTTAAAAGATACGCGGTTTTCCTGTCCGAGCCTCTGGTCTTGTGATCTTGACGGGGTTCGGGATATGCGCGGCCTTACTTATTCCCATCACGGCGAAGTGGAAATAAAACTTACCCGCCCGCCGCTGGTCTTGCATGGCGCAGGAAAAAGGATGGTTGCCTTTGAGGAATATATTCTCTGGGGCGCGGCCCTTTATCCTTATCACGATCTCCCCGGCGGGCTTATGGCTTGCCTGGAAAATATAGGGCGAACGCCGCTATGGCGCGCCGCAGCGCAGGCCCGTTCGCGCAATGCGAATTCCCCTATGCTCAAGAGAGAAAGCAGGGCCTTTGATATTAAATCTTTCTTAAGCCTTATAGGGCAGAAATGCCCGCAAAACCTATAGTTGAAAAATAAAGGAGTATTATATGTTTTTCTTGATTGAATCCTATTGGAGAATCCCCAAAGCGCAAATTCGCGGCGGGAAGCGGGAGCTATTGGATCTCCTTCAAATCTCGCGGCATGAAAACGAGATGCGCCGCGCTTGCCGCCGTAAGATCAGGCTGTATAGACTGAAACACGCGAAGCTTTCGGGGGCTATGAGCGGTCTTGGGGCCATTCCGGTTTACTGGAAGAGCCAATGCTACCGCCGCCATGCCTGCGGGACGGTCGGCCTTTACAGGCGTGTAAGAAAAGAGCGGATGCGGGCTTTCTCTTCTTATATAGGGCGGTTGCCGGTGCGGCATGCGCCCGAAAAAATTCTTTAAAAAATTAAGCGTGTGGGGATTAGTCGTATGATTATTTATTTTAAATTCGGCGCCGTCCGTTCTTTATCGGTTGAATGGAATGGCGCGTTCGGCACATGGCCGCTCTTTAAAAAAACAAGTTACCGTTGCGAAATGATTGTAGATATGCCATATACTCAGCTCATATTTACATCGGGCAAATGGACACCGCTAAGAAGAGCCGCGAATGACAAGCAAAAAATTAAAAAAATTACAGGCGATCCTGCAAGAACTCATAGCAATCGATCCTGAGTTTCCCATTCAATGGGTTACGGTCTTTACGGAGATTACTGCCGAAGAGGGGATATCGCTCAAGGATATTTCCGATCGCACAGGGATTTCCATGTCCGTTATGTCCCGTACAATCGGGGCCTTGTCCAATGCCCGCCGCATGGGCAAGCCGTACGGGCTTGTCGTGGTAAAACACGCGCGCGACGACCGCCGCCGCAAGGAGCTGTTCTTGTCCGCCAAAGGAAAGAAGCTGATCGAACGGCTGGACAAAGCCTTATAGGGGGAGCGGGAGAGCGTTAATCTATCAAAGGCCGGAGAGCGAAAGCATCCGGCCTTTTTGACGGCTTCGCGCCGAATCCGGCTTTATTAGAAAGAGCGGCGGATGGAAGCGGCAGGCCTCCGGGCTTCATGTTTGTCCTTTATCTTTTCCGCAGGTTTAATTATATAAACCTATGACACAGGCAGATCTTCATCTTGTTCCCGAACCGACGAAAACCCATGATCGCATCCTGATCCTCGATTTCGGATCGCAGGTGACGCAGCTTATCGCCCGCCGCTTGCGCGAAAGCGGCGTTTACTGCGAGATCTGGCCCTTTAATCAGGCGGACGGGGACAGGGTGCAGGCTTATGGCCCCAAAGGGATCATTTTTTCCGGCAGCCCATGCAGCGTTATTGAAGCCGACTCGCCCAAGCCCCCCGCCTATCTCTATGAGCTCGGCCTGCCGATATTGGGGATTTGCTATGGCCAGCAAGTGATGGTTCACCAGCTTGGCGGGGTTGTCGAAAATGGTGAAACCCGTGAATTCGGCCGCGCCTATATAGATGTCGTGGCGGACAGCGCCATTACGGGGGATGTCTGGGCGAAAGGTGCGCATGAGCAGGTCTGGATGAGCCACGGCGACCGTGTCGTCAAGCTGCCCGCGGGGTTCGAGGTTATCGCAAGATCGGAAGGGGCACCCTTTGCCATTATCGCGGATGAAGGCCGGCGCCTTTGGGCGACCCAGTTCCATCCTGAAGTCGTGCATACACCCCATGGCGCTGCGCTCTTGAAGAATTTCACCCATAAAATCTGCGGCTGTTCCGGTGATTGGACGATGGCCGCTTTCCGGGCCGAGGCAATTGCCCGTATCCGCGAACAGGTCGGCACGGGCAAGGTCATTTGCGGCCTTTCAGGCGGGGTCGATTCTTCCGTGGCCGCCATTCTTCTTCACGAGGCTATCGGCGATCAGTTGACCTGCATCTATGTCGATACCGGCCTGATGCGCGAAGGGGAAACAGAACAGGTTATCGGCATGTTCCGGGGCCACTATAATATCCCCCTCATTCACGAGGATGCCTCGGCGCTGTTTTTGAAAGAACTGGACGGGGTGAGCGATCCCGAAACCAAGCGCAAGACGATCGGCAGGCTTTTTATCGACGTCTTTGACCGCTGTTCAAAGGAAGTGGGCGGAGCGGAATTTCTGGCCCAGGGGACGCTCTATCCGGATGTCATCGAATCGGTTTCCGTTGCGGGCGGCCCGTCCAAGACGATCAAATCCCACCATAATGTCGGGGGCCTGCCCGATTATATGAAGCTCAAACTGGTGGAGCCGCTGCGCGAATTATTCAAGGACGAGGTGCGCGTCCTTGGGCGCGAGCTTGGGATGCCCGATGAATTTATCCGCCGCCATCCTTTCCCCGGCCCCGGCCTCGCCATCCGCATTCCCGGCGAGATTACGGCTGAAAAGCTCGCAATCCTGCGCCGCGCCGACACTCTTTACAGGGAAGAAATCGACAAGGCCGGCCTGTATGACGCCATCTGGCAGGCCTTTGCCGTCCTGCTTCCGGTAAAGACGGTCGGGGTGATGGGGGACGAGCGTACGTATGAATATGTATGTGCCTTGCGGGCCGTGACCTCTACCGACGGCATGACCGCGGACTATTACCATTTCGATCATGACTTCCTCTCCTGCGTATCGACGCGCATCATCAATGAAGTGCGTGGCATCAACCGCGTCGTCTATGACATCACCTCCAAGCCGCCCGGCACGATCGAGTGGGAATAGTTGGCATCCCTTGAATTGATTCCAAATTGAGAAGCGCGATTACTTACGCCTCGACTGTGGCATTTGAGTCACAGTGTCTAATATTCGCATAGCGATTCTAGAAAATCTTTTTTTTATATTGAAATTGGGATACACTGATTCGCGTGTAAGTACTTTCTTAACCTTCCCCTGACATCATCAGGAGAAACTTTTCCAAGACCTAAGGAGATGGAAACTATGGCTACGAAAAAGAAACCTGCTGCCAAAACGGCAGCGAAAAAGCCGGCGGCAAAAAGAAAACCGGCCAAGAAAATGGCAACGCCCGTCGTAAAGAAAACGGCAAAGAAAAAGCCTGCCGCCAAGAAAGCAGTTGCTAAAAAAGCAGTAGCGAAGAAAAAACCGGCAGCTAAAAAAGCAGTAGCGAAGAAAAAACCGGCAGTTAAAAAAGCCGTCGCCAAGAAAGTCGTCGCTAAAAAAACGGTAGCGAAGAAAAAGCCGGTCGCCAAGAAGGTCGTCGCTAAAAAAGCAGTAGCAAAGAAAAAGCCAGCCGCTAAAAAAGCAACGAAAACAGTTAAAAAAGTAGCCGCCAAAAAACCGGCAGCGAAGAAAAGAGTAGCGAAAAAGAAATAAGCTTGGCGTTTGCCGAGCTTTTGGCTTTTCAAACGCCCGTACCGGCATATCGGTGCGGGCGTTATCTCTTTAAAGGTGTTTGAAAAGCTAGTCCGGGTCATACTATGACCATAGTTATGCGCCATAGAGGGGCAGGGTCTGCCGGTTGCGGCATGATGAAGGGATTAAGACGGGATGGCATTGAATAAAAATTACTGGGACAGGGTCAGGCAATGGGCTTCGGGGCTCCCCCTCATCGGAAAATCCATTGCGGGAGGGGGGGGGAAAGCCGGCGAGATACTGCGCTTGCCGCCGCCGCGCAAGCCCGACGACGTTCCCAACACGAAGCAATATGAAGAACATCCTTCGGCTTCTTATATGGATCTGAAAATGATCTTCCGTGATATTGGCCGGATGAACGCCATTGGCGAGGCTTTGGGGCGGGATTTCCTCACCGCCATGCCGGAAGGGGCTTATAAAAGCCGCCTTGGACAGATCGCCTTTTTATACCGCCGCCTGCATGAGGAATTAGCCAATGAAAATATGGCCAAGCTGATCGAAGAGGCCCATGCCCATGAGAAAAAAGCGCCGCAGAGCTGGGATCCGTGGGATTCCGCAAATTTACGCGAAATGGAAACGGCTTACCGCCACGTTGCCCTGGTCGATCCTGATCTGATAGAGCGCAAGGCGCGGCTCGCCTATGAGGGGCGGAAAAAACATCGCGATGTCTTGCGCTTTGATGACTGGGAGGAGGCCAAGCCTTTCCTTGAGGATATGATCGATCTTCAGCGCCGCATCGCTGATGCCAAGGCGTTGAAGGATAACGACCATCCGACCGATGCGGCTTATCAGGCCTTGATGCGCGAATATATGCCGGGCGTCCGTTTGAAGGAGGTTGAATCCCTTTTCGGACGCATGGAAGAAAAGCTCAAGGAGATCCTTCCATGGGTTTTGGACGAACAGGCCAAAAGGCCGGAACCTCTCCCCCTGACCGGCCCGTTTCCGGCGGCCCAGCAATTATGGCTGAACAAATCCCTGCTGAAAGTCATGGGGTTCGATTTCGAGCGGGGCGGGCTTTATGAAACCGGGCATAACCCTGTTGAAGGCGGAACGCCGGAGGATACGCGCCTTGTCATCAAGACATCGGATGCGACGAACTTTCTCGATTCCATGAAAAGCGCCCTTCATGAAGGCGGGCACGGCATTTATATTCAAGGTTTGCCCCGCGAGGCATGGCGCTACCAGCCAGTGGCGCAGGATCTGGGCGCCGCCGTTCATGAATCCCAGGCGCTTTTGGTCGAAATGATTCTTGGCCGCACGAAAGAGTTTTTCAGTTATCTCGCACCGCGCGTCGAAGGGCTGTTTCAGAAATTCGGCGACCCGGCAATGACGGCTGAAAATCTCTACCGTTTGAAAACCCATGTGAAGCCGGGCTGCGACCGCAAGAGCGCGGACGAGATCACCTATTTCTTCCATATCCTGCTGCGTATGCGGCTTGAAAAGGATCTGATTGCGGGCCGCCTCAGCGTGAAGGAACTGCCCGACGCATGGAATGCCGGCATGAAAGAGCTTCTTGGCGTGGAACCGCAAACCCATGCGCAAGGCTGTTTGCAGGATGTGCATTGGTTCGTCGGCAAGTTCGGTTATTTCCCCTCCTACACGATGGGGCAGATGATGGCCGCGCAAATTTACGACAAGATGAAAAAGGACATCCAGAACATCCCCGAATTGATGGCTTCTGGCGATTTCCTCCCCGTTCAAGCATGGTTGGCAGAACGCATTTATGCGAAAGGCCGCCTGATGCGCACGGATGAGCTGCTTGAAACGGTCACAGGCTCCCGCCTCACGCCCGGCCCGCTGATAAACCACCTTCAGGACAGGTATCTGGCCGCTTGATAGCGGGATTCCGGCGGCGGCGTTCCAGCCAAAGCGGCAGGGCACGGTTTCTGCGCCCCTCCGGCGCGGCTATTAGGGGGCACAGGGATGGCGCCGACGAAGTTCGCTTCATGTAAAGCTTGCCATTGACGCATCCCGCGCCGATGCCGTAAATATAAGCTATGACAATCCGTTACCTGTCCACGCGCGGCGATCCGGCCCTTCGCAGTTTTACCGAAATCCTCTTGAGCGGCCTCGCCCCGGATGGCGGCCTGTACGTTCCTGATAGCTGGCCGAAGATCGATCTTGCCGCGCTGGAAGGGCGCTCCTATAGCGAGATAGCGTTCGAGATTATCAGTCCCTTTGTCGGGGGCGATATTCCCAAAGACGATCTGCGGGATATGATTTCCCGTACCTATAATGAAAATTTCCGTCACGAAGCAATCGCGCCGCTGGTTCAGGTCGGGGACAATGAATGGGTGCTGGAACTGTTCCACGGCCCGACGATCGCGTTTAAGGATTACGCGCTCCAGCTTGTCGGCAGGCTGTTCGATTATGTGCTGGAGAAAACCGGCAGGCGCGCCACGATTGTCGGCGCCACGTCCGGCGATACGGGATCGGCTGCGATTGAAGGCGTTAAAGCATGCCGCAATATCGATATATTCATCCTCCACCCCGAAGGCCGCACATCCGAAGTCCAGCGCCGCCAGATGACAACGATTGATGCGCCGAATGTGCATAATATCGCGCTCAAAGGCACGTTTGATGATTGTCAGGATGCGGTTAAAACTATGTTTGCGGATGAAAAATTCCGCGCTGAAATGAATCTGTCCGCCGTCAATTCCATCAATTTTGCGCGGATCGCGGCACAGATCGTTTATTATTTTACGGCCTCGGTTGCGCTTGGGGCGGCAAGCGGGCGAAAAATCTCCTTTGCCGTTCCAACGGGGAATTTCGGGAATATCTACGCCGCTTACTGCGCGCGGCAAATGGGGCTCCCGATCGATCGCCTGATCGCCGCATCGAACCGCAACGATATCCTGACCCGCTTTTTCAAGACGGGGGAAATGAAGGCTTCCGCGGTCGAGCCGTCGCTATCGCCCAGCATGGATATCCAGATATCGAGCAATTTTGAAAGATTCCTTTTCGATTTGCTGGGCCGCGATGCGAAATCCCTGCGCGCGAAGATGGAGGGCTTTAAACAGTCCGGTTCCTTTACGCTTGATGACGGGCTGATGGAAAAGGCGCGCACTATTTTCTCGGCCCATTGCGCGGATGATGATCAAACGCTCTCCATGATGGGGGAATATTTCAAGAAAACGGGCTATATGCCCGATCCGCACACGGCGGTCGGGTTTTTCGCAGGGAAAATGGAACCCCGCAATCCTGCCATTCCTTTGGTTATGCTGGCTTGCGCCCATCCGGCGAAGTTCCCGGACGCGGCTGAAAAAGCAACCGGTGTAAGGCCGCCTTTGCCTCATCACATGGCAGATCTATATGATTTGAAAGAAAACTACAGCGTGCTGGAAAACGATCCGGACGTATTAAAGAATTTTATAAAAGAAAGAGTTTCTTCATGACGACAAACATAACAGAACTTGAAAGCGGCCTCAGGATTATTACCGACACGGTACCCGAAATGGAAACGGTTGCGATCGGCGTCTGGGCCGATGTCGGCACGCGCCATGAAGATCTCCGGCATAACGGCGTGGCCCATATGGTCGAACATATGATGTTTAACGGCACACCGACGCGCACGGCTCGCCAGATTGCGGAATCGATCGAGGATGTCGGCGGCCAGATAAACGCTTATACGTCGCGCGAAATTACGGCTTATTATATCCATCTTTTGAAGAATGATATGGCGATGGGGATGGATATCCTTTCCGATATCCTCCAGCGCCCGACTTTCCCCGATAACGAGCTGGAGAAAGAGCGCGGCGTCATTATCCAGGAAATCGGCATGACGAACGATACGCCGGATGATGTCGTATTCGACCTCTATCAGGAAACGGCCTATCCGCAACAAGCGCTTGGCGCACCGATTTTGGGGCGGGAAGACATTATCCGCGGCATGACCAAGGAAACGCTCTATGACTATGTCCACCGCTTTTATACGCCTCAAAAACTTGTGGTGTCGGCGGCGGGGAATATTCCGCATGACGCCTTTGTCGATGTCGTCCGCACCATGTTTTCTGAATTGCCGGAAGATTCAAGCGGCGCTTATGCCCCCGCAAGCTATGCGGGCGGGGAAAAGCGCGTGAAGAAAGATCTGGAACAGGCCCATATCGTTCTGGGCTTTCAGGGCGTCGATCGCGAAGACCCCGATTATTTCTCGGCGCTTATCGCCGGAACAATCCTTGGCGGCGGCATGTCGTCGCGCCTGTTTCAGGAAATCCGTGAAAAACGCGGCCTTGTTTACTCGATTTACGCCTCCCATTCCTCCTATCATGATGACGGGCAGTTCGAGATTTATGCCGGAACGGGCGGCGAAAAATTGAACGAGCTTGTCCCGGTTACATGCGATGAAATTATCAAGATGATGCAGGAGCAGGTGAGCGAGGCGGAGCTTTTGCGCGCCAAGGCGCAGATTAAGGCCGGTATCCTGATGAGCCGCGAATCGATGTTGTCACGGGCGAACCGGCAGGCGAAATACCTGATCAATTTCCGCGAGGCGCCGGATATCCGCCGCGTCATCGCCCAGATTGATGCGGTGACTGTTTATAGCGTCCAGAAAGCGGCGCAGCGCATTTTTTCAACCGTGCCGACGCTTGCGGCGCTCGGCCCGATAGAGCAGCTTGAAAATTATGAGTCCATCCGTCAAAGACTGGCGGCCTAAGGGGTGAATAAGGGGTGAAGATGATCTGGCCGCGCGCAGTCCCCGGCAAGACCAGCCAAAGCGGATATGACAGATTTGTCCGGAGCGCGCGGCTGACGATGCGCCCCGCGATGATGACGGATTTTGAAAGCTGGGTCGCGACGCGCCGGAAAAACCAGTCCTTTCTTCAACCTTTCGAGCCGCGCTGGACGGAAAGCTGGCACGAAAAATCTTCCTTTGAAAGACGCGTAAAGCGGCTCGATGAAGACTGGAAAAATGACCGCACCTACGCGTTCCTGATATTCAAAAACGGTAAAGGGGGCGGCGACGGCGATCTGATCGGCGGGATCAATATCAACAATGTGGCGCGCGGGGCCGCCCAATATGCGGCGCTCGGCTATTGGCTGGATGAATCCCATCAGGGGCAGGGCCATATGACCGAAGCCGCGCGCGCCGTGCTTGCCTATGCGTTTTCAACGCTCTTGCTACAGCGCATGAATGCCGCGACGCTGGTTCATAACGGCCGGAGCCGCGCCATGCTTGAACGGATCGGCTTCGGGGAAGAAGGGTTTGCCAAAGCCTATATCCAGATTAACGGCTGGCGGCAGGATCATATTCTCTATGGGTTGAACGGCGATGATTTTTTACGCGCGTCCGGCTATCGTTGAGATCATCGCGGGGCTTATGCCAAGAACGGAGAAAGCCTTTTCCCATTTATCTTCGGGCCGCGTATCGAAAACGATCTCATGCCCCGCTTGCGTGCTGAGCCACATATTTTCCTGTAATTCCTGTTCGATCTGTCCCGGCCCCCATCCGGCATAGCCGAGGGTAAAGAGCATCTTTTCCGGCCTGTAGCCGCCGACTATGGAGCGCAGGGAATCGATCGTGCCACTGATGGAAAATAAATCATCAACTTGAATCGTGTCTTTTTGCTGAAAGTCGGCGGAATGGAGCAAGAACCCGTGGACGCCCTGCACCGGCCCGCCGGAGAGAACCGGGACATTGCGAACCGACGCATCAAGGGGCGCGTCCGGATTGATGCCGACTTGCGAGAGGACATCCGTGAAATCCGGGCTTGGCAGGGGATTATTGATGACCATCCCCATCGCGCCTTTTTCGTCATGGACGCACATGAAAATGACGGCGCGGTGAAAGCGCGGGTCGTTCATATGCGGCATGGCAAGAAGAAGATGGCCTTTGAGGGAGTGAAAATCGTTGGTGTTTTTGCTGAAACTCATAAGGCGATAGTCACAGACATAAAGATTGATGGCAACCGTCATGCGGCCATGACGGGAAGAATTCACCAGAATTTTATTGTCTTTCCTTGTGGATTAAACCTGTCCCGGCTCTGGCGCGGGATTATTAAAAGGGCGCCCGAAATGTTCCGGAAATGAAAGCAGCCCCCGCATGAAGGCGCTGGAGTTGAAAATGGCTTGTGAGCTTGCAGGGCGAATCACGGCCTGTTTTTTCCGCGCCAGCCGTTCGACCTCATCGCGCGGGATGAAAAACTGGCTGTAGAGGATGAGGAGATCTTCTTCACCGTATAAATGCTCGGCGATTTCCTTCGCTTCCTGCGCGCTCTCCGCAGCGTAATAGGCGAATTTCTTGTTGGTAACGGATTGGGGCGGTACGCGCGGCGAATCCGCTTGCATCAAGAATCCCGCGAAATTCGATTCGAACGGTTCAAACCCGTCCTTGCCGGCGTCGGCCATGGCGATAAAGCGGAAATGATCGCGCAGTTTTTCATTTTGCGCTTCCAGATATTTATAAAAGCTCAGTTGGTGGTTTTCGTTGATGACCGCGCCGAAAAGGAAATTGCTCTCCTTCTCGTCTTCGATAATCAGGAGAACCGAATCGTTCAGCTCATGAAAATTTGAAGAAGGCTCGATGTTGCGGAAGAGAACGACATAGGCCCCGCAATTATCGGGAAGAAACCGCGTCTGTTTCGGCTGTTTCCTGCGTTCCCGCGCGCCTTTGTTAAAATGCCGTGCCGTCATATTGTTTGTGCCTGCCTTATAATAAGGGTTTGCCCGTTCAACCGGGCGCACACTCTCATAATTAACATAATATTTCAATATTTATTTGAGGAAGGGGCAGTTTTTCGTTTCTATCCAACCCGTTGCAAGAAGGGCATGGCCTTCGCGGTTGGGATGGTTAAAGTCGATTTTATCGCCTTTATTATAAACGAAATAAGTGCCGGCGGGGCTTTGCGGGGCGGTGTGTTTAAACGCGTCCATGCCGTCATAAAGATAAGGGATGTCCAGATGGCGGGCGAGAAGGTTTTGCGCAGAGCCTTCCGCAAAGCCTTCTTCCCATTTGATGCCAAGCGAGCGGTAACTTTGCGCGGCTTCACCGGAAAGCTGCATTTCATAGGGGAAGATGAGGAGGCAGAAATCGACGCCGCGCTCCCTTAATTTGTCCGAAACATCATTGATTCTGGCCGCGAGAAATTTGATGGCCTCTTCATTTTCTTTCGGGAACAGCTCAATCGCTTTGTGGCCCTGATAACCATAGCCCATCCGCTCAAACGTATTTTTAATGCCGGTTCGGATAAAACTATAAAGATAGGATTTGCCGCGCAGCCCGTCCAAATTTCTTTGGGCAAAGCGAAAAGCGGCTTGAAGCGGCAGCCTGTCCGCGGACGCCGCATCGCCCGTCCCTTTTATCTCCGCCTTCGGGACAGGCAGGATATCGTTGAGGTTGAGGCCGTAAACGACCGTTTCAAGGCCGAATTCTTCTATATACTGATAGACGGATCTTTCATCGAAACCGTTATGGCTCATGGCGAACGTCCAGTGATCATAGTCCGGCATTTGCGCCTCGATAAGGTCGCTGAACCTGTACCCCGCCCCGGCCCCGACACCCATGATAACGGAATCGCCCATATAGCCGATCCGCCGCTTTTCGCCTTGCAGATCGAATTCAAGATCGGGGAAGCCGTGACTGTTGATATGAATGACGCCATAGGGGTAATGATATGCGCCTTGCTTGCGGATAGCGGTGTAATAGCCGATATCGTAGGAAACAATAAAGCGCAGCGCGACCTCCGCTATCAAGGCGAAGAGCAGTAGCAAAGCCGACAGCACGGCGATAATGGTTTTCTTGGGATGTTTTTCAAAAACTGATTGCGTCATTCGTCAATCCGGCCTGAATTTGTTTTTATAATCCAGAAGCAGATCGGGGTTTTGCCTTTCTTTATGCAAGACGAACGGCCCCGCGACGAGCATATCGAGATCGCATCCCATGAAACAGCGGAACGCATCGGCGGGGGTGCAAACAACAGGCTCTCCGCGGACGTTAAAGGAAGTGTTCAAAAGGACGGGACATCCCGTCAGTGCATAGAATTTTTCCAAAAGCCTGTGATAGGCGGGGTTTGTTTCCTTATGAACCGTCTGGATGCGGGCGCTGTTATCGACATGGGTCACGGCGGGCAACAGGCCGCGCCTGTCTTCGCGCACAGGGGCCGTCAGCAACATATAGGGGCTGGCCGTATCAATATCGAACCAGTTGTTTTTATGCGTATCGAGAACGGACGGCGCGAAAGGGCGGAAGGATTCACGGAATTTAATTTTCAGGTTTAAATTCTTTTGCATGTCCGGCGCGCGCGGATCGGCGAGGATCGAGCGGGCGCCGAGGGCGCGCGGCCCGTATTCCATACGTCCCTGAAACCATCCTATGGCCTTTTGATTCGCTAGGGCTTGTGCCGTGACGTCCAGAAAATCATCGCACCGCTCAAAAACGGCGCCGAGGCTTTCCAGTTGCCTGCATATTTCCTCTTCGTCAAAGGCGGGGCCTAAATAGCCGCCCTTCATGGAATCGGCAAAACCCGCAATGCGCGGTTTATTATGATGCGTATAATAGGCTGTCAGGGCCGCGCCTAAAGCGCCGCCGGAATCGCCCGCAGCGGGCTGTATCCAGATATTTTTAAATTGCCCTTCCTTGAGAAGGCGGCCATTGGCCACGCAATTAAGCGCGACGCCGCCCGCAAGGCAGAGATTGTCTATGCCTGGATAGTCTTGCGCAAGGGAGGTGACGATGCGGGAAATAATTTCTTCCGTGACGGATTGTATAGAGGCCGCTAGATCGCGGTGGCGCTGCGTCAGTTCATCTTCGGGCCTGCGCGGCTCTCCGTCAAACAGGGCGTGAAAGGCCGCCGTCGTCATGGACAGCCCCCCCGCATAGTTGAAATATTTCTGGTTGAGGCGGAAGGATCCGTCTTCCTTCACATCGACAAGATGCCTGAAAATGGTTTTCGCATAGGCCGGCTTGCCGTATGGCGCAAGGCCCATGACTTTATATTCGCCGGAATTGACCCGGAAACCCAGATAGGATGTAAAGGCCGAATAAAGCAGGCCGAGGGAATGGGGAAAACATATTTCCTTTTCTATCCGGAGCGCATTGCCGCGCCCGATGGCGACGCTGGACGACGCCCATTCGCCGACACCGTCGAGCGTCAGGATAACCGCCTCTTCATAAGGCGAGGGGAAAAAGGCAGAGGCTGCGTGGCTGAGATGATGATCGGAAAAGAGCATTTTGCCGCGGATGGATTTTCTGGCGGCTTGTCTTTGTCCTTTATCCATCTCCCCGTAGAAAGGGAGGAGCTTGTCTATCAGGATCTTTTTCTGGAATAGTTTTTCATGGAGCCAGAGCGGCATGGCTTCGCGAAAAGAGCGAAAGCCTTTCGGAGCCAGCGTCATATAGGTTTCCAAAAGCCGCTCGAATTTGAGCAAGGGCTTTTCAAAAAAAACGATGGAGTCAATATCGTCAATGGAAATTCCGGCCTCGGTAAGGCAATAGGCGATCGCTTGCGCTGGAAAAAAGCGGTCATGTTTGATGCGCGTAAAGCGCTCTTCCTGTGCCGCCGCTATAATGTCGCCATCGCGGATAAGGGCGGCGGCGCTGTCGTGGTAGAAGGCGGAAATGCCAAGGATGTTCATCGCCGTTTTTAAACCCTGCCTAGAAAATTGTGTAAATAAAGACGCCCAATGGCGATCCTTTTGCCGCCAGAATCAAGCTCCCGCATAAAAGCATGATAATAAAAATCGGCGCCATCCAGAGTTTCTTCCGGACTTTCAGGAAAAGCCATAATTCGCGCAGGAACTCGGCCATGCTAAAATTGATATTTCATGGGGTCGGGAAGATCGTTCCTGTCCGGCTTGACCCAGTAGCTGGAAAGGATTGGATCGTATTTCTGATGAAGCGCATCGCGGCGGATAAGGCGCATGATAAGCCCCGCAGGCACGAAACAGACGATAAAAACAATACCCATCAAAACGGGGTTCAGGACGCGCGCGATAAAAGGAGCGGCTTTTAAAAACCCGTTTTTGGCGGCGGCGAGCAGGGAAGGTTTTATAAGGGAGGCGGCTATAAGGCACGCCCCGCCAAGAAGGAAGACCCACGCGATTATCCAGCCAAGCGATAAAAGTTTGATAAGCCCCGCCGCAAATAAAATGCCGCCACTGGCGAGCCCGAAATTCCTATCGGACAGCGCCGGCGCTTCGGGCGCGCTTTTATCGTAATCTTCGTGAAAATTGCGTTCCATGACGCCCTAAAAAGCCATTTATTTCAAGCTTCTGGATTTTTAGCCCAAAACACGGATCAGTACAAGCCGCCCGTCCCGTCAAACCCGCTATTGCCGCTTCCTTGCGGCGTGGAATCAGGCAGAGGATAGATGGTGACGGAGCTATCTTCCGGCGGCGCCTGTCTTTGGCGCGAATAGCTGGTAAAGGCGTCGTCGGGGTTGGGTGCGCCATAGGGCGGTGCCTGACGGTTGCCGGGGCCGTAGGGATCGTTCGTTCCGTAAGGTGGCGGCGCGTCATAGCCTTCGCCGCCGCCCATCCCTTCCCCGTATTCCGAATAAGGGTCTATGACGTTATCCGCGCCGACGACCCTGTTATCGAGGACGTAATCGTCGAGGTTCGGTTCTGTGCCTGTGACAAAAGCCTCCCAGATGACATTGCGGTCGCCGGGCATGGCGGCGCGGCCCGTATCGGCATTGATGCGGACATTGCGGATGCCGGGCGGGACGCGGAACGGCGTCGGCGGCGTGTCTTTCAGCGCTTCTTTCATGAACTCGCCGAAAATCGGCGCGGCGGTGGACGATCCCGTTTCGCGTTTGCCGAGCGATTTCGGCTCGTCGAACCCGACATAGACGCCGACGACGAGGTCGGGTGAAAAGCCCACGAACCATGTGTCGCGGGATTTGTTCGTCGTCCCCGTTTTGCCCGCCACCGGCCTTCCGAGGGTTTTCAGCCGCGCCGCCGTGCCGCGTTCGACGGCGCCTTCGAGGATGGAAACCATCTGATAGGCCGTGCGCTCGTCCGCAATCTGTTCGCGCGTATCGGGGATGGCAGGCACCGCCTGCCCGTCCCAGCGAATAAGATCGCCGCAATTGGGGCAGGGGCGCTGGTCATAGCTGAAGATGGTTTTGCCGCGCCTGTCCTGAATCCGGTCGATGATGGTCGGCGTCGTCTTTTTGCCGCCATTGACGAGCATGGCATAGGCATTGGTCAGTTTAAGCAGGGTCGTTTCGCCCGCGCCAAGGGAATAGGAGAGGTAAGGCTTCATCTCGTCGGCGATGCCGAAGCGTTTCGCATATTCGATGACCGTATCCATGCCGAGATGGTCGGCAAGCCGTACCGTCATCAGGTTCCGCGATTTTTCCACGCCGACGCGGATCGGGGTCGGCCCGTAAAAATTGCCGGAATAGTTGGTCGGACGCCACATGCTTCCCGGTGATTGTTCCATTTCAAACGGCGCGTCGAGAACGCGGGTCGCGGGTGTAAAGCCTTTATCGAGGGCCGGAAGATAGATAAACGGCTTGAAGGCGGAACCGGGCTGGCGCATGGCCTGTGTCGCGCGGTTGAACTGGCTCGGCCCGTATTTCCAGCCGCCCTGAATGGCGAGAACCCGGCCCGTGTGCGGATCCATTGCGACCAGTGCGCCCTCTACCGCCGGAATTTGCCGCAAGACCCATGCATCCTTGATTTTTTCGACAAGGATGACATCGCCTTTTTTCAAGACCTGGTTGACGGCGGTTATTTCGGGGCCGAGCGCGTAGCATTCCTGAAGACATTGCCGCGCCCACTGGACGTCGTTCAGGGCTATCTTTCCTGTTTTCTTGTCGGCGAAGCCCAGAGTCGCGTTCTGCGCGCCGCTTTCAAGGACGATGGAAAGCGTCCAGTTATCCGGCATTTCCGCCGGCTCATCGACGGAGATAAGCTTTTCATGCCAGTCGTCGCCCAGATCGTCTATACGGGCGACAGGCCCGCGCCATCCATGGCGTTTGTCATAGGCCATCAGCCCGTCCCGCAATGCTTTTTCGGCGATGGACTGGAGGCGCGGATTGACGGAGGTGCGCACCGCAAGCCCGCCCGCGTAAAGACTATCGTCGCCGTAGCGCGCCTTCAATCTCCGGCGGACTTCTTCGGCGAAGAAAGGCGCATTGGCGACGTCCGATTCATCCTTGAGCGTCATGGCAAGCGGCGCGGCCTTTGCAAGCTCCGCTTCGCCAAGGGTAATATATCCGTCTTCAAGCATCCGCCCGATAACCCAGTTGCGGCGGCTCAGGGCGGAATTGTGGTTGCGCACCGGATGGTAATTGTTCGGTGCCTTGGGAAGCGCGGCGAGATAAGCTGTTTCGGCGATAGACAGATCGTCGAGCTTTTTGTTGAAATAAATTTGCGCCGCGGCGGCAACGCCGTAAGAACGCTGCCCCAGATAGATCTCGTTCATATAAAGCTCAAGGATTTGATCCTTGGTCATCGCTTTTTCTATGCGCGTTGCGAGGATGGCTTCCTTGATCTTGCGCTCATAGGAGCGCTCGTTGGTCAGGAGGAAGTTTTTCGCGACCTGCTGGGTGATGGTCGATGCGCCGACAAGGCGCCTGTTGCTGCCGCGGTTGATGATGTTGGTAAGGGCGGCCCTCCCGATCGCCATGGCGTCAACGCCGGGATGCGTATAGAAATTCTGGTCTTCCGCCGCGATAAAGGCGTTCTTCACCATATCCGGAATAGATTCAACGGGAACGAAAACGCGTTTTTCCTGCGCATATTCGGCAAGCAGCCTTCCATCCCCCGCATAAATGCGTGTGACGATGGGGGGTTCGTAATTTTTAAGCTGCGTATAATCGGGAAGGTCGCGGCCAAAGCTCGAAAAAAGGAGCGCCGCGAATCCGACAGCCGCAATCGCCCCGAAAAATCCGAGCGAGAACATCCATAGTAAAAGTGTGCCCAGCCAGCGCATGGGGCTTTATCGCACAAATGGGCGCTTTGCGTAAAGGTAAAGAAACACGAAAAACCAGCCGTTTCCAGCTCAGGCGCGGCGGAAACCCGCATGTTTCATAATCGGGCCTTCGGCGCGGCCATGGATGAATTGATCGACATACTCATTGCCGGAATTATCGAGGCTGGAAACGGGGCCGTGCCAGATAATCCTGCCCTCGTAAATCATGGCGACGTGATCGGCGATTTTGCGCACCGAGGCCATGTCGTGGGTGATGGATACGGCGGTTGCGCCCAAATCCTTTACGCAATCCACGATCAGGTCGTTGATGACATCCGCCATAATCGGGTCGAGTCCGGTCGTCGGCTCGTCGAAAAAGATGATTTCGGGGTTGGCGGCGATGGCGCGGGCAAGGCCCACGCGCTTTTGCATCCCGCCGGAAAGCTCCGCCGGAAACAGATCGCCGACGGCGGGCGCAAGCCCGACCTGTTCCAGCTTTTGGATGGCGATGTCATGCGCTTCCTTCGGCTTCATATTCTTGCCCTGGATAAGGCCGAAGGCGACATTTTGCCAGACCCGCAAGGAGTCGAAAAGGGCCGCGCCCTGAAAAAGCATGCCGAACCTTCCCATCAACGCGTCACGGTCTTTGCCGCTGAAATTGACGGTTTCCTGCCCGTCAATCTTGACGGAGCCGCTATCGGGGCGGATAAGCCCCAGAATGCATTTCAGCGTGACCGATTTTCCGGAACCAGAACCGCCGATGACGACGAGGGATTCTCCGGGAGCCACGGACAGATCGATCCCGTCCAGCACCTTTTTGGAGCCGAAGGATTTCCTGACGTCGCGCATCTCGATTTTTGGCGTGGTTGTCATCGCTATGGTTCCTTGTTTACGAGAAAAACAGCTTCGTCAGGACGAAGTTGAAGATGAGGATGAGGATAGAGGCGGATACGACCGCATAGGTCGTGGCGGCCCCCACGCCCTGCGCCCCGCGGCCTGAATAAAAGCCGTGGTAACAGCCCATGACGGCGACGATAAAGCCGAAAACCGCGGCCTTGACGAGGCCGGAAGTAACGTCGATCGGCTCCAGTATCTTCCATGTCTGGTCGAGATAGCTGCCTTCTGAAAAGCCGAGCGTATAGATGGAAACGATATAGCCGCCATAAATCCCGATAATGTCGGCAATCAGCACGAGGATGGGGAGCATCAGCGTCCCCGCGATAACGCGCGGCGCGATAAGATATTTATACGGATTGACGGAAAGGGTGGTGAGGGCGTCGATTTGTTCGGTCACGCGCATCGTGCCGATTTCCGCGGCGATGGATGCGCCGATCCGGCCTGCGACCATAAGGCCCGCCAGGACGGGGGCAAGCTCGCGCGTCACGGAAAGGGCGACGACCCCGGCAATCGCGCTTTCGGCGTTGAAACGGGTAAAGCCCGTATAGGATTGCAACGCCAGCACCATGCCGGTGAAAATCGCGGTCATGCCGACGACGGGCAGGGAGTAATAGCCGATATCGACGAACTGGCGCAGGATAAGGCGCGGATACCATGGCGGCGTCACGATATGGCGCACGGCGGCGGAGGCGAAAAGGACGAGCGCGCCGATAGACTGGAAAAAGCGGGTGATGGAATGGCCGATGCCTTCACACAGATCCAAAAACAGGGCGGCCCCGATTTGCGGGTAATTTTCTTTGCTCATATCTTATTCTTATGTCTTTTTCGGTAATTGCGTCAGCTTGAGGATTTTTACCGTTTTTTCCGTGGCTTGGGAAGTCTTAACTCTCATAAACCCTTGCGGCGCGGCGGCTGAGCGAGGTGAGGATTTCATAGCCGATCGTGCCGCAATCCTTCGCGAGCGCATCGACGCCCTGATGCGGGCCGAGCAGTTCCAGCCATTCCCCTTCCCGCGGCGGGTTCGGCCCGTCGCCCAGATCGACGGTGATGAGATCCATGGATACGCGCCCCGCAACAGGGCAGGGGCGGTCACGATAAAAGAAAGCCGCGCGGCTGGAGCCGCTGCGGAGGATTCCGTCCGCATACCCCATGGCAACGGTCGCAATCTGCGTTGGCCTATTGAAAATATGGGTGGCGCTGTAGCCGGCGCTTTCTCCCGCGGCGGCAAGGCGGGTTTGCAAAATCCGCGCCTTTAAGGAGGCGACGGGCAGGACGGGATTTTCTTTTTCCGGAACCGGATTGCCGCCATAGAGCGCATAGCCGGGCCTGACCAGATCGTAATGCCACGCCTTATCGCGGAACAGGCCGGAAGAGTTGCATAATGATTTCGATGCGTTTGGAAATGCGCGCGCAATCCTTGCAAAAGCCTGGGCCTGCCGCCCGTTCATCGGATGGCCCTCTTCGTCGGCGCAGGCGAAGTGGGACATGACAAGCCGGAGATCGAACGCGTCCGTATCGGGCAGATCGTCCGGGCCGAGGCCCAGCCTGTTCATGCCCGTATCGTAATGAAGCACGGCGGGGAGCTTGGTATCGAGCTTATGCGCCATGGATTTCCAGCGCGCCGCCTCTTCCATCGAATTGATGACCGGAATAATGCCGCGCCCCGCGTAAAAATCCTCGGCCCCCTTATAAAGCCCGCCCAGAACCATGATCTGGGATTCCTTGTCGGCGTCCCTAATCGCGATGGCTTCGTCCGGCGTCGCCACGAAAAAATGGCGGCAACCCGCCTTGTAGAGCGCCGCATGGACTTGCTTTGCCCCCGTTCCGTAGGCGTCGGCCTTAATGACGCCCGCGACCGCCGCGCCCGTCATGGCGCGGAACATTGTGTAGTTTTTAACGAGGTTTTTCAGGGAAACGGTCAATATGGCCGGGGCAATCGAAGCGGCGGGAGAGGTCATTTACGCGCTCCTAATGATAGCGCGATTCCAGATCGCCAAAGCGGGTGATGTTGGAATCGAAGAACAGCCTGACCGTCCCGATAGGCCCGTGACGCTGTTTCGCGACGATGACTTCCGCCGTATTGGCGCATTCGCCGAGATCGTCCTGCCATTGCTGGTAGCGGTCGTTGAATTTCGCATCGTCTTCGCCGCCGCGCTTTTCCGGCTCTTCCCGCGACAGGTAATATTCGCGGCGGTAGATGAACATGACGCAGTCCGCATCCTGTTCGATAGATCCGGATTCGCGCAGATCCGAAAGCTGCGGGCGCTTGTCCTCGCGTTGTTCGACCGCGCGGGAAAGCTGGGAAAGGGCGATGACGGGGATATGCAGCTCTTTCGCGATGGCTTTGAGGCCGCGCGTAATTTCGGAAATCTCAAGGACGCGGTTGCCTTCGGACTGGCGCGTGCCGGAGCCTTGGAGGAGCTGGAGATAGTCGATAATCAAAAGCTCCAGCCCGTGCTGGCGTTTCAGCCTGCGGGCGCGGGAGCGGAGCGCGCCGATGGTAAGGGCCGGCGTGTCGTCGATAAAGAGCGGGATTTGCGCGACCGTCTGCGAGGCTTCGACAAAGCGGATAAATTCGTCCTCGCGGATATTCCCTTTGCGGATAGCGTCGCCGGAAATGCCCGATTGATCGGACAGGATGCGGGTCGCGAGCTGGTCGGAGCTCATCTCAAGGCTGAAAAACCCGACGCGCGCGCCGCCCGGCTTGCCCTCGGCATAGGCTTTGGCCGCGTTAAAGGCGACGTTGACCGCAAGCGAGGTTTTCCCCATCGACGGACGGGCGGCAAGGATAAGCAGGTCGGAATTATGCAGCCCGCCGAGCTTTTGATCGAGATCCTGAAGTCCCGTCGTGATGCCGGTCACATGCGTGTCGGAATGAAAGGCCGTTTCCGCATATTGCAAGGCGACCGCGACGGAATCGCGCAAGGTCACGAACCCGCTTTGCGTGGTTTTGCCGCTTTCGGCGAGCGAATAAAGGCGGCGTTCCGCCTCGGTCAATATATGCTCCGCATCCTGTTCCAGCTTGTAATCGAAAGCCATGGTGGCGACTTCCTGATTGAGGCGGATGATTTCGCGGCGGAGATGGCGGTCATAGATTGTCTGCGCGTAATCGCGCACATCGTTCAAAAGCGGGATTTCCGTCGCGAGATCGACCAGATAGCGCGTGCCGCCGACCGCGGCCAGCCCCTCGTCTTTTTCAAAATAATCTTTCAGCGTGGTGGCCTTCGCCTCCAGCCCCTTATCGATCATCCGCAAGATGGTTTCATAGATCCGCCCGTGGGTCGGGTGGCTGAAATAGTCCGGCTTGACGAGATCGGTGACTTTTTCCGCATTGCGGTTGTCGATGAGCAGCATGCCAAGCAACCCCTGCTCCGCCTCAAGATTATGGGGCAGGGTTCTATGGTTCAGCGCGTCATCATCGCGCGTAACAAGTTTCAAAGGTACGGCTTCGTTCATGATGAGAAAGACTAGCACGGTTATAACCGGCTTTCCTAGTATTTAGCCCTGTGGATTGCGGGGGAAATTCAAGAAAAATCCCCGCCTCGGCAAGGGGGCGGGGATTTGAATGGTTTTAGGGGCGGGGCCGGGGAATTACCCGGCGTCCGCTTCGCTTTCTGCGGCCTCGTCATCGGCTTTGGAAGCTTTCTTGGCGGCTTTTTTAGCGGCTTTTTCTGCATCGGCTGCGGAAAGCTTTGCTTCTTCTTCAGCTTCGGCTTGTTCCGCCGCAAGGGCGCTGTCTTCGAGCATGGAGGCTTTGGCCGCGTCGAGGTCTTCCTCGCCGCCGCGTCCGCGTCCACCGCGATCCGCCCCTGCAATAACGGCTTTGCCCGTTTTCTCTTGCGTTTTTGCCTCGTCGGCTGTGCGCGCGATATTGACGGTAATCTTCGCCTTGACTTCAGGGTGAAGGATAACGTCGACGGGGAACAGGCCGATCGTCTTGAAGTTCTGGTTCAGCGCAATCTGGCCGCGTGTTGCCGTTTGCTTGCCGTCCGTGGACAGGGCTTCTGCAATGTCGCGGGCCGATACGGAACCGAACAGCTGGCCGCCTTCGGCAGCCTGACGGATAATAACGATCTTGGTGCCTTCGATATTTGCGGCGGCTTTTTGGGCTTCGGCTTTTTTCTCGGCGTTCATCTTTTCAAGATGCGTTTTCTGCGTTTCGAAATAGGCGATGTTTTCTTTTGTCGCGCGCAGGGCTTTTGCTTGCGGCAACAGGAAGTTGCGGGCATATCCGGGCTTTACGGTGACAACGTCACCCATGGCGCCGAGATTTTCCACGCGTTCCAGCAAAATAACTTGTGTAGCCATTGGTTTAATCCTTTCTTGCTAGCGCGCGGCCTTAGCGGCCTTCGTTTTCGTTGCGGATATACGGCATCAGGGCCATATAACGGGCGCGCTTGATGGCTTGTGCCAGTTCACGCTGTTTCTTTTGGGAAACGGCCGTGATGCGGGACGGAACCATCTTGCCGCGCTCGGAAACGAAGCGGCCCAAAAGGCGGACGTCTTTCCAGTCGATTGCGGGTGCTTTCGGGCCGGAGAACGGGCATGTCTTGCGGCGGCGGAAAAAGCCTTTTTTCGCCGGGGCTTCGGTGCGTTCTGGTCTATCTGCTTGTGCGGACATTATGCGGCCTCCTTCTCGAAATCGCTGTCATTATTCTTGTCGATCGGCTTGGACGGGCCTTTGGAAAGCTCGTCAAGGCGCACCGTCATGTAACGAAGGACTTCTTCGTTCAGGCGCAGCGTGCGCTCCATTTCCTGCATCGCAGGGGCCGGCGTGTCCATTTCGATCAGGACATAGTGGCCTTTTTTGTTCTTGTTGATTTTATAGGCAAGTGTGCGCAGACCCCAGTTTTCGGTCTTCGTGATTTTGCCTTTGCCGTCCTTGATGATTTTTTCGCAAGATTCGGTGATGGCTTTCACTTGCGCATCGCTCAAATCCTGCCGTGCGATAAACACGGTTTCGTAAAAGGGCATATTTTTCTCCTCTCGGATAATAAAGCCGGCCTTTAATGCCTGTGGGCCGGCGAGGTTTCAGTTGCGGGGTTATAGCGGGAAGCCTTAAGGGTTTGCAAGGAAAAAGGCGGGTTTCCTTGAAAATAATTCCCCCCCATTGCCCGCCGCCCCGCGCCATGGAAAAGGCGGACTGGCAAAGATTTGGCATTATGTAATTGAGGCGGGAGGATAAAGCCGCATAAAATCCGCCCGCCTTCGGGAAAACAGGCGGGCGGTGGAAAATTCCCTGCGGTTAGCGCCGCTTACGCACGCTAGCGCGTGGTCACCGTATGGCTGATATGGATATTGCTGTTGCCGTTGCGTTCGATGAAATTCGCCATAAACATGGCCCACGGGGTTTTGCACTGGCGGCGGCGCTCCTTGTTCGAGGCCGAGCGCAAAATCTTGCAAAGCTGGTCGTGGGAGAGTTCGGGATCGCCGAAAGCGCGGCGGAATTCTGCCAAAGCCTGTGAGCTGGCATATTCCGCGTAATCCGCGTTGAGATGATCCATTTCCGAGGATACGCGGTACGCAAAGCGCGTATCTTCGAGCAATTGGTGGATGGTGTTTTTCGTCTTTAAAACAGAGCTCATGGTAACCTCCTGTCAGGGTTTGTTGTTATGCCGATGAGTCCTCTATCTTCCCTTGCCGTGCGGAATGACGGTTTAAAGGCCCGCCTGTTGCGTAGCCGATTCCTTGGCCGGATTCCCTCATTCCTAATCGATTGTGAAATTTATATATCAAAAATGGATTTATTACTATAATTTTATTCCATATGGGCGCAGAAAAATGTGGGTAATCGGGGGTCGTTGTAAATCCAACCATCGGCTCTTGACGAATGTTCCATCCCTTTGCATTGTGGCGGCGGATTTTTTGACAAAAAAACGCTGCACCACAGCAAATACAAACAAGAGTGAGAGAATATGAGCCGCGCCTTTATTTTCCCCGGCCAGGGGTCGCAATTTGTCGGGATGGGGAAAGATCTGGCTGCCTCTTTTACCGAGGCAAAAGAAGTCTTTGAAGAAGTTGACGATGCTTTATCCCAAAAACTGTCCAGATTGATGTTCGAAGGGCCGGAAGCCGACCTCAACCTGACTGAAAACACCCAGCCCGCGCTGATGGCCCATTCCATGGCCGTCGCCAAAATCCTGCGCAAGCAGGGCGGCTTCCAGTTTGAAAATATATGCTCCTTTATGGCGGGCCATTCGCTGGGCGAATATTCGGCCCTGACCTGTTCCGGCGCGTTCGAACTGGCGCAAACGGCGCGGCTTTTGAAAATCCGCGGCAAGGCCATGCAAAGGGCCGTGCCGGTCGGCGTCGGCGCGATGGCCGCGATTCTGGGGCTCGACCTGCCGGAGGTTCTGGAGGTCGCGAAAAAAGCCACGGCGGACAGCACGAAGGAAATGGTTTGTCAGGCCGCGAATGATAACAGCACGGGGCAGATCGTCGTATCCGGCCATGCGGCGGCGGTGCAGCTCGCGATCGATTACGCGGCTGAGGCCGGCGCGAAAAAAGCGGTTCTCCTGCCCGTTTCCGCGCCGTTCCATTGCTCTTTGATGGCCCCCGCGGCACAGGAAATGGCCTATGCGCTGGCCGATAGCGTCATCCGCCCGCCATTCGTGCCGGTCGTGTCGAACGTGACGGCCAAGGCGGTGGCGGAGCCTTCGGACATTCGCCGCCTGCTGGTCGATCAGATTACGGGCATGGTGCGCTGGCGCGAATCCGTCCAGTGGATGAAAGAGCAGGGCGTGACCGAAATGGTCGAGCTTGGCGCAGGCAAGGTATTAAGCGGCCTCATCAGACGCATCGACAAGGACATTGCCTGCGAATCCGTCGGCACGCCGGAAGGGATTGAGGCGTTGATCGGGAAATTGAAATAACAATAATTTAACCGCAGGAATGCAGAAGGCCGCGGCAGGCCGCACAGAGGTTACTTTTCCTGTTTTCTAAAGCTCCGTGTTCTTCTGTATGCTTGTGGTTTGAAAAAGAAAGGAACGGCCATGTTCAATCTTAACGAAAAAACCGCGCTGGTGACTGGCGCTACGGGCGGCATCGGCGGCGCGATTGCGAAGGCGTTGCATGCGCAGGGCGCGGTTGTCGGCATCACGGGCCGCAATGAAGCCAAATTGAAGATCCTCGCAGACGCGCTGGGCGATCGCGTCCATATATTCGTCGCCGACCTCTCTTCTTCCGAAGCTGTTGATACGCTTGTAAAAGAGGCCGAGGAAACAATGGGCCGGATCGATATTCTCGTGAACAATGCGGGCCTCACCCGCGACGGGCTGTCGATGCGGATGAAGGATGAGGACTGGAGCCAGGTTGTCGATGTCAACATGACCGCGACCTTTAAGCTCGCCCGCGCCGTCCAGCGCGGCATGATGAAGCGCCGCTGGGGCCGGATCGTCAATATCGCCTCCGTCGTCGGCGTGACCGGCAATCCCGGCCAGTGCAACTATGTGGCCTCCAAGGCCGGCATGATCGGCTGGTCGAAAGCCATGGCCGCCGAAATCGCGTCCCGCAACATCACGGTGAACTGCGTGGCGCCGGGCTTTATCGCGACCGCCATGACCGAAGTCCTGACCGACGACCAGAAAGCCAAGATCAACGCCACTATTCCGGCGGGCAAGATGGGGGCGAGCGAAGATATTGCCGCCGCCGTCGCCTATCTGGCATCCGAAGAAGCGGGCTATGTCACCGGCTCCACCATCCATGTCAATGGCGGGATGGCGATGATTTAAAGCGGCTTTGGGTGGGGGCGCTAAAGCCGCCCCTCCGCCCCCCGCACAAATCCGCCGCAAACCATGCGAAAAACCTTGATTTTTCGCTGGTTTTTCCTTTATAAAGCCGTCGTTATTTTCGCATAAGACGAAAAAACGGCGGTGTATTTATTTTGGCAAGGTGTGTGCGATGGCGTGGCAGGAATTTGAACAAGATGGCGGCCTTCTCTGGGATGTCTTTTTGTCGGCGGATGAAGACGGCGCGAAGGGCGTCAAGGATTTCCTGAAACTGGCGGGCCTGCCCAATCCCCAAGAGGGGCAATATTTCACCGGCCCCAACGTGAACCGCATTTATTCGTCCAAACACGGGGTGAGCGTCAGCATCCTTCACCGGAATATCAGCCCTGTTGAATGGTTGAAATCGAAATTGCTCGGCGCGGAGCCGTCGCAGGTTGCGCCGGTTTACGCTGCGCGCAAAATCGCCCACGGCAATATCGTCAAACCTTTGTTCCAGGCGGATATATCGAAAAATTGCAGCGTGGAAATTGTCGGCGGCCTGCGCCGCGCGCAAGTGACCGAAAAAGATTTGGGCGCGATGCGTAAAACTCTGGCGCAGGACAAGGTTGATTTTTATTACCGCAATCTGGAATTTCTTGGCGAAGTTTCAACCCGCGACGGTGAAAAACATAAAGTCGTGACCAACCGCCGCGCGGTGCGCCCGATGAAATCCTATAATATGGCGGCGCAGGGCAGCTTTGGCGTGCAGGATGAAATCTACCGTCCTTTATGCGAACAATTTGCCGAGGCCTTTAAGGAGGCGAGCGGCGCAAAAATGGCGCAGGCCATGAAAGAATGCGCCCTTATTACGGCCCTGCCCGATAAGGATCCCGCGAAGATTTTGCACGCGCACTGGACGCATCCCGGCCTTCAAACGGAACGCAGGATCTGCATCGCCACCGCGGCAAAGAAATATGAACAAGTGCTGGCCGCGATGTGATAGACTCGCCCGCAATGTTCGACCTTATTATTTTTGATTGTGACGGAACGCTCACCGATTCCGAATATGCGAATAACAGGGCGCTTCTGGATGTCCTGCACCAGTCCGGCTTTACGGAATTCGATCTGGATTACGCCTATAAGAACTGGGTCGGCACGACGGTTTCCGGCATTCTCCTGAATGTCCAGATGGAAACGGGGCGCGTCCCGCCGGACGATATCTTGCCGCGCTATATCGCCCGCGTTGCCGAATTGCAGCAAACGGAATTAAAGCCTGTTGACGGTGCGGAACAGCTTACCGCCACCGCCCGCGATCATTATAAAATCTGCGTGGCCTCAAACGGCGAGCGCTCGAACGTCCTCCGCTCGCTGGAGATGACGGGGCTTTTGCCTTATTTCGGTGAGGAGCATGTCTTTACGAAAATACAGGTGAAAAATCCCAAGCCCTATCCCGACCTTTTCCTCTTCGCCGCCGCGCAAATGGGCGCGGAGCCGGAACGCTGCCTCGTGCTTGAAGATTCGGCCACGGGCGTGCGCGCGGGGCTTGACGCCGGCATGACGACATGGGGATTTGCGGGTTCCGCCCATAATCCTCAAAAACAGGAAGAAACCCTGAAAAACACTGGAGCGCATGAGGTTTTCCAGAGTCTTATCCACATTCGTGACCGTATAAAGCCTTGAATATGCTGGAAATTTAATATTCATTGTGCTATCGCACAGGAAAGAGCTTGCAAAGGCTGGGCGGATTGGTAAATTCGCCGTCGATTTTAAATTTAACACACTGAAGAAGGTAAAGGTTCGCCATGAGCGATATAGCAGAACGCGTAAAGAAAATTGTTGTCGAGCATCTTGGCGTAGATGCCGCGAAAGTAACGGAAGGTGCAAGCTTCATCGACGATCTCGGTGCAGACTCCCTTGATACCGTTGAACTCGTTATGGCGTTCGAAGAAGAATTCAAGGTCGAAATTCCCGACGACGCTGCCGAGAAAATCCAGACGGTTGGCGACGCCGTGAACTTCATCAAGGCAAACGCCGGCGAGTAAGTCGCTGGACGTATAATATTTCTTAGGCGGCGGCTGCAACTATTGCTATAGTTAAGCCGCCGTTTTTATTGACGAAAAGGGATAAGGGACGATGAGACGCGTAGTTATCACGGGAATGGGGATGGTTTCGCCGCTTGGTGTCGGCGTGGCCCATAACTGGAAGCGTTTGACCGCGGGCGATAGCGGCATTCGCAAAATCGATGAATTTGACCTAACGGATATGACGTCACATGTCGCCGGCCTCGTGCCGAAAACGACGGATGAAAATCCGGCGGACGGCGCCTTCAACGTCAATCTGTTCGTGCCGGTCAAGGAACAAAAGAAAATCGACCGTTTTATCTGTTACGGCATCGCCGCGGCGCAGGAAGCGGTCGCGGATTCCGGCTGGGCCGCGGACACGGAAGAGGCGCAGCAGCGCACGGGCGTGCTGATCGGTTCCGGCATTGGCGGCCTCGGCACGATGTACGAGGCGTCGATTACGCTGAAGGAACGCGGGCCGCGCCGTCTCTCGCCGTTCTGCATTCCGGCAATGCTGATCAATCTGGCTTCGGGCCATGTATCCATCAAATACGGCTTTAAAGGGCCGAACCATTCCGTCGTCACGGCCTGTGCCACGGGGACGCATGCGATTGGCGATTCCGCGCGTATCATTGCGCTCGGCGACGCCGATGTCATGGTCGCGGGCGGCGCGGAAGCCGCCGTCACGCCTTTGGGCGTTGCGGGCTTTGCCGCCGCGCGCGCGCTATCGACGTCCTATAACGACGATCCGCAAAAAGCCTCCCGCCCGTTCGATGAAGGGCGCGACGGTTTCGTTATCGCCGAAGGCGCGGGCGTCGTCGTTCTCGAAGAATATGAACATGCGAAAAAGCGCGGCGCGAAAATCTATGCCGAAGTCGTCGGTTACGGCATGTCCGGCGACGCCTATCACATCACGGCCCCCGCCGAGGGCGGCGACGGCGGCTACCGCGCCATGAAGGCCGCGCTGGAACGGGCCAGCCTCAATCCGGACAATGTCGATTATATCAATGCCCACGGGACTTCGACGCCTGTCGGGGACGGGATCGAATGCACGGCGGTCAAACGCCTGTTCGCAAATGCGCTGGACAAGGTGTCCATGTCCTCGACGAAGTCCGCCATCGGCCACTTGCTGGGCGCGGCGGGCGCGGTCGAGGCGATTTATTCCGTCAAGGCGATTGAAACCGGCATCCTGCCGCCGACATTAAATCTCGAAAATATTTCAGAGCCGTGCCGGGGTATCGATCTGGTTCCAAAGACCGCGAAGGAAAAGAAAGTCACCGTGGCGCTTTCAAACTCTTTCGGTTTTGGCGGCACGAACGCGTCCGTCGTACTCAAGGCGGTATAGCGCGGAAGAAGACCATGCGCGGCATGGCGCGGCGCGCCCAGTGCGGATTGCGCGCATCCCCAAAGCGTAGAGCGCAGCCAGGAATAAAACAGCAATGAACGGGATGATCCGCAAAGGACATCCCGTTCATTTTTTGATGCGTAAGCCGTACGCGAATATCAGGCACGATGGGGGCTTTTCGCCCTGTTCGCGCGGCAAGCGCATTTTTATGTTTTAGCTTTCTGCATTCTCGCTCCGGCGGCCGCCGCCGCGTGATGCCTTGCCGCCCTTGCGGCCGGCTTCCGCGGCGCGCTCGGGATTGTGGCGGAAGTTGCCTGAACTATTCCGGCCACCTTTGCTGCGGGCTTCCCTTGAAAGATTGTCTGCCGGATTGCGGGTTTGTTCCATTTCAATAAATCCTTTCAGCTTGGTTTGAAGATACCCAAGCTAACCATTCTCCCGTCTTCTTGTTCCGTGAAAAAACTTTATATTTTTTTTGCTTTTTAAAGCTTTTGCGGCTCAAATGGCTTGATAAGCGCGCTTTGCGGTAAAGGATTGAAGTCTGTGAAAAAATTTATCCTCTTTTTCCTGTCATTGGCGGTTGCGATAGCCGCGCTTTGCGCCGTCTGGTTATTCCTCCAGATAAGATCCGCCCAATCTCCCGGCCCTTTGGCGGCGGAAACGATCATGCTGATTGAACGGGGGCGGGGCGTCGCTGCGATTGCGCAAAAGCTTGAAGATACGGATATTATTGAATCAGCCTTTATTTTCAAGCTTCTGACGCGCATCGACGGCGACAGGCGGCCCCTCAAGGCGGGAGAATATCAATTTACCGCCCATATAAAAATGGAAGAGGTGCTGGAAAAACTCCGCGCGGGCGATGTCTATGATCGCAAGGTGACTTTTCCCGAAGGCATGACGTCATGGCAGGTTGTCGAAATCCTGAATGCCCTGCCCGATCTGTCCGGTGAAATCGACTCCGTGCCGGCGGAAGGGACGTTGCTGCCGCAAACCTATCATTATATCAACGGCGACGATCGCGCCGTCATCATTGCGCGGATGCAGGACGGGCTGCAAAAGGCGCTGGACGAATTATGGGCCGGCCGCGCCGAAGACCTGCCTGTGAAAACGCCGGAAGAAGCGCTGACGCTTGCCTCCATCGTTGAAAAAGAAACGGGGGTTGCCGATGAGCGCCGGAGGGTCGCGGGCGTATTCATCAACCGTCTTCGCCGCTCCATGCCGCTTCAGAGCGATCCGACGGTGATTTACGGCATAACGCAGGGCAGGATTCAAAATGAAGGGCAGGGCCCGCTTGGCCGCAGGCTTTTGACCAAGGATCTGCGCGCGCAAAATCCTTATAACACCTACACCAATCCCGGCCTGCCGCCCGGCCCCATCGCCAATCCGGGGCGCGCGTCGATCGAGGCCGTGCTGAATCCCGAAATCCATGATTATATTTATTTCGTCGCGGACGGGACGGGCGGCCATGTCTTCGCCCGCACGCTGGCCGAACATAACCGCAATGTCGCCAACTGGCGCAAGATAAGGCGCGGGCAGCAGTAATTTTCCGGCGGCGGGGCGGTGGTGGGGCGGCTAAGCGGCTATAAGCATAGGCGGTTATAAAAAGCGTTATTCCCCGCGCTGTTCGTCCTGCGTCTTGCCGGAAGGCGCGGCGCGCTTTTGGCGAATGACGGCGCCGCCCGGCCCCGGCATTTGCGGGACGTTTTCAAGAGTCGGGATGGCGTTCAACTCTATCTGGCGCATAAGGGCGGGTGAAAGGGTCAGGGCCTTTGGATCCGCGCCGCGCAGAAGCGATCGGGCGCTGTCTTCGTCGCCGAGATTGTCGCGGTGGAGCGGCTGCGCGAAGGCGCATCTTTTCATGAATTGTTCAAACAAAAGAACCGAGCGCCGCGGCTTTGCAAGCGGGCTGGATTGCCCGAACTCGCTTCCATACGGGTCGTTCAAATAGAGCAGGGGGACTTCAAACGCGTCCGTCAGGATGCTTTCCTCGAAAAACCCGATATAAAGCTTGTGCGCGAAAAGCAGTTTTTCGCGGTTGGATTCCGCCACGGGGATGTTGAGATGGAAAGTGTCCCCGTCGCCCAGCTCAAGCGTCAGGTTTAATGTCTGGGCGTCGAGGATCGCGCCTGAAATCCGGCTTTTAAACGGCCCGCCGCATAAAAGCCCCGCTTCGCCCGCGCCTGTATGGAAAAGATCGATATTCATGATTTTATCAAATTCTTTCAACTCATCCTGAAATAGGCTATCAAAACTCCAAAGGCAAAGACAAATCAGCGAAAATGTGCGGAATAGCGGGATTTTACAGCATGAATGGCGGGCGGGGGCAGGCGGCTCTCGCGGGGATTGCCGATTCCATGCATCAAAGCCTCGCCCATCGCGGGCCGGATTCCGCCGGGCTTTGGCAAGATCCTGAAATCCCCCTTATTTTCGCCCACCGCCGCCTTGCCATACAGGATTTGGGCGCAGGCGGGGCGCAGCCGATGATCTCTCCTTCGGGCCGCTATGTCGTCACCTATAACGGCGAGCTTTATAATTTCCGCGAACTGCAAAAAGCGCTGGAGGAAGACGGGCAGATTTTCAAGACGCGCTGCGATACCGAAATCCTGCTGGCCGCAATCGATCGCTGGGGCGTCAACCACGCCTTGCAAAAATTCAACGGCATGTACGCCTTCGCCCTGTGGGACAGGCAGGCGCGGCAAATCCATTTCGTGCGCGACCGTTTCGGCAAAAAGCCGCTTTATATCGGCTTTGCGGGGCGCAATCTCGTTTTCGCGTCGGAACTGAAAGCCTTTCACGCGCATCCTGATTTTTCGCCGGAGCTTGACCGCGAAACGCTCGCGCATTTTATGAATCTTTCCTATATCGCCGCGCCGCGCTGCATTTATAAAAATGTCTGGCAGCTTTTGCCCGCGGGGCGTTTGACGCTGGAGCCGGCGAAGCTTGACGGCGGCGAAAATCTTGCCGGCCTGATGGAGCAATATTGGCAGCTCCGCCGCGCCTATGAGGACGCCCGTCTGACCCCCGTGCGTGTGCCGGAAGAGGAAGCGGTGCGGGAATTCGATTCCCTCCTTTCGGCCTGTGTGCGGGAAAGGATGGATTGCGATGTGCCGTTCGGATCGTTCCTGTCCGGCGGGATTGATTCCTCGCTCGTGACGGCGCTGATGCAAAAATATTCGGACAAGCCAATCCAGACCTATTCCATCGGCTTTGACGAGGACGGCTATGACGAATCCGCCCACGCCGCAAAAATCGCAAGCCATCTCGGAACCCGGCATCAGGAATTCCGCGTCGGTGCGGAGGATGCCTTGAACGCCGTTCCGTCCATGGCAGAGATTTATGACGAACCTTTCGCCGATTCCTCGCAAATCCCGACCTACCTATTGTCCAGGCTGGCGAAACCCCATGTTACCGTCGCCCTGACCGGCGATGGCGGCGATGAAATCCTCGGCGGCTATGACCGCCATACGAAGCTTCCGGCCCTTTGGAAAAAGACGCGGTTTATGCCGCGCCGGACGCTGGGGCGGCTTATTCTTTCCATCCCGCAGGCGACGCTGGACAGGCTGCGCCCCGATCATCCGCAAATAGGCCGCAAGCTCCACCGTTTCGCGCGGTTTTTAACGAGCGGGGATTCCGCCAACCCTTACGGCTCGCTGCTGGAGGTCTGGCCGCAGGGCGAACAGGCCGTCAAAGGGGTAAGCGCCCCCGCGCCGCCCTTTGCCGATCCCGCCTTGTGGCCGGCGGGGCTTGATATGGCCGAAACGATGATTTTCGGCGATCTGCTTTCCTATCGCCCCAATGATTTGATGGTCAAGGCGGACAGGGCGTCGATGGCGGCATCGCTCGAAACCCGCGCGCCGCTGATGGATTACAGGCTATGCGAATATGCCTTCCGCCTGCCCATGGAAATGAAAATCCGGGACGGCAGGGGCAAATGGATTTTGCGCCGCCTGCTGGGGCGCCATCTGCCGCCGGAATTGTTTGAACGGCCCAAGGCCGGATTTAACCTTCCGGTAAATCAATGGCTTATGGGGAGGCTGCGGCCATGGGCAGAGGATATGCTCAGCCTTGATCGCCTTCAAAAACAGGGTATTGTGGATGCCGCTTTGGTGCATGGGCGCTGGCGCGATTTTCTTGAAGGCCGCGCCGCCCACGCAAGCGCAACGGACATCTGGGCCATGCTGATGTTCCAGTCATGGCACGATCGCTGGATGTGAGGACGCAAGGGATGAAAATAGCAATTACGGGCGGTTCCGGCTTTATCGGCACGCGCCTTCGCGCTCTTCTGGAAGAGGCGGGGCATGAATGTGTCATTATCGATCTGAAACATGAAACGCCCGTCGATATTCTCGACCTGCCCGCCCTGACGAAAGCGCTTTCCGGTTGCGCCGCCGTTTACCATCTTGCCGCCGAACACCGCGACGATGTCTTCCCGCGCTCCCGCTATTACGCCGTCAATGTCACGGGCATGGAAAATCTATGCAAGGCGATGGACGCGAACGGGATAGATCGCATCGTCTTTACGAGCAGCTTCGCCGTTTACGGCCTCGACGCCGGCGCGCCGGATGAAAATGCGCCGCCCGCGCCGTTCAATGATTACGGCCAAAGCAAGCTGGAGGGCGAGAATGTCCTGCGGGAATGGGCCGCACGCAACGGCGCGGCGAGCGCAACCATCATCCGTCCCGTCGTCGTGTTCGGCGAAGGCAATAGAGGCAACGTCCATACGCTCATCCGCCAGATTGCGTCCGGCAAATTTGTGATGGTCGGCAATGGCAGGAACCGCAAATCCATGGCCTATGTCGGCAATGTCGCGGCGTTTTTGCATCACTGCCTCGCCGCGCCGGGGGGGCTTGCGGTTTATAATTACGCGGACAAGCCGGATTTTTCGATGAACGAGTTCGTCGCCGTGATTTGCAGCAGGCTTGGCCGCGCCGCGCCGCGCCTTTCCCTGCCGCGTTTCGCGGGGCTTGGGGCGGGCTATCTCTTTGACGCCGCCGCCCGCATCACGGGCCGGACTTTCCCCATCAGCGCGGTGCGGGTCGAAAAATTCTGCGCCGAAACGACGAGCGACGCCGCGAAGGCGCACGGGATTTTCAAAGCCCCCTATGCGCTGGAGGAAGGGCTGGGGCGTTTCGTCCAAAGCGATTTCCTGAAAACCCCGCAAGGCGGCGCTACCGATAACAATGCGGACGCGGATTTCCTGCCGCGCGCCGCCAGTCATGAACAGGGATAGAAATATGCCGGCAACTCCCCCGAAATTCCTTTTGGTCGTAAACGACATAGCCTGGTTCTGGTCGCACCGCCTGCCGCTCGCAAAAGACATTATGCGCGAGGGGTGGGATTTGCATCTCGCCACCAACAATGCGGGCGAGAACACGCAAATAAAAGAGCTTGGGATCACGGGCCACAACCTGCCCAGACATACCGGCTCCTTGAACCCGCTCAACCAGATCAAGCTCGGTTGGCGCATCTTCAAGATCCTGCGCCGTGTAAAGCCGGAGATTGTCCATGCGATTACGCTCCGCCATGCGTTCTTTACGGGGATTGCCGCGCATCTGGCGCGGACGCCGCGGGCCGTTTTCACGCTGGCGGGGCTTGGGCCGCTTTTTTCAAGCGAGAATCCTAAAATCAAAATCATCCGTTTCTTTATCGTGCCGCTCTTCCGGATCGCTTTCGGCGGCGCCGGACGGTTTGTCATCTTTCAAAATCCCGATGACGCCCGCGCGATGATTTCCTGCGGCGCGGTCAAGCGGGAGCGCAGCATCGTCATCCGCGGTTCCGGTGTCGATATGAACCAGTTCCCCTTTATCCCGGAACCGCTCAACGATGTGCCGGTCGTGCTTTTCCCCTCGCGGCTTTTACGCGCCAAGGGGATTGGCGAGTTCGTCCACGCGGTGCGCATCCTCGCCTCGAAACGTATTGCCGCCCGTTTTCAGGTGGCGGGCGATATCTGGCCCGGCAATCACGATTCCGTCACCCGTACGGAGCTTGAAAACTGGAAAGACGAAAACATGATCGAATGGCTCGGCCATACGCACGACATGCCCGCCGTGATGGCGGCGGCGAATATCGTGACCCTTCCCTCCTATTACGGCGAAGGCGTGCCGAAGGTCTTGCTGGAGGCCGCCGCCACGGGCCGCGCCATCGTCACGACGGATATGCCGGGCTGCCGCGAAGCGGTCGAGGACGGTATTACCGGCCTGTTGATAGAACCGAAAGACGCGTGGGCGCTTGCCGACGCGCTGGAAAAGCTTATCCACGACCGCGACCGCCGCATCGGCATGGGCCGCGCGGGCCATGCACGGATAGAGGCGGATTTCACGGTCGAGAAAGTCAACGAAGCGACAATAGGCGTTTATAAAGTCCTGATGGCTTCGTCTTGAAGCCGTTTTATTCATAAATCAGGATGTCCAGCATCACGATGCCGTGTTTGGCGTCCAGGGGAGAAATGCATTTACCTGTTGTACTGACATTGATATAGCAGCCGCTGGTAGAGACATCGCCGCCAGATCCATATTTAAAAGGTGATTGCCCGCCATACCGAAGGCCTGAATCCATATTCCATAATTGTGCGCCGATATTTCCACGCCCGTAATCATTCGGCCCGCAGGCCCCCGGGCCGCTTGTGATGCTATAAGGGCCTTCGGCACGGCGATCCTGTATTTGCGGATATGGTATTTGCTCGTTCCCGCTACCGTATCGTGCACCAGGCAAATCGCCTGCCACTTGCCCGCCTGTGTAATTATCCAGTTTGCTAGGGCCCGTACCGCTTCCGCCAGTACATTCCAAAAGCAGGCCGTTTGTGGGAGAAATAACCTTGCTCGACGTTCCCGGATATCCGGCGATCCCATCATCGCTAGAATTATTAGGTTTATCATAAACATAGTATGGGAGGCCAGGCGCGGCAATCGTGCTTGTTCTATACGGCCTATGCCCTTGTCCGCCTTTGCCGACGATAATGGTCATGACCTCTTCTTCGACAAGATTAAGCGGGTGGGAGAAAACAAAACCGCCGGATGCACCTGTATAAGTGGTGCTGATCACACGCCATCCTGAACCTGAACCGCCGCCGCCCGCCATGGAGACGAACGCGCTGTGGACGCCTTTAGGTACTTTCCATGTATGCGTTCCCGGGGTGGAAAACACAATTCTTTTCATGATCGGGGCCGGGGCTTTGCACCCGTTTTCATCTGCGCCTAAAGCGCCAATGCCCACGTAAAACTTGCTTTGCAGGCTACAAATATCCCCGACAGGGGCCACGCCCATCGGTACGTTAAACCCGATAAAATCGTCGTAATTATTATTGTTTCCAGTGTAGGATCGATTTTCGGTAAAACGAAAAATGATATCGCTGAAATCACAGTTTTTTCCGTCTATTGCGGCCGTATTACAATCCTCTGCTTTTGTTCCTGCGGGCGTATAAGCGCCCCTGCCATCCTGTCCATGGGAAATCACGACATAGGGGGCCTGAGCCGGAGGTTTTGCGCGCTCGACATTTGCCTCGTCAATAACCGAGATAACGCCTTTCGCATCGATTGTATCATCACCTGTTATAGAACCTGAAACTGTCATAGCTTGTGTGATGCCATAAGTTAGCTTCTTGCCCCATCCATCTACTACAGCGCTGTCGGGAAGGCCGAGTATGCGTGCCGGTACCATACCGACAAGGACTGTTGCCGGCGCTGTTCCTATTTGCTCCGAGCTGATGCAATCAGGTTGTCCATAGGCCGGGGTAGAGGCGGCGGCGCTATAAAGCGCTGGGCATGGATAAGCTTTATTTTCAGCAACATGTTTTTTAAGAGCCCGTTCGACCGCAGCGATATTGTTGACTGTTTTATCTAACGCGATCTTTTGGTAATAGACTTTCAATCCCTGCGCCATACCCGCTACAAGCATCCCGACGATAATCATGACGATCGTGAGTTCGATCAATGTAAAGCCGGATCGATAATTAGAATGCGCAGCCGAGCGCAATGTGCGCCGCAGAAATATTAAAAAACACATGTATTTCCCCCTTTTCGAAGGGAAAAAATGGGGAGCCCCTTCGAAAATATTATTACAAAATCATTATCGCTTGGGTAAATTAAGAAAATATTAAGTATATGGTATGATAAGGGGATGGGCCTGACAAGGGCCGTGCGACCCCGGCCCGCCGTCCGTCCCGTTTCGTTTCCATCTGTTTTGTTGCAGATTTCCGGAAATTCTCCTACTCTCCTCCCTGCGCGGGAATAGTCCTGCGCGGGGCGTACAAACCCCTCTATTAGCGGCGTAGTGCCGCCGTAAAGCACTCCTCGACAGGATCGGGGAGGTGTCAGCGTATGTCCAAGCCTTCGGGCCAAAGGCTGGCGCGGTCTTCTAATAGAGGCTTTGTAACTCCCCGATCACCAAGGGGATTGGAAATGGACGAGGAGAGCGGGAACGCCGCCCATGTTATTGCCTATTTGCTCGCGAATTTTATCGGGATTGTGACCGGGCTGTTTTTCGGCTGGATGATCTGGGCCTGAAGAGCGGGCCTGCTTTCTCCGGTCTTTCTCCGGCCTTTCTTCAGCGGCTCTTCACCGGCGGTTCTTCATAAGGGCCTGTCCGGAAACAAAAAAACCGGCACGTTCTCCGCACCGGTCATCTGCTTTTTCCTGATTGGAGCGGGTGACGAGATTCGAACTCGCGACCCTTACCTTGGCAAGGTAATGCTCTACCCCTGAGCTACACCCGCGCCCCAACAAGAATGGTGCAGTTATAATCACTGACACGCAAAAATCAAGCGTAAAAATCAGCGTTATTTCAAGGCTTTCCGGATTAGCATATTCCGATCTGGATAAGCGGCACCATATAACCGTACGGTTCGGCGCCGGGCTCGGCCATGGCCACAATCATAATATTGGGGCTGGCCGTGACGATATCCGCCGTCTCGCAGGTTATTTCATAGGGCATAAGGGCGCTTTCTTCCTCTTCCATGTCGAAGACAAGGGAGAAAAGCCGCTGTTCGCGGTAATATTCGACATATTTGATGTCCGCCGGAAAAGGCTGGCTGGAGCCGAGAATAAGCCGCCCGTCCATGGATTGTCCCAACCGAATCATGGCTATGGCCCTCCCGGTTCGAAATAATCATGCAGTCCGGCGGCGCTTTCGCGCGGGATCTGCATGGTCGTTGCGGGGGTTGGTGCCGGCAGAAGTGCCGCGAGATCGAGCGGCGGCGGCGTAGCGTCGAGGATTGCCAAATCCCCCGCATAGACCACCCCCAATAGCCCCAAGGGCATTTTGTGCTTCATGGCTGATCGCTTTCCCTGTTTATATTTTTTGTAATTATATTTTTATTACTGCCACTATGCCAGAAAAGACAGATCGTTACAAATTTTCTATGACGGCCTATCCCCTGCGGCTTGAAATGATTGGGCTTTTTGTTCATAGCTAGGGGATGAACAGCATGACACAAACACAATCGCCGGATGAACCCGAACTCCCGACCGCGCCCGAAGCCCTGATGGACGCGCTGAAGGCGCTGGATATCGCCTTCCCCCTCTATCATCACAAGGCTGTTTTCACGGTCGCCGAAGCGGACGAGGTCGATGCGGATATACCCGGAACCCATTGCCGCAACCTGTTTTTGCGCGACAAGAAAAAGAATAATTTCCTGCTCTGCCTGCAAAACGCGACGAAGGTCGATATTAAAAAGCTCCAGCCGCTTTTGGGGGCCGACAAGCTGTCTTTCGGTTCGGCGGACAGGCTGTGGGAATATCTGGGCGTGCGCCCCGGCTCCGTATGCCCTTATGCGATCGTCAATGACAGGCAAGGGCAGGTGAAGATTTTCCTCGACAAATCCATGATGGATCATGATGTCCTGAATTTTCACCCTTTGGTGAACACGATGACGATCGGCGTCAAACCTGCCGATTTACTGCGCTTCATTGAAAGTACGGGCCACGAACCCCATATTGTGGATCTCAGTGCAGCCGCCCCCGACGAAGAGTAAGAAACCGCCATGGCAATTTTTGGAATAACCCCGCTCGCTCCTCAAAAAACCGCCCCGGCGGCGGAAAACGGCGCAGGGCCGGACGATTCGGTCATTGACGCCGGAACGGCGGATTTTGAAACGCGCGTGATTGCGGAATCGATGGAACGGCCCGTGCTTGTCGATTTCTGGGCGCCGTGGTGCGGCCCGTGCAAACAGCTTATGCCGGTGTTGGAAGAAGAAGTCCGCGCGGCGAAAGGCGCGGTTCTGCTTGCCAAGGTGAATATCGACGACAATCCCGAACTGGCGCAGGCGCTGCGGATCCAGTCCGTGCCGACCGTGATGGCATTCTTTCAGGGCCAGCCCGTGACGGGCTTTACGGGGGCGCGTCCCGCATCCGAAATTAAAAACCTGATTGCTCAGCTTGTGAAAATCGCCCGCTCGGCAAAGCCGGACGCGCTGGACATCCCCGCCGCCCTGAAAGAGGCCGCTGAGCTTTTGGCCGCGGGCAGCTTGATGGAGGCGCAGCAAATCTTTATCGCGGTGCTGCAACAGGACGAAGCCAACGCCGACGCCTATACGGGCCTTGTCCGCACGATGATCGAGGCGGGCGCGGTCGAAGAGGCCGAAGCGATGATCGCGAACGCCCCCGAAGAAATCGCCAAAAACCCCACCTTCGCCGCCGCGCAAACGGCGCTCGAACTGGCAAAACATGCGGATGAGGCCGCCGCGCAGCTAAAACCGCTTTTGAAAAAGCTGGATGCGGCGCCGGATGATTTGCAGGCGCGCTATGATGTTGCCCTGGCCCAGTTTCCCGCCGGGCAAAAACGCGAAGCCATTGATAATCTTATCGAGATTATCCGCCGCGACCGCGCATGGAACGACGAGGCCCCGCGGAAGGAATTGCTGCGCTTTTTCGAGGCGCTGGGCTTTTCCGATCCGCTGGCCGCCGAGGGGCGCAAAAAACTCTCCCGTATGCTTTTTTCTTAAGAAATAAAGCTATATTGGTCTTTATGAAATCCGGCGAGCGGCAACAATCTGATGAGTTACCAGGGGAAATACCGCTTTTCCCGCTGGGCGGCGTTTTGCTTTTGCCGCGCGGGCAGCTCCCTTTAAATATTTTCGAGCCGCGCTATATCGCGATGGTCGATGATGTGTTGCGCGAACCGTCAAGGCTTATCGGCATGGTGCAAACGCGTGACGATGGCTCTCTCTACACTGTCGGCTGCGCGGGCCGTATTACCAGCTATAACGAAACGGCGGATGGCCGCTATGAAATCGTCCTGACGGGGCTTTGCCGCTTCAGGATTGACGATGAACTGGCCCAGCGCAACGGCTATAGGCGCGGCGCCGCTGCATGGGATGAATTCACGCATGATATGGACAGGCTCGATTGCCTCGGCATGGACAGGGACAGGCTGAAAACCCTCCTTAAAAACTACTTTGAAAAACAGGGGCTGACCTGTAGCTGGGAGGCCGTCGATCTGGCGGCGGACGACAGGCTTATGACGACGCTGGCCATGGTCTGCCCGTTCGATTCCAAGGAAAAACAGGCGCTTTTGGAGGCCCCTTGCGGCAAGGAGCGCGCGAAACTCTTTATGACGCTGCTCGAAATGGAATGCCGGGGCGATTGCGGTTGCAAGCATTAGGGCGCGGCGCTATAAATTCCCCATGTCCCAGAATGTCGATCCCAAGCTCCTTGAAATCCTCGTCTGCCCGCTGACGAAAGTGCCGCTGCGCTATGACGCGGAAAAGCAGGAGCTTGTGTCCGAACAGGCCGGCCTTGCCTACCCCATCCGCGACGGCATCCCCGTTATGCTCGTTGAAGAGGCGCGGAAGATTTAATCCCCCCGCAAATCTACAGGCGCGGGCCGGTATCCATTTCTATTGACTCATGCGGGCTTTTCACCCTAACTTTCTCTTATGGCTTTGAATAACGCAACACTCCTTCTACTTGCGCTCCTCCTTAGAACCCCCTGAGGAGCCATGAGGCATGTCAAATGCCTGTCTTCAGGGGACATCAAAATCAAAAGCCACTTTTTCCCGATTTTAAGGAGTATTCCCTATGAGCGCGGCCTCCATGCCCACCAAAGACCGAGTCCTGATTTTTGACACAACCTTGCGCGACGGCGAACAATCGCCCGGCTGTTCCATGAACCTCGAAGAAAAGCTCCGCATGGCGCGGCTGCTTGACGCCATGGGGGTGGATATTATCGAGGCGGGCTTTCCTATCGCCTCCCCCGGCGATTTCGAGGCGGTGAACGAAATTGCGAAGATTGTAAAGAACGCGACCGTTTGCGGCCTGTCCCGCGCGATAGAACGCGACATCGACGCCGCGGGCGAGGCGCTGGCCCCCGCGGAAAACCGCCGCATCCATACCTTTATTTCCACAAGCCCGCAGCATATGAAATACCAGCTCCAGATGGACGGGGAACAGGTGCTGGAATCCGTTGCGGCCTCTGTCACCCGCGCGCGCAAATATACGGATAATGTCGAATGGTCGGCGATGGACGCGACACGCTCCGATCGGGATTTCCTGTGCCGCGCGATCGATGTGGCGATCCGCTGCGGCGCCACGACGATCAATATTCCCGATACGGTCGGTTACGCCGTGCCGGAGGAATTCGGGGAGCTTATCGCCTCTATCAAAAATACGGTGGCGGATATCGATCGGGCCGTAATTTCCGTTCACTGCCACAATGATCTGGGGCTTGCGGTCGCGAACTCCCTGTCCGGCGTCATGGCGGGGGCGCGGCAGATTGAATGTACCATCAACGGCATCGGCGAACGGGCGGGCAATGCCGCCATGGAAGAAGTCGTGATGGCGCTCAAAACCCGCAACGACAAAATGCCCTATGATTGCGGCATCGACACCACCATGATCATGAAGGCCTCGCGCACGCTCGCCAACACGATCGGCTTCAACGTCCAGCCGAACAAGGCCATCGTCGGCGCGAACGCTTTCGCCCATGAAAGCGGCATCCATCAGGACGGGGTTTTAAAGAATGCCTCGACCTATGAGATCATGACGCCGGAATCAGTCGGCCTCACGCGCTCCGAACTGGTGCTGGGGAAACATTCGGGCCGCCATGCGCTGAAAAGCCGCGTTGCCGAACTGGGCTATGAGCTGGGCGATAATGCGCTGAACGATCTCTTCAAACGCTTCAAGGATCTGGCGGACAGGAAAAAACAGGTCTTTGATGACGATATCATCGCGCTGATCGAGGACGAGGCCGGTTCCGAAAAAGACGCTATCCGCTTTGTCGCGCTTCAGGTGCAGGCAGGCACAAAGGGGCCGCAAACGGCGGAGCTCGAACTGACCATCGACGGCGAAACGAAGGGGGCGAAGGTCGAGGGGAACGGGCCTGTCGATGCGATCTTCAAGGCCATCCGCGCCATCGTCCCGCATCCCGAAGCGCATCTCCAGCTTTATCAGGTGCAGGCCATTACAGGCGGTACGGACGCGCAGGCCGAAGTCACCGTCCGGCTCGAAGAAAACGGCAAAACGGTCAACGGGCAGGGGGCCGATGCCGATACGCTGGTGGCTTCCGCGCGGGCCTATGTCCATGCGCTGAACAAGCTTGTGACCAAGCGCGCCAAGACCAGGCCGGAAACAGCAGGGCAGGTCGCCTGACGCTCTTTCCCCTTATTGGCGCTTTGATGGTTTATATAACAATCCTGTCCGCTTTTTGCGGACAGGGCCATGATTCATCTTTACGCCCCCGCCTGAATGGTTAAAGTTACAATCGGGTTCTCCGTTTTTTATGTTTTCTGGTTACTGCTCCTTTTCATTTTTAATAAGGCCGTGCGGGCATGGCCGCGCAGCGCAAGAAATAAATGTCAAAAAATGCCGGAAAATCATATTCTTATGCGATTATAGGCTTCGCAGCGGCCGCGCTGTTCGGGCTTTTATGCCTGCAGCATAAGATTGCCGGAAAAGAGAATATGGCGGCGGCGCACAAGATGCTGGAGGCCTATCAGCTTTCCACGCGGCTGGAACTTGAAAACTATCTTGACGGGGTCAATGCGGATTTGGTCGCGCTTTCGACCAACGGCATCGCCCGCGGTGCGCTGCGCGGGCTTATTCCTTCCCACCGGCAATGGCTTGAAAATTTCACGGCCCTGAAAAATTATGATGGGTTTTCCCTGTGGGATAAGGATGACAGGCTGCTTTATGCAGGCGCAGGCGCAGGCGCAGGCGTGGGCGCTGGCGATCTGGCCGAAGCGCCGTTTGGGGGCGGGCAAAGGCCGCCAGAAAAGCTGGTGACGTTCTTCGACCCGCTGGAGGCGGGGCGGGCGTCCTATGAAATTTTGGGCGTTGTGTCCATCGCCTTTCCTGCGGCGGAGGAAGGGGAGGAAAAGGGCGGGACGCTTTCGCTTCATCTTTCGAGGGAAAAAGTCCTTTCCATTCTGGCCAAGCTCGCCCTTTTGGACGCGCCGGGGGCGGCATCCTATATCGTCGGGAAAGACAATATGATGCGGGCTTCCTATACAGGCGAAGCCTACAGGCAAGAGCGCTACCGCGAAGCGGCGGAGCGCGGCCCGGCTTCTTTGGCTTTGGCCGGAGAAACAGGAATTTTCCAGATCACGGGGCAAAAGGGCGCTATTGTCCTCGCGGCCTACACGCCACTGGATTTTAACGGGGTGCGCTGGGCGCTGGTGACGGAATTGCCGCTTTACGCCGTGCAGGCGCCGTGGGCGATGCTGTGGAAAATATCTTTTGCCGCGATTCTGGCGCTGCTCTGTTTTACCGCCCTTTGGGCTTTCAGGGACGATGCGCCGGAGGAGGCGGAAAGGGCGGCCGGACAGCCAGCAGGCCGCACGGGGCGGGAGGACAGGCGCAGCCGCGACGGCGCGGATAGCCGCCAGCTTATGACGGTTGCCGCCCGCGCGGGGAAGAAGGTGACGGAGCGCGTCAGGATTCTCGCCCTTAATACGGCGATCGAGGCGGCGCGGACGGAAACAGACCATGAAAAGCTTGCGGAGCTGGTACAGACTGCCCGCACGCTCGCCCATGAAGCGGCAAAGGCGTCCGCGGATCTGGAAGACGCGGTCAAAAGCTTCCGGCGTAATAAAATATAGGGCGGATCCCAGCGGGGACTGCATCCCCTTCAAGACCGACGGCGAGGCTATAGGCCAGGGCGGACGCGGGAAGTACCGTGAGGAAAGCGCATATACTGGTTGATTTTCATGCGGCCCCACTCGCCCTCTTTCTTGAGAGCCTTCAGCCTCGGTGACAAAGACCTGAAATATTTTCGGGAGGAATCACGGCGCTTTCGGCCTCTGGATTTTTGCCCGTCATGGACGTTATGGAGAGGCTGAAGGGGAAATCCGGCAAGCCACCGCAAAATGCCGTTTAAAGCTTTATCCCGCCGCAAGCATGTCCGGCGGCGGCGGGCGGGCGATTGCTGATCAGTGATCAGTGCGCCGCGTGGCTATGTTCCAGCGGGTCATGGTCGGCACCGCCGCTGCGGCTGTCACGGCCGATTTTCCCGCGCAGGGATTCCAGATCGAGGAAATAGTCCGCCTGCCGCCGTAACTCGTCCGCGACCATAGGCGGGTTGGACTGGATGGTGCTGACGACGGTTACGCGCACGCCTTTGCGCTGAACCGCTTCCAAAAGCCTGCGGAAATCACCGTCGCCGGAAAAAATGATGATGTGGTCGACATGCTCGGCCATTTCCATCACGTCGATGGCAAGCTCTATATCCATATTGCCCTTGATTTTGCGGCGGCCTTGCGAGTCGACGAATTCCTTGGTCGGCTTGGTTACCATCGTATAGCCGTTATAATCCAGCCAATCGACGAGCGGGCGGATGGGGGAATAATCGCTATCCTCGATAAGGGCCGTATAATAAAAAGCCCGCACGAGCCGTCCGGTCGAACAGCCCCAGCTCAGCAATTTCCTGTAATCAATATCGAAGTCGAGGGATTTTGCGGCGGCATAGAGATTCGAGCCATCTATAAACATCGCCACCTTGTCCTCCCCATAGAAAGGGAGGAAGCTTTCTTCCTGTTTTTGTTTCATGCCTTAATATCCTAAATATATGTTTTTAGCGTTCCGCCGTTGACCTGACACCCTGGCTCTATAAATATTAGATTAGACTTATATGCAATGATTCTATTTAAGTCCATGAGAGTCAACGGACGCCTTTGCGCGTGGTTCCCGGAAATGGGGAAAAAACTTGCGTAAGGCGCGTAAAATCCCTATATGTTGCCCGTACCTATCGATATAGAGCGACATAGAAGGATTCCCATGGCCCGCGTTACCGTTGAAGATTGCATTGAAAAACTCCCTAACCGTTTCGAGCTTGTGATGGTCGCCGCGCAGCGCGCCCGCAAGATCGGTTCCGGCGCGCCGTTGACGGTTGACCGCGACAATGACAAAAACCCCGTCGTGGCCTTGCGCGAAATCGCCGATGAAACGGTTGATATTGACGATCTGAAGGAAGAAATTATCCGCGGAAAACAACGCATTATCGCGCTTGACGATGATGGCGAGGATGTCGTCGATTCCATGGAAGGCGAAGAAGAGTGGAAAGCCATGGCCGCCGGGGCCGCCGCTGATATGGACGGTGGCAACGAGGATGAAGCCGATAGCGACCCGGGCCTTGAAGACATGGCCGGCGGCGATGCGGGCGAAGAGGCCTAACCGTTCTTTCCAACCGCGCAGGCCCGGCCTGCAAAAATGATTAAACCGGCCCGCGAGGCCGGTTTTTTTCTTCTAAAATCATATGTTAGCCCTTTCTTTCGGCATCTTCCCGCGTGATTTTGCACTGCAAACATGCTAGGCTGGGAGCATCGGAATTTATTAAGCTTTCTCTCGTACAAAGGCAGCATGGGCGCGGCACAGCAATTACTTGATCAGGTCAGGGCGTATAATCCCGAATTCGATGCGAAAACCATCGAAAACGCGGCGCTCTTCGCCCAGACGATGCATGAGGGGCAGACGCGTGCTTCGGGCGAGCCCTATTTAACGCATCCGCTCGCCGTGGCCGGGATTCTGGCTGATATGAAGATGGATACGGCGACCCTCGTAACGGCCATCCTGCACGATACGCTGGAAGACACGCCCGCGACTTACAAGGATTTGACGACAAAATTCGGCAAGGAAGTCGCCGATCTCGTCAATGGCGTTTCCAAGCTGACAAAAATCGAAAGCCAGACGGTCGAAGGCAAGCAGGCGGAAAATTTCAGGAAGCTCGTCCTCGCCATGTCCGAGGATATCAGGGTGCTTCTCGTCAAGCTTGCCGACAGGCTGCACAATATGCGCACGCTGGACGGGTTCGACCGCCCCGACAAGCAGCGCCGCATCGCCCGTGAAACATTGGAGATTTACGCGCCGCTTGCCGAGCGTATCGGCATGCATAAATTGAAGGAAGAGCTTGAGGATCTCGCCTTTTCCTACCTCCATCCCGAAGCCCGCGAAAGCATCGCGGCCCGTCAGGCTTTTTTGCGTAAGGAAGGCAATGACGTCGTTACGAAGATTATTGATAACCTGAATGCCCTGATGGCCGAATCGCAGATCAGGGCCGATGTTACAGGCCGTGAAAAGACGCGCTATTCCATCTGGAAGAAAATGCAGCGCAAAAACGTCGCCTTTGAGCAGCTTTCCGACATCATGGCCTTCCGCATCGTCGTGGAAACGATTGAGGAATGCTATCACGTCCTTGGCATTATCCATTCGCACTTTCCGGTCGTTCCGGGGCGTTTCAAGGATTTTATCTCGACGCCGAAACCCAACGGCTACCGCTCCGTTCACACAACGGTTATCGGCCCTGAGAACCAGCGCATCGAAATCCAGATCCGCACCGCCGAAATGCATTACGAGGCCGATATGGGCGTCGCCGCCCACTGGTCTTACAAACAGGGGCCGTCCGCCGCGGATTTCAAGGATATGAAGAAGTTCCGCTGGCTGCGCGAACTTTTGGAGATCATGGATCAGGAATCGCGGCCGGAAGACTTTCTTGAAAACACCAAGCTCGAACTTTTCGCCGATCAGGTCTATGTCTTTTCGCCCAAAGGCGATCTGGTCGAATTGCCGAATGGCGCAACGCCCGTGGACTTCGCCTATGCCGTCCACTCCGCCGTCGGCGATAAATGCGTCGGCTCTAAAATCAATGGCCGCATCGCGCCGCTCAACACGAAATTGCAAAACGGCGATCAGGTGGAAATCATCACCTCGAAAACGCAAACCCCGTCCCCGACATGGGAACGGTTCGTCGTCACCGGCAAGGCGCGATCGCATATCAGGCGCTATGTCCGCGCGCAGCAGCGGGGTGAATATATTATTCTGGGGCAGGCCATGCTCAAGAAGATCTTCGCACAGGAAGGCTACGACTATACGGACAAGGCCGTTTCCGGTGTCGCGCAGCAATTGCGCGTTGATAATATAGACGATGTTTTCGCCAATATCGGTTCCGGCCACTTTGTCGCGCGCGATGTTTTCAAGGCAATCTTTCCGGCGCATCAGGCGGAACAGGCCGCCGCGGCCCGCGAAAACGATCCCGATAAAATTGCCTATGCAAAGCGGCAAGGCTCCAGCAAGCCCATGCCCATCAAGGGGCTTATCCCCGGCATGGCCGTCCATTTCGCCCGCTGCTGCCACCCCCTTCCGGGTGACCGTATCGTCGGTATCGTGACGACCGGGAAAGGCGTGACGATCCATACGATTGATTGTGAAACGCTGGAAACATTCGCGGACACGCCGGAACGCTGGCTCGATGTTTCATGGGGCGAGGGGCCGGATTCGCCCGAAGCCCATGTCGGGCGGCTTCAGGTCACATTGAGCAATCAATCGGGCGCTCTGGCCGCCCTTACGACCGTTATCGGCAAGAATGGCGGCAACATCACAAACCTTAAAATCACGAACCGGACACTGGATTTCTGGGACATGCTCCTTGACGTCTATGTGACGGATACAAGGCATTTGAATGACATTATCGCGGCGCTGCGGGCAACCGCGCAGGTGGCAAGCGTAGAACGGGCAAAAGGCCGTTAGCGCCCCTGCGTGCAGGCTGGACTTTGCCATGCCGGAGTTATATGTATTACTCCTTGAACCCGACATAACAAAGACCTGCGCAACGCGATAATCCCATCATGCTTTTCAGACGCCGCGAAAAAGAACCGCTCACCGCAAGACTCCGCAATCTTGTCTGGCCGAGCATGAGTTTCCGGCGCGTCTTCGACTATTATAAATACCGCTCCATCAGGATCCAGGCGAGCGAACATGCGATTGCCGCGGGGCTGGCGTTCGGCTGCCTCGTTTCATGGACGCCGACATTCGGGACGCATTTGCTGCAATGCCTGCTCTTTTGCTGGGCGACGCGCACAAGCTTTATCGCGTCGGTTATCGGTTCGGGGTTCGGGAATTTCGTCACGACCCCGCTTTTGATGCTGATTTCCTATCACGCGGGGCGGATTATCCTCGATGTGCTGGGGTTTGATGCCCATCTTCTCCATAATGCGGACGATATTACGGAGGTAACGGAGGCCGCGCTCGGCCTGAAACAGATCTTCCTGCCGACGCTGGTCGGCGGTTATGTGGTCGGCATCCTTACTTTCCCGCTTTATTATTACCCGACCCGCTCCCTCGTGCGGACGGTGCGCGCCGCCCGCCGCGCCCGGATCCAGCGCAAGGCGCAAAAGGAAGTCATCGAAATGACCGGAGAGCAGCTATGATTATCGGAACCGGTGCGGATATCCTCGATTGCACCCGTCTTGGCCGCGTTCTGGAACAGTTCGGTGAACGCTTCATCAAGCGCTGCTTTACGGACGGGGAACGCGCCAAGGCCGAGCGCCGCCGCGAAGCCAGCACGCATATCGCCACCTACGCCAAACGCTTCGCCGCCAAGGAAGCCTGCTCCAAGGCGCTCGGAACGGGCTTTTCCCATGGCGTTTTCATGAAAGACATCGGGGTCGTCAACGATGCCGCCGGCAAGCCGGAGCTTGTCCTGACGGGCGGCGCGCTTGCGCGGCTGCGTTCCATGGTGCCTGCGGGCATGGAACCGCGCCTTCACCTGACCCTGACCGACGAGCCGCCGATTGTTTACGCCCATGTTGTCATCGAAGCGGTGGTTCCAGCCGGATAACTTGGCCGGCACGTGCAGGGAGGCTGGTAATTCCCTGTCCGATTGGTTAAAACTATGGCCTAATTCAAAGAGATGGGGATGCTCCCTTGGGCGATACGCAAAACGATACGCATAAAACTTCCGGAACCGGAACGGCAAAATTAAGAAAAGAAGAAGGCGCGGGCGAGCTGTTCAAGACGGCGGTGCTGGCCATTCTTCTGGCGCTCTTTATCCGCACCTTCTTTTTCGAGCCTTTCAATATCCCTTCGGGGTCGATGCTGCCGACCCTGCAAATCGGCGATTACCTGTTCGTCAGCAAGACATCCTATGGCTATTCCCGCCATTCCTTCCCGCTCGGCCTTGCGGACTTTAAGGGCCGCATCATGGAAGCGGAACCGGCCCGCGGCGACGTCATCGTTTTCAAGCTGCCGACCAACACATCGATCGATTATATCAAGCGCCTGATAGGGCTTCCCGGCGACCGGATCCAGATGCGCGGCGGCAGGCTTTATATCAATGGCGCAATGGTTGACAGGGAACCTGTCGGCATGACCCGCGTAAGATCCCCCGAAGGCGGCCATGACACGATGATGGAATATATCGAAACGCTGCCGGGCGGGACGATGCACCGTATCTATGAAGAATCCGATACCGGATATCTCGACGATACCGACGAATTCACCGTGCCTGCGGATCATTATTTTTTCATGGGTGACAACCGCGATAATTCGCAAGACAGCCGCGTGAAAGAGCTTGTCGGTTTTGTGCCGTATGACAATCTGGTCGGCCGCGCCGATATTTTGTTTTTCTCTATCGACGATACGGCCAGGGCGGTAAAGCCATGGACGTGGTTTACGGCCATCCGCTATAACCGGATTTTCGACCGTATCGGTCCCGTCCGCGCAAAAGAGGAAAAACCCGCGTGAGCAGGAAAACGCTGGAAGAGAAAATCGATTACCGCTTCAAGAACGCGGCCTGGCGCGATCAGGCCCTTACCCATTCCAGCAAGAGCGGCGCCAGCAACAATGAAAGAATGGAATTCCTTGGCGACCGCGTTCTGAATCTTGTGATAGCCGAGGCGCTTTTTTTCAAATTTCCGGACGAAAATGAAGGGACGCTGGCCAAACGCCATTCGGCGCTGGTGCAGGGGCGGATGCTGGCTGTCATTGCGGGGGCGCTTGATTTGGGCGAGGATCTCATCCTTTCCGAGGCGGAACGCCATGCAGGCGGCGCGGAGAATGAAAATATCCTCTCGGATGCGATGGAGGCGCTGCTGGGCGCGGTTTTCCTCGATGGCGGCATGGACGTGGCGCGGGAGATGATTTTGCGGCTCTGGGGCGGGAATATCGACAATGTCACGGAAATCCATCAGGATCCTAAAACCGAGCTTCAGGAATGGGTACAGGCGCGGGGCCTGCCCTTGCCGGATTACGAGATAACAGGCCGGTCGGGGCCGGATCATGCGCCCCTGTTTGAAATTTCCGTGCGTGTGCGCGGTTTTGAGGATGTCGCCGCCGAAGGCCCCTCGCGCAGGCAGGCGGAAAAAACAGCGGCCCGCATCATGCTGGCGCGCGTTAAAGAGAGCGGAATATGACCCCACCGGAACAATCAGAGAAACCAGAACGGCAGAATGAGCGCTGCGGCTTTGCCGCCATTATCGGCGCGCCGAATGCAGGGAAATCGACGCTTATCAACGCGATTGTCGGCGAGAAGATCTCCATCGTTTCCTCAAAAGTGCAAACGACCCGCACGCGGGTTTTGGGGATTGTCGTGCAAGATAACGCGCAAATTGTCTTTGTCGATACGCCGGGGCTTTTCAAGCCGGGCGCGAACCGGATGGAAAAGGCGATCGTCGGTGCGGCATGGGACGGCGTTGCCGATTGCGATCTGATCCTCTTCGTCGTCGATGCGGTCAAAGGGCTTTCCCGCCCCGTGCGCACGATTATTGAAAGACTGAAAGAGGTCACGGGAAAACGCTATATCCTCGTGCTGAACAAGATTGATGAAATCGCCCGCCCGAAATTGCTGGAGCTTGCGATGGCCCTGAACGCGCAAATGGATTTTGAATCGACCTTTATGATCTCGGCCCGGAACAATGACGGCGTTGCCGATCTTGTGAAGGAAGTCGTCAAATACATGCCCGAAGGGCCGTTCCATTATCCCGAAGATCAAATGAGCGATATGCCGATGCGCCTTCTGGCGGCGGAGATAACGCGCGAAAAACTTTTCCGCTCCATCCATGATGAAATCCCCTATGACCTCACCGTTGAAACGGAGAATTGGGAAGAGTTTGATAATGGAAGCATTAAAATCGATCAGATCATCTATATTGCGCGCGAAGGCCAGAAGAAAATCATTCTCGGCAAGCAGGGCGCGATGATCGGCAAGATTGGAACACAGGCGCGCGAAGAGCTTGAAGAGATTTTCGGTTGCAGGATTCACCTGAAACTCTTTGTAAAAGTACGCGAAAACTGGATCGAGGATTCAGAGCGCTATACATTATGGGGACTCTCGCACACGCGCGACCCCGGTAAAGAATCGTTTTAGCATCTTTCGCGTCCGGCAACTTTTTTCTTTCGTCTTTTCCTATTTACTGTGGATAAAGGAATCGCGATTCGCGGAATGGCTGGTACGCGATTCAAGCCCTTGTTATCGTCATCTTGCTTTCACGAAATAGTCACCGCGCAAAAAGATTCTTCGATCATCTCGAATCTTCGCAGCGCAAAGGGAGAGGATAAGACGATGAGTTGGACGGACGAGCGCGTGAGCCTCTTGAAACAGCTTTGGGGCGAAGGAAAAACCGCGGCGGAGATCGCAAAGGTTCTGGGGGACGGCATTACCCGCAACGCGGTTATCGGCAAGGCCCACAGATTGAAGCTTTCATCCCGCCTTTCCCCTATCCAGCAAAATGCATCCAAAAAGCCCGCGAAGGCAGAAGCCGCGCCGCCGCGCGTCTTTAAACCGACGGTCAAGATGCCGGTTTTTCTTGGGCATGAAGTCAAAATGGCCGATCTGGATTCACGCATGTGCCGCTGGCCGAACGGCGATCCCCAGGAAGAAAATTTTTCCTTTTGCGGCTGTGCCGCCATCGCCGGGCTTCCTTATTGCGATACCCATGCCCGCATGGCCTATCAGGTTCCGGCCCGCGCCCGCACATTGCAGGCGGAGGATTTTGCAGCCGATGCAGGCACGCCCGCAGATTTCGAAATTAAAACTGGCACCGCCGCCTGATTTTAAGGGCGTCCGGCGCTATACGAATTAAAACCGCCTTTCAGGGCGGTTTTTTTATGCTGGCGGATAAAGGGTAGGGATGGAAGGGGCGGGGATGGGCCGCTCCTGCCCGCGCTCCGCCTCGCCACACCGCCTCGCCGCGCCTCGTCCCGCGCTATCTGGCGGGTTATGGCGGATAAGCGCCGGCAAGCGGGCCGATGAACAGGCTGATGAATAAGGGTGCAAGGGTGCGGGGGCATTCGAAAGCGGTTCCGCCGCCGCTTCGGGCAAAGAAAGGGGCAGAAGGAAGTGGGCGGATTTGCCCGTAGGTGTGAAAGCGCAGGCGGCTCGAAGCGGGCTAGTTTTCGATGAGATCGAAATCCGCGACTTCACGGCCCTTGGCGACGGTGCGGACGGTCATGCGGACTTTTTGCCCGGGAATAAGGATGGGGAGGCCGTGTCTGTCGAGGCATGTTTTATGGACGAAGACATCTTTTTGCCCGTCTTGCGGAATGATAAAACCGAAACCCTTGTCCGGCTTGTACCATTTGACCGTGCCTTCCATGGTTTGAAGGTCTTCGCCTTCTTCCCCCGGCAAGCGGTAGGAGATTGGTTCGGGATTCTGGCCGGGTTCGGCCAGCTCGGTGACGGAAGTTACCAAGGCCCCCTTCGGCCCTTTGACGATTGAACATATGATGACGGCGTCTTCGCCAAGTTCATGGATACCGGCGTCTTGCAATGTGGTAATATGGATGAAGGCATCGCAAGGGTCGTCCTCTGGCACGACAAAGCCAAAGCCCTTCGTGCTGTTGAACCATTTAAGGCGGGAACGAAGAGGCGCGCTCTCCTGCTCTGTCGGTGATACGTAGGGCTTCATAACCAGTGACAAGATAAAATCCCTGTAAACAAAAAAACAAATAAAGGCGTGTCTATAAGAACAACTCAGGAAACTTTACTTATTATATACCATTAAAAACGGTACTCTATCTAGAGCAAACTCATATTTGCTGTAACGCAAAACAGAATCTTCGGCCATACCAACAATTTTGGTTTTGTCCGGTTCCATGAAGCTGGTAAAATTATTGAATATGTGTTTCCAGCTTGCTCCTTGAATTTAAAAGTGTTTTCGTAAAAAAGGATGTGCCTCCCCATGACAGCTCAGGATATCTCCCCCTCCCTTTACCAAAGCGCCTATCCGCAAGGCATTAAATGGGATGCCGGAATACCTTCGTACCCTGTTTTCGAGATGCTGGAAAGAACAGCAAAAACTTATGGAAGCGCGCCGGCCTTTGATTTCCTTGGCTATAAGCTGACATGGGGCGAGATTTATTCGCATGTGTCGCGCCTTGCCCGCGCCTTGCAGGATAGGGGGATAGGCCCCGGACGCAAGGTCGGTTTGTTCCTGCCGAACTCTCCTTATTTTGTCATAGCGTATTATGCGGTTATGCGCACAGGGGCGATTGCGGTGAATTATAACCCGCTTTATTCCGAGCGGGAATTGATCCACCAGATCAATGATTCCGGAACGGATACGATGATTACGGCGGATCTCGATCTGCTTTACGGAAAGCTGGTGAAGGTCAGGGGGCAGAGCAGCCTTGAACAGCTGATTATCTGCAAATTCACCAATATGCTTTCCTTCCCGAAAAATATCCTCTTTCCCCTGCTGAAGAAAAAGGATCTCGCCGATATTGACGAAGACGACCTGAACACGGTCTGGTATCACGATCTCATCAACCATGATAAAGAGCCGCATGCCGTTAATATCGACCCGGAAAACCATGTGGCCGTTCTTCAATATACGGGCGGGACGACAGGCACGCCCAAGGGGGCCATGCTCACCCACCGGAATATCGTTGCGAATGTGGAGCAATGCGCCCACTGGCTGAAAGGCTGCAGGCCGGGCGAGGACAGGATGCTTGGCGTCCTGCCGTTCTTCCATGTTTTTGCGATGACGACCGTGATGAATTTTTCCGTGCGCAACGCGCTGGAGATTGTCGCCCTCCCGCGTTTTGAACTGGACGGGACGCTCAAACTCATCCACAAAAAGCGTCCCCATTATTTTCCGGCCGTACCGGCGATTTACAATGCCATCAACAATCATAAAAAGCTGGAAAAATTCGATATCACCTCGCTTAAAACCTGTATTTCCGGCGGCGCTCCCTTGCCGGTCGAGGTAAAGAAAACATTCGAAAAAAATACAGGCTGCGTCGTCGTCGAAGGGTACGGCCTGACCGAATCCTCTCCCGTCGTCAGCGCAAACCCGACGGAAGGCGTCAACAAGCCCGGTTCAATCGGCCTGCCCTTCCCCGGAACGCTTGTTGAGATCATTGATAAGGATGACAAGACAACCCGCCTTAAGACAGGCGAGCGCGGAGAGCTTTGCGTCCGCGGGCCGCAGGTCATGAAGGGCTATTACAACAAGCCCGAAGAAACCGAAGCCGTGTTGAAAGACGGGATGCTCTATACGGGCGACATCGCGATCATGGATGATGACGGTTATATTTTTATCGTCGATCGCATCAAGGATATGATCATCACGAACGGCTATAACGTCTATCCGCGCAATATCGAAGAAGCGATCTATCAGCACGAAGCCGTTGAGGAATGTATTGTTGCTGGCATTCCGGACGAAAGCCGCGGTGAAATCGTGAAGGCATGGATCAAGCTCAAAGAGGGCGGCAGCCTGACCGCTGAAGAGTTGAAGTCGTTCCTGACCGAGCGCCTTTCGTCGATGGAAATACCGCGCCAGATCGAATTTCGTGAAGAGCCGCTGCCGAAAACCATGATAGGCAAGCTGTCGCGGAAGGATATTATCGCCGAAGAAATGGCGAAAAATAATCGAATATAGTGGGTTGATACCAACCTTTTTAGCGCCTGTCCTTGCCGGGCATGCAACTATTTACCGGCATTATGTTTTATAAAGATAGCGGGGGGGATAGAATTTAATGTCACCGGAAGAGCAGCGCTTCGGCAGGAATGCGAACCGGCCAATCGGCAAGTCGCCGGAAGATCATATCGGCGAAGCCAGGGAAAAAATTGCGGAAACGGTCAGGCCCGCCCTTGATGTAGCCGCCAGCGCAAGCGATGCTTTCGCGCAGGTCACGAGCTATCGTTTCAAGGCCACATTGAATACGCTTAAAAGCCGCACGACATTGGCCGCCGCCGGAATCTCTGTGGCCGTCGCGGGGGCCGGCATTTACGGGCTTCATTATATGCGCGGCGATCAGGTTATTTTGCGGCTTGACGGACAGGCCGCCGATAAATGCTTCAGCCTTTATAACCGTTCAGGGCTAAAGGCTCCCGCGGGCGAACAGGAAATGCGCCGGACATTTGACCTGATGCGCGGCTTTGGCGCTTATGGCGCAGAATCCGCGGATCGCCTTGAAAACAGCGATTATACATTTTGTTACGGGATCGAAAATCCAGACGGCGCGCGCAAAGAACACTGGCAGCATTACCGTGTTTATTTCTTCGGCGCGGATTACCCCATCGAGCTTGCCGCCCTGACATTGGCGTCGCGCCACAAACAGGCCTATTGGGCCAAAAAGACCGTGCCGCCTGGGCAGATTCGCAGCTATGTCCCCGAAAGCGGCCTTGTCTTTTCCCGCGCCCGCGCGGCGGCAATGGCGGCTGAGGATATTCGCAATGTTTACCGCTCTCTGGAACATAACCGCAAGGCGAAAAACACCATGGATTCTCCTGAATGGCAGGTCTTTCTGGAAGAAAACCCGGCCCTAGAAAAGACGCTTCAAACATATCTTTCTTCCATGACGGAAAACCATAACGAGGCCGCCGCGATGGGAGCCTCCATGGAGATCCATATGCAAGATCCCGTCGCCATAGAGAAAAATGACACGGAATATCTTTCGGCCTATCAAAATCATGTCCGCAATATTCAAACATCGGATCATGTTTATATTTACACGAAGGGCGGTTATTTCGGCGCGGATGATTATGCCTTTATTGACGCGGATCGTGACGGCATCAAGAACGATCTGGTAAAGCTGGAACGTAAAGGGGGCTACCGCGCCGCGGACTATCAATTCGACTATGGAACATCGAAAAGCGGTTTTTCTCATAAGAAAGAATCCTATAGCTGTGATGTGCCGGATGGGGATGGCGGCACTATCATGCAGACATGCTGGCGCAACGTGGTATCAACCGTTTATTTTACGATGATACCGGCAAAGGACGCGGCCAGCGTCCATATGGATCCGCAAACGCTGGTTGATTTGGCGGCCCTGACGGGGACGGATTATCTGGGCCGGGATACGGCATCGCGCATGGCGCATGATTTTTCTTTCGCGCAGGCCTATGGCCCCAATATCGCATTGATGGAAATGGTGAAAAGCAATCAGGCGCAATATATCCCCGAAGGGCGCGATACCGGCACCGCGCAACGCGGGCTGGGCCTTAGATAAAGGCGGGCTGGCGGGCCGCTTCCGCTTATCCCCGTAAGGCGGCGCCGCATTTCGCCGTGACGTTATCGACGATCTTTTTGCCGATGGAATCTATCTCCGCGTCGGTCAGGGTTTTATCCTTTGGTTGGATAATCACGTTGATGGCGATTGACTTCTTGCCCGGCTCTACGCCTTTGCCTTTATAGACATCGAAGATTTCGATTTTATCAATCATCTTGTCCGGCTGGCGGGCGGCGCGGATAAGTGCGTCGGCGTCAATAGCGTCATCGACGAGGAAAGCGAAATCGCGCTGAACCGGCTGGAACGGCGACAGGACGAGGTTCGCCTTCGCGCCTTTTTTCTTGAGGGCCGGGATGGCGTTCAGGAAGACCTCGAACGCGGCAACGGGGCCTTTGGCGCCCATGTCTTCAAGAACGGCAGGATGGATTTCCCCGAAACAGGCGAGGACGTCCTTGCCAAGGCGCAAGGAGCCGGAGCGGCCCGGATGGTAATAATCCGGCGCATCGCGGCTGACTTGCAAATTGGCGACGGGCGCGCCCGCGGCTTCGAGCGCCGCCATGGCATCAGCCTTTGCGTCAATCGCATCGACGGCGCGGCTTGCTTCGGCGCCGCTCCAGTGACGGGAGCCTCGCGTAGTGTGACGAACGCCCGCCGCGACTGTGCGCTGCCCGTCGGGCTTGACGCTGATGAAAGCCGGGCCGACTTCAAACAGGGCGGCGTTCGGATAGCCGTGATCGGCGTTCTTTTGCGCGGCTTCGATAAGGTTTGGCAAAAGCGACGGGCGCATTTGTGAAAGCTCCGAAGAGATCGGGTTGGTCAGGGTCAGGGCCGCATTGTCGTTCGACCCGAAAATACGGGCGCGTTCGCCGTTCATGAACGACCATGTCAGGCATTCATCCATGCCGCGGGCGGCAAGGGCGATGCGGGCTTTGCGGCTTCGTGCGAAATTTTCGGTTTCGGCGCCGCTTGTCACCGCACCTTCGCTGCGGACGGAAAGGGCCGGGATGGAATCATATCCATGCACCCGTGTAATTTCCTCGACAAGGTCGGCGCTGCCTTGAATGTCGCCGCGCCAGCTAGGGGGGGAGGCTTTGCCGCCCTTAACCTCGAAGCCGAGGCTTTCCAGAATTTCAGCCTGTAGCATTGCGCCGATCGTGACGCCGGAAAGTTTTTCCGTATAGGCGGGATCAAAATGATAGGAGCGTTTCCATTCGGGGACGCTTCCGGCGACGACGACATCCGATGCTTCGCCGCCGCAAAGCTCTACGATCATTTTTGTCGCGAGTTCCATGGCAGGAGCGGCGAATTCCGGATCGACGCCGCGCTCGAACCGGTAACGCGCATCGGAAATAACTTCGAGGGCGCGGCCCGTCTTGGCGATGCGGTAGGGGTCGAACAGCGCGCATTCCAGATAGACGTTGACCGTGTTGTTTTCCGATCCTGTCATTGTGCCGCCGACGATGCCGCCGACGCCGAGGACGCCGGAATCATCGCATATCGCAGTCATGCCATCTTGAAGCGTGTAAGATTTATCGTTCAGCGCATCAATTTTTTCGCCATCCTTGGCGGAGCGCACGGTGATGTTTCCTTTGATCTTATCGGCATCATATACATGGAGCGGGCGGCCATAGGCCATGGTAAAATAATTGGTGATATCGACCAGCACGGAAATCGGGCGCAGGCCGACAGCTTTGAGTTTCGCTTGCAACGATTCGGGCGACGGGCCGTTCTTCACGCCTTTGATATAGCGGCCAAGGAAGAGCGGGCAGCCTTGCTTGTCTTCGATATTAACGCCGATAGGGCTTTGGAATGTGCCGCTGACAGGCGATGCATCGGGTGCGATGAGTTTACCGATCCCCTTCGCCGCGAGGTCGCGGGCAATGCCGTGAATCCCTGCACAATCGGCGCGGTTCGGCGTGACGGCAATGTCGATCACCGGATCGTCGAGGTTATAAAGATCGGCGAACGGCGTGCCGATGGGCGTATCGTCCGGCAGTTCGATAATGCCTTCATGTTCGTCCGACAGGCCCATTTCGCGTTCCGACACCATCATGCCGTTCGATTCCTGCCCGCGGATAATGCCTTTTTTGAGCGTGATGCCCGTGCCGGGAATATGGGAGCCGTCAGGCGCGAAAATGCCCATCATGCCCGCGCGGGCGTTCGGCGCGCCGCACACGACTTGCAGTTTTTCCTTGCCTGTATCGACGATAAGGACTTTCAGCCGGTCGGCATCGGGGTGCTTTTCGGCGGACACGACATGCGCCGCGAAAAACGGCGCGAAGAGTTTCGCACGGTCTTCGACGCTTTCGACTTCGAGGCCGAGCGACGTCAGCGCGTCCGTGATATTTTCGAGCGATGCATCCGTGTCCAGATGCTCTTTAAGCCATGACAATGTGAATTTCATGATGATTTATCCTTTTGCGGCGGTTGCGCGGCTGGGGCGGTCGAGGGGGTCAAAGCCGTAATGGCGGCTCCAGCGCGTGTCGGCGTCGATAAGCGAGCGCAGATCGGAAAGCCCGTATTTCAGCATGGCGAGGCGGTCGAGGCCCGCGCCGAAGGCAAAGCCCTGATATTCATCGGGGTCGATGCCGCAGGAGCGCAGCACGTTGGGATGCACCATGCCGCAGCCGAGGATCTCCAGCCATTTCTGATCCATCGGGTTTTCGGCCTTGCCGATGCGGAATCCCTTTTCATCGCGGATATAGCCGATCCCCATTTCCGCGCCCGGCTCGACGAAGGGGAAGAAGCTGGGGCGGAGCTGTACGGGCAGGTCGTCCACTTCAAAAAAGGCGCGGCAAAAATCGAGCAGGCAGCCTTTCAAATGGCCCATATTGACGTTCCTGTCGATATAAAGCCCCTCAATCTGGTGGAACATGGGAAGATGCGTGGCGTCGATCGCCTCGTACCGGTACACACGGCCCATGCAGATAATCTTGATGGGCGGCTTGTTGTTTTCCATGTGGCGGATTTGCACCGTCGATGTGTGGGTACGCAAAAGTTTTTTTGCCAGCTCGCCCTGTTCTTCCGCGTCTTCGGGGAGGAAGAACGTGTCGTGCATTTCCCGCGCGGGGTGGCCGGGCGGAAAGTTCAGCGCCGTGAAATTATGCCAGTCATCCTCGATGTCCGGCCCTTCGGCAAGCTCGAACCCCATGCTTCCAAAAATGGCGAGCATCTCGTCCATCGTGTGTGAAAGCGGGTGGATCGTGCCTTTGGCCTGCGGGCGGACGGGCAGGGTGACGTCGATCGTTTCCGCCGCCAGCTTTTCATGCATGGCCTGTTTTTTGAGCGCGGCTTCCTGCCGGTCGATAAGGGCCGCGACCTCGTCTTTGAGCGCATTGACGGCGGCGCCGAAATCCTTGCGCTCTTCGGGGGCCATTTGCGCAAGGCCTTTCATCAGGCCGGTGATGCGGCCTTTCTTGCCGAGCGCGGCAATGCGGGCCTCTTCGAGGCTCTGGAGATCGTTGGCGGCGGCAATCTGGGCCGTCAGCTCGTCTTTCAATTGGGTGATATTCTGTGTCATGGGGGCTATATAACGGTAAATTTCCTATAATTTCCAGTGGTTTTAGGCGGATAGGCCGACTAAATTCTTGCCGGAACAGCCAAAACGCCTTATCCTTTGCATTGAAACGGCCTATTGCCGTTTTGGGGCTTGAAAACTCCTAACAACAGCGGTTGGCATCAACCGTGTTGATGCGTTTTTCCGTTATATGAACGACGCATCAAAGATGCCGCCCTCAGTCGCAGGACTGGGAGGCGGCGGCGTATGTCCAGGGCTTCGGTCTAAAGGCCGTCGTGCCATTACTGTTGTTATGGTTTTCAACTCCCAGTCGCCAGAGGGCCGCTCCCTTCCGGCGATTTTTCTTTTCGCGAAGGGAGAAAACCGTGAACCCATCCTGTCCTTCCGAACGCGGCGGCGTCCTTGTCTGGATATTGATAGCCGTCGCCCTGTTCGCCGCCTTGTCCTTCGCCATGATGCGGGACGGGGGAACGGGAAGCGCCGCCCGCACCATGTCCGACGCGCAGGCAAGATTGCACGCGGCCGAGATCGTATCCTACGGTAACCAGATACGGGAAGCCGTACGGCGTTTGCGTATCCGCGGCGTTTCCGATGACGATCTTAGTTTTGAAAATGATGTTTTCATGCGCGTTGACGGCATTCCTTTGTCGAGCGCCAGTAGATATCCTAACTGCGCATCTAGCCAGTGCCGGGTATTTCATCCTCAGGGCGGTGGGATAATGGCGCGTTATCCATCGGAAGGCAGCCTTGATTATGAAGCTAATCCCGCAAATCCCACGGATTGGAAAACGGGATCGATGCAGGCCATTGTTGCCGATATGGATGGAATCGGTACGGCGGCATTCGATCTTGCATGGCTGGTTTCTTATGTAAGAAGAGAGGTTTGTATGAAGATCAACGATTTGCTTGGCGTGGCCAATCCGGATGGTGGGCCGCCTGTGATGGTGGAGTCATACAGAATGTTTACCTATGCTAATGCCAATCCTTTTGCGGGTACTGTGTCCGGATCTTTTTCCGGCGGCGCGGTTGTTAAGCGGAGCAGCTATTGTTTCCGGTGGGCGCATCATAATGAATATGCTTATGTAACAACACTGATTGCCCGTTAGGTTTATGATTTATAATTTCCACCGCTCTTCGAGGATGGGGCGTACCTCGTGGAGTTTTTCGATGATATAATCGGCCTTGTATTTTTCGAGCCGCGCGGCGGAAAGAAGCCCGCCCGCGATGCTGATCCCAAGGATGCCGAGCCGCCGCGCCAGCTCCGCCTCTTCATGGGAATCGCCGATGATAAAGGTTTTTTCGGGCGCGAAACCGTGCGCTTCCATATATTCCGTCAGGCGTTTTTGTTTGGAAAGCCCTTGCGTTATCGTCGCTTTGGTTTCATTGCCCGATATGGTTTGCATATAGGGCGCAATGCCAAGCCGTTCGACATCGGCGTCCAGATGCGGCTGGAGATGGTTCGATAAAATCATGCAATGAACGCCCGCATCCTTCAGCCAGCGAAGCAAATCAAAGGCCCCGTCCATCACGCCGCATGTGCCGGCGGCGCGTTCGTAAATATTGAGGAACAGGTTGCCTTCCTCTTCGGCGCGGCGGAGATAATCGTCGATAGCGACGCCCATGCGTTCGTAAAAATGGATGAGGGGAAAGGAGAAAGTTTCCTGTAATGTCGGCAGATCGATTTCCGGCCTGCCGAAAGACCGCATGCAGGCATTGGTCGCGGTTAAAGTCGCTTGCGTATCGTCGAAAAGCGTTCCGTTCCAGTCAAAAGCGGCAAGATATGTCATAGCTCTTGCTTAACGGACGGGCTGCTCTTCCGCAAGGGTGGGGCGGGAAACTTCTTTCGGCGCCCGCATAAAAACAGCCCCGGCGCATAGAGGCGGGGGCTGGTTTGACGGGGTAATAACCGCGCTTGAGGCCGTTTACGGCGAGGGATTGCCGATATTGCCCCCCGGCCTTCTTTTTCGCGTTTCCGCTTCGCCCGCTAATTTACGGTAAAGATCGCCATAGCCTTCCCGGAAGGTTGGCTGTTTGCGGGCCTCATCTTTGGGCGGAGCATTATAAAGGGGCGCGTTGAAACTCTTGCTCAGCGCTTGTGAAAGCCATTTAAGCGGGTAGAAGATATTCATAATGCTGTCCTCCCTTTTCTTGTTTCCTGCTGGTGGTGTGTAAAGTTACGTAAATAGTCCGCAGAGTCAATAAAAAACAGCCCCGGCGGCAGGGCTGTTTTGAAAGAATATGTAACGGCTTGATTAAGCGGCTTGTTTCGTTGCCGCATCGGCTGCGGTTTTCGCAATCGCCGCAAAAGCTTCCGGGTCGTGAATGGCGATTTCGGACAGAACCTTGCGATCCAGTTCGATATTCGCCTTTCTCAGGCCGTTCATGAAGGTGGAGTATTTCATCCCGTTCAGGCGGGCGGCGGCGTTGATACGCTGAATCCACAGGCTGCGGAAATTGCGTTTCTTTTGCTTGCGGCCGATATAGGCATATTGCGCCGCTTTTTCCATCGCCTGTTTGGCGGTGCGGAAACAATTTTTGCGGCGGCCATATTGGCCTTTAACGGCCTTTAAAACCTTGCGGTGACGGGCGTGGGCGCGGGGGCCTCCTTTAACGCGTGCCATTATTTGCCTCCTTCGGCTTTAGCCGGTGCTTTTTTCGTGGTTTGCTTGGATGCGCGGCAATAAGGCATGAAGCTCTTGATGACTTTTTCGGCATCGCCGGGGAACATGATGTCCGTACCCTTGGCTTTACGCTTTGCGGATTTCGGCTTTTGCATCAGGCGGTGGCCTTTGTTGGCCTGCTTGAATTTCACTTTTCCCGATGCTGTGACCGAGAAGCGCTTTTTGGCGCTGCTTTTCGTTTTCATTTTCGGCATTTCTATCTCCTTGAAAGAGTTTATAAATTCACGATCGAGGCAGCCGTATACAAGCCAGATCGTGATGGATGCGGGGGTTATAGCGGGTTTTGGGGCCTGGAATCAAGTGTTAAATGGCAAAAATCCGCCAAAACGGGCGCGGCGCATAGGCCGGGCATCTCTCCGGCGTATCCCTTTTGGGGCCGCCGCCGCCGTTCGCGCCGGATCAGCCCTCTTTGCGCGCCAGCGGGTGGGCGTACTGGACTTCCAGATCCCACGGAAAATGGATCCATGTATCCTGTGATACGGCCGTAATATAGCTATCGACCGTGTCTTCACCCTTGGGTTTAGCATAAAGACAAGCATAATGCGCTTTCGGGAAATGATCGCGGATGATGCGGAACGTGCCGCCCGTATCGACGAGGTCGTCGACGACGATCCAGCCTTCGCCCTCATTCTCGATACCGGTGGGCATTTTCAGGATATTGGATTTACCCATATCCTTGACGTCATAGGTGGAAATGCAAAATGTTTCGATGATGAGGACTTCCAGCTCCCGCGCCATGACGCAGGCCGGAACCAGCCCGCCGCGCGTAATCGCAAGGATGCCTTTCCATTTGCCGCCTTCCAGCGGGCCTTTATCGAGGAGCCGCCACGCAAGCGCCTTGGCGTTGCGGTGCATTTCATCCCATGTGATGGGGAAATCCTTGCGGTAGGTGTTTTGGTCGGCCATGGCTCTCTCAATCCTTTTTCGGGTGCGGTGAATTTCTTCATTCCTGCTCCGCTTTCTAGCATCAAAGATCCCCGAAAACCAAGAAGAATCAAACGCTCATATGGGCATGCGGCCTATGCGAATATTCGTTTTGCCATGGAAAACGAAGCTCTATAGGATGGGGCCATGATCCGCATATCCCTTGTCCTTGCTTTGATTGCACTGGTTTTTCCCCCGATGGCGCGGGCGCAGGAAGCGCCGCCGCTTGTGACGGCTCCCGAACCCGCGGCCACTCTTCCGCCGGCGCCTTCCATGCGGACGCCCGCCGCGCCGGCCCCTGTCGTGCTGGAGCTTTTCACGTCACAAGGCTGCGCTTTCTGCCCCCCCGCCGATGAGCTGATGGGGCAAATGATAAAACAGCCCGGCATTATCGGCCTTGCCTGCCATGTCGATTATTTCAGCGTGCGCAAAAACAATCTCGGCAAGGGATTTTGCACGAAGCGGCAAAATGATTACCAGCGCCTGATTGGCAGAGGCCCGCGCTATACGCCGCAGCTGATCGTCAATGGGCGCGCCGATATGATCGGCTATGAGGGCGGAAAGATCAGCGCCGCCATTTTAAAGGCGCGGGCGCAAAAGCTTTCCCCCATCACCCTTACAAAAAGCGATTCTATGGAACAGGGGGTCTATAATGTGTCTTTCCCCGCCCTTGCCCTGAACGGCGCGCGGGCGAAGCTCTGGCTTGCCGTTTATGATTCGCCGAAAAGGCTGGCGGTAACGGAAGGCCGCAATCTCGGCAAGACCGTGACTTATTATAATGTCGTATCGCGCCTTGACGATCTCGGTGAATGGGACGGCGCGGCGATGGTGCGCGGGGTCAATGCCTATTACGCGCCGGAAAATGGCGGCATCGCGATTCTCGCGCAGGATCAGCAAACGGGGAATATCATCGCGGCGGGGCAAGCCTTGCGCTAGGGCGCAGGCCCTTGCGGGGGCTTATCCGGCAAGCAAGGAGCGATGTGATGCGGTGCGCGCCCGCTCAATGCGCCTCGGCCCAGCTTTTTCCCGATCCGGCTTCGGCGACCAGCGGCACATCCAGCGTCACGACATTTTCCATGATGGAGCGCACGAGCGCGGACGTGGCCCCCAGCTCGCCTTCCGGCACCTCAAAAATCAATTCGTCATGCACCTGAAGCAACATTTTCGCGCCCAGATTTTCTTTTGCAAGGGCGGGCGGGATTTTCGCCATCGCTTTTTTCATGATGTCGGCGGCGGTGCCCTGAAGCGGCGCGTTGATGGCCTGCCGCTCCGCCCCCGCGCGCCAGCCGGGGTTGCCCGCGTTAATATTGGGGATATAGCATTTGCGGCCCAGAAGCGTTCTGACATAGCCATGCTCGCGGGCTTCGTCTTTCGTGCGCTCCATATAATCCTGGATTTCCCTGAACGTGCTTAGATATTTCTTGATAAAGGCGCCGGCTTCCCCGGCAGAGGTGCCGAGCTGCTGCGCAAGGCCCCAGCCGGAGATGCCGTAAATAATGCCGAAATTGACGGCCTTGGCCTGACGGCGGATTTCCGGCGTAACATCCGCCAGCGGCACGCCGAAAACCTGGCTGGCGGTAAGGGCATGAATGTCGATGCCGTCACGGAAAGCCTGTTTGAGCGCCGCGACGTCCGCCATCTCCGCCGCCAGCCGCAATTCGACCTGACTGTAATCGACGGAAAGAAGCATATGCCCGTCTTCGGCGATAAAGGCTTCTCGGATGCGGCGGCCTTCTTCGGTGCGGATGGGGATGTTCTGGAGGTTGGGGTCGGAGGAGGCGAGCCGTCCCGTGCTTGTCCCCGCCATGGAAAAAGACGTATGGACGCGGCCCGTGCGCGGGTTGATCTGTTCCTGAAGCGCGTCCGTATAGGTGCTTTTCAGCTTGGCCAGCCCGCGCCAGTCGAGGATTTTACGGACGATCGCATGTCCTTGCGCCGCGAGCTTTTCAAGCACATCGACATCCGTAGACCATTGCCCCGTCTTTGTTTTGGAGCCGCCTTGCAGCCCCATCTGATCGAACAGTATTTCGCCTATCTGTTTGGGCGAGCCGATATTGAACGGCGTTCCGGCGAGCTTGTGGATTTCGCCTTCGAGCGCCATAAGCTGTTTGCCGAATTCATTGCTCATGGATTTCAGATGCTGCGGATCGACCTTGATCCCGTTCATTTCCATTTGTGCGATAACGGGGATGAGCGGGCGTTCGATATCTTCATAAACCGAGGACATGGCTTCGCGGGCAAGGCGGGGTTTCAGCGCATGGTGAAAGCGCGCGGTAATATCCGCATCCTCCGCCGCATAGGGGCAGGCTTTCGCGAGCGGTACGCGATCGAACGTGATCCGCGCCTTGCCCTTTCCGGTAACGTCGTCATAGGTGATTGTCTGGTGATCGAGAAGGCGCTTGGCAATCTCGTCCATGGAATTGCTCTGGCTGCTCCCGTCCAGCACATAGGAGATAAGCATCGTATCGTCACACGGGTGCATATGGATGCCGTGCCTTGCGAAGATCTGCCAGTCATATTTGATATTATGGCCTATCTTGAGAATGGAAGCGCCTTCGAGGACGGGTTTCAGCGCCGCCATCGCGTCTTCAAGGCGCATCTGGGGAATTTCTTCCTGATCGCCCAGAAGATCCATGCTTTCCCCCTTATGGCCGACGGGGATATAGGCGGCCTTTCCGGGGGTAACGCAAATCGAAATGCCGACAAGGCTGGCCGCCATCGGCGTAAGGCTCGTCGTTTCCGTATCAATCGCCAGAACGCCTTTTTCAACCGCTTCCTGAAGCCATGTTTCCAGCGTCTTGCGATCATCGATCAGCGTATAATCATTATCGCCGATCGGCGGCGGGGCGGGAAGCGGCGATCCGTCTGTTGCACCGGAGAGGGTGAAGACGGATCCCGCACCCTCCGTTCCGCTTTTATCTTTGGTTTCGCGCGGCGTTTTCGGAATGGCGGCGGCGGCGCTATCCTCGCCAAGGCGGGTGAGAAGCGAGCGGAATCCCTGTTCCTTCAGGAACTCGACAAGCTGCGGCTGTTTATAATCATGGGCCTTGAGGTCTTCAAGTTTGAGCGGCAGCGGCGCGTTTTCGTCGAGTGTGACGAGCTTTTTTGAAATACGGGCTTTTTCAGCATTTTCAATGAGCGTTTCGCGGCGCTTGGGCTGTTTGATGTCCGGCGCTTTTTCAAGCAGTGTTTCAAGATCGCCATATTCGGTGATGAGCTGTGCCGCCGTCTTGACGCCGATGCCGGGAACGCCCGGGACATTATCGACGCTGTCGCCGGCAAGCGCCTGGACATCAATGACTTTCGATGGCGGCACGCCGAACTTTTCGACGACATCGGCCGCGCCGAGATATTTATTCTTGATGGGGTCGTAAAGCCGCACATTATCGTCCACGAGCTGCATCAAATCCTTGTCGGTGCCGACGATGGTGACTTTGCGCCCCTGCTCCCGCGCTATTTTCGCATAGGCGGCGATCAGATCGTCGGCCTCGTACCCTTCGACCTCAAGCGCAGGTACGCCGAACGCCTCGGCGGCCTTGCGGAAGAGCGGGAATTGCGGGACGAGATCTTCGGGCGCGTCCTCGCGGTTGGCCTTGTAATCCTCATAAATGTCATAGCGGAAATTCCGCCGCGCGGCGTCAAAGATAACGGCGATATAGGGGGCTTTCAGGTCGTTCAAAAGCTTCATCATCATGTTGGTGAAGCCCAGCACCGCCCCCACCGGCTGTCCCGCCGGATTGGTCAGGTTTTGGGGCAGGGCAAAATACGCCCGGAAAATATATCCCGATCCGTCCACCAGGAAGAGTTCGTCATTGTCAACCATTGCGGCAATCTATGCCGCTTGGGGGAAAAGCGCAACCGCCCTTGTGACGGTTGCTAGTACTGCGGTAAGGGGGCGCCGCTGACGCCCCCGCCCGCTTATTGGACTTCCAGCGTCCAATGGTGGATAGAATCGCCGCAATTGATTAGGAAGTTGATGCCGTGCCACGATTTTGAACAGGGGCTGTTATTCGGTGCGAAGCCGAAATAAAGCTGAAGCACCCGGTCGCTGACAACCCTTATATGGGGTGTCAAAAGCCAGTGCGGCCCGCCTTTTATAATCGGGTTGGTTATATTGCCCCTCCTGAGGAAATTAAGACCGTCGCGGCTGGTATAATAACCGATATCGTGCAGCGATCCGTCATTGGCGACCAAGTGGAAGCTGTTACCGTAATGAGCGACATCAATGTTAAGACGGCCATTCTGGCGGGCCTCGCCGGAGAAACGCACAGGCTGTGTCTTTCCGACTTGCTGCCAGCCGTTAATGTTGAAGCGTGTGCGCAAAAGGATATTGGAAGGTGAGTTGGTGTGGTAATAAACCCAGATCTCCCTTTTATCCGGCGAGAGGATTGCGGCAGGCGCCCATGCGCCGTGCGTGTTGTAGCCGTTATTCTGGTTGATGACATTACCGTGATCCGTCCATGTCTTGCCGCCGTCGATGCTGGAGGCGAAACCGACGATATTGGTGCTCGTCATATTCTCCACATTGTGGTTTACCTTATGGAGCGCCGTAAAATACATGAACAGCCAGTCCTTGTTTACCGGATGCTGGATTACGGTCGGGTCGTTGACGGCATAGTCGGCGCGCTTGAAGGCGAGGGTGGGCTGCGACCAGGTTCCTTTATTAAGCTCGCTGTAATAAATAAGATCGTTCCCCTGCTCGGCATGTGTCCGCCAGCCTCCAATCCACATACGCTCTTTGCCCATATATGTGATGGTTTCAGGTGCGTAGGCGTTCCAAAGCCCCCCGATAGCAAGATTCATACTGGTGGTTTTTACCTTGAAGGGCAGCAAGCCGCTGCTGTCCGGTATGTTATTTGCGTGGGCGAGTTGAATCCCGGTTGCGGCTATTATAAAAGCCAGAAACCCCATAAGAAAATGCAAACGCATCAAATATCCCCCTTTAATATAGAATAGCTACAAGCCTCTTTATAAGTGAGTTTTATTTTGCCATAATTGCTGTTTAGGCGCAAGGAATGAGATTAAGTCATTGTTACTAATCGATATTACTTATTTATTAGGAGAGCAGGGCATAAAGCGCAACCGCCGCCGCATTGGAAACATTCAGCGAGTTGATTGGCCTCTTCGTCGGCAGCGTCACCAGAATATCGCAATGCTCGCGGATAAGGCGGCGCATGCCGGGGCCTTCGGCCCCCAGGACGATTACGGCGCGCTCGTAAGAGGGCAGGTCGTTAAAGCCTTGCGCGGCATGTTCGTCCATGCCGATGATCGTATAGTGATGTTCCTTAAGTTTTTCCATGGCCCGCGAAAGATTGGTTTCATAGGCCACGGGAAGATGCTCGACCGCGCCGCAGGCCGTCTTTGCGAGGATGCCGGTGGCTTCGGGTGCGTGCCGTGATTGCATGACGATGCCGTCCGCCCCGAACGCGCAGGCCGACCGCATGATGGCGCCGACATTATGTGGGTCTGTGACCTGATCGAGAATGACAATGACGGATTTTTCCTTATTTTCCGCCTGGATAATAAGATCCATCACATTGCGTTCTTCAAGGGGCTGGGCGGCAAGCGCGATGCCTTGATGGACTGTGCCAGCCGGGAAGGCGCGATCCAGCTCTTCCTTGGTGACGATCGTCGGGGCTGGGCGCTTTGCTTCGGTTTTTAAATCGGCCTCAAAGTCCCGAAGGGCCGTTTCGGTGATATAGAGTGCATGAACGAAACGGGACGGGTTTTTCCACGCTTCCCGTACGGCATGTGCGCCGAAAAGATCTGCTTTTATGCGCGGCTGTTTGTTTTCGGGGGAGCCGGAGGCGGTTCTTTCCCTGTTTCTCGAAGAAGAGGGAGTTCCGCGCTGCGGTTTTTGCGGCTTTAGCGGTTTTTGGGTGTTTTCACTTTTTTGCGCATGGGGGCCGGAAGAAAAACGGGGTTTTTCCTGTTTTTTTGCCGCGCTTGAATGATGTTTTCCACCACGCGCCGCTTCCCGCCCCCCGCGATTTGAAGAGGCTTTGGTATCTTTTCGCCCGCTTTGGGTCTTTTTCGGTGGTTTTGCCATGAAAATGTCATCGCACACTTGACAGTTGTCGCCAAATTCTTTTTTATCCGGTCTGCATTTATCACCCGTGGATGGGTGGCCGAGTGGTTAATGGCAGCAGACTGTAAATCTGCCCGCGCGAGCGTACGTTGGTTCGAATCCAACCCCATCCACCATTTACTTTCCAAACCGCCCCAAGATGAAACTGCGAGGCGGTTTTTTCATGCCCGAAAACCCCAATATCCGCGCGGTTTTACAAGGCGCACGCCTTTCGCATGAATACGGTTAGAGCGGCAAAACAGGGAAAATTCTCTCTCATATCTCACATTCTCTCACCACCCATGACGACGGAACGCGTTTTTAGTGGTCATGGTAACGCCTTGATTTAGAACAATTCCCCCAAAACACGGTTTGCAAGTTTTAAATGATACGTTCGAACAATGTTTCGAACTTTTTTATTCGGTTTTATTTTTTTTAACACCATAGTTATCTTATGACAGTAGTAGTGCCTAACCCATGTTGTTAGTCCCTACGCAGAGGTCATTATTTACTATTAAGATAAAGGTTTTATAAAAATGTCAGTGAATAGCTTAAGTGTATCGGGATATAGGGGGTTCGCAACTAAGCAGAAAGTAACTTTCGCAAAACCAGATGGCAAGAACGAGGGCAGTGGATTAACTTTTTTACTTGGGGCAAATAACTCAGGAAAATCGACGTTCTTAGAATCATTAAAATTCTTTGGCCTGTATAGCGGTCCGGAACTAAATGAAAGCCAAAGAAATGAGAAAACATCACGTAAAGTGGAAATTGAGCTTAACTACTTGGATAATTTAACAGCGACAATTAAAACCGTTTCACAAGGAGGAAGCTCAACAGAAATGTCGTGGCCAGACGACAGTAGTCGTCCTAAAATATACTGCCTACCATCAAGAAGATTTTTTAACCATGAGTTTGATAGTGGACGTATCTCTAGAGAAGAAATGATGCATTCGCTAGCTAAAAAAAGCCGCAACATTGAAGCATTAACATATTTTCCCATCAGCCTATTTAATATTACAAACAATCCAGAAGAATTGAATAAGTATAACGAATTTCTCAATAGTATTTTAGGCTATGAACTAAAGTGGCATTTCAATAAGGAAAATAGAAATTTCATACAATATGAAATAGACACTGTATCTCATAGAAGTGAAGGTGTTGGCGACGGTATTATCAACCTAATGATAATTGCTAAAGCGATATGCGATGCTTCTCCGACAGATACTATTATCATAGATGAGCCAGAGGTTTCTCTGCATCCATCTGCTCAAAAACGACTTTTTGCAGCTTTAAAAAAACTGTCAAAAACTACCCAAATAGTTTTGGCTACTCATTCCCCTTATTTCATAGATTTTGAGGCAATAGAACACGGAGCACAGATAGCAAGATTTTATAAAGAGGGTGATGAAATTCGCATAGCAGAGATATCACCAGAATCTCACAAAATTATAAAAAGCTTTTTGAATAATGCATCGAACCCTCACGTGCTAGGGACGAATGCAAAAGAAATACTTTTTGTCGAAGATTGTGTACTGTTGGTGGAAGGACAAGATGACGTTATATGCTTTGAAAAGGCATCTAAAGAATTAGGAATCCCTATAAATGGATACACCTTCGGATGGGGCGTTGGCGGCGAAACAAATATGCGATATTTCGTAGAATTATTGAAGGCTCTAGGATACAAAAAAGTGTGCGGAATTCTCGACAAAAACGCAAAGGATTTTAATTATCTAAAATCTGAATATCCTGAGTACGCCTTTCTACAAATCAGCACAAATGATATCAGAGATAAAGAGGCTCGAAAAGAGAAGAATGAAATAACAGGTTTGTTTACAAAGGGATATGAACTCAAACCAGAAAGTAAACAGGAAATACAGAATACCATTTATGAAATTAATAAGCGTTTTCTGACTTGATAGGCATTTGTAAATGATTTAGGCGATAAAAATTTTATCCCCTCATCGTAATTCCTCACAGCAACGGCAAACCAGAGGAGAAGAACAAATTTAAAGGAGGTTCTTCTCGATGGATTATATTGGCCGCAATCCGAATGATATGGCAGGGTCGGAGCGTTATGCCGAGGTTATTGCACTCATGGCGAACGCGATTATTCAGCACAAAAATAACAAGCGTAATCAATTAAATAGCCCAAATAATGAGAGAAGTTTGACTGGACTTCCCTCTGCTTCGAAGCATTCATGTCCCAACCGCAAACCTTTGAGAGTGAGAGCGGAGAAAGGGGCAAAGCAATGAAGACAGACATCATCAAAGAATATGCCGCGCTGGAAGCGATGACGGGCAAAGAGCTTTTGAAAGCATGGGATCGCTATTTTGATACGCCGCCGCAATCCCGCAATAATCGTACCTATTTGATCAGCCAGATCATCTATCGCATGCAGGAGCTGGCCTATGGCGGGTTGACCAAATCAACGATTGATCGGTTGGAGGCACTGGCCGAAGGCAAGACTGTGCAGCAACGGCGCAGCGATATCGGGCGTCTGGCGGTGGGAACGCGTCTGGTGCGCGAGGTCAAAGGCGTTGAGCATCATGTGTATGTGCTGGCGGATGGATATGAATATCAGGGGCTGAAATATAAAAGCCTGTCCGGTGTGGCGTTTGCCATTACCGGCACGCGCTGGAACGGTAATGCCTTTTTTGGTTTGGGCAAGAAAGAGGATAGAGAGAAACGCCCCTATCATCGCGCCAGAAAGGCACGCGCATGATGGAGGAAAAGAAAATCCTGCGCTGCGCCATCTATACGCGTAAATCCACCGAGGAAGGCCTTGATATGGATTACAACACGCTGGATGCCCAGCGCGAAGCCGGTGAAAAATACGTTGAAGCCATGCGCGGCGAAGGCTGGCGGGTTATCCCAGATCTTTATGATGACGGTGGGTTTTCGGGTGGCAATATGGATCGCCCCGCGCTCAAGCGTTTGATCGGGGATATCGAAGCCGGTCGCATTGATATTGTGGTTGTCTATAAGGTTGATCGCTTGTCGCGTTCCCTGATGGATTTTGCCAAGCTGGTTGAGATTCTGGACAAGCACGGCACAAGCTTTGTGTCCGTGACCCAGCATTTTAATACCAAGGATTCCATGGGGCGGCTCACGCTCAACATCCTGCTCAGCTTTGCGCAGTTTGAGCGTGAAGTCACCGGTGAGCGCATCCGCGATAAATTCGCCGCTTCAAAAATGAAAGGCATGTGGATGGGCGGTCCGCCGCCGCTGGGTTATGATGTGACTGATCGCAAGCTGGTTACCAATCCCAAAGAAGCCGCGCTGGTTAATCATATCTTTGATCGCTTTGTCGCGCTGGGATCACTTTCATTGCTGGTGAAGGAGCTTAACGAAACAGGTCATCGCACCAAACATTATACCAGCCGCACGGGCAAATCGGTCGGCGGCAAGCTGTTTACCGAAAACCCTTTACGTACATTTCTAAAGAACCGCATATTGCTTGGCGAAATTCATCATAAGGGAAAATATTTCCCCGGCCTGCATCAGCCGATTATCACGCAAGCGCAATTTGACGCCGCACAGGCAGTATTTGCTGAAAACAGTAAGGGCAAACGTAAGCGAACTTTTCAGGCGAAATCAAAAGCTCTGCTGAAGGGCATTCTGTTTTGCGGCAGGTGTGGCGGCGCAATGTCGCCTACCCATACGAATAAGGGAAAGAAGAATTACCATTATTACGCGGCGAATTCCTATCGCAAGCAATCTTGCGCGCTTTGCCCCACCAACCGCATTCCCGCTGGCGAGATCGAAGAAATCGTCATGAACCAGATACAAAGCATTTTTGCCAAACCGCAAATCATTGTCGATGTCTGGAAAAAGGTGAAAGCCGATATTCCCAATTACAGCGAGAACGAATTGCGTAGCATCATGCAACGCATGGGGGCTTTGTGGGACATTCTTGTGCCTGCTGAACACAAGCGGATAACGCATCTTTTGATCGACCGTGTCGCGGTGCATGGCAATTGCATTGATATTGAATACCGCGCCAACGGCATCGAAGACATTCTTTTTCAATTGCAACAGGAAGTAGAACAGAAAATCAAAAATGGAGCTGAAGCATGAACCTGCAATACCACGCCGAAGATCAAAAAATAATTATCCGCATTCCCGTTAATTTGCGGCGCTGGGGCGGCAAGAAAGTGTTGGTCGGGCCGCAGGGACAGGATTTGCGAAAGCTTGATTTAGAAGTGCGCAAGGACGAAAAACTGCTCAAGGCGCTGGGCCGCGCCTATCGCTGGCATAAAATGATTGTGACTGGAAAATATCAATCCATGTCCGAATTGGCAGAAGCGGAAAACATTAATAAATCCTATCTCCAGCGCATGATGCGGATCATGCTGCTATCACCGAAAATCATTGATGCGATCTTGAATGGACAGCAGCCGGAAGGTTTTTCGCTGACAGATATCGACAAATCTTTTTCACCGATCTGGGCAGAACAGGAACGGCAATTCGGTTTTAACGCTTAAGCGTTTTTCTCTTTGCCCCGCCGTTTATCATAGCGGATTTGCACTTTGTCGATACAAATCTGATGCTGATCAACCCATTCAACAAGATTGGACAAAGGAATCAGTAAGGATTGCCCTAGTGGCGTCAAGCTATATTCAACATTGGGCGGGCGCGTATCAAAAACACGGCGATTGACAAGGCCATCGCGCTTCAACGCATTCAACGTGCGCGTCAGCATGTTATGTGATACGTCGGGAATGGCACGCTGTAGTTCTAAAAAACGATGCGGTTGATTGGCAAGTGTAACCAGTACCAACATGCTCCATTTACTGGCAATGCGTGTCATGAAATTGCGTATGGAACAGGCTTTGATATCGTTTGCGCAATCACTGCTGTGATGAATACTTTGCGTTAATCGTCTGGTTGCTTCTTTGACAGGCATCTTTCCCCTCCATTAGTGCTTTTTTGCAAATACAGAATAAACCAGTGCGATTCTTAGTGAAATAAAGATGCATTTTTTCTAACGGATATCTGCGATTGGACATACGAAAGTATGATGAGCCTTATCATTGTAACGAGGTTTTTATGCCGTAAAGCCTTCCTGTTTTTTTATCAGTGATGACGCGTGAACCAAAGGTAAAGGCACACTATTGCGTGTCTGGCCGTTATATCGATCTCACTATCTAAGATAAAACTGCGTTCTTGCGGTTTTCTGTCCACTTCATAGGCTCTTTTCCGAGAAGGCCGGAAACGGTTTCCGGTTTCAAAAGACGCTCCGTAAAGACGGAATATGCACAACATAAATGGCTACTCGCCATAGTTCTTGCGCGGTAACGTCCATACTGAAACGAGTATCATTATTGAGAAAAATTCTTCTTTGCGGGGCATAGCCTCGGAAGAAGACAATGACGAAAAACAAATACAGCGGTGTAGATTCCTACGCCGCTTTTTTTATTGGCTATAAAGCAAGAACCTTAATTCGCATGCCCATGTTTTCGCGGGATGATTTGGAAGATCTGGAGCAGGAATTGATGCTTTATTATCTGCTCTCAATGCCAGATTTTAATCCGCAAAAGGGTGATCGGCGTAGCTTTATTAAAACGGTGGTGAACCGAAAAGCACTTATGATCGTGCGCGATGCAGAAAGACAAAAGCGCTGGTCAGGCCTGCAAAACTTTTCCTTATCACACAAGATCGGTAATGAAGATGATGGCATAACATTAGCGGATATAATTGCAAGTGACGAGGGCATCTGGGGAGATGCCCTTATTGCGTACAGCCAAACAGCCACTGAACAAAACATGGACATTGCCAAAATTGTAGCCACCATGCCGCCAGATATTAAAGATGTTTACCAGATGTTAGAGGACTATTCGGTTGCTGAAATGGCTCAAAAGCTGGGGATTGCGCCCTCATCCGTTTATAGCCGTATTGAACGGTTACGAAAATACATCAAGGAGGCCATGAAATAATTTACAGCCTGCATCGTAATTTTCTGATCCGACAGCAAACCAGTCCTGTGTGACCACATCACATAGGAAAGGATAATCGATGAAACAGGCACAAAAACACACATCGCTTCTCAAATGGGTGCAGCATACGCCCGTAGGGCAGCTGAAAGCTTTGACAGAAACGCGACTGCAAGAGATTCGTGATTCTTTGTTCAAGGATATGCGTGAAATCCGCCGCGCATTACAATGGGTTGAGGGCATTATCAAGCTCAAAGCCATTGAAAAGGACAAGGCAGAAACACAGGCGGAGGATCGCTCATGAGACATGACATGACAATCACCGCTAAACAGCGACAGGTGGAGCAGCGCATCCGCGATGCGGTACGTACGTTGCGCAGGCTGCCTGATCGGCGCATTCAAGGCTATTTCAACACATGGCCGACCATCATTCGTGAACCGCTGGAAATCCTGCAAATGGAGCCTGATCCTCTGCGCACCCGCCCGCAATCCAAAGACATTACTGAGATGGAGGAAGTGTTATTTGTCTGGCTGAAATGGCTGGAGGTCGAGGAGCGTCGCCTTGTCTGGCGGCGCTGTGAACGCGTGCCGTGGAAGCTGATCTGCATGGAATTCGGCTATGGCCGGACGAAATCATGGGAGATTTATAAGCGTGCGCTGGGCAAAATAGCCGCCCAGGCTCGCCTATGAGCAAAGACACTTTTGCCCCAATACCTAACACAATTCTGCGCCGTACGGATTTAAGCCACGGCGCGAAATTGTGCTGCGCGCGGCTGATCCAGTATGCGGGCAAGGATAACAAGGCCTTCCCCAAGCTGCCGACGCTGGCGGCAGAACTGGGCATGTCTGTGCGTGCCGTCCAGCGTTTCTTGTCCGAATTAGAAGCCCACAAACTTATCGAAACCCAGCGTCGTGGGCGCGGGCAATCCAATCAATATGTCTTGGATAAAGCCTTACTTGTCCACAGGCTGCATTTTGATACGCCAGAAGTGGCACATCTAGACACGCCGAAACTGGCACATCCAGATGCGCCAAAAGTGGCGTATCCATATAGAAGAAGAAATAACCTCAAAAAAGAAATAGAAGAAATAACAGCAAGCCTTGTGGATAAGTGGAAAATGCCACGCTGACGGCCACGCATTCAAAGGCGCCTTATTCACTTGCTATATTCTCGAAATGAAGCGTGTATGCAATGAGCAAAGGAGAGGCATATCCCCGTGGCGATGGGTGTTTTGACTGTGCCGATTTTGATCCAGGCGGGGTTCTAATCGAAATTGGTGGCTAAATTAGATACAGCACAATTCTATTGACTCAATGGTTAATATTATATACAATAAATACAAATAATGCCGTTAATAGTAACCATTAGAGAATAAAAATGCCAAGGAAAACAGCCCCTTTGCCACCTACGTTGGAGGATATCCTGAAAACGCTGGGTGAGAATATTAAGCTGGCGCGTCTGCGCCGCAAGATCACAACAGTCATGCTGGCCGAGAGATCTGGCATGAACCGTGTGACCCTGCGCAAGGTAGAAAACGGTGACAGTGGTGTAACGCTGGGCGCGTATGCCAGCGTCCTCTTTAGCCTGGGGCTTGAAAAGGACTTATTACTGATTGGGCAGGATGATCCTCTTGGAAGAAAACTTCAGGATGCTGATCTTACACATACGAAAGAACGTGTAGCGAAACGGAAAAAATCATGAGCGCCAAACGCCAAACACAAAAAGCAATTCAGGTCTGCGCCCATTGGCAGGGCATGGCAGAGCCTGTTGTTATGGGTATGATGTACGCTGCACCATCGCGCGGGAAAGAAATCTTTTCATTTGAATATGCCCCTGCTTGGCTGAAGTCTCCGTATGCTCTTGTGCTTGATCCTAACCTTGGCCTTTTTTCTGGCCCGCAATATGCGCGGGATGGACATGACAACTTTGGCCTTTTCCTTGATTCCTCTCCCGACCGTTGGGGGCGTGTCTTGATGCAAAGGCGCGAGGCACAGCAAGCTAAAACCGAAGACCGCGATATTCATACATTGATGGAATCCGATTATCTGCTCGGCGTTTATGATGGTCACCGGATGGGCGCGTTGCGTTTCCGCCTTTCCGAAGATGGGCCGTTTCTGGACAATCAGGCTGATATGGCTGCACCGCCATGGGCGAAGCTGCGTGATCTGGAGTACGCCAGCTTGCAGCTGGAACGCCAGGATGCAGAAACTGATAAGGATTATATGAAGTGGCTGAAAATGCTGATCGCGCCAGGCGGTTCTCTTGGCGGCGCACGCCCGAAAGCTAGCGTGCTGGACGAGCATGGTCATCCGTGGATTGCAAAGTTCCCCAGCCGCCGTGATGAAATCAATATCGGCAGGTGGGAATATCTGGTTTATAAGCTGGCTCAAGCGGCAGGCGTTGAAACCGTGCAATCGGATATACGCAATTTCTCAGGTGAATACGATACATTCCTGAGCAAGCGTTTTGACCGGACAGAAAGTGGCGAGCGTGTACATTTTGCCTCGGCCATGACGTTGCTGGGTAAGCAGGATGGCGATGGTGGGGACACAGGCGTTAGCTATCTTGACCTTGCCGAATTCTTGATGCGGCACGGCGCTGAGGCTAATAAAGATCTGGAGCAGCTATGGCGGCGCATTGTCTTTTACATTTGCGTATCGAACACAGATGATCACTTGCGCAATCACGGCTTCTTATTGCGCGATAGCGGCTGGGTACTGTCCCCAGCCTACGATATCAACCCTGTTGCGACGGGTAGCGGTCTTGCTCTCAATATATCCAAGGAAGACAACAGCCAGAGCCTTGACCTTGTCCGCAGTGTTGCGCCCGTATTCCGCATAGATGATGGACGGGCTAATGAGATTATTGGTGATGTCATTAATGCTGTGCGCAATTGGGAGGAGCTGGCCAAAAAGCTGAAATTACCATCGCGCGAGATTAGTCAAATGAAGAGTGCCTTCCGAGCGGCAGAAGGAAGCTAACAAAAGACCTTGTAGAGCAAATGCCTCTTCTGGATAAGATTGAGAAAAAGAAATTCAGAATCGTTTGTATTGCGAATGATTCCGAAGCATTCAATTTTGCTTCTGAGGTTAAGGAGATTTTTGTGAACCATGGATTTGAATACGAAGGCATGGTTAGCTCCACCGGTCCTGTTGGTGGTGATGGACGCATTGTTATCCAAAGTCACGAGGACGGTGTTGATATTCTGGTTGGTATGAACACCAAGACAGCAACTCCCCTGCTAGAAATGGGCGGATTAATGACTGGTCTTGGAAAAATATAAAATGTTCGCGAACATTTTTGTTGCGGACACGGCGAACAGATTTTGCCATTCTAATACCTATCATCGCGATCATTGCATTCGAAGCCACGCCTCACCGCGTGGCTTTTTGCATATGAGGTGCAGTGGCAAAGGCAAAAAGGTACTTCCGGCGATTGGCCCCTATGCGGCGGGCTAAGGCGCAGGACTTTTTTAGTCACAGACTATTTTTCTGGGTGCGCAGTTTACGCACCTGACCCCAAAAACAGCAGAAAATAAAGGCTTTCAAAGGTGCGTACCCAGAAATGCGCACCCGCCCTTTTGTGACTGCGCACCCAAAAATTAAAGGAGAAATACATGACCGCAGATCTGGCTCTGAATGTCGAATATATTTCTGTCGATCACCTGATCCCCTATGTCAATAACGCCCGCACCCATTCCGATGATCAGGTGGCGCAGATCGCAGGATCGATGACGGAATTTGGCTTCGTCAATCCGATTTTGATTGGAGATGACGGAGGTATTATTGCCGGTCATGGGCGTTTGATGGCGGCGCGGATGGTCGGCATCAAAGAAGTTCCTGCCATCCGTTTAAGCCATTTGTCAGAGGCGCAACGTCGTGCGCTGGTGATTGCCGATAACAAAATCGCTGAGAACGCTGGCTGGAACGATGAATTGCTGCGGCAGGAATTGCAGGCGCTGGAGGGCGAGGAATTCGACCTTTCGTTGCTGGGTTTTAACGATGACGAGCTGGAAGCCTTTCTAGACGGTGATGCAGACAGTGAAGGCTTGACGGACGAAAATGCTGCACCGGAAATCCCTGAAAATCCTGTCAGCGTGCTGGGCGATTTATGGATATGTGGTGATCATAAAATCCTGTGCGGGGATTCCACGCTGATTGACAGCTATCAAACGCTGCTGGGAGACGAGTTGGCCGACATGGTGTTTACCGATCCCCCGTACAACGTCAATTACGCGAACTCAGCCAAGGATAAGATGCGCGGCAAATCCCGTCCGATTCAAAATGACAATCTGGGCGCAGATTTTGGAGCGTTTTTGTATGATGTTTGCACCAATCTGATGATGGTCTGCAAAGGGGCGATGTACATTTGCATGTCATCCTCGGAGCTGCATACGCTTCATGGCGCGTTTTCGGAAGCCGGCGGCAAATGGTCGACCTTCATCATCTGGGCGAAAAACACCTTCACGCTGGGGCGGTCTGATTATCAGCGCCAGTACGAACCGATCCTCTATGGCTGGAAGAACGGCCACGAGCATTTCTGGTGCGGAGCGCGGGATCAGAGCGATGTCTGGTTTGTAAACAAGCCCGTGAAAAACGATTTGCATCCGACCATGAAGCCGGTCGAGCTGGTGGAACGCGCCCTGCACAATTCCAGCAAGACCAAGGATATCGTATTGGATGCGTTCGGCGGTTCGGGCAGCACCATGATCGCTTGCGAGAAAACCGGACGCCGCGCCCGCCTAATCGAGCTTGAGCCAAAATACGCCGATGTCATCGTCAAGCGCTGGCAGGAGTTTACGGGCAAGAAAGCAAACCTGGCCGCGACTGGCCAGGGTTTTGATGAGTTGGAGAAAGAACGCTTACGCTGAGGCTTCTTCCGCCTTGGCGGGCACTTCCCCGATACGGTAACGCCGCTCATCGCTGATGCGTTCGCTGGTGACGGTTTTTCCAGCCTTTTTCAGCATGGAAAGGAAGCCGCGCACCGTGTGGCTTTGCCAGTTGGTCTGCTGCATCATCTCGTTGATGGTTGCGCCTTCGGGGCGTTCCAGCAACGCAATGATTAGGGCTTTCTTGCTGGTCTTCGGTTCGGTGACGGCCTGAACCGCTTCCAGTTGGGGTTTTACGACCTTGGCAGGCATGGTGCGCGGCTTTGGTGCAGGCTTCTTCGCTGCCGATTTCTTGGATGCGGGTTTCTTTTTTGCGGTGGCCATGATGATGCTCCTTTTGTTGGCGTTGCATCGTCATGAACGCTTCTATTCACCGCGAAGTAAAGTTGAACAGATCAGGAAAAGCGAGGGATTATGCCTTTTGCAGCGCCTACGCCGTGTCGACATCCGGGGTGTCCTGCGGTTGTGAATGTGCCCGGATATTGCGCAAAGCATCAACGTGACGCGCGTCAGTGGGATAACAAGGCTCGCGCTCGGCAAAGGCAGGCGAAACGCGCTTTGCCGACCAATGATCGGCGGTGGCGACGGTTAAGAGCGCTGGTGCTGCAGGAGCAACCTTTATGCGCTTTGTGCGCGCAGGCTGGCCTTGTGAAGGCTGCGAGCGTTGTCGATCATATCAATGGCGATGCGCTGGATAATGACCGCAGTAATTTACAGGCGCTGTGTGCCTCGTGCCATGCACGTAAAACGGCACGCGAGGATGGCGGGTTTGGCAATCCAAAGCGCCGTTAGCCTTGTCATATCAGGCGGGGGAGGCAAAGTCTGGGGCTAAGGCCGAGCGGTACGCGCCCCCCGTCAAATTTTTGTGCCCGCGAAATTGGCATAGGGGGGTATCAAGCCCATGAGAGGAAGGAAGCCAAAGCCGACGGCTCTGAAACTGGTTGCGGGTAACCCCGGAAAAAGAAAAATCAATAAGCAAGAACCTCAACCACGCGCCGATCTGGCGGCTGCACCTGCATGGCTATCGCAGCGTCAACAGAATATCTGGCGCGATGTTGTGGAGTTTGCGCCGCCGGGGCTTTTAAAAGATGTTGATGCTTCCGTGTTTGCCGTATGGGTGGTGGCTTATGATTTGTATCAGGAAGCCAGCGACAAATTGGCGCGTACAGGGATGTTAGTTAAAGCACCCAATACCGGTGTTCCTATGCAGTCGCCATATCTGGCGATTGTAAACAAGCAAGCGCAAATCATGATGAAGGCGGCGGCGGAGATGGGTTTTACGCCTGCCTCCCGCTCACGCGTGGTCATTAAACAGGATACGAAAACAGAAGATGACCCTTGGAATGTGATTGCGGGGGGATAGAAGACTATGCCGAAAAACTATACCGCTATTGCCAAGCGCTATGCTGAATCTGTGGTAGCGGGGTATGTGCCTGCAAACCAATGGGTCAAGAAGGCTTGCCAGCGGCAATTGGATGATTTGAAGCGCTTTAAAGGAAAGAATTCGCCCTATCGCTTCAATCCCATCCTAACGGACTCACAAGGTCGTAAATATCGTCCGGCGGATAATTTATGTGCCTTTGTTGAATTGCTGCCGCATATAAAAGGCCCATTGGCAGGGCAAATGATTATTCTTGAGCCATGGCAGATTTTCATTCTTTCAACGATTTTCGGGTGGGTTGATAAAGGTGGCAGGCGGCGTTTTCGCCGTGTCTATATTGAAGTCCCGCGTGGGAATGCGAAATCCACCCTGTCTTCTGCCGTAGGGCTTTATATGCTGACGGCAGATGGTGAAGGTGGTGCAGAGTGCTATTCTTTGGCCACCACGCGGGATCAGGCACGCATTGTTTTTGGTGATGCGCAGCAAATGGCCAGAAAATCAAAAGGATTTCGGGCGCGATATGGCGTTACTGTGGGGGCGCATAATATCCATGTTCTGGCCACGGCATCAAAGTTTGAAGCCTTGTCGGCAGAAGGTTCTACGCTGGATGGCCTCAATATCCATTTTGGCTGTATTGATGAGCTGCACGCTCATAAAACCCGTACGGTTTATGATGTTGTTGAAACGGCAACGGGTAAACGGGATAATTCATTGCTGTGGGTTATTACAACGGCGGGTTCTGACCGTGCGGGTATTTGTTATGAAGTGCGCAGCTTCGTTACAAAAGTGCTTTCAAATATCGTTGAAGATGAGAGCCAGTTTGGCATTATCTATGGCCTTGATGATACGGATGATTGGGCAGTGGAAGATGCCTTGATTAAGGCTAATCCCAATTGGGGGATTTCTGTCAGGCCGGAAGTCGTGTTGCCGTTACAAGCTAAGGCTATGCAATTACCCTCGGCGACAAATAACTTTCGCACAAAACATTGCAATGACTGGGTAAGCACGGATACCGCATGGATGGATATTCGTGCATGGGAAAAATGCGCGGATACAGCCTTGCCGCTAGAGGCATTCGAGGGACAATCATGTTGGATCGGGATTGATTTGGCCAGCAAGATTGATATTGCCTCTATGGCTATCCTGTTTGAACAAGAGGGCAGAATGGTGAGCTTTGTACGGCATTTTTTGCCTGAAGAAACCGTATTCTCTGCAGCAAATAGTCAATATCAGGGTTGGATGAATGCAGGCCACTTAACGGCCACACCGGGCAATGTCACCGATTTTTCACTGATTGAAGATGAGTTGCTGGATTGGAGCCGCCGTTTTGATGTGAAAGCGGTTGCCTTCGACCCGTTTCAGGCCACGCAATTTTCAACGCGCATGATGGGAGAAGGTTTGCCCATGATTGAAGTGCGCCCGACCGTTTTAAACTTTTCCGAACCTATGAAGCAATTAGAGGCGCTGGTTTTGCAAGGCAAGTTTGCCTTTGATGGTGATCCTGTTTTGACATGGATGGTAAGCAATGTGGTTTGCCATCGTGACGCGAAGGATAATATCTACCCGCGCAAGGAACGCCCTGAAAATAAAATCGATGGCGTTATCGCTATCTTGATGGGGCTTAATCGTTTCCTGCTCGAAAATGGCGATAGCGGGGTTATCGAACAAGGATTTGTTGCTTTATGAGCCTTTTCTCAATTTTCAAAAAACGCCCTGTTGCGATAGAGCCACACAATACAATTGAGCTGGGCAGCGCCGAACTTTACGAACTGCTTTCCGGCATGCCGTCGGTTTCTGGCGTTGCGGTGACGGAACAATCGGCGCTACGGGTCACAGCGGTTTATGCCTGTGTTCGTTTGATTGCAGGGGCGATAGCCAGCCTGCCGCTCAATATCTATCAAAGAACGGAAGACGGGCGGGAACGCATACGCCCGGATTTATGGTGGCTTTTGAATGAGCAGCCCTGCCCGCACGTCTCTGCCGCTGTGTTCTGGGAGTATATGGTGGGGCAAATGCTTCTTGCCGGTGATGGCCTTGCAGCAATAGAACGTGGCCGCGGCGGAAAAATTTTGGCCTTACATCCTTTGGATAGCCGTTCTGTATCCATTCGCAAAATTGAAGGGCGTTTGCGTTATGAGTTTTCTCATGCTGGCACATGGGTAGGGAGAGATCAGGACGACATTTTGCACATTCCGGGTTTTGGTTTTAACGGTCTGCGAGGTATGAGCGTTATTCGTCATGCTGCCAAAGAAGCGATCGGTCTTGCGCTGGCGGCAGAGGAATTCAGCGCCCGATTTTTTGCCAGCGGCGCGCATCCTGATGTTGCTTTAAAAGTGGCCGGTAAGATGAACCAAGAGCAAATTGATAATCTACGCCGTATCTGGGCGCAAAAATATGGTGGAGCGCATAATACAAGTTTGCCGATTGTCCTTACAGAAGGAACAGATTTAAAGGAACTTACAATTTCGGCACAGGATTCCCAATTGATCGAAGCGCGCCGTTTTCAGGTGTCCGATATCGCCCGCGCGTTTGGTGTGCCACCGCATATGATTGGGGAAACGGATAAATCAACCTCTTGGGGGTCAGGCATTGAGCAGCAAAGCATCGGCTTTGTTCAATATACACTTGCCCCGCATCTCAATCGTATTGAGCAGGAAATTAACCGTAAGTGCTTTTGGACGGAGCGATATTTTTCAGAATTCAATGTGGAAGGGCTTTTGCGCGGCGATTCAAAATCACGGGCGGAATATTACACCAAGGCGCTGGGCGGTACGCAAAATCCGGCATGGATGACACAAAATGAGGTGCGCCGCCTTGAAAACCTTCCGGCTTTATCAGGCGCAGATATTTTATCAAAACCGAAAGAGGGCAAAGATGTTACAGAAAAACAAGATACAGCAACTGTTGCAGGATAACAGGACATATCCGCGACAATATTGCTCCAATATTGCTGCGCAGGAAGCGACAATCTGGCTTTATGATGTGATTGGTGAAAGTGCATGGGGCGGGATCGGTGCGGCACAATTTGTCAAAGATCTGGCGGCCATATCTGCGCCTGTTATACATTTGCGCATTAACTCCCCGGGTGGTGATGTGTTTGACGCCCGCGCCATGGTAACGGCCATAAAGCAGCACCCCGCGCAGATTATTACTCATATCGATGGCTTGGCGGCATCGGCAGCCTCTTATATTGCGCTGGCGGGCGATGCGGTGGAGATGAGCGATGGCGCATTTCTTATGATTCATAATTCATGGGGATTGGTTATTGGCAATCGTCATGATCTTTTGGACATGGCCGCCACCTTGGAAAAAATCGATGCCAGCATTCTGGCCGATTATCACGAAAAGACCGGAAATGATAAGGCACAGATTGCTGATTGGATGGACAGGGAAACATGGTTTACAGCCCAAGAGGCGCTTGATGCGCGCTTTGTTGACCGCCTTGCAGTTTCAGAAGAAAAACAAGCGCAACAGCGCTGGGATGTATCGGCCTATGTCCATCCGCCTGATGCTTTCACCCGCACAGATTATGGCCTGTATGACAGGCTGAGGCGGGTTGAGGTCATAGAAAAAGCAAACTGAACTATATACGCAATTATCAACCATCGCCTTCGGGCGATTTTTTTATGGAGAAAAGCAATGAGCATCCAAAAACTACGTGAAGAGCGTTCTGCCAAAGCAAAGAGCTTGCGCAATTTGGTCGATCAGCATCAGGGCGATCAATGGAAAGACGAGCAGCAAAAGCAATATGATGCGCTGGTTTCTGATATTGACCGTCTGGACACCCAGATTGAACGCACACAAAAAGCATTTGATCTTGAGGCGCAGAACCGCGCTTCTATTGAAAAACGTGCCGATGAACAGGGGCTTTCTACTGACGAAGCCGCAAACCAGCTCCAGCAGGAAAAATCTGTTTTCGTATCATGGCTGCGCGGCGGAACGGAGGCTTTGTCCTATGAGCAACAGCAGATTGTTGCACGTAAAGCGGCGGCCATTCGCGCGACGCTGGGGACAAGCGTTCCTGCCGAAGGTGGTTATCTGGTTCCGACTGATGTTGCCCGCCAGTTAATTGAGGCTATGAAAGCCTTTGGCGGTTTGCGCGATGTCGCGACTATTTTGCCGACAGCCAGCGGTAATCCCATTAATTACCCCACCACAAATGCCACCGCAGAAGAAGGTGAAATTGTAGGTGAAAATCAATCGGTTTCTGCCGCAGATTTCAGCTTTGGTGTTAAAACGCTAGGTGCTTATAAATACAGCTCGAAATCCGTTGCCGTGCCGTTCGAGCTTTTGCAAGATGCTGTCATTGATCTGGAAGCGCATATTACAGACCGCTTGGCCCAGCGTATTGCCCGTATTACCAACAAGCATTTTACAGTCGGCACGGGAACAGGGCAGCCCACAGGCATCGTAACGGCAGCAAGTTTGGGCGCAACCGCAAGCGCCGAGGACGCCATTACGTTTGATGAACTTATCGAGTTGGAACACAGCGTTGATCCCGCCTATCGCCAATCAGGCAATTGCCGGTTTATGTTCCATGACGGCACGCTCAAACAATTGAAAAAACTGAAAGACGACCAAAATCGCCCCCTATGGTTGCCGGGTGTCGCCGTCAAAGAGCCTGATACGATTTTAGGGTATAGCTACACAATCAATCAGCATATGCCCACTCTGGCAACGGCAGCAAAAACCGTTTTATTTGGCGACTTTTCCAAATATCTGATCCGCGACGTTATGGCGGTATCCTTGTTCCGCCTTACAGATTCAAAATACACCGAAAAAGGACAGGTCGGATTTTTAGCATTCTCTCGTCATGATGGCAATCTGATTGATGTTGGTGGCGCGGTTAAATACCTTCAGCAGGATGATGGGGAATAAAATGAAAGCCCAATTAATTACACCACCGGCCACCGAGCCGGTGACACTTGCCGATGCAAAGCTGCATTTGCGTGTCGAAACCGAAATGGAAGAGGATGATGACCTTATAGCAGCCCTTATCGTTACAGCCCGCGAACAGGCCGAACATCTAACGGGTTTGCGTCTTATCACGCAAACATGGGCGTTGGAGATGGATAAAGATGAAAGCGTTATACTTGATGGGTTTCTTCCCCTGCAAAGCATAGCTTCGGATGGTGCAGATTATGTGCTTGATAAAAAATGGCCGCCGCGTGTGCGGGTTTCTGATAGCGCAACCCTGACATTAATCTGCGGATACGGGGTCGCGGCAGATATACCACGTTCGATTGTGCAGTGGATATTACTGCGCATTGGCGCGCTTTACGAGCAACGCGAAAATCTTCCATTCACAACAGCATCACAAATTGTTCCCCATAGTTTTGCGGACGCATTGCTTGATCCTTATCGTATTCCAAGAGCCTAACCATGAGAGCCGGTCGTCTAAGGCAGCGTGTCGAGCTGCAAAATTATACTTGGACACAAAATCAAAATACGGGCGCTATTAGCTATACGTGGGTTACGGTTGCTACGCTTTGGGCATCAATCGAGCCATTGCAAGGCCGCGAATTTATCGCCGCGCAAGCCATCCAATCCGAAACCACCGTGCGCATCCGCATTCGCTATCGCGAGGGTATGAAGTCCTTTATGCGCATTGTGCATGACAGAATGATTTACGACATCACGTCCATCATTGATCCGCAATACCGGCACAAGGAATTACAGCTGATGTGCAAGGCACAAATGATGGAGGAAGAAGAGGAGGAAGATTGGTAAATGAGCGACAATACACCTTATACTTCTGACACAGTAAAAAGCCACATGGTCAATATCCCGCGCGAAGAATTCGAAACCCTGCTGGAACAAGCCGCCTGTCGTGGCGCACGCAAAGCCCTGAAAGAAGTTGGCTTGGCTGATGAGGATGCCGCCAACGATATCCGCACCCTGCGTGATCTGGCGGGTTCAATCAAAGTCATGCAACGGACATTCCTGCAAACGCTGGTGCGCTGGGTGACGGTCGGGCTTTTGGCTCTTTTGGTAGCAGGCATTGCCGCCAAAGGCGGGATATTCCACCGATAATCATATAATCAAAAACCCTGAAATATAGCCATTTATAAGCGTCTTATTCACTGGATTAACCGGCGAATAGAAGCGTTACTGTTTACTGTGTTCAACAACAAAGGAGAAAGCCATGAGCAAGAAATTTTGGAACGCCCACATTGACGACATTCAAAACGCCGGATGCACTGAAAATGAAATCAACGCTCTGATGGATATTTTCTGCTACGCCACCCGCACAATCGCCTGCACGCTGGCTCGCAAAGCAGAGTTTGATTTAAAAGATTTTATCACCGCCCAGCAACGCGGCGTTACAGGATTCACCTTAATCCTTGCCAAAACAGATACCGCTGAAGCCGAACAATGGGCAGGCATTTTTGAAGCCAAAGGAAAATGCCTGAAGGTGTTGGGGATGCTTGAACGAGATCAAATTTAAACAATTAGGAGTAAAATTCTCTAACTTCTTCAAAGCCATCAAGAGGCTTGCTCAGAACCTTTCTAATTATATTCAAAGTAGCCATCCTACTTGAGCCTCTCTCGCATGTATCTAGCATCGTATCATTATTGAATATATCAACAAACAGCTCGCAAAAACTGAATGACCAATTGTTTATTTCTTCTATCTCATCAATGCTAGGAAAACCTTTTAGCTGATTTTGTGCTTCATAGTTGTTTAAAGTATTTTCTTGATGAGCAACTACTTTATCTCTCCAAACAAACAGTGATTTTAAGCAGCTACTATTCTCACTTGAGGGAATTTGGGATTTGATATCATCAAGCGATTCAACTCCCAGCTTCTTCAAAAGATCAGGATTTCTTATTTTGGCACTACATTTGTTTTCGATTAAGAAGTCTACCAGTTCAGGTATCGTGTGTTTCTTATACTTTTTGTTGCTTGTGTCGTATATTTTGAAAGTTGACATCACCATTGTATCAATGGCCATACTCTGCACCACAGCAAAGAAATGGCCTTGTTTTTCTTTATTTATTTCCTTAGCGTGTTTTGATATCCCTCGATAAATGCCTATAGACTGCCTAACTTTTTCGGCATTGCCCACAATGGGTGAAACCATATCCATTATTGCATCGTAATAATACTTACGAGATCTCCCTTCAGTTGTTTTTATCTGAGGGTAACGCTTTTGTAGTCGTGGTCTCTGCGAGTCAATTTCAGAAACAAGTTGTTGTAATAAAGCGTGATCATTATCAATCGGATTTACAGTCGCGGTAGAGCGTGTTTGTTTCTTACGGCATTGTTCTGGATATGTTTCAAAAACCCACGTTGCAATTTCACGAGCCGTGAAACGCTGCACAGGGTTACTTTCCAGAAACTCTTTTACTTTTTCACATAAATTTAATGCCATAAAAACTCTCTCTTAATAATCATTAACTATAGCAACCAGCTATAAAATCACAAGAAGCAAAAACCGCCCTCAAGAGGCGGTTTTTTTATTAACCAAAGGAGAAAGACCATGCCGACCCAAAAACCGCGCGGTATTCGCAATCACAATCCTGGAAATATCCGCCGTAATGGTGACCCTTGGCAAGGTCTAGCCAAAGAGCAGAACGACCGTGAGTTCTTCACATTCAAATCTGCCATTTACGGCATTCGCGCACTGGCACGGCTGCTGATTACCTATCAGGACAAATACGGCCTTTGCACAATCGAAGGAATTATCACGCGCTGGGCGCCAGCCATCGAGAATAACACCGTCTCGTATATTCAGGCTGTAGCGCGGAATACGGGGTTTTCTGCGCTACAAACGCTGGATATGCACCGTTTCGAGCATTTGCAGCCGATTGTGAAAGCCATCATTCAACATGAAAACGGCCAGCAACCGTACAGCGACGCTGAAATCACCAAGGCGCTGGTGCTGGCGGGCGTGGAGCCGAAACAACAAAGCCTGCAGGCTTCCCGCACCGTTAAGGGCGGTCAGGTTGCCACGGCGGGCACGATGGGCGCTGGGGCGATTGAAGCGGTCCAAGAAACGCTGGAGCCTGCAACAAGCGCGTTGCTGGCTATCGCGCCATATCTGGAAGTTGCGAAATGGGCATTGTTGGCCGTCACGTTGATTGGCATCGGTGTCATGCTGTGGGCGCGTATCGACGATCATCGGAAAGGGCTGCGCTGATGCTGGCAATTCTTAAAAGCTGGTTGTCCAGTCATGTGCTGCGCCTCATCGGATGGGGCGTGGCTGGGCTTTCGGTGCTGACCATCCTGCTTGGCGCACGCCAGGCGGGACGCAATGCCGAACGCAACGATCAACTCAAGAAAATCATAGAGGTAAAAGATGCGCAACTTCGTGCCACGCTGGATGCTCCCCGTACTCGCGGTGAGCTTATTGACCGCCTGCGCAGGGGCAAATTCTAACTCTGCCACGGCATGTCCGCCTATCAAGGAATACAGCCGCGAATTTCAAAACAAATTAGCGGCTGAAATCGAGTCCGCAACAGAAGGTGCTGTGTGGCCGTTGGTGGTGCAGGACTATGCAACGTTAAGATTGCAGCTCAAAACATGTCAACAGAAATCTCTGTAATTAATGCATTAAGTTTTTAGTTAAATTTTGAGACTACGGAGTCTTTCTGCTGGTGGCACTCTTAATGATTTCAATTTGTCCCCCTGCAAACCTTTCAACCACAGTGATTGTCTCCTTACACGCCAATTTAAGATCGTCGGGTGATGGCATCTCATCATAATAGGTTCCGTGACAGAGAGAGTTCACCATTATGCTCTTGATGCTAAATCCCTCTTCACCTGCAAGATAAGCGATAAAATTTTCTAGGCTCTGCGACTTATCAGGTCTACAAAAGCGTCCAATCGCTTCTAGAACGGAACGAATTGCGTTACCAGTACTGTAGTCTGGATTGTTGCCATTTACAACATGATAGACATGCGCAAGTTGTCGCTCAAACGGAGCCACGTAATTCGTCAGGCGCGTCAGTTCATGTGTGGTGCCGTCAGTAGAAAGAGAAAATGTAGCATCTTCTTTGATGACTCGATTTGTCCGAGAGATGTTAAAGAAATAGCTACTGTGGGTCAAAATCAGAAGCTCTGGTCGTTTACAATTATTGCCGTCAATCTTGCTAGGATTTATCCAAACCTCACCTTTTTCCGAAATGCTTAGATTCTTAAGTGTTTGCGCAATGGCAAACACAAAATCATATGACATCGAAGTTACCGGATCATCAAATATCAAAAACAACTTCCTGTAATCGCTGTTCGATGTCACCCTGCGGTGAACGCAGGCTATAAAGTAACAGAACGCAATAGCTGTTTTCTCTCCATCACTCAACGTGCGGTGAGGACCGCGTGCCATCTCATGGCCACCACGCTTGATAGCGAACTTATCCTTGTCAAAGACGTATTTATCAGCAAAAAACTCTTTGAGTAGAAGTTCGAAGGTTTCAGCAACACGATCACGAGCGTTCGTTGACGGGTTTGATTTTTCAAGGACTTTTAGTTCTTCCTTCTTATCTTTGATATCGTCCTCGATCCTTCTCAAGGATTCGATGTCTGGCCAGTGACTTATTGCGAACCCACGGTCGAATACCTCACAAGCTTTGCGTTGAAGGAATTTACGTTCTTCATCAGACTTTTTGACAGCCTCGTTGAGTTCTAGGACTTTTGTGTTGTTATCTTCAATGACCTTATTGATGTTTGTGATGTTGGTGGACACGTTGCCACTTGGTAGCAGATGCGGGGATGATAGTGCGCCAGCCTTTTTCTGAATGGCTTCCTTAATATCAATGATTGTTGCTCGCAACTCCTTGAATTCTGTCTCTCCATCATCAATCTCAATGCTTTTTTTAGACGGAACAAAACGTTTTAGCGTATCATATCGTGATTTTTGCTTGGCAAGCTTAGCCTCAGCTTCTTTAAGTTCCGTATTTTTCTGGTTGAACTTACGAAAGAACTCTCGAAGTTCCGCTTTATGCTTTTCTTCTTCATCATTAAAATAAGAAATATAAGCATCAATTACAGCTTTTGGATCAGGAGACGTGATGCCTTGTTCGCAGAACGGGCATGTTGAACAATGATCATCTTGAATAATCTTCGCACCGATCTCATAAAAGCTGTGGTGGGTATCGATTTTTTTCTTAATGCCTTCGGAAACGCTTGACGGAGAAGTCACCCGTTGAAGGGATACAGTCAACTCTCCCAAATCAATATCGTCACTCCTCATTAAATCTAGTGTGTCAGGATATGATGGTTCCGCTGGAATGGACTTGAGGCTGTCTAGATCCGTGAGAATTTCAGCAAAAGCTTGTTCGGGTGGAACTGGCTTTTCGATATAATGTCTTAGCAAGATATCAAGGCTCAAAGCCTTGTATTCCTTAAGCTGTTTGTTTATGCTGGCTTTTTGATGGAGTTCCGCAAGTTTTTCATTCTCGTATTTAGCGCGAAGGACGGACACGGTTGACTGCTCATCTCTGACTACTTTTTCTAGAGCCTCTTGCGCATCCTTTATCTTGATGTTCTCGCTATCGACAGAAATCTGATTCTCAATCTTTCCATCTATCTCGTATGACCGTTCTCTGAGTTCTTCGTGCACGAAATCTTCTGAGAAGACATGAAATATTGTATCCAAAATATTTACAGATACATTGTTTCCGTTTTTTTCTAATTGCAATGCTCCCATGGCGACCGTCCCCCGAGAGAACGAAAAGGTTCCCTTGCCGTCTGGTGACTCGTCTGAAACAAGGTTACGAGCAGCATCAGTGATGTCTCTGCCTTGGCTTTTCAAAGCTAGGTAGCGGAGTGCGCGAGACAAGAAGGATTTCCCTGTACCATTTCGCGCAAATATCAGGTTCTGGGCATGCTTCGTAAGATCTCCGTCCAGAGAGAAGATTGGCCCCAAGTATTTAGCGGATACGGAAAAAATTGGATTCGGTGTGGTGCTCATGCTCAATGTCCTTGCTGCCGCACCAAGCAGGCTGCCTGCTGGTCATATATATAATTTATAATCGTGCCATTCTTGATATGCTCAATAGCTTGGTCAATTACGAATAAAGGCACGAGAAACCATTCACGGGGATCAATTGGATTTCCTAAACGATCTTTAATTTCAATATTCAGCTGTGCAGGCTTAAAAAAGCGGTGGATGAGGTTTTCAAGTTTGACAGGATTGATATTGGAAAGCTCATAGGTTGCCACGATTTCGACATCTGCCATCAGATAGGTGGAGGAAACTTTTGGATTGCCTAAGCGTTTCTTGATATCACCGCCAGTGACACCTATTTTATGAATGAATTCACGATTTTCTTTTATAAAAGGGTAGTCAGAGTCACTGCGCAAAACGTAGATCGTTCCGGTTTCAACGTCTCCATCTTCAAACTCGCCAGAGAAAAGAGGGCCAGCAGAGGGTTCGGTGACGATACGGCTAGCTTCATCCTTATAAAGGCCCCGACGCAAAGAATCTAAGAGGAGATTGCTTTCTGTGCCATTTGAATAGATTACACGAAGACGTGCATCCATGGCTTCATTCGAGCCTTTAATAGGCTCGCCGATTTCGGCAACATATACCATCTGGCCATAAAGAATGAAAAAGTCTCCAACCTTAATGCGCGACTTGAGAAAGCCTGCATCTTTTCTTATCTGAAGAGACTGTCGTATACCCTTAGCGATCTCCTCGGATACCGCATCAAACAATGGCTTAAATTTCTGAAAATCATTACATGGTGTGCGGTTGGCTATTTCTTCTGCAGCATTAATTTCGGCACGAGGGCGTACATGCGTCAGATTGGTAATATCACTCTTGATAATGCCTTCCAGCTCTTCCAAAAGTGTTTCATCATCCAGCTCGTTATCTGCGCTCCCTGAGATAGCTGCTGCATCCCCCAAAAGGCCATGCTTATCCAAATCTAAAAGAAGCAGGCGGCACTCCTCTGATCCGCGAATTTTATCAAGCCGCACAGCATAAAGGCGTTCAAAAATGTCTTTATCTTCACCGTGTAAGGGAAGACGCCCGTGTTGTTCAAAGAATCGCTCGATATCTTCAAATCCGGCAATAATTCGTTCTTCACGTGCCGTGCGGCCAGAACCTTCTTTTTTTGCAACGTGAAGATCGCTTAATTCATCATAAAGTTCGTCTAGATCACTCATAGCGTCCTTCTTCCTTGTATCGTACAAAAGCTGCCGCACCTTCGGCCATGCGCTTTTCCCATGGGTCTGCAGAATCCAAGGATGGCAGACGGCCACGTTCCTTTTTGAACTTCACGGCACGTGTGGCCAAATCTTTCGCTTCTTCAGGGGAGAGCTTTGTTTTCTTGCCTGCGATGACTGCGGCAACCTGTTTCAGGCTATCCTCATTCATGGCTTTAGAAAGGATAGCATAGGCTTCGCCAAATGGGTTAATGCGGTCGATCAGGTCGATATCCAGTTCGCGTACATCCATGGCAAATTTGCGCACCCCATCAATGAGGGCTGTGTTGCTGGTTGTGAGCGCGCCAGGCGTAGCTGGGTCGGAAATGATTTTCTTAGCTTCCTGCACGATATTGATCGCTGCCACGGCGCGTTGGCGTATGGCTTCTTGATCTTCTTCGCTTAAATCGGGGTATTTATCGCGGATGATCTTACCAATCCTCACCTCGGTGATTTCTTCCGGTACAAGTTCAGTATCAAAAATTCCTTTTTCTAAAGAAGGCTTATCCTGCACAATGGCGGCAATAACTTCATTCAGATCTTCTTTGCAAATACGCTGAGCCTCTGCGCTTTTAGGTTCAATAAGGCCTTTGATTTCCATCTGCACTGCACCCGTGACAGGGTCGAAGCCTACATTGGTCTTGGTCGAGTCATAACCACCCGTGCCGTAATCCATGCCATCAACGGGGCCGCTTTGCGGATTTTTAGGTACGAAGTTAAATTTGGGCGCAAGCACCTGCTCCATGAGCAGGCTGGCTGCAATGGCTTTGAGTGTATCGTTCACCGCATCTGTCACAGCCTCAGAGCTTGCATCTGGCTCCGCGATTAGATTGGTAAAGCGTGCCTGTGTCTTTCCTTTTGCATCGCGGGTGGCGCGGCCAATGATCTGGATAATTTCAGTCAAACTTGAACGGTATCCAACGGTCAGTGCATGTTCACACCAGATCCAGTCAAATCCTTCCTTCGCCATACCAAGAGCAATAATCACATCTACATGGTCACGGTTATCTTTTTGCGCTGGATCTTTCAGGGAGGTTAGAACCTTAGAATGCCGCTCTGGGCCATCATCGACCAGGTCAGCAACTTTCAAAATGCGGCCATCGGGACGTTCAACAAGATCAAATCCTGTGATGGGATCTTTGCCTTTCCATTCACCCATCGTCCCCATGATTTCACTTACCTCAGTCGTTTTGCCGCGCTGGGTGCTTTCACGAGAATTAACATTGGGGATATGCAGGATAGTTTTCAGGTCTGTATCCAGCACGTCTGCGATCTCGTCAATATATGATCCAGAATAAAAGTAATAGCCGATATCAAGACGTTTTAAGTATTGATAGCCATTGAGCTGCTCATAATAGGTGTAGGTGACAGTTTCAAAGCGTGCTTCATCGGCAGGCATCAACACAGGTATGGCATCACCACGGAAATATGACCCGGTCATCGCCACAATGTGCACTTTATCTCTTGTAATCAGCTGGGTAATGATCCCACCCAGAATGTTATCTTCCGCTGCACTCACGTGGTGAAATTCATCCACGGCAATCAGGCAGTCGTCAAAAGCAGAAATCCCAAAGCGTTCCACCGCAAAGCGGAAAGTGGCATGGGTACAAACCAGCGTGCGGTCAGGACTGTCAAGAAAGGCTTTTACCGATTTGACCTTGCCGCCATTATCATCGCCTGGGGCGTTACAAAGATTCCATTGCGGGGCGACAACCCAATCTGCCCAGAAACCGTATTTTGACAGAGGCTCATCATTAAAGCTGGAGCCGATAGATTTTTCCGGCACAACAATCAATGCCTTTTTCAGGCCCTGGTTATGCAGCTTATCCAATGCAATAAACATCAATGCGCGGCTTTTACCCGATGCCGGCGGAGATTTAATCAGCAGATATTGTTCGCCACGCTTTTCATAGGCGCGCTCTTGCATAACCCGCATCCCCATCGCATTTGCGGTGGTTGAACTACCATTGCTGGCATATTTGACGGTTACAGAGGGGATGGATTTAATGTCTGTCATTGCTTGTTCCTCAAAATGGTATTTCATCGTCTAAGCTGTTATCTGACACAGGCTTGTAATGTTTTTCGTAATAATTAAGAAGAAACAGCCCAACTGTTGCTACGGTGTTTACTACCAGCATCGCATATAGCGGATCAGATATAACTTCATCCTCTGTTCCATGGGCTTCTGTATTATTGCTTCGAATATTTTCTATAGCCTGAGATGCGCTTAATAAGCCCGATCCTATGTTCCTGATATTCGTATTCAGGCTTTTATCTGGGAAGAAATTGAACTGTTTGAGAATATGTAAGGTAAGTTTATAGAGCGTATCTTTTGAGTTACATCCATCAATAGAATTATCTGAGCATATTTTTTTGATAATACGCTCAAGCGCAGAGTTTGCCATGATTATAGCGGTTGATGGTTCAGAATAAATTTTTTCATGCGCTTTTTCAAATGTACGGCCTACGTCTTCATATTTTTGTGAAAGAACACCTTTTATTTCGGCAACACTGTAAACCAGTCCAGGGACTTCAATGTTTAAATCCACAGCAATCTGAAATAACAACTCATCACTCATGGTATCTAGTGTTGCTGGTAGATCAATGTTTTCACTATCTTTTTGTGTAACTATTTCAAAATTACTACCATAGTAATTTCCACGATCATCGTAGAAATCTTTATGCCATCTTGAAATGTAACGTTTTACATTTTGATATTTTTTTGTTTCAAATTTATCCCATATGGCTTTTTCAATACGGTCAATAATATCCAGCATTGAAGATGGAGAAATCATAGTGCTGGTTTGCATTATGCTACCCCCTTTTTGTTGGTCATTTTTGTGTATAACTCGAAAAGTTTTTCGAGGCGTTCGGTATCGTTTTTAAAGCGTCGACCAATATATATGCGCTCTAACACTTCATCATTGCGTTCGTGCGCATGGCGGAGGTTTTCGGGCATATTCTCTGGGTCATAAAGGTCGGCGATAGTGGCAGGGAAATGCGCCTCCCGCGCTAACAAAATATCTTCAGCACAGCACGTTAAGTCTGCTCTTTGTTTTTCAGTTAACTGTGGAATAGGGAACGTATGATAACTAACAGTTGGGGTGTAGCGAATTCCTTCACCAAGCCTTCCAGAGACCGAACGAACCCAAACCGTATGCATTCGAGAAGATAAAAGCGCGAAAAGTTCAGTGCCAAATCCATAGATTAAATATGCCAGATTGGTCACCATATACCCTTCTGGGAGAAGTAATGGTGTTACATAAGAGCGCTCTTCTGGTGTCACGGATGGCAGAGCGATAGCTACTTCTTGTTTGTGGCAATATTGAGCAAAACGATATGGAACACTAGCGTAGCCGTTGGTTGTCTTTGCTTTAGATTTTTGACGGAAAATCTGGGTAGCCTCAACACGCTTTTTTATAGCAGGGATTTGAGACCATATGGTTTGATTAGACTGTTGAAGGTGTAGAGCAAATCGGAGTGTTCCCCCAACAATCTCTTTCGTCCCTAAAAGAGGCAATAAAAATTGTCGCGCTTCGGGATGGGCGGCGATTAATTCCCGCCCGTCATCAAGAGATAAAATTAAGTTCCCTCCATCTCTTGCCATGTTTCCCATTATCATTTTAGGAAAGTCGGCAGCGATTGGGGTAGTTGCTGTTTCAACTACAATATTTTCTCCTGCAATCAGATACGGGGATATGTTTGCTACACTCTTTTTCTGATCCTCATCGAAAATAAATTTTTCTCCAGAAACAGAGGGCCGAACACCGATGATTGTTACAAATACCCCAGCATTATTAGCGGCATTATTGCTCCATTCAAAAGAAGAATAGGCAAAATAAATTTCCTGATTTTTTTTCCAAATTCTAGGCCATACAAACTGGACTTGCTCACCTTGACAAATGGAACTCGTTGTTACCAACGCAAATTTAGCCTTAGTTAGTGTGCAATATTCTGAAGCCTTAATGAACCATCCGGTCACGTAATCAGCATCCTTATAATCAGGATGTTCTTTGTAAACGTACTTAAGGTCACTTTTTTCTTGAGGCTCCTGTTTGCGTGCCCCCTTATATGGAGGGTTACCGCAAATATAGGTTTCGCCCCCTTCGTTTTCAAAATCGATCTCCGCCTGTTGTAGGGGTGTTGAAAACAAGTCATCGCCTTGTACCTTCACCGCTATGCCTGTAGGTGGGCAGATAGAAAGCCAGTTAAGCCGCAGCGCATTTCCGCACGTAATCCAGTTTTCTTTTTTAAGCGGCAAAAAGACATCCAAGGCGGCTCCCGGGCCGCGGTACAGGACGTTACACTGATATTCCGCGATGATAAGCGCAAGCCGTGCAATTTCGGCCGGAAAGTCGCGCAGCTCAATCCCACGGAAATTTGTGAGGGGTATATCGCTGGGGCGGTCTTGTTCACCACGGCGTTTGTTGATTTCTGCCTCAATCTCCCGCATTTGTTTGTATGCAATAACAAGAAAGTTACCGGAGCCACAGGCGGGATCAAATACACGAATACGCGCCATACGCTTCCGCAGATTAAGCAGCTTGATTGGCGTATCTGCTGCATCCAACTGTTCGCGCAAATCATCCAGGAAGAGCGGGTTCAGAACCTTTAGAATATTCGGCACGCTGGTGTAGTGCATGCCCAGTGCGCCACGCTCGGCATCGTCTGCAACGGCCTGGATCATGGAGCCGAAAATATCAGGATTGATTTTTGTCCAATCAAGGTGGCCGACATGGATTAAGTAAGAACGAGCAATTTTGCTGAAAATGGGAACATCTGCACTGCCAGAGAACAGGCCACCATTCACATACGGGAAGCCCTCTGTCCATCGTGGAAGTTTGGCATTCGCGCGATGATCTTTGTGCGTATTCATGGCACGGAAGATTTCACTGATTACTTCATGCGTATTGGATGAGTCCTTCGCGCTCATCTTTTCTACTGTGCCGGTGAAAAGGCTTGTGCCGCTGAAGATGCCTGTATCCTCGGCGAAAAAGCAGAAGATAAGCCGCGCCATGAAATGGTTCATCTCTGGGCGGCGTTCTTCAGTTCCCCACTCAGGGTTATCCTGCAGCAGCGTAATATAGAGCTTGTTCAGACGGCTGGTAGCGCGGATATCAAAGGCGTTATCGCTAATCTGCTTGACGGTACTGATCCCAGCCAGCGGCAAGAAAAAGCCGAAATGGTTTGGAAAATCGGCATAGTCACAAACAACGGTTTCGCCGCTGGCAACTTCTTCAGCCTGAAACTCATTGCCATCTGTTGCTAGAATGAACTTAGCTTTTTGCTTGGTCGTGGCAGGGCTGGATTTGAGTTTGATGAGTGTATTCGTGACTTCGCCCGTTGCACAGGTGGAGATATGGATGTTGTTAGGCTGTAAGACTGCGCCGTCTATATCGCTTTTATTGCCTGCGGGTGTTTTTAGGCGTTTGATTGTCGTGGGCTTGTTGCCGAACGCTTCTAAAAAAGCAAACGGGAACGTCGCCGCATCAAAAGGATGCTCGGCAAGCTGAGAGATGGCTTCTTCGATCTCAACTGCGTTCACAGTGCATCCCCCTCATTTTTGATACTTGTTTTTTCTTGGGCGGCAATCCAGCGATCAATTTCGGCTTTTCGAAAACGCCATGCACTGCCGACTTTGAATGCGGGGATCTTACCTTCGGACACAAAGCGATAAGCTGTCTTTTCAGCTATTTTCAGATACTCGGCCAGTTCTTTAACCGTCAAAATCTCATCATCAGCCATGTGGGGCCTATTTTCCTTTAATGGGTGTATGGATTGAAAATAGTTGAATAAAGGGGATAAGACAAGTAGATTAAAGCGGTTAGGAGAAATAAAATGCGACTTATTTGAGGAGGGTTGGCAAGTAAGCTATTGCACACCTGATAAGTATGCTGCACTATGGTGTGTATATGATGTGTGTGTATTTTGATCATCTACCAATGATCTTTAATGATAGGAAGCAATAATGCAGAATAGGGGAATTAGTATCTGGGGCTATGTTTATCAAAATCCAAGCGAAATTCTGATTAAATTTCCTGATTTCGCAGATTTAGAGGTGCGTGGAAAAAACATCAGGGATGCAGAGAATAAAGGGTACGAAGCTTTAGAAGAAGCAATTACTAATATTCTCAATTCCGGTGGCGAGCTACCAATTTTTAAGAAAAATTTTCAAGTAAAAAAATTGCGCGAGGCTGAAGTTAAGAATGGAAAGTCGTTTTCGTTAATGGCCTTTGTTTTTCCGCTTCCGATTAAATCCACGCCTATTCGCTTTAATGTTATTGCTAATCAAGGCGAAGTTTCAAGAATTGATAAGGCTGCTCAAATTTGCGGTCAGTCACGATCACGTTTTATTATTGACGCAGCTTTAGAGAGGGCAGAAAAAATAAAAAAAACTGATCTGTAATATAAAAGATGTGATTACCCCCTTGACCTAAGTATTAACTCTTTCAACAATCAAAACGATAAAGAAAGATGGGATTCCGCGCATTAGTATTGAGGCCGCAATTTAGAGTATGTGGCGTTTAATGCTTCCTATGCAAATAGGTGTGGTGTAAGCGAGGATGATATAAATAGAATTGAGAGAGTGACACATAAAAAGGCTTTTAAATGAACAGTTTAGAATTAAACGCTAGGGGGAATTAACCATGTTTTTTAAACGCAAAAAACAACCGCCAGTCCCGCAATTAAACGACTGGGGGCATATAACCCGTGAAATGGTGGAGGCCACAACGCCCGCAAACCCCATTGTTATAGACTGGGGCGATTTGCCGCCCGCAAGCCTATTAAGCCATGCGCCCGCTCAGGGGCTTCAAGACGCTAGCAGCGACGGGCAACGGCTTGTGGCCATGCTTGCGACATTCGGCGCACGTGCGACGCTTAAAACCGCGCGCCGGGGCGCTATTGTCACTGTTTATGACTTGCAGCTTGACGGTACAACCAAGCTTGCACAAGTCAAAGCGCTTGAAAATGACATTGCCGTGCGCATGGGCGCAACAAGTGCAACCGTTTCACACGTGCCAGGGACTAACGTATGCCGTATTGAGATAGCCAGCGCCAACCGCGCAACAATAACACCGCGCAAGTTATTTGAGGCGCTGGAATCGGCGCCGGGGGCTTTGCCTGTGGTCATTGGTGAAACTGTAGACGGCCAACCGCATATTGTGGATTTAACGCGCTTACCGCATTTATTGATCGCCGGCACAACAGGCAGCGGGAAGTCTGTATTGCTTAATTGTATCCTGCTAAGCCTGCTAGCACGTCAAACGCCTGATGAGTGCCAACTTGTGCTGATTGACCCTAAAATGCTGGAATTTAAAGACTACGAGGATTTATACCATTTATGCGGCAAACCTATCATAACCGACGCGGCCGCCGCGCTAGAAACGATTGAGGGGCTTTGCGCTGAAATGGATGCGCGTTATAAGCTTATGAGTTTGTACGGCGCCCGTTCAATTGACGAATACAACGCGCAAGCTATGGCGGGTAATGACCTGCCGCGAATTGTTTGTATGATTGATGAATACGCGGATCTGATTAGCGACGCTAAAACGCGCAAGGCATTAGAATCGGCAATACAACGCATTGCACAAAAAGCCCGTGCAGCGGGAATCCACCTAATACTTGCAACACAACGCCCAAGCGCGGACGTGCTAACAAGCGTTATCAAGTCTAACTTTCCGCAACGTATCGCAATGCGCGTTCCATCCGCGCACGATTCGCGGGTTATTCTAGGTCGCGCAGGGGCTGAAACACTGGCGGGCTATGGTGATATGTATTTTGGCGACACGCGATTGCATTGCCCGTTTGTAACAAGCGAGGACATTGCCGCCGTAACGGGTTTTTGGCGGGATTAACACCGCATGCAGTTAGAGATTTAAAACCCCGTCGCATTTGCGACATTTATGTTTCAGCCTGTAGCGGACTTTCATCATGTGCTTCAAGCAAACGTCATCTGTTGTATAAGTATATTATCAAAACTAATTACTTAGGATAAGTGGGTAATTGCGCAAAAAGATTTAATTCTAGTGAGAAAATAGTCATCACTTGAGTGCACAAACAACAAAGCCAATACCGTTTAAATATCTAAAATTCTATAGAGTTAATCTATCATTCTATTACAATATCTTGGATGACATTTGATAAGTTAGAATGATTAGCTAGAATACACCGATTTTGTCAAAGGTATTTTGTAAAGATTTTGTTTGAAGCCCGCGCCAGTCGCGGGTTTTGTCATGTTAGATAAGTTCGAAACATTAGTGTGAATGTAAGCATTTTTAGAGCCAACTTATAAAATTGTGGGCTTCATATTTATAATTTTTACGGATTCTCTCCGTCATATCTTTCCCAGATTTTGTACAAGTCATTCTGAGATGAAAAAATTTTTATTTTTCGTCGTCGTTTTGGAGACCCACGGCATACCAGTGGAGTGGAAGCAAATTTTTTTTGATGCACCATCGTAATTTCGGAGATGAACCGATTACCAGAGAACTGGGAGCAAAAAAATTTGGTTCGCCATCGTAATTTTCCCTCTTCACGGCAAACCAGCAAAGAAGGAGAGAAATTTAATGGCTCATCATAATTTTAGGCTCTGCCCGTGTACCAGAAGAAAGAACGCCATATGCAGATACTTAAGTGGATAACCGCTAACTATCTGTTTATGAACGGTAAATTGAAGATTTGAATAAATCCTGTCTCCTAAGCAGGGAACTAAACAAAGAAAGGAAAGCGAATATGACTTCTATTATCGAAAACTCGGCATTGGCCGATAGACCAACTACGAATACCATACAGATTGAGGTTCCGACCAGCTGGGGCGGCTTTATGCCGTTGATTCTGGCTGATGAAAATAAGTCACCGAATGAACACGCCGATATGTACATGGTGCGCCAATTTGCAAGACTGCAATTCACATCTACGACGGAGCTTAAGCTCGAATATAAAAGACGCTTTTTTGAAATGTGTCCCGAATACATCACGAGAGAAGATTTGATCTTTAAACTCATCCAGCGCATCCATCTTGAGCATTACACGCCTGAAGTCGTCTTAAAGGATATCAAGAAAGACGACCCGGTTGAGTATGCCCGTCAGGTTTTGCAGATGGCTACCAAAAGCGATAAAATTAAGCTCCCTCATGGCATTGTGCTGCTGCGCGAATACAAACGTAAAAAGCACGAGGTGTTTTGCTTAGCCTCATGCTATTTGTATAAGACATCTTATTACAAGAGCCTGACAGAGATAGCGCAGCGGATCACGCAAACTCAAATCTCAGGGCCGATGTTCTTCAAACGCAAGACACACATTTATCTGCATCGGTAAGCGTACTTTTTGATAAATTAAAAGGCTACTTTGGGGCGACCTGAAGTAGTCTTTTCTTGTGCACTTTAAGGCCATTTTTGTCCGAAAGGTACGCAGTAAATATTCTTCTATTTTAATATGTTAGATCAATATATTTGCCGTTTTTAGATTTGTTGTGCAAATTAACCCGAATACACCACCATTTAGTCTCCGGTTTCGGACACTAAGAGAATTTGTAGCTCAAAACCCCGCGGTTCCGCGGGGTTTCTGCTTATGGGGCTTCTGGACGCACTTGGAGAACTCCGGATTATCCTCCTAAATGCCCGTTTTTCTCTGCGCTGCTTTTTCGAGTGCGTCGGGAAGGAAAATCAGGGCACTTTCTCGTCGGTTGGAAAAGACGCATGACAGAATGTTTAAGTTTTGCTGTCGATTACGTCTTTTGTTGTAATCAAGACTTCGTTGTTTTGTATCTCGCCCGCAGCAAGTTTCTTATCTGCGATGCGTATCGCTTCATTTTTGTTCTTGTTCAGCATGTCTGTATCTGCCCAAGCCTCTAGAGAAACTCTAATATTAAATCCTTTGTGTTTAAATCTTATATCTTCGTTGTGTGACATTCTTTTGATCCTTTAAAAAATCCAAAATAAAAATAGCGGTGTGACTTATCAGGGCCACAACCACTTCATGCATTATTATAGCATATTTTCATATTGCACACAAAGCATCCTCAGAATTCCCTGCTAACAGGGAAAATAACAGGGAATTTTAAAAATTTGGGGGGAGCGGTTTCTAGAGAGCCATAAGGGTCTCGAAACTGCCCATGATGATCTTTCTGATGCCTGATTTGGACAGACCCTCGCGTGCGGCAATATCCTCTATCGACATTCCGTCAAAATGTTCGTCGCGCCAGACGATGCCGCGAACCAAGTTCCGGAGCTGGTGGGGTGGAAGATCGAGCGGATCATGATCAGTGTTTTTAGGAGACATAATAATAGCTCCTTTATTTGCCCGTGTGGTCGAGAAGGGGATCGAGATGATGTGTGGCCGCTGTTCGATATTCGAGGGGATGGTGAGTTTCAGTTTTTCTTCCAGAAAGTTGCGAAGACGTTCCGGCGAGATCTCGAGAGTCAGAACCTCCTGTCCGACCATAATTTTCTGCACGCAGGATTTTACGAGTTCGTCACTTTCAGGAAAATTGCTTTTGATATGATCAATCACGCGGTAGTCTTCCGCCGGATCAAGATCCAGAATATCGAGAACATCTTTGCGTACAGCTTTCGCGATCGTCTGTTCAAGCTCGTGCGCTGGCAGACGTGCCATGACGCCTTTGGGATGGTCACGGAATTGCAAAAGGTTCTGGCTGATATAATAACGGTAGGCCTTCTTATCTTCCTTCTTGGCGCGGACAGGACTGTAACAGGTGCCGTCGCAATCAAAAAGAATACCTTTCAATAAATTGGTTTGTTGCGGTTTTGATATTCCGCGCGTTGCATTTCCCCCATTCTTTAAAAGTTCCTGAACTTCATTCCACAGTTCTTTCGGAATGATGGCTTTATGCTGGCCTTCATAGATTTTCTCTTTATGCCGTATCTTGCCGATATAGATAGGGTTTTGAAGTATGGCGTATAGCGCACCACGGCTGTAGCATCCACCACCAACACTATTACCTTTTGCCGTTTTGCGCTTTCTGCTGAGAACATGGTTGCTATCCAGCTCCTTCTTTAATCCCGATACGCATCCGATATTCTTATAGTGCTCGAATAAAAAGAGTGCGGATTTAGCCTCGTCTTTATTTACAACCAGTTTTCGGTCTTTTATCTCGTAGCCGACCGGCGGATTACCTCCCATCCACATACCCTTCTTCTTACTTGCAGCAATCTTGTCCCGGATGCGTTCTGCCGATACTTCCCTTTCGAATTGCGCAAATGATAAAAGAACGTTGAGGGTAAGGCGGCCCATGCTCGTCGTTGTATTAAAGCTTTGGGTTACACTAACAAACGTAACGGCGTGTTCATCGAACACTTCGACCAGCTTTGCGAAGTCCATCAACGAGCGTGTCAAGCGGTCGATCTTGTAAACGATAATAATGTCTACGTTTCCATTTTTGATATCATTCAGAAGATTTTGAAGGGCAGGGCGCTCCATTGTGCCGCCTGAATATGCGCGCTATCTATTAAGTGAGTTTACTGATGAAATTCTTATGTCCGGAAAATTTACAGCAGTTGGTGCAGTTCACACTGACCAGTCAACAGAGATACAAGCAGGACACAATCATTTTCCCAAAGGGATATGGCATTACTGGCAAGAATATAACCCCGCTTCATCACGCAAAGAACCGTCACCAAAAAATTTTGTAGAGTATGTTTTCTCACAGCAAGAAAAAATAAAGAATTCTACTGATACCCATGCCGGAATATCTCTTATGGCGAATGCTTTTATTAGGCTGGCAGACCAAATTGGCGAACTGGACTCAATTAAAAGGCGAAGCAACAAGCACCGGGCTATTGTTTCTAAGCTACAAGAGAACAAAAAATGCCTAAATCTTTATCAAAATTTTCTGGAGAAATTTTCTATTTCTAAAACTCCTCTCACCGAAGAGATATGGCGAACGCTTAAGCCTGACATTGAAAGAATTGCGGTTGCCCTGTGCCAGCCTGAAACTACCGATGTCAGAAGAGTGCAGGATTTTCTTGCCTGGTCTGCCCCTAGAGCACAACAAGCTGAACAGCCGCATGAACAAGACGTTCTAAATGTCTACAGAGCGAATACAGGGAAAAGAACCGTTAGCATTCATCTTGGTTCAATTCACTCGGTGAAAGGGCAAACTCATACAGGAACGCTGGTATTAGATACCTTCAGAAACGATCATGTTTTTGAAAAAATTTTGCCATGGGTAGTAGGACAAAAAAGTGGCCAAGGGAGAGAAGGACAACGCAATGTAGAACGGCTTTTGCAAACATATGTGGCAATGACTACTCTGCTTTTTAAGACATTATTCTATTTATGATTGAAGAAAATCCCTATGTGGTTTTTTAGAAAAAACAAGAAGGATGAAAAGAACTTTGCACTAGAGTTGTCGGAATATGAATCCATTGATCAATTAATTAAAAGACTTGAGAATACACCCCTGCTTTCAAGGGAAGAAGCGGGTGAAAGACACAAGCGTTTTGTAAAAAAAGCAATTGATCGAATGCTTGATGAAGGAGTTAGTCGCGGTGTAGCGGCAGATGACCATGAAATGTACAAACAATCTGAAGAAGAGTTTAAAGCGCACCTCAAAGAAACAGATAATGATTTAAAGGAACAAATATCAATATTTAATTTTGGGCTTAATCGCTGGTTTGAGTATGGCGAGACTCACCCCCCATATTTTCCATTGCGAATAGCAATAATTCTTTCAAAGCGTAAAGAGTTAGAAAAAGAAAAACACTTTTTAGCCGCCTATTGCCGTCATTTCAAATTTAGAGTCGGAACAACGGATCAGAAGATTACAAATAGGGCAATCAAAAAAGGTGCCATATCACCGGATGGAATTCCTAAGAAAGCAGATGTATTGCTTGCTGCAAACAAGCTGGTTCATGAGCATGGCACGAATGCAAGAGTTATATCAGATGGAATGCGCACAGATGCATATAACAGCGGGTCAGAAGTAGAATTTCTTCAAAAGGATTTAATATGGGAGGCTGTTATGAAGATTACATACAAACCCCTATAAATTGAATAATACAATAATATTTCCAAACTTTGGTGGTTCGTTTTTGTTACTCTATTCCAATATGTTGGATTGTATTTGAAGGTTTAGAAATAGCCTCCCGACGCACCACCATTTATTCTACAACCCGCCCCGACTGGCGGTTTTTTTGCGCAAAAGCCCAAGCCCCGCATGGTTTTCAAATTCATATGCGTAAACTGCACTTGCAGGGAGCTTTTTTAGTGTCGCTGATAAGATGGTTTATTGCATAAAACCAAGCTGGGAACAGATGGATAATATCTCTTGTGGCGGCGGTGGAATCAATTACAATCTATAATTGCAATTTAGCTGGCTATAAAGATGTATAACCATAGAAACCGAGGAATATTTCATGAGATTTACCCGACATTTTTTCCGGGCCGCCTGTGTGGCAACGCTTCTGACAGCAATCGTCTGGGCGCCTGTGACGAGCGAGGCATGCACGCGTCTTGTCTATCTCGGCGCGGGCGATCACGTGATTACCGCCCGTTCTATGGACTGGAAAAGTGATGTCGGCACCAATCTCTGGATATTCCCGCGCGGTATGGAACGATCGGGTGCGGCCGGCCCGAACTCGGTGGAATGGACGTCCAAATACGGCTCGGTCATCGCAACCGGCTATGACATCGCCACCACAGACGGCATGAATGAGGCCGGCCTGGTCGCGAACATATTGTGGCTGGTGGAATCCGATTATCCGCCTTATGACGGCAAGACGCCCGGCCTGTCCATTGCGGCATGGGCGCAATATGTCCTCGATAATTTCGCGACGGTTCAAGAAGCCGTGGATGTATTGTCCCGGCAGCCTTTTACCATCGTGACCGACAATGTTCCGGGAGAGAACAGGCTCGCAACCTTGCACCTTTCCATGAGCGACGCACAAGGCGACAGTGCGATTATCGAATATATCGATGGCAAACAGGTTATCCATCATGGGAAGCAGTATCAGGTCATGACGAACTCCCCCGTTTTCGAGGAGCAACAGGCTCTGAACGAATACTGGAAACAGATCGGCGGAACCGTTATGCTGCCCGGTACAAACAGGGCCGCCGACCGCTTCGTACGCGCTTCTTTCTATGTCAACGCGATTCCGAAAGAAGGGGAACCGGCCGAGGCCATTGCCAGTGTGTTCAGCGTCATCAGGAATGCATCGGTTCCATACGGCATCACAACCCCCGATCAACCGAACATATCATCGACACGCTGGCGTACGGTTTCCGATCACACCCAAAAATTATATTTCTTTGAATCCGCCTTGACGCCCAACGTCTTCTGGGTCGACCTGAACAAGATCGATTTTTCGCAGGATACAGGAACCGTCAAAAAACTGGAGCTTGGCCCCGATCAGAAAAATATCTTTTCCGGCACCGTGAACGAACAATTCGAAGCGGCAGAAGCTTTCAAGTTTCTGGGTTTGTAAATGAGGGTAAACTGCCTTTGAGATTGCTGAGCGTATGACATGATTAAGGGGAATATTGTGCTGAAATATGTCGTTACTTTCTTCATATTGGTCATCTTTGCGTTGCAGCCTGCATATGCCGCGGATGCAAATACAAATGCAGATGCGGGGACGGAACGGAGCAGCCATGTCTTGCAGGTTACGCCCTATATATGGGCGACGGGCCTGAAGGGCGATATTTCCCCCTTCAAGCGGGCGCCGACGGTCGGCGTAGAAAAATCGTTTTCGGATGTCATGGATGACCTCAATCTCGGCGGCTTTATCAACCTATGGGGCCGGTACGATAATTTCGTCTTCTCTGGCGATATCATGTATGTCAATACGACTGAGAGCCGTACAATAGGCCCCTTGCCGCCGCTGCCTGCTCCCGTGCCGCCGGGCGCCATCCTGAACGGCAGCATCGACAGCAAACAATTCACGATGGCCTTACAGGGCGGCTACCGGGTTTACGACGCACAAAGTTTCACACTTGATGTTCTTGCCGGCATGCGCTTTTGGCATATTTCCAACGATGTGACGGTCAGCGCGGGCCCTGTGTCCCGCAACTATAGCGAGCGTTTCAGCTGGGTCGATCCGGTTGTGGGCGTTCGCGGGTTCATGCCGGTGACGGACAGGCTCTCCTTGCAGGCGCAGGCAAATATAGGGGGTTTTGGCATGGGATCGGATTCCACCTGGTCTGGACTTGCTACGGTAAATTATCTTGCAACTGATTCCTTGGCGGTTTCGGCGGGCTATAAAATGATGGATGTCGATTACAGCGACGACGGGCATGTCTATGATGTCCGGTTAAGCGGCCCGGTTCTTGGGGTGACGTGGCGTTTTTAATCAAGCGCTTTTAACCGCCGGCAGAGCCTTCTGTTGTTATATTGCAATATCTTGCCGGCCATTTTCCCATCCTGATTCAGCCCTAATTCACCCTTTGAGCGGAATTTCATTTAAAATATCCTTTAATAAGCGAAGAGTTTACCGGATCTTTTCGTTTAAGAGGGAGGATAGCTTTGAGGGTGTCTATGAAAAAAATAATAATTTTAACCATAATAATTTCGGGGCTGCTGGGGGCGGGCTGGTTCTCAGGGGCGGGCCGTTTCTTTGCCGCTTCCAAAGACGTGCCGGAAAATATTTATGTTGTGGAAACGGGCGCGATTGAATCCGTCGTCACGGCGCAAGGTACGCTGGAGCCGAAAGAATATGTCGAGGTCGGCGCGCAAGTTTCGGGCCTTGTGAAAAAACTCCATGTGGAGATCGGCGATAGCGTCGCAGCCGGTGACTTGATAGCGGAAATAGATCCCGCCGTTTATGAGGCGCAGGTCAAGGCGAGCGAAGCCGAGCTTAAAGTTCTTCAGGCGCAAAAAGCGGAACAGCAATCTTTGGTAAAACAGGCGGAGCAAAAATATGGCCGCAATCAAAATCTTATCAAGGATTTCGCCATCAGCAAAGAGGTCTTGGAAGATTCCCGCACGGATCTTGCGGTCGCGCGGGCAAAGCTCACATCATTGATGGCGCAAATTGAAAAAGCGGAATCCACCTTGGAAGGCAACAGGACAAATCTGAGCTATACAAAAATCTATGCACCGATGGAGGGAACGGTCGTTTCCCAGTCCGTCAAGGAAGGGCAGACGATCAACGCCAACCAGACGGCGCCCGTTATCGTAGAAGTCGCCAATCTGTCCATCATGACGGCGAAGGCGCAAGTGGCGGAGGCGGATATATCGAAGATAAGTGAAGGCATGGATGTCTATTTCACGACGCTTGGGTCGAGGAACAGGAAATGGGATGGAACCGTCCGCCAGATATTGCCGACGCCGGACACAATCAACGATGTCGTTCTCTACAATGTTCTTGTCGATTCGGCGAATGATGATGGCCGCCTGATGACGAATATGACGACGCAAATGTTTTTTGTTCTTGGAAGGGCTGACAATGTGCCGCTTATTCCTGTGAGTGCCTTGCAAAAACGCGTGCCTGAAAAGGACACGGCGGCGGGGACGGCTTATGAAGTCCGGTTTTTGGGGAATGCGGGGCCGGAGCCGAGAATAATCATTACCGGTCTTTCCGATCGCAGCAAGGCGCAGGTCGTCGAAGGGCTGGCGGCGGGCGACAGGATTGTTACGGCGGGGCAGGATGCGCTGCCTTCTACCGGCGGCGGTGGTGGCGGCACAGGGATGCGCCGTATGGGGATGGGGCGCTTATAATGGAACGGCCCCTTATTGCCTTGCGGAATATTTGCCGTTTTTATAAAAGTGGGGAAAGTATCGTACGGGCGCTGGACAGCGTCGATCTTTCCATCTGGCCGGGCGAATTCATCGCTATTATGGGCCAGTCCGGCTCGGGCAAATCGACAATGATGAACATTATCGGCTGCCTTGATCAGGCGACGAGCGGCTTTTACGAAGTCGGCGGACGTTCCGTTTCAAACCTTTCATCCGACGAGCTTGCACATTTGCGCCGCGAAACATTCGGCTTTGTTTTCCAGCGCTACAACCTTCTTGCGATGTCGAGCGCGCAGGAAAATATAGAAGTCCCCGCTCTTTATGCCGGCACGCCGAAAAACAGGCGCGCCGAACGCGCCAAACATCTTTTAAAGGAGCTGGGCCTTGGCGATCGCGGCGGGCATAAGCCATCGCAACTTTCCGGCGGGCAGCAGCAGCGGGTGGCCATTGCCCGCGCCCTTATGAACGATCCGCCCGTTATTCTGGCCGACGAACCGACCGGGGCTCTCGACAGCCATAGCGGCAGCGAAGTCATGCAGCTTTTAAAGAAACTGAATGACGAAGGAAGGACGATTATCCTGATTACCCATGACGAGCAGGTGGCCTCCCACGCCCGCCGGATTGTAAGGATGCAGGATGGAAAGATCATTGGGGATAGCGGGCGGGATATGCAGGCCCGCCCTGTTCCGCATGAAGCGGCTGAAGGGGCTTCTTTTAAAGGGGGAACAGAGCCTGCCGAAGCGGTGACGACGGCTTTGCGCGCCATGAGGGCAAATATTTTCAGGACTTCTTTGACATTGCTCGGCATCGTCATCGGCGTGGCGGCGGTGATTACGATGCTGGCCGTCGGTAACGGCAGCAAGCAAAATGTTATGGAGCAGATAAGCTCTATGGGCACGAATCTGTTGAATATCCGCCCCGGCGCGCCGGGCGTCCGCAGCTCCGGCGACAATGCCAGCCTTACGCCGGACGATGCGAAAGCGCTGGAAGATGTTTCAAACGTCCTGACCGTCGTGCCGGAGCGGAGCGGCAGGAAAACATTGCGTTTAGGCAGCATTGATTATTCAACGAATATACAAGGCGTCGGGGCGGGTTTTCCGCTGGCCCGTGACTGGCGCGTGGAGCGCGGCGTCTTTTTTACGCAAGATGATGTCGAATCCTATGCCGCTGTTATCGTTCTTGGTTCCAGCGTGGCCAAGACGTTCTTTCCGGACGGAAGCGATCCGCTGGGGCAATATATCCTTGCCGGAAATATTCCTTTTCAGATTATCGGCATCATGAGCTCAAAGGGCGCGGCCCCTTGGGGCGGGGATCAGGATGATACGGCCTATGTTCCCTATACGACAGGCATGGTGCGGCTGTTCGGGTCGGGCTTTATCAACAGCATTACGGTGAAGATCGATGATGTCGGCCTTATCGACCGGACTCAAGGCGAGATTGAAAGGATTATCCGGGAGCGCCACGGAGCCGAAGATTTTTCCGTGCGCAACACCGCCTCGTTCCTTGAAATGGCGACCCAGACACAGAACACGCTGACCATCCTTCTCGGAATGGTCGCGGCCATATCTCTGCTGGTCGGCGGGATTGGCGTGATGAACATCATGCTGGTCAGCGTGACGGAACGCACGCGCGAAATCGGTATCCGCATGGCAACCGGCGCGCGAATGAAAGATATTATGATCCAGTTCAACACGGAATCCGCGGTCGTATGCACGATCGGGGGTATTCTGGGGGTTGCCGCCGGCTTTGCCATGAGCGCAGCCTTATCTTTTTTCGGCGTCAAAATAGCCTTATCCGCCCTGCCTGCGATTATGGCGTTCGGCTGTGCGGTTGCAACAGGGCTCCTGTTCGGCTATCTGCCTGCCAAAAAAGCCGCGCGGCTTGATCCCGTGGTTGCGCTGAGCGCGGAATAAAATCTATCGGCTTCTTCTACCCTTTCCTTTGTTAAAATAAAAACCGCGTTGCCCCGCGGGAGCATCATCCCCGCGTTCGCCTAGGCCCCGTGTGGCTGTGTGGCTCCCGCCAGCCTGGTGGGCAGCGGGTGTTGGGAAGGCGGCCTCACGGCATCTGCTTTACTGAGTTCTATGCAGAGTACGGCACCCCAAGCCCTGCATGGGCACCTCCGGGGCCTGCCCCTATTCATGCGTCCCGGCCCCGCGCTAATAAAAAGAGGCATCTGGCGGGGATATAGGGGGGGCGGCAGGCTGGGGGCATAAAAACTGGTTTTCAGCCATAAAAAAAGCCGGTTTGAACATGCGTCCGGGTGCGCGTCATACGGCCTGGACAGGCATAATTGAATTATTCATAATAATTTTTAACAATTGTATTTTTTGTTTACGGCTTAAGGGAAAGAAAAGCTTGATTTTTATTTACCCAAGCCTTAGAAAGGCCCCTGTCTTGCCTGAACGGCTTACTCCCTTGCGTCCCGTTCGTCTAGTGGCCTAGGACACCTCCCTTTCACGGAGGCGACACGGGTTCGACTCCCGTACGGGACGCCATTTCACTTTCCGCCCACGTTCATCATCGTTCGTACGAACTCAAAAAAATCCAACGTTTACGAGGGGTTAGCAACCCGACATAATCATTCTCGTCCACGGCCGTTCTCCTGCATCCTCAACTTTTGGGGGCATTTTTGGGGAGTATGCCCCCAGGACAGAAAGGATTATGCCCCCACGATGAAACTGACAAACATCGCCTGTAAAAACGCCGAGCCGAAAGAGAAGCCATACAAGATTACCGATGGCGGCGGCGTGTATCTTTACGTAATGCCCAACGGCTCAAAATACTGGCATTTCAAATACCACTATGCCGGAAAGGAGAAGCGTCTCGCTTTGGGCGTCTATCCTGAAATCTCTCTCCAGATGGCCAGAGAGAAAAGGCTCAAGGCGCGCCGGTTGCTCGATGAAGGAACTGATCCGGGGCTCGAAAAGAAGCGCATGAGGTATCAGCGCGTTCTGGACGCGAACAACACCTTCAAGCTGATCGCGGAAGAATGGATCGAACACAACCTCGGCACATGGAGCAAAAACCATGCGGGGACGGTTCGGCACAGGCTGGAAACGGACATCTATCCCAAATTGGGCAATATGCCCATGAAGGACATCAACGCGCCTATGCTCCTCCCCGTCCTTCGCGCCATCGAAAAGCGTGGAGCGCATGAGATCGCACGCAGGGCCTTGCAGTATCTCGGGCAGATATTCCGCTTCGCGATCGTAACAGGGCGCTGCGAACATGATGTAACGACCGCATTGAAGGGCGCGCTAAAACCTTTCAAGCGTGGACACTACGCCGCTATGGATATGAATGAACTGCCAGAGTTCCTTGATATATTGAACAGCAACAAGGCGCGGCTGTTTCCTCAAACTCTTATTGCTGTAAAATTATTGATGCTTACATTTGTGAGAACGAGTGAGCTTATCAAAGCCACATGGGATGAGTTCGATCTGGAAAACAGGATGTGGGTTATACCTGCAGAACGCATGAAAATGGGAAGGCCTCATATGGTGCCACTATGCGATCAAGTGATTGCGCTTTTGCGTGAGTTGAAAGACCTCAATCCGCCTAACCGCGTGCATATCTTCCCAAGCAGAAGCAACCCACGCAATCACATGAGCAACAATACTATTCTCACCGCTATTGCGAGGATGGGATACCGCGGCACGCATACAGGACATGGATTCAGAGCTTTGGCTATGAGCACCATCAAAGAAAAGCTGAAATATCGCCATGAGGTGGTTGATCGGCAGTTAGCACATGCCCCTGCGAACCAAATCGACAAGGCCTATGACCGCGCCAAGTATTTGGATGAACGCGTGGTGATGATGCAGGAATGGGCAAACTATTTAGATTCAATTAGTAACAGAAAAGGAGACCAATAAATGAAACTTCTACCACACGTTGACAAAGTCAAAGCTGAATTAGCTGCAAAAAAAGACCATCGATTAAAGATGATGTGCGTTTTGACAGAATCTGATTCAGCTAATGAGGGATATCTTGAAGAAATGTGGGAAAGCATTTTTAAAGCGGAAAAGAAATATGATGGTGCACTAAATGATGAATGGGTTTATTTTTTTCTAAACGCGGTAACTACATCAATGGAAGAGAAGCCATATTTTTCAATGAATGGAGAAAAACGCAAAAAACTTCTTGAGGATATAAAAAACCAAACAACAAAGTTGAAAAAACTTTATCAGGATTCAGGTCTAGATCAGCCTTTTCTATCCTATGATCCGGATTTTTTTACTGACTTCCATTCCTTTGATGAGGAAGGAAAGTCTGTCATTGAAACCGATCTTCTGCCCTGTGTTGGAATAACCGATGCGCTTGATTTTTATGAAGATTTTGCGAATGACGAAATAGGCTCGTATGTGCAGAGCGGCAAGCTTGTTGAGCGGCATAAATCCAATCGGTTTGTAAGAGTTATGGGGCAGAGAAACGTGAAGAGATACGGGCAACCACTTTTGGGCGTCCTAATTAAATCGGCATATGCAATCTATGACGAAGTATACTCCGAGCCAGATGTCTTAAATTTGGTAAAAGGCAGAAGAAAATAAAGAAACTTGGCAATCTCGTCTAAAATTAGGGGAGATTGCCAAGTCAATACCGGCTTCATTTCAAATACGCTGCATCAACTAACGAAACTCATGATGCAGAAAGGAAATGAGAATGCAGATGAAGCCTTCACCCCCGCCTATTTGTTATACCGTTGAACAGGCTTGTGCAGCCACAGGCATAGGGAAAACAAAGTTATATGAAGCTTTGGATTCGGGTGTTTTACCCGCAAAAAAATGGGGTAAACGCACCCTGATCCTGAAGAGCGAGCTTCAAAGATATCTCTCTAATCTTGAGGCATATGCCCCTCAGACGGGAGGTCAACATGACTAATACAAAATCTTCCATCACTATTTTAACTTGTGCTGACAATGGTAAGATAGCGACTAAAAAATTTCATATGAAAGAAGATAGAAGCATTGAAAAGACGCCTTACTCCTCTGGTACATTATTCTACCACGAAGAGAAGCCCGTATCTAATCTTGTGGAATTGGCAGAGATACTAGAAAATCTGCGTGATGAGCCTACCAAGTTGATTATCCGGGGAAAAATCAAAGAAAATATGGCTCAAATAGTCCGGCGCAAAACACTTGAGCCTGGGGCTACGTTTGACGCGGTGACTCGTCCGTATGTCATGTTAGATATTGATAAGCTACCATGTCCAGATTTCTTTGATCCAAATGAAAATTTAGAGGACATGGTCAGATGGGCGCAAAATTCTTTGCCGAAGGCATTTCAGAATGTCAGTTGCTATTACAAATTTAGCTCTAGCCAAAGTGTTTACCCAGTAGACGCAGGTGAAAAAACTATATCAATCCATTTATGGTACTATTGCAACAGAGCGGTTGCCAACGAAGAATGGAAAAGGTTTTTCCGTACAGAGGGCGGGCCTGTGGATTTAACTCTTTTCAATGCTGTTCAGGCGCACTACACGGCCGATCCAATTTTTAAAAATATGGATGAACCTCTTTTAAAAAGAAGTGGCGTTTACGTGGGCAATCACGACGTCGTTGAAGTCCCGGATATTCCGGAAGAGCTGAAAGTGAAAGCCTCTGAGCGTCCAATTTACAGCATCGTCGTAAATAGTGATGATCAGTCTAAAGCGATAGATTTTTTTATTCCTTATTATATAGAAGGAAAAAGAAATAGGTTATCGGCCACCATCGCGGCTATGCTTTACCGTGGGGGATGGAGCGCAGAAAATGTAGCAAATTTTGTGTATGAACTTGCTGAAAAATGTTCGGATGAAGAAGCCGATGAACGTTTTAAAAATGCATGGAGAATATTTGATGCTATTGATCAAGGGCGTAGGGTTCCTGGCATTCCAACTCTGAAAAAAGAGTTTGAGGTAAAGAGCCTCGATAGCGTTATGTTGCTTCTTGGTTTGAAAAACCCTGATCTTGATAGTGCTCTTTTAAAGCTAAACAATAGGAGTTCTGCTGATGAAATCAGAACGGCCTTACGTGCTTTTGTTCACTTATCTGAAGGAGAGGCAAATTTTTTTCTAGACAAGATTTCGATCAACACAAAAACGTCAAAAAAATCCATAAAAGCACTTTTTGAGGAAGTCGTTCAAGAATCTGTGTCGTATCTACCTACAGATTGGCCTGATACTATAGTATCATCATACACATCTAGTTCTGCAGGGAATCCTCGCGTTCTTCGTTCATCTGATAAAAGATATTGGATGTTTAACGGCCTACATTGGAAGGCAATACCTGATGATCATGTTAAGAAGGATGTTACAGAAATAGCTAGAGAGTACAAGGCAGAGGCTGGCATTTCGACAGGACTGTCTACACTAGTCACTGCGTCTTTAAATCTTCTAGAAGGTATATCATATGAAAGGCTTGATCCACTCAGAGCAAAAAGTAAGGATGTCCCACTTGTTATAAATTGCCAGAATGGGGGGGTATGGTTTGGAGACAATGCTGAAGTCTCTTTCAGACCGCATCGCGCTGATAATTATTTGCGACATTGTCTTAAAGTGGATTACGACCCTTCCGCAACGTGCCCCCAATTCGACCAGATGCTTTTGGATATATTTTCCAAAAGTACCGATCCGAAAGATATGGTTCGAAATTTCCTAGAATTCGCGGGCTATACTTGTCAGCCATCCAGAAAAATACCTACCGTCGTTTTACTACATGGAAGCGGAGCGAACGGGAAAAGTACCCTTGTAAGCATTATATGTCGAATTTTAGGGGATGACGCGGTGATGGCTGGACGGATCAATGAAGTGAAAGGCGATAAGTTTAAAATCGGTGCTCTGGACGGAAAGCTGATGTTCTATGAGGACGATGTTGGAACGAATACTCGTCTTGACGATGGCTTCCTAAAAACTATCAGTGAGGAAAAAATCTTGACCGGAGAACATAAGTTTAAGGACTCATTCCAATTTATTTGCCGGACGGTCCCAATCATGCTTGCCAACGATTATCCTTTTATTAGCGATTTGACACATGGTTTGAATAGAAGACTTTTGGTTATTCCTTTTGATCGGAGGTATGAGGATCACGAGCAAGAAAAGGGAATAGCTGATCGTTTGTGGAAGGATGAAGCTTCAGGCATTCTGAACCTCTTCATACAAGGCTTTCAGCGTGTGAATCGGCGCGGCCATTTTCAAGAGCCTCAAGATTGCATTAAAGCTAAAAACATGTGGCTAACACGTTCCAATATTTTGCCAACTTTTATTAATGATTGTTGCCAAAGTGGTGAGGGATTAGGGCAGTCCATAAGGGAGTTCTATTCTTACTTTAGAGAATATTGTGAACGCACCGGAAACTACCCCATTCAACGTCAGCAATGGGTATTAAGCAAGCTTGTGAGCCTTGATTTCGAAATCAGTAGCATGAATGGCGAGCCCTATGTCAGGGGGATTGTAGCAAAGTCGTCAATATTCTTGTCACATCCATAAAACGTATTGTTTTCAAATAAAGGGGGAGAATTTCTAATTAATAATTGGAAAAAAAATTTTTCAAAAAAATTATCATTAGATTATTAATTAGAAATTCTCCCCCTTTATTTATTTTACGTAGTTATTTTCTAAAAAATGTGACGCGAACCAAAGCTCGATTACGTGGAATAAGAGACCCCCTAGGCGACGCCCTACCGCCCTATAAAATTCGCTATAAGACGCTATGATTACGAAATGTATCCAATTACAGAATAGAAAAGATCAGACAATTTCGATTGATATTCAATGAGAGACTACATTCATGCGAAGCGCCCAACTACTACGATACAAGTCCATATTATTACAATACATGCCCATATAATCATACCACCGACTGGGCCTGTGAAGATAAAGGGCAGAGCAATAATAAGTAAGACCAGTGCAACTGCTATAATGGAACCAGGAATTTTTATGAATACCAATTTCAAAAATTCCAGTATGTCTGATAATGAGCAGTTTCTTAATGCCTTCACAGTCGATTTTAAGGCTTTTATAATTGAGGCATGATGCCAGATTAAGCCATATGCAAGAGACCCCAATACAATTTTTGCAATGATGACTGCCGTAAGATGATCCATGATCTTCCCCCTAATGTTTCATCGAGCGTTCAAACCAAAACGGCCGCCAGATCTCTCTGGCAGCCGGGGAGTTTGTAACCGTCCATAGAACGGCGCAGCGTGTTCACGCTAAGCGCTATTATATTTCGCCGCCTCCCCGACCATAAGTCGAGAAGGCATCGCGTTTAACGGCCTGATGCTTAGAGGCCGCTATGGAGGGGTTCTAACGCCCCGGATCGGCTATGTGACCGATCTGGAAACAATTTATACCGTTTGTATGGGAATGGGAACGCGTAAAACGCCTTTTGCGGGCGTTTTCAGGGGCGTGGAAGGCCCTAAAATTTGGAAAGCGGAATCAGAAGCAAGGGCTTAATCGACCAACGACAACCCCATGTACGACGTCACAATAAGATACATAAAGTTGAAAAATAATATGAAAATTATAATTTCTTGACCAACTTTTGTTAGCAAATGTTTTTAAGATGATTATTAATTGTGAACCGACTTAGCTTGAGCGCCCTTCCAAAAGGCACCTAGTCTTTATTTGATAAGATATATTTTCATACTACCCTGCAATAGTGATGGGTAAATACAGATGAACGGCTCTTAGGTCTCTAGATTCATTAGGTTGTAGGCGTGACACATAGAAAAGCCTGCTTCCTAGTGAACTAGCAGAGCTTTCAAAAACTAAATTTAAGTGCCGAATAATACATATTCATGACGTATCAGCCTAAGAATATGCGACCTCAATAAATTCCTCCCACCATTCTGCAGGGGAGGTATCAAGATAAATTTCTAATGCATTCTCCCAATTAATTCTAATTATTTTAATTTTAGGAAACCGCGGATCTCGTCTTTCCATGTATTGCATTTCTATATAGCCGCCATCTACACATTTTTCTCCTCCAACTCCTGGAAGCAAAAATAAATTTTGTCCTGTTTTTTTATCAGGCAGAATCGTAGTTTGATACGTCATTTGCTTTACAATGTCATGCAAAGGAGGCCTGTCACCCTTATCAAAATCGTACCACTTCGCATCAGCGATCCAAATGCTCTCCTCGATTTCGAATAAAATATCGGGCCTTTGCGGCCCAATTTGGGCAAATGTCTCTCCCGATATCAATACAGGTTGACTGGCAAATTTGGAATGCTGTTTAAGTTCAGAGTGGCGCTGGAAAAAAGAAACGCACATATCTTCCCATACAAAATGAAACGCGTTGGTTCCGTACAATTGCAGATTGCTCGCCTTATAATCTAGATCAATCCATGCAGCCAATAGATCTAACAGTTCTCTATCGAAATCCTTATTAGACGAAAATATTAATTCATCAATTGCGTTGCTTATTGATGCCCTATCTCCGTAATAGTGATCAGAGTTTATTATAATATTTTTTGCTGAAAGGATTATTTCATCATAAGTAGAAAGCCAAATTTCCGAAAGAGGGCCAATCTTCTTAACAAGATCTAGCATTGCAAAAGCTTGCAGCTCGGTGATTTGATTATTATCTTTATTTACTCTGTATCCAATGGGTTCAACATAAACAAGTGAAGTGCCAAAATTAACTGGAAATTTTTCGCTTATAGTTTGTCGCCAGTTTACATGGCTGTATTCATCATAACGGACCTTACTGTCAGATTGGTAAAAGCCATGCTCTTGTGTCCATTTTAATAGCGCCAGAAAAAGATCTAGAATCGCTCCTGCATCGTCAAAAAATGTACCTTCGCCGGCTTCAGAAAAAGAAATTCTTCTGGCTTTTTTTCTAAAAAAATACTGCTGCAAACATGAGAAAACTGACTGCAGATTGGTTGTAATATCATCGTCTGTTTCATTATATATTTTAGGAAGAGCAAAGTATGTTTGATCTTTGAAGCTTATTAATCCTACATAATCCAATCGTAGGCCTAAATTTCCTGATACTTTGCGCAATATTGATTGGCTCTGCAGATCTTCGATAATCTGCTTTGAAACATTCAGCCTTAGTTGCCAATCATCCGATGAACCAATTGCACCTTCATATAAAATCGAAGATGGTAAAGCTTTTGGGTTCACTCTACTATAGTTCCTATTGGAGATCCTTTACCCATGTCCCAGGCGGCCTCTAAGTCTGCAAAGGTTTTAATCCCCTCAAAAAACAGAGGCGATCTAGCTTTTAAAACGTCGTTCCATATGTAGCCCCATAAGTCCTCATAGATAGCTCTGGGATCATCAAGTTTTCTTGCAGAAATCATATATGGGCCAACGAATTTATCTTCAGGAATTCCCTCCAAAGATTTTAGCTTATTATTTATATGTTCTCGTATTCTTTTCCAGGATACTGGGGCACCGCCGTAAAGGATTTTAAAGCTATCGTTCTTTCCCTCAACCAAATATGAAAGATAATGTTTATCCCATCTACGAAGAAAAGCTGAATCAAGTTGTCTAGCGTTCTGATCTGCTCTGTTCATTGTTGCCCAGATGTACAGGTTTGGAGGGAACCGCATCCCACCCAAGCTAACTTGATCGTGCCAAATTTCGTTAGATGTTAGCCAATTTGAAATGTCAGGACGAGGCTCTATTTCGTAAGTGCTATACCCAAACTCTCTGCTTGTGGTATCTTCAATTCTGTCTAAAAGTTGAAGCGTATCCCCAAAAACGTGAGCGGCTACTGCCCGACTTAACTCTTCTACAATAAGCACAACAGATTTGTTAGGGTAGGCGCACGCCAAATTATAAGCCTTTAAGAGTGCTCCAGTTTGAACAACATATTGAACATACGGTTCTCCTGGAACATCAATAGTTGAGCCTGAGAACTTTAAATCTTCATCCCCCATTTTATAAATTGATTGGGGGCGCAATGAGCCAACAAAGTCCGAATAAGATGTTTCTGGGTGGAATACTGTACGTATTACAAAATGAGCATTAGCGGCATCAGCTTCTAACAGGTGACTTTTGCCTGACCCCGGACATCCATGAATTAAACGTTGTAGTGGTTGATCCAATGGAAATTTTCCGTGTGGATTTTCGAGTGCATTTAATGGATGCGAAGAGTTTTCATCGTAATTTCTTGTGCCATCGATAATTTCTTTTGCGCTATTAGCGGTAGCTGCCTGTAAAGATTCTGGAGAAACCGTCTTCCCAAACGTATATTCTTTTGTAGGGCTGCCTTTACGGGCTCCTGACACAGCTCTCGTAATGCGATTAGTAGCAACGATATATTCGTTTTTTACCAATTTACGAATAAGTCCTGGCTTTTCAGAAGATGTAAGTTCCGTTCCGTTATAGTGAATCCATATCTCATCTGATGGAAAGCAATATCCCACTCCGTTCTTTTCAAATAAATTTATAACGGCATTCTCTATATCAGACATTTCAAATGGATTTCTTTGATTTAAAAAGTTGCTTGATCAACATACTTCCTACGGCATAAGCAACGGGCGGCGGTACCGAATTAGCAACTTGTCGATGTTGATCCAAATCTCTTACACTTCCACTTCTGCCGCGAATTGGCCCCTGCAATACATAGTCATCGGGAAAGCCATGGATCCTCATATATTCGCGCGGCGTTAAATAACGATCTTCTATCGGGTGGAAAAATATTTCGCCGCACCGCAAGGTATTACTTTGTTTGTCACGACCGAGCCTTAGAAATTTTGTAGTATCTTTTGCTGATAGCTTTCCACGCACTGAAGCAGGGGCATGCATGGCTTTTGCTAAATATTCACCTTCATAAACATAGCTAATTCTGTGCCTATCACCTGCTGGAGTTACGTCCACATGATTAGGGAATTTCGGTAGGGTTCCTTTAGCTGCAGGCTTGGGTAGTTTTGTAAGCACTTTTCCTACGGTGGCAATTTCACCATTTGAGGATGGGAAATGAAAAGGTTCATCATTTTTTACAGCCACTATAAAGAGTCTCTGCCTTTTTTGAGCTACCCCAAAATCTGCAGAGTTCAAAACTTGCATAGAGACAGTATAGCCAAGTTCTTCTAAAGAAAGTTTCAAATCCTCAACTACGCCGCCCTTTTTGCCCGCCAAATTTTTTGCTGAAAGCAACGCTTTTACATTCTCTATAACAACAGCTTTAGGGCGAAGCACCTTTGCATAGTTCACCATTGCGAACAGCAAGGCGCCACGCTCATCATTAAGACTGCTTTGCTTGCCAATCTGGCTGAAGGTCTGGCAAGGCGGGCCGCCAAAAAGTAAATCTAACTCACCAGCTTTTAGCTGCAATTTTTTCATAAGTTGCTTTAGATCAACATGGTCTACATCAGCGTTGATAATTTGAGTGTGTCGTAAATAATGGGGCTGGTTGCTTGCTAGGGTAGTGCAGCAATTGTAATCTTTCTCTATGCATGCCAACGTTCGAAAACCAGCTTTTTCCATACCCAAATCCAAGCCACCGCCACCAGAAAATAATGAAATGGCGGTCAAAGCTGTTTTTGGGCGAACGATACTTTTCACAAGCATTTGATCGAAAGCGCCAATGCCGTTCTGCTTATCAGTTTTTTGGATGGCAGAAACTTTTAGAGCTCTTGATGCGTTTGGCATAATATTTTAACCCTATTTTCCTCAAGCGTAAAAGCCTGATCAGTTGCAGTGTGATTCTTTTTGGCCCACCAGTCAAGAACGTAGGGTGAACATTTCGATGGGCGCGTAGACAAGTTATCGGGTTTTCAAATGTTTTTGTAAAAAAATTACGCCAATATCTTGTTTTTACACAAAAAATAGACGCTTCCAATCGGGCTTTTAGACTTTATGCAATAAAAAAAATTTCGCGGAGGCTAAAAACCCCTTGCCATGACGCGTAACGTTATGGCACTCTATAACGCATAACGTCATAGGAGATAAAAATGTCTAATGTAGCCCACCCAGGGAAAGTGCTTTTGGAGGAATTTATGGAGCCCCGTAAATTAAGCCAAAATGCTATTGCGCGTGCTTTAGACGTGCCGCCACGCCGCATAAACGAAATCATTTTAGGTAAGCGTAAAATTACAGCGGATACGGATCTGCGCTTATGTCGTTATTTTGGATTAAATCCTGGCTTTTGGCTGCAGATGCAAATCACATCCGATCTAAATGAGCGGGAGAAAATTCTTAGCCAAGCCCTGGACAGCTTACTCCCCGGAACAAATGAACCAGCCAAATTAGGTTTTTATACGCGGCTCGCGCAACGTAGGAAAGACGACCCAGCGCTTCGGCAATGCGTAGAGCAAGTAGTTAAAGAAATTGAAAACAACCCAACATCGGAGCAAAGACCTGGAATGCTTCTAGGGCGAATTCAATCGGGTAAAACACGGGCATTTCTCGGTGTTATTGCCCGCGCCTTTGATCGAAATTTTGACGTAACTGTTGTTCTTACAAAAGGAACAAAGACTCTTGCTGCACAAACAGTTGCCCGTCTTAGTGCTGATTTCAGCGAAGAGATCGATAATGATGAAATCTTGGTTTTTGATATAATGACTCCCCCCGGTCGTTTAATTCGAGGTGACCTTAAAAAGAAGCTGATTATAGTTGCGAAGAAGCAAGTAGATAACCTAGCAAGATTGAATCGATTTTTTACAGAGGACTATCCCATCCTAGCAAAAGCTAATGTTCTTCTTATTGACGACGAGGCAGATCTTGCAAGCATACGCTTTGTCAAACGGAAAGGCATTGATCAGATTGAGCAAGGAAAAATTGCTGAAAAGATGGACGCGTTTCGTAACGCAGTTCAATCCACAGCCTTTCTTCAAGTTACGGCAACCCCTTACTCGCTTTATTTGCAGCCTGATGAATACATTGACCAAAACGATGACCCATTATTTCTTCCTATGAAGCCTGCATTCACCGTATTGCTCCCAATGCATAGCGGTTATGTAGGTGGAGATACTTATTTTGGTCTCCGTTCTCCTGGCTCTGTAGAGGATTATCTTTTTGTTGAAGTCACTGCTAATGAACATAATGCGCTCCGTTCCGAGGATAAGCGTAAGATTAAGCCAGAAAACGTATTGTCTTCCCCTAATTGTGCAGGTCTTGCGCGCGCCATTGTCGCCTTTGTCCTATCCGCATGTATCCGACAATGGCAACAACGAGAGGCAGGAGAAAAGCGATCAAAATATGCAATGGTAATCCATAATGACACCCAAAAGGCTGCGCACGCTTGGCAAGAACAAGTCATTCAGTGGATTTTCGAGGCCATTGTTGCCCACGGTGCTGAATCCAGTCAGTTAACTGAAATTTTTACAAAAGTTTATGAAGATCTTCGTAATTCGGTTTTAGCGAATGGTGGCGCATTGCCGGACTTTGACTCCGCCTACGAAATGTTTATGGAGGCCTTTGAAGGAGACGAGGTGGCTCGTGAATGTGTTAATTCCGATAAGGATGTTCTTGCTCTCTTGGATGATAATGCAGAGCTTCGTTTACGTACGTCATTTAACATTTTTATTGGCGGAAGTATTCTTGATCGAGGCATTACTATACCTAATCTGATTTCTTTTTATTATGGCCGCAATCCACAAACAACCCAGGCCGATACCGTTTTGCAACATTCGCGCATGTACGGAAATCGTTCGCGAGCCGATATCGCTGTAACTCGGCTGTATACGTCAACGGCCGTTTATGACCGTATGTATACCATTAATAGTTTTGAGACAGCTCTTCGTGAAGCTTTTGAGAACAAGGCATCTCAAGATCAAGGAGTCGTATTCATTCAAACAGATCCAACTGGTCGAGTGCGTCCTTGCGCGCCCAACAAATTATCATTAAGCGATATCGTAACCATGCGTTCGGGCGGATATTATTTACCCACGCGCATTGAGACTACTACCGCGAAGGCTGTCCGATCTGCAGATAAGGATATAATCAAATTAATTGACAAAGAGCCTCAGAAAGGAACTGCACAAGAAATCGATCTTGAAACGGCCGAAAAAATTATTTCTATTCTAGAACCCACATTGGCTGTAGCTGATACTTCTTTTGATTGGAACGCAATGAAAGCCTTATTGCGTTTTTATGCCAATAAGTATCATTGCAAAATCGATTTATATGTTGAGCGAAATCGTGCGTTGGATGCTAAAGCGTCTGGCGATAAAACGGGCGAATCTATTGTCGGCGTTCGCATGAGGGATATCCTACGTAATCCAGCACGCCGGAAACCCGCTTTAATTCTCCTTGAACAAGAAGGTTCGAAAGATTTGAATTGGTCAGGATATAAATTCTGGTGGCCAGTTCTTGTAGCGCCAGAAGGTATACGGCCATGTATCTTTGCAAGCAAAGTACAGGCTTAATCGTTATGGGATTTTGATATTAGAAAATATTTCTGAGGTAATGGATATGTCAAGTTTTAAGGATCTAGAATGGCGCACATACTTGATGATTATGATCGAACGATACCAGTTACGTATGGAGTTTTGAAATGACACCACGTAAACAAAGAAAAGGATCGCTCACAGATGATGAAGTAGGTATTGCTCGCAACCTACTTGCAAGAGATTACAAAAATCAGGACGTACTTGGCCTAATTAACACAACGAGAAGGCTAGAGGGACGCGAAGAAACAAACGGTGGTCGTATCTCTGAAGTGAAGACGAACAAGCCAAGATATAAGGGGATAAAAGCTGTATCTGATGATGTAGCAAATGCATACGTTGATAAGGCTCAAAAACCATCTGCGTTTACAAGGATTGATACTGATCCGTTACGCGAGGAGATCTTAAAGGCACTTTTCCCAAAGGCTAAAGGGAAAACTGATAATCTTGACATTACAGAGACAGATCATATCGAGTGCAAGGAAACCTTCGGGGGACAACACTGGATAAATAACTGTATCAAGGCAATCGTAGCTTTTTCAAATAACAAAGGCGGATATATAGCCTTCGGAATTAAAGATAATACTTGGGACATCGTAGGCATTGATCGTTCTGCATTCGAGAAGCTAGATCGTCGCGTTATAAATCAAGCGATTCGGTCAAATCTTAGTTGCGGTGTAGACTTTGATACAGTCATTTTAGAGTTTGGCGTCAAGGCCATAGGCATTATGTACGTACATCCTGCTAAGATTAAGCCGGTGATGTTTATTAAACAAAATAATGCAGCCAGTGCAACCGAGGGACATATATACTACCGTTATCAAGGTGAAAATCGTTTGATTGGCCCTACAGAGTTGCAGCATCTAATTGAAGAGCGCATTCGTACATTATCCGAAACCATTTTAACTAAGCATCTTCAAAACATTCTTTCTAATGGCATCGAGAACTCCGCCGTCTTGAACCTGGATACTGGGGAAGTTGATGGTAAGAGTGGGAGCTTTATCATTGATGAAACTCTCTTACCCAAGTTGAGCTTTGTAAAAGAGGGTGAGTTTGTTGAAAAATCTGGTGCACCTGCTTTAAAACTTGTTGGTGAAATTAGAAGCTCTGGGCAGATCGTAACCGTAAAGCGAGAAGACTTAATCAAGCTTTATCCTTTCTCATGGCGTGAAGTCGTGGCCAAAGTTAGAAAGAAACTGCCAGCAGAAAATAGCGATCGTGTAAGTAAGGTAATTAAAGCGGAGGGCATTAAAGAAAACACAAAGTATGCTGCGTATAATTTCCGGACGAAACAGCACTCAGATGAATACGAAAAGTCGCGCAAGGTAAAATCAGGCACTCCTTGCATATATAATCAAGCGGCGGTCGATTTGATTATAGAAAAACTGACTAGTGTTGAGGCGGCTTAATGTCATGAAAGTAAATTCGCTTTAAACAGCGTTTTGCGTTCAAAACCGTGTTTGAAAGGCATTTTTCGGCCTAAAATACCCTACAAATGACCCGTATTTTAGTCCGACTTTGTACTGGGGCATAACATGGGACATAAAGATTCTTCGAAGTCGGATAATGCTTTATATGTCAATAGTTTGATTGTTTATCGCTCAATCCGTACGGGACGCCAATCTTTACAATCGCTTAGATCGACAAACAGGTCGAAGGGTTTTCGCAAGGAAAACCGTAGCTTTGAGCCTTCCATTTCCAAGTTCGTAAATACAAACCCTATCAGTCGGCGTTTTTCAGCCGGTGTCGAACCGTCAAATAGCGGCCCGATCCGGGAAGACAGGGAAAGCAAGGTAGACAGGGCGATTTTGAATTGTCCATCGCCAGCCGTGTTCTTTTCCAAAAGCTGGTTAATGTCCATCCGGCGGTTTTGCAGTTCATCATGCTTCTGGGCATAGATGTCCTTAGTAATACTCCCGTCCAGCAGGCAGTCGGTCAGGCGGCTGAGTTTTTTAGTCAGGTCTGCGGCTTCCTGCTGCAGTGCTGCAACCGTGTCCTGATAATGCTGGGTTTCGGTTTCGTGGCTCTGGCGTAGGTAATCGACCATCGGTTCCAGAACGTCCTGCGGGATGGTGATGGAATGAACAACGTCCTTGATCTGATTCATCACGACCTTTTCCGGTATCCAGACCTTTTTGGTTGTATCCTTCGGGTCGCGGGTGATCAGGTAAACGTATTTGCCCTTTTTCAGGTCACAGGATACCCGGCGGCCTGTCAGGGCACAGGAAATCAGGCCATTGAGGGCAAAGGGAAGGTCGCTGGTGGCCGGGGCTGCATTTTTGGCGCTCGGCCTGCTGTAGACCCGTTCGCAGGCTTCAAACAGGGCTTTGTCGATCAGGGCGGGATAGGCGTGGGGGTATAGCTGTTCCTTAACCCGCATCATTCCATAATAGAACGGGTTTCGGATCATATTGTGAATGGTTTGCGGACTAACCGGATGGCCCTTTTTCGTACGCAAGCCCCAGACTTTTGAGAGCCTTGCCAGTTCATGTAGCGATACTGTGCCAGTTGCATATTCGGTAAAAAGTTTTTTGACCAGAAAAGCACGTTCCTTATCAAGGATAACAGTATTGTGATTGGTATCCGCGTCTATAGCGTTCAGATAGCCCAGTGGCGCTTGATAGATGCACTCGCCCTTGCTGATTTTGTGCCTGACGCTGCGCTTGACGTTATCGGATAGCTGATCGGTGTAGGACTGCGCCATGACAACGCCCATATTCCACATCAGCTTTTGGCTGCTGGTGGCGTCTTTGTCTAAAACGTTGCCTTCGCGCACAAAATGGATTTCCAGCTTGTCTTCACGCATCAGGGCATCCAGAACCGGCGTGTGCGTAAAGCTGCGCTGCAAACGGTCAACGCAATCAACAATCAGGGCGATGCGCTGGGGCTGCTGGCGGATAAAGTCGATCATTCGTTCAAATTCAGGCCGCTGCCCTTTGGTGGATGACTCGATAATGCGAAAGACCTGAATAACATCCAATTCCTTACGCTGGGCATAAGTTTTCAAATTGGCAAGCTGGGCTTCTAATGAAAAGCCGTCTTCTTGTTCCTTGCTGGATACGCGGACTAAAATGACAGCTTTCATGGTTTCCCTCAATTCGTTCGATAAAACTTATATTGTCAAACTGCAATAATCCGACAAGTTATAAAAACGGCTTGGAAGCGCGTTCTGTTTTAATTTGCGTCTTATGTACACGTATCCCCCCGGCAGCGTCCCAAGCAAACCTTCTTATACGTGAAGGCTTTCATAGGCCATAAAGGGCTTGATCTTGCCGATGTCTTTGCCGACTTCGCGCCGCGCTTCCATCATGTCATAGGTATTTTGCAGGCGCAGCCAGTAGCCTTCGGACAGTTTAAAAAAACGGGCAAGACGCAGATCGGTGTCGGCGGTAATGCCGCGCCGTCCGCGAATGATTTCATTGATGCGGTTGGCCGGAACGCCGATAGCCTGCGCCAGCGCATTCTGGGACAAGCCCAGCGGTTCCAGAAATTCCTCTTGCAGGATTTCGCCGGGGTGCGGGTTGTTCAGATATTTTGTCATGCGACTTACTCCTATCAGTTAGGCGGACCATAAGGTCCCAGTCATGTTTAATTAATGGTAGTCTACAATTTCAACTTCAAAGGCTTCATTATTCTTCCAGACAAAGCAAATACGCCACTGGTCATTGACTCGGATGCTTTTCTGGCCTTTGCGGTCGCCTTTTAAATCTTCCAGCCGGTTGCCGGGCGGATTTTTCAGGTCGTCTGCGGTCTGCGCGGCGTCAAGCTGGCGCAGCTTCCGCAAGGCCCGATCTTGCATATCCCCCGGAAAAGCCCGTACTTTCAGGCCGTTCCAGACTTTTTCAGTATCTTTACAGGCAAAAGATCTGATCATAACCCTATCCCTAATATAGTGCTTGTATGCGTTCCGTACAACATATTAATTTTCTTTATCTAAAATTTTTTGAAAATCAGATAAAACAACCAACTCATCCATAATATGAGTTGTGGTGTACCTAAATAGATTTTGATCATATTGAGGCATAATTAGCCCCGCTCTGCTTGCAGATGCACAATAAGCTAAAACCCTATCCTGATTTTTGTAATCTTTCCCAAAAATTTGATCACCGATCTCATCGCACTCCGAAAAACTCAAGTCCCGTTCTGTCCTTTCTCTCTTTTCATCTATAGCCCTCTTGTATTTGTACACGAGTGCTACAACCCAGAGTTCTTCAACCGTAAGGTCGGAAATTCTATTGGCCATGCTTTGGAATTTGTCGGGGTAAACACATTCCTGTTCCAGAATGCCTTTAAAAATGCTTGCCATTATCCTTAGATTGACTTTGGCAGAACCTTCTATTGCTGCTCGTTGATAACGTAGCATCATGCCCAAAACGCTACTTATATCATCGGGCGTTCTTGAGGGAAAAACGCCATCGCGCGTTTCTTCGAGCAATATCTCGAATGCCTCATCCGTTCTTTTATGGAGAAGGTGATGCGTAGACATTTGTATCGCGGTACATAATGTTGCCGTAGGCAACCCCGGGGCAATAATTGATAAGGCATCGCTTACAATCGATGAAAAGGCCCCCGTAATCTCACTCATGCTTCACCATCCGGCAAAAATTTGATAGTGTCGATTTCCTTCATAATCTTGTCCGTTTCGGTAAGGGCGATGATTATGCGCTGGTAATGCATGATGTCATCAATGGACAGGTTGCGGCCACGGCGGTCTTTCAGCCATTTTTGCGCGGGCTGGTAGCCGCCGATATAAAAATTCCACGCAATTTCCGGCACATTTCCGAAATATTGATCCGCATTGATATAGACATTGCCGTCCCTGTAAACGGGCTTGTCCACCGCATGATCGCCATCCACCGGATAAGTGGTGATGAAATTATCCAGCGCGGGGCTTTCCATCAAATGCAATGTCCGCAATTCCGCGCCTTTTTTGGCCAGCGCATGGAATGTTTTGCTATCCTCCGGATACGGTATGCGCGGGAAGTCTGATTTGAGAAACTCCGCATAGCGTTCACGGTATGCAGGCGCATGAAGAACAGCGCAGATATAATCTAATAAGTCTATCGCGCCTATCTCCGCCGTAATATTTTTAATACGGCTATATATCTCTTTATTTAAATTTAAATTTTTAGTTTCAGGCGATAATTCATCTTTAATATAAAGTGGAAATATAAATGCATTGTTTGATGTCTTTCCAGAAAGATATATTTTTTCTACGATAGTTTTACTAAGTGATATATGTGCAAAACTCTCGCCTTTTGTAATCCTTGACGTTATTAGCGCAACATTGTCGCCGCCCATAAGGTGTTTCATAACATTGTGTCTGGGGTAAGCTACAAAGCCCTTAGAGTTCCCTGTATAATAAGTCCACCGCAGGTCGTAGGGGCGATAAAGAATTTTTTTGATTTTTTGACAGTCAGGCTGACCAACGTCTTTTTTTGCTCCGGCAATAGTCCAGTCCCTACCGTCCTTGGAAAGCGCGTATTTTTGTGAGAAATCGCGCGTGTCTAGTTCAGAAATATCTTTTATTACATTCTGTATTGAAGCGGTTTCAAAGTGAATGGCAAGGCTATCCCGCTGGGTTTCTATCCCGCTGGTGTAGATGGGAAATAGATCGCATATGGAGAAAAACTGGTTATATGTTCCTGCCTGCTGAAAATCTTTCGGCACAAAAAAGTAATAGGGTTCTTCATATTTGATTTTAGAAAATTCTGTTTTTTTCAGGTTTTCATTTTCCAATCTGTCATATTTGTCTTCGCGCAGGCCGAAGCTATCCGCATGGTAAACATCGGCCAGTTTTTTGCTTTTTTCCTGTGTTTTTACAAAAATGGAAATGGAAACGCCTTGTTGAATATCAAAGACGTTTTCATCCTTTGATCCGTCTGGGGCGGTTTCCTTTTTCTTTGCGCTCCCATGAAGGTCATAAATATAAATCGTGTCGAATGTTTCCAGAAGGTGTTTCCGCATCTGGCGGTGGGTTACGCCATCCAGAAAGCTGTTATTGGTAATCATGGCGACAATGCCGTAGCCTGTGCGTTCAATATAATGCTCGGCGTATCGGATGAATTTAATATAATCATCATCCAGATTTATTTTTCTTTCGTTCAGGTTCTTTTTGTAATCGGCAATCAGGTTTTGAATCCATGCGCCTTTGTTCGTACTGCTTACGGAATAAGGCGGGTTGCCAAAGGCCACCATGATCGGCATATCACGCTTGATGCGGCTGGCGGCGTTGGCTTCTTTTGATAGAAATGATGCAAACAGGGTATCCGCATCGGGGTGATGTTCTTCAAGGCTGTTTGTCAGGTAAACGCTCACACGCGGCGGCTTGTTCGGATTAAGGGGTTTGTATCCCGTTTCCTGTAACAGCATATCCAGTTTCATATGGCACATAGCATAGGACGCCATCAGCAATTCAAAACCATGCAGGCGGGGCAAAAGATGGTCATCGACATAGCGGCTCCATAACCCTTCCTGCCCCTTAAAACGGGTGTAAATCTGCTTTACGGCTTCGGCAAGGAATGTGCCTGTACCTGTGGCGACGTCAAGCATTTGCACTTTATGGACTTGTTTTTTGTCCATCTCGCGCTTTCCGGTGCGCTTGTTGATACGGTCGCTTTCCACTTCGATGTCTATCTTATCGGTGGTGGCTAGGCCGCTTTGCAGGCCGAAATGGTCTTTCAGTACATCATCAATGGCGCGGACAATGAATTGCACCACGGGTTCCGGCGTGTACCAGACGCCCCGCGCTTTACGCAGGTTCTTGTCATACGCGCCAAGGAAGGTTTCATAGAAATGCAGGATCGGGTCGTTCTGGCCTGTGGCGGTTCCAAAATCCTTTAAAATCGCTTTCAGGTCGGTGGCGCGGTAAACCTCGCACAACGCATCCACGATCCAGACTGCGCGGTGGTCAAGCTGTGCGCTTGCTACATAAGTGAACAAGTCGCGCAGAAATGGGTTGCTGGCGGGGATCAGAGTCAGGGCTTCACCACGGCTGAAACTGTCGGGCGTGTCATCATGCAGGCGGGCGGTGAACAGGCCGTATGTGATGGTCTGCGCGTATATATCGGCAAATTGCGCCGCGTCCAGATCGTGCATCAGAATGGCTTTAAAAGCCCTCATCTGGTCTTTCAGGGTGCTGTCGTCTTCGGCTTCCAGCGTGGCCTTGAACACATCACGCATCATTTTCGCCTTGCCCGCCATCATCTCGGCCAGTTTTTTGGCGGATTTGATCGTCTGGCCTTGGAAGGCGGCAAAGTCGATCAGCATGGTTTTCAGACGGTCGAAATTTTCCGGCAGGGGGCGGATGGTTTTACCGTCAATCTCGGCAATGCGGATGGTTTCCACCTTTTGCTTGTTCCTGAAAAAGCGAAATTCCAGATAATCCGTCAAAATCAGGTTTTCCAGTGAGTCCAGATAACGGGAAAGCTGTTCGTCTTTTTCGGTTTTATTCAGGTCAACGCCGATGTCCTTGGCTTCGATATAGCCAACGGGGATATTTTTACGAGTCAGGACGTAATCAGGCGCACCGCATTTAATGCGGGCGGGTTCGTTTGTGGCCTGAATATTCGGAATGGTGTCTTCCAGCAGGTTTTGCAACGTGCCGCGATAGGTATGCTCGCGGGCGTTTCCTTGGGCGAAGCGTTTTGATACATCTTGAACATAATCCGATAAATTCATTTTGGCCTATACAGCTTTCAATAGATTTTTTTCTACGATGTCATCCGCAACCAGCGGGATAAATTCGGTGATCTGTTCTTTTACCGCTTTTAATACAGAAAAGCGAGGGGTTGTATGGGTTCCATCCAAGGCTTTTAGGTCTTTTTTCAAGCGGTAAAAGTTCTGGTTATTCAGGCCCAGATGCAACTTTGCGCCCCTTATGCCCAGCTTTTCCGCCGTGTGCGCGAACCCGATCAACTGCATAACGCTGGTCTGGCGTTTTTTGGGGTATGCCGTCTTGATCCGGGCAATCAGGGCGGCGGGGTCATCGGCGTTCAGGTTCAGCAGGTAAAGTCCATCCGTAATCTGGTTCCAGAAATGCAGCAGGATGGCGCGGGACAGGCTGGCGCTGAACAGGTTTTGAAAGGTCAGCGACCCGGTGTGGCTGATCTTTTGCATTAAGGGTTTCAGCTTCCGGGATTTTAGCCGGATTTCAAATCGTAGGACTTCGGGCAGTTTCAAGGTGTTCAGCAAGTCGGCCTGATAGGCATTGTCGATTTCCGCACTGCGCTTGTCGCCGTAGGTGCGTGCCTGTTGCAGGTCTTTCACCTTGTCATACAAGGCGATTTCATAGGTGCTGGCGTGGTATTTGACCATCTGGCCGCTGTTCCTGAAATCCGTCTGGGTTAAATCCAGCTTGGCGGACAGGTCAAGTTTTTCCAGTTCGCGGATCAGCATAAAACAGGGCATTTCCCGTTCCAGCAGAATATTTTTGGAATAATGAATGGCTGATACGCTGGCGTTTTTCAGGGTTTCCAGTGATACCTCGATCCCCATGCTGGCCAGCGCGGTGTGCAGGGCGGTCAGGACAGGCATAAAATCATCGTGGCCGCGCAGTTCGACGAAGTTGTTCCCGTACAGTAATTTCGGCGCGGAAAACTCGATCCGCAGAAAAACAGCTTTTGCATGTTCCGTGAATGGCTTTTTTACCAAAGTTAGGCGTGGTTTATACCCGTTTCTTCTTTCTGCTTTGGTGGGATTGTAAACGCATTTGACCATGTTTTTTCCGCCATACATGGGGTTTTTCAGGAACCCGGCATAAGGCGTAAACCTGTCATCATTTTTGATGAGAAAGTCTTTTTCAGGCAATGTCAGCACGACTGTATCCAGCATCACTATTTTCCAAATTTTTCAATACATCGTTCAGACGGCTGAATATCGCCTCTTCAATATGCTGCCCAGCGTTCTTGTTAATCGGGTGAAATATCTCAAAATCTCGGTTGCCGGATTTACGCGTGGGATATGTCAGGCGGTATCCATCGCCAGTCAGTTTCCGGTGGACGCCGATGCCAGAAAGGTAAAAATCGCCGTTAATGACCAGCGCGGCGAACCCGATCAGGCCGTCTTTGGGTTTGATGAGGTTGATCTGGACTTCACTGATTTTCATGGGGAGGCTCTTTCGGCTGGCGGCTTTCGGCTTGAAGCCGCTGATCGATCTCGAATAACGTCCCGAAAAAGCCTGCAAGGTTGTGGCTAGCCATGTCATTCAACACAATGCCCTGATCCGCGCCGGATGGAGCGACGTGGTTTTGCAGGGCGGTAGTTATGCGTTTGACGGGCGTGTTCATACATCCGAGATACGCCGGATTAGGTGATGGAAACAGTCAAAGGAAATTTTTTATTTTTTCCGGAAAATTTTTGCTTAAATTTTTTCCGCTATTTCTTGTGCTGCGATGGTAGCAAGAAAATTAATATAGTCTTTGCTAATAACCTCACGGGCCAATTTTTGGGTCGTTTTTCGGATCATTTCTTCGCCCATATTTCCATCAGCCAATATGGCGTCGGCCATTACTCGATACGGAATCGAAAGATTATTTTCCATTTCCCAAAGTTTAAGATCTAGATAGGGCAAAAGACCATATTCAACCCATTTTTTACAGTCAGGCGCTTTGTATGTTTTTGCAGGTTTTATATCGGGATATTTTTTACGAACTAGACGAATATAGTCTTTGAATTGATTGATAAGAATTTTATCTGGTATAGTAAGATTGATTTGAACGAGATCATAACCTCGGCTTCGTTCTTGCAAATAATCATTCTCTCCCTCCCTCTTCAACGCCTCAAAAATCGGTTCATCGATAAACGATCTTGCCCATTCACTTTCCATCTTGAATTTATCGGTCATTTCAACACTTCCGAAGTCATCAAAAATAGAATCTATCCATTCTCGAATACGTTTTCGGCTGTTTTCCTTTAAGCGCCGCTCCTGTTGATATAAACGTCTTATAGTTAATGGGGATATCGCATGAGAAAAAGTTGAAAAATCTTTTTTATCATACTTTAAAGCGGCTAGCTGGCCACCGCCAATTAGAAATATTTGGCTGTCATCTGTTAATAGTGACAAAGGATTTTTTCTAGATTGCATTAGCGCGATATAAAATGGATTTTTACCGTCGTACTGATCGCTTTTATATTTTTCAACACCGTCATGTTCAAACCAGAAAAAATTATTCCAGCGTTGAAGAAGAATTTCATACCAACCCGCAGAATCAAGGTTTTTGGCTTCGCTATATTTTTCTAATTCGAACCAATCTGGCAGTTCTTTTGTACTTCTGATTATTTTCTTTTTAATCTCTGGCATAGTCACCATTTCAATACATCCTTGATTTGAGCGACGAGTTTTAAGTAAAATATCAAATTGTTCAACACCATTGATAGGCATCCATAGGGATTTGGTCAGCTTTCTGAATTAATAAATAAGGCCAAATACTAAGTTTCAAGAAATCCTAATCCAATATTGTCATATCGGTTTGTCTACGGCATGATGCCTACGGTTTGTCCTCTTAGACTGACTGGGGCCTTAATAACCCCGCTATGAACGGTGACGTGTCCGTCATCACGTCGCTTCTCGGCTATGGCCGGGAGGCGGCGGCGTATGTCCAAAGCCTCGGCTCAAAGGCCGTCGCGGTCGTTTCATAGCGGCTTATTAACTCCCGGTCACCAGAGTGGACATCTCTGGTGACTTTTTATTTGAGAGAAATGGATATGAAAAAATTTATAATTTTGGTTTTCGCTCTTGGGCTTTCCGCCTGCGGCACAACGGGTTCGGTTAATCTGGCAAAGATAGACGAGCCTATTGCTTCTAACAAAGCCCGCATCATCGTAACACGCAACACAAGCCTTCTGTATCTTGCGGGCGCGGCAGATGTCAGGTCAAACGGAGAAAAAATAGCCAGCTTGGGGCGAGGCGGAAGTGTTGTGCATGATGTTTCCAAAGGCCAGAATACCCTTTCCGTCTCAACACCTACGGCTCCCGGACAATTCACAGTTAACTTTAAGGCAGAGCCCAAAAAGACCTACTATTTCGAGATTTCGCCTCGTTCCGGCAATGTCATGGGCGCTTACGGTCTTGGAATGATCGGTGATGCCATTAATGCCAGCGTGAGCGAGCAATCTGGCTATTTCCAAATTGATTTGAAGGACGTTCAGAAATGATGTCTCTCAAACACGTAGCCATGCTGGCTGGGTTCTGCATTTTTGCAACGCTGTTATTCCCGCCGTTCCACACTACCATTTCAGTGATGGGTGCAACCCAGAACGCTGGCTATGGTTTTATCCTATCTCCGCCCGCAGACGGGGCGAGGATTGATATTGCCGTTCTTTTAGTGCAGTGGCTTGGAATCCTCCTGATTTCTGCACTTCTGGCCTACATGCCATCTCTTGCAGGTTTCATAGATATAGTGAAGGGCGGCGTGAAGGCTGAGAAACAAGAAAAGGAAGAAGTAGCCAAAATTGATTTTGGTCCGAAGACTGTAAAGGTGCTGATGCCAATATTCAGGTTCGGCCTTTTCGCATTAACAGCCATGGGGGTGACTGGATGCGTTTTTCTGGCAGGCAGGTTCATTGTATATGAACTCCTGCAAATCGCTTCCGATGATTTTAGCAGGCCCGCGATGGCGTTCGAGTTTGTGGTGATCCCGTTGCTGATAATCATTGTGTTCCGCAAAATTTTTTTACAACGGTCATCCAAGGCGCAAGTCATTGGGCTAGGATTTTATTTATCGTGCATCCTTATAGCCATTCTGTTGGTAAGCATTAATAGGGCTGAACTAGCGCCGCCATTTGAATGGCTTGGGCTTGTCGGAATGGCGGCATACTTCATAATCAGACCATTCAAAAAAGACCGCAGTATGGCTGAATAAAAATCCCGCCGTCACTGGGGAAAATGACGGCGGGATATTGGGGATTTAAAATGTGTGTTGAGTAATGTTTTTAATCTTTCTTGTTATCGTTTGTTTTTCGCTGGCCGCGCTTTAAGACCGCCATATCCAAAGCCACCTCTAAATCCTTAAAAGGAACACCGTCCATAATCGGATAAATGTATTTTTCTTTGGGCTTAAATTTTGCCACATCGATAATCTTAAATAAAAAATTCTGGAAGCGTTTGTCGTAGCTGTCTTGCTCCTCGGGTTTGAGATTACTCGTCATTATGCAGCCCTCCCAATCAAACCCAGCTGGGCGCGGTAAGCCTCATCCATGGCGCGAGCCTTTGCCTCTATTTGGCGGAACTGGCGCAGGGCATTACGTGCCTGTGCCTTTTGTTCGTAGGCCAAATTGTAAAGTTCTTTGACCTCAAAGAACGTGATTTCTTGATTTAGTCTTTTGGGCGTTAATATCTTCGAGATTCTGCGCCCCACAACGCGAATATCCATTTTTACTCTCCTTCGTTCCGTTAAAAGTTAATTGCCATAATTTCAATAATCAGGAGTTTTAGCGGATAAAAGTTAAGAAAATGTTAAAAGTATAAATATTTTATGCCTAAGCCATAAATTAGTTATGGACCTTTAATAAAGTTCTGGTTATATAGACCCATGATTGACCCCGGATTACTCAAAGCCGCCAGAACGTTAGCAGATCTTTCCCAGAAAGATTTGGCTGCTGCGGCTGGGCTTGGTCATGCGACCATTGTTGAGATTGAAGCAGGCAGAAGTCGGCCTATGCCTGACACTGTTGCGGCAATTCTTGGGGCTTTGGAACGAAGTGGCGTCCAAATTCATGATGGGGCAGTTCGCCGCCTCTCTGGTCTGATCCGCTTTATCGAAGGGGATGACTGCTACCTGAAATTGCTAGATGACGTTGCGGCCACGCTCGCAGGGAAAGACAAGCCAGAATTTCTTATCTTTTTCGGCGATGATGGTGTTTCGCCCCAGAAAGTCATTGAGAAATACCGTATTCTGAGATCCTCGGGAATCCGTATGAAGCAATTGGTCTGTGAAGGAAATACCAACCTGATGGGCGAATTGCATGAATACCGCTACGTCCCCCAAGAAAACTTCCTCAACCGCGTATGCGTTGTCTATGGCGATAAGGTGGCCATGGTGACAAAAACCGATACCAAGAGAATTTTGGTCATTACGGATGCCGAACTGGCAGGCACACAGCGCAATCTTTTTGAACTGATTTGGTCGAAATATCCTATCCCGGTAGAAACAAATGCTCCAAACCGCTTTTAGAGACACATACCCGCCGCAGACGGGCTTGTATGCCATCAAGATTAAAAGTGGCGACGATTGGAAAGCGCATGATGCCTGCCGTCTTCATATCAGCGTGGGACAGCAGTATCATGAGGGCGCGAAGTTTCAAGCAACGACAGATTGGGCCAGAAACCGTTTTAAAACTGTTATCGTTTGCGTCAACGACGCGCTCCAACTCGGCAATATGATGTTTGAAAGAGGCATTGACCGCTCAGAGGCTTATGTCCGGTCTATCAAGGCTGGCGATGAATGGATTGAGCGCAATGCATCCGCCTTGCAAGGTGTTGAGGTCCGCCGCTGGGAAAGTTGGAAGACATGGCCTGACTTTTTCAAAGCGATGGAAGGCGTTGTCGCCACCTATGAGCAAAACAAGGATTTCGCCGGAGCGATTGACCGGACAGCCTCAAATTTTTGGGAACGCCGCGAACGGCTCAACTTGGCATACACGCCAGACAAAAAAGGTGAGTTCCTGCGCCTATCTCGGGATTATCTCTTAGAGGAAGTTGCCGTCATCTGCCGGATGATTGACCAGAAACGCGCCATTGATATTTATCCCGGTACGATGTTGCCTGTATTTGACATTATGAAGGGCAACCCTCTGCCTTATGCGCCTGCATCCCTCTCGCAGCGTGATTTTGCCCGAATCGACTTTGCAAAACGTACCCCGGCCAACGCCTAGAAATTTTTCAGTGGCGATTGTTGAGTAGTTCCTCGTAAGTCTTGCCTGTATTCAGTGCTGAACGTCTTTTCCCCTCCAGCGTCTTCGGCCCTGTGCTCAGGCCGCCGTGAAGGCGGCAGCGGCCACCTTTGAGCAAATCTTTACGCTGACATGGCGTTCCAGAACGGGTCTTGGCTCCGCATGTGTCATGTTTCCTTTCATCCATGGTTTTCTCCTAAAAATTTTCTTCATGGGGTTTACGCGCGCGCCTGCGCGTAGTGGTCGAAAAAACCATCAATCTTACTCGGTTCGGTTCCTAAACCGGGATTCGAACTGGCATCCAGATAATCAACTATGAGGTGCAACTTAATAAAAATCCTTTATGCCGCAATGCTTTCAAGGCCAAGACGTTCACGGATCGGTAACGGGATAATCTGACACGCCAGCAAGATTTCGGCCTGATATTCGGTTCGAAGGGTATCAATTTTGTGACGCCAATTCATTCTCCAGCCTCATCCAATACAATCCAAAAATACTAGGAAAACCAAGGGTTTTGTGGCATAATCCGTCTTTGGCTGTCCCGGTTTGTCCGACTCTGTCTGACGCGTTTTAGGGCGAATTTGGGGGCCTTTTGAAAAGCCCCCATTAAAAAGGCCCCCAAATGAAGCTGACAGACCAAGCCTGCAAAAACGCAAAGCCAAAGGAAAAGGCATACAAGTTAGCGTACGTCGTCTACGTCCAGGCGTTTATCTTATTCGATACTTTTTCTCAAAAAAGCCTATTACAGGTTTATTGAACACCTCATAAGTGATGTCGTTTTTCCCTATATTTTTATAAAAATCTTTTTGATAGTCTGGGTTTCTTCTCAAGAATTCCCATGCCCATTGTTTGTTTGATGTACTCCTTGGGTCTGGGTATTGGCTTTTATCTCTCCAATCCGGCAGCCATCCCTCTTTAGCCTTCCTCACACCCATCACGCCCTCTTCCCAAAATCACCCTTCACAACATTCGGCTGGGCCAGCGCGTCAACGTAATCCGCCCAGTCCTGCAACATCCGTTTTCTCTCCGGCAGGAATTGCGTCCGGTCATAAGCTTCCCCCAGCGGGCCGGATGCTTTGTGCGCAAGCTGGCGCTCGATAACCTCGCTATCGTAATGCAGCTTCTCACGGATGGTTGTGCGGGCAAGAGCGCGGAAGCCGTGGGCAACCATGTTTTCCCCGTACCCAAGCCGTTTGATAGCCTTGTTCACTGTGCCATCGCTCATAGGCTCTCTGGGGCGTATCTGTGAGGGGAACACCCAAGGCGTGTTGAGCTGCTCCACTTCCTTTCTTTGCTCTTCCAGTACGGCCAGCGCCTGGCGGGATAGCGGTACGATATGCTCACGGCGCATTTTCATTATCTCCGCCGGTATCGCCCAAAGCCCTTCTTCAAAGTCTATATCCTCCCAGCGCGCTTTGCGGATTTCGACGGGGCGGCAGAATGTGTACAGGGAAAGCCATACAGCGCGACGGGTGCGTTCAAACAATCTGGCTTCGTTGCGCTCCAGCGCTTTCAGGAAGGCTGGCACGTCCTTTATATCCAGCGCCCTGAAATGCTCTGTCTTGCGGGTCTTCAATGCGCCCCTGAGATTCTCGGCGGGATTCCATTCGCATTTGCCTGTCTGGATACCATAGCGGAAAACAAGGCCGCATATCTGGCGGGTGCGTCCGGCAATGTTCAGCGAGCCGCGTTTCTCAATCTTTTTCAGGCAATCTTTCAAAAGCTCCGGCGGGGTTATCTCCGCTATGGGGCGGTTGCCGATATGGGGGAATACGTTCAATTCCAGCCCTTTTTCAATTTTGTAGGCGTAATTGGCGCTCCACCTGTCTTTGTTGAGGCTGTGCCATTCCAGCGCCACGGCTTTAAACGTGTTTTCGACATTGCGGATGGCTTGGCGCTTGCTGTCTTCTTTGTGCGCCATCGGGTCTACAGGCGGGTTTTGCAGCAAGAGGCGCTTTGCATCGTCGCGCGCGGTTCTGGCCTGTGCCAGCGATACAAGGGGGTACTGGCCTATAGAGAGGGTCTTTTCCTTATTCAGGAAGCGGTATTTCATTTGCCAGAGCTTTGAGCCGCTGGGCCTGACCAGCAAATACAGGCCGCCGCCGTCAAACAGCTTGTACTGGCTGTCTTTGGGTTTGGCATTCTTACAGGCTATATCGCTCAATTTCATGGTTCATTACCCCCAGCCTTTGGCCATTACCCCCGCTGGTTACCCCCTGTTACCCCTGTCTGTAGGCGGTCAATAGCGGTTTGATATGGTTAATAATGAAATTAAGGTCCTTGAAAGTCAAGGCTTTCGCGGTTATTCACGAATGAGGGTGAATGTTGTTGAAGAGGAAAATGGTGGGCGGTACAGGGATTGAACCTGTGACCCCTTGCGTGTCGAGCAAGTGCTCTACCGCTGAGCTAACCGCCCACTAAGAGGTTATCCGGTAGAGGGCTTGTTTGTAACCAGCCACGCAATGCAAGTCAAGTGCGAAGAAGAGATTTTTTCTTTGGGTAATCCATTGATATAAAATGATAAAAAAGCGCGTCAGATGGGTGGTGACAGGGTTTGCGGGGCCGGGCGGTGAAGGGGGCGCTGCATACGGGCTTTGGCGGAAAGGAATCTTGCTAGCCCGATATGGCAAGGCCCGCCTCAAGCCCGTCCTTATATTGATAAACATTTTTCACATTTTGCGAGCGCGCGAAATAATGTTTGGGATCGTGAATGCCTTCGGCCGCGCCCAAAATAAGATAGCCGTCTTTACGAATAGTCTTGGCGATTTTTGAAAGAACTTTTTCCTTAAGCTCGTAATCAAAATAGATCAGCACGTTCCTAAGAAGAATGACGTCGAATTGACCTATCCCGGTAAAATCATCCTGAAGGTTAAGATATTTATATTGAACCTGCTTGCGTATATCTTCGGTAATCTGCCACTGCGTGCCGTTCGGGACGAAATATTTATCCTTATATTTCTCGGGTAGGCCGCGTGTGACTTCACGAACCGAAAAGATCCCCGCCTTCGCTTTTTCTAAAACCTGCCTATTGATGTCCGTCGCGATAATTTCATAGCGCAGATGCGGATATTCGTGCTTGTTTTCCTCAAGGATCATGGCGATGGAATAAGGCTCCTGCCCGGTAGAGCAGGCAGCAGACCATATCCTGACCGGGCGGACTTTCCCCCACTCGGCCAGTTGGGGGAGAATATCCTTTTCAAAAGATTCAAACGGATGCTGATCGCGAAAGAAAAAAGTTTCGTTAATCGTCATGGCTTCGATAACGCGAGAGGCCATGGCGCCGCCGGGATCTTTTTTAAGCTCTTTGATAAGCGCGTCTATGTCCTGCGGCTTATGCGCATCGAGGACGGAAGAAAGGCGGGAATCGAGAAGGTATTTTTTATCCTCGGTCAGCTTGTATCCCGATTGTTTTTGCAGGAACTGGATAAAAAACTCGAACTGTTCATTGGTGAAATCGATCATAAACGGGCTATCCCTTCGGCTCTTTTCTATAAATAAGGTGGTTGATGGCATCGGCGATCGAATCCGCCGGCAGGATGGAATGGCAAATGCCGGCATTGGCGACGGCGCCGGGCATGCCCCACACGACGCTGCTGTTTTTATCCTGGGCTATGACGATATTATAACGGCTGTCCGTCGCCATTTTGACCGCGGCGTTTTTGCCGTCCGCGCCCATGCCGGTCAGAATAACGGTAAGGATCCCGGCGCCATAATGTGCGGCAATACTCTCAAGCATGACATCGACGGAAGGTTTGCAAAAATTGACCGGCGGCGTATCAAGCAGGTCGATGCGTTTGGGAGCGCCTGCCTTGATTGCCATGTGAAGGCCGCCGGGCGCGATATAAATATGGCCCGCCTCTATGGCCATATCCTGTTCGGCCTCATGGGTCGGAAAGCCGGTATGTTTTTGTATATTCTCCGCAAGATATTTTGAAAATCCTTGCGGGATATGCTGGGAGATGAAAATCGGCAGGGCGATTTTTTTGTTAAGGCCGCTTAATACTTCTATCAAGGCCTTCGGCCCGCCCGTCGAGGAGCCAATGGCAAGCGCCAGCGGAAAGTTATTGGGCAAAGGCATCGGATAGGGAACGAGCTTGATATCGCGGTCATCAAGGATTTTCGGCAAAGCGGGCAGGGAGGGCGTGTGCGCCGGCGCATCCCCCCTATCTCTGTTGGGGGCGCTTTCCGGCTTTGCAAGCATGCGCAGCTTGAGCAAAAGCTGTTCTTCAAACGCCGCGCTGCGGTCAATCGTCTTTGATGATGGTTTTGAAAGACAGTCCACGGCGCCGATCCGCAAGGCGTCGACTGTAATCTGCGCCCCTGATTGCGTCAGGCTTGAACACATGATGACTTTTGCCTTCGGGTCAAAGGCGAGTATTTCCTTGAGCGCGGTCATGCCGTCCATCTCCGGCATTTCGATATCCATTAAAACGATATCGGGCTTGTGCCTCTTATAATCCTCGACTCCCCTTAATCCGTTTTGCGCGGATGAAACGATGTGAAAACGCCTGTCTTGTTCGATAATGCCCCTTAGCATTCCGCGGACGACGACGGAATCGTCAACAATCATTATTTTCGTCGTGGAGGAAGGTGGATCCATGCTGGATTCAGTCGTCATTTTCATACCGTGTGAAGGAGGAGGGGTTTATTATGCCGCGGCCTGGCTCTGTGCGATAACATGCTCTATAAGGCCGTTCAGATCCAGGATAACCAACAATTTATCGTCCATACGGTAAACGCCTTTTGACAAGGAAAACCATCCCGCATTCACTGTTTCCGGCAGGGCTTCTATGGAATCGGGCTGAATGTCGATCACATCCCCTATCCCGTCGAAAACCAGGCTGTAAAGTTCGTCTTTATAATGAATGACGGCTGAATACTGGCTTTCTATATCCTGTGAATCCTGCTGTGCGATATCGAGCGTTCTTGCCATATCAAGTTCCGTGACGATATGGCCGCGCAGGTTGAGAAGGCCGATGATATTGTCATGGGCAAGGGGGACGGGCGTTGTTTTCTGGCGCTGGATAACGTCGTGTATTTCATGAATGGGCGCGCCGAAATAATGGGAGCCGATATTCACGACAAGAACCCGTATCATTGATGGTGTTATTTCTTTTCTATCCATGCCCACTGCCTATGCCGGAACGGTTTCGTTGATTACATTCGAAAGAGCGCGGATAAGCTCGTCCTTGTTGAATTTGCCTATATATTGGTTGAAGCCCTTTTTATAGCCGTATTCTATGTCTTGCGGCGTATTGTGGGAAGTCAGGGCGATAAAAGGCACGTCCTTCCACGAAGAGCCGTTGCGCATTGATTCAACGAACTGGTACCCGTCCATATGCGGCATTTCAATATCGCTCAGCACGACATCGAACATAAGCCCCTTATCATGCATTTTGATGGCGCTTACCGCGTCCTCTGCGACGCTGACGGCATAGCCTGCGGATGTGAGGATGGGATAGAGCATATTGCGGAAGAAGGGGCTGTCATCGACGATAAGGAGCCGCAGTTTTTTATCGCTTCTGTCCTGTTCGGCGGATGTCTGGACGGGGCCGCCATGCGTAATATCGGTTTCCGCGGAATAAATGCCGGGCTGGACGAAGGACTGGTGCTTGTGGGTTTCCTGCGAGAACCAGTTATTGTTGCCCTGCGCCAGATAACTGGCGACATCGAGAATATCAACGGTAATGTCCTGCAGGTGAAGGCTGCCCAGAACGCCGTGTCTTGCGGTCGCTGGAGAGAGATCGAGATGGTCTTCCAGAATATCGGTAATATTGTCGATGATAAGGCCGATCGAGCTTTCCGACATATCGTCGGACAGGATAATGCTTGTGATATGGCCTTCATCGGGGAGGGACTGAGTCTTTTCATCGACGAAAACGAGCGGCATGAGCGCGCCGTTATAGCGGACGATCATTTTCTCGCCGGAGATGGATATTTCATTGCGGTCGAAGACCTGAAGGCGTGAGATAAGGCCGAGAGGAATGGCCTTTGGAACGCCGCTCCCCGCCTGAAAAGCCAGCATCGAGGCTTTTTCCCTGTTTCCGCCCGTAAAATCCTGATCGTCCGGGGATTTCCGTCCGTCTTCGGCGGTTCCTGCATCGCCGTCAATATTGAATGTGCGGGCAATGCCGACAGGGTCGAGAATCATGATGACGCGGCCATCGCCCAAAATGGTGTTGCCGGAATAAATCTGCGTGTTCTTAAGGGCCGAAGAAATGGATTTAATGACGATTTCTTCCGTATCGTGGATTTGATCGACCAAAAGGCCGAAAGAATTGGAGCCTGCGCTGATGACGGCGACAAGGCGGCCTTTTTCTTTCATATCCTCGCCTTCTCCTGCCTCCTTAAAGAGCATCTTTTTATCCAGCAAAGGAATGATCTTGTTTCGCAGGCGGAAGACATATTTCCCGTTCAGTTCTTCTATCTTGCGATCGCTTGCCTGATCGACCCTGACGAGTTCTTGAATGTTCAATTGCGGAATGGCATAGCGCTGCTTGTCGATTTCAATGATAAGGCCGGAAATAATGGCGAGCGTAAGCGGGATCTGGATGGTAAAGGTGGAGCCTTTGCCGGGTGTGGATTCAATATCGATCGTCCCGCCGATTTTTTCGATATTGGCGCGAACGACATCCATCCCGACGCCGCGGCCGGATACGTTGGTAACATTCTGCGCCGTAGAAAAGCCCGGCTTCATGACAAACTGGAAAAGCTGTTTTTCGCTGAGCGAGTCCAGCTTGTCAGGCGGTATAAGGCCCTTTTCAACGGCTTTTTGGGCGATTTTTTGCGGGTCGAGCCCTTTGCCGTCATCCCTGATCCGGATAATGATAAAGCCGCCTTCATGGAAGGCTTGTAAATGGATCGTTCCGTTTTCGTTTTTGCCGGCGTTCCTTCGCTCCGCCGGAAGCTCGATTCCGTGATCGCAGGAATTGCGGATCATGTGGGTCAGGGGATCCTTGATAAGCTCAAGAACCTGGCGGTCAAGCTCGGTTTCCTCTCCCGACATTTCGAGCGTAATTTTCTTTTTGAGTTCGCCCGAAAGATCGCGGACGATGCGCGGCAATTTTGACCAGGCGTTGCCGATAGGCTGCATACGCGTTTTCATCACGCTGTCCTGCAAATCTGAAACGATCCTGTTCAGGCGCTGGAACGGGACAGTCGTCGCCGTATCGCTCTCCAGCCTGATAAGCTGGAGGAGCTGGTTGCGTGTCAGGACAAGCTCCGACACCATATTGATGAGATCTTCGAGCGTACTCATCTGCACGCGGAGATATTCCGGGCCTTTTTCGCTTTTTGAATCGGGGCCTGTTTCCTGCATCGGCGCTAAAGGCGCGGCGGGCGCGGTCTGGGGAACGGGTTTGGCCTCTTCCATCATGTCCGGAAGAGTATCCGGCAAAATGTCCGGTGCTGCTTGCCCTGTATTCTCCGGCTGGTTTTGCGGGGCGGGCGTCGGGGCGGCAGGCGCTTGCGCGGCTGTGCCGCCATTCATGACGCTGTCAATATGGCTCTCGATGGCGCTGACGATGTCCGTGTCGTCGCCTGCGGGTTCTGCGCCTTTATTATGAACTTCCGTCACCAGATAGCGCACGCGGTCTATGCACATGAAAAGCAGCGTCATTGCCATTTCCGTGACTTCCATGCGCCCGCTGCGGAAATTATCAAGGAGGTTCTCCGCGGCATGGGCGGTTCTCTCAAGCCGGCTCAGGCCGATAAAGCCGCACGTGCCCTTGATCGTGTGCATGACGCGAAAAATATTGCCAAGCAATTCCTTGTCGTCCGGCTGCTGCTCAAGTTTGACCAGATCGAGATCGAGCATGGACAGGCTCTCTGTCGTTTCTTCGATAAATTCCGAGATGAGATCGTCCATGGTGCATAAGACTTTCTGGCGGGGTTATAGCAATTCGCGGTTTTTGAATTATGACGCTTATAGATGAATGATTATATAACAATTGCCGGGGGCTGCCAAGCGATCCGGCTGCGGGCGCGGGCCGGAACCGCGTGCGCCTGCCGGTGCGCTATTATGGCCGAACGCCATGATATGCGCCTTTGAAAATCCGGCTTTATTTTAAAACTCCCAAAAGAACGGAATGACCGTGACAGTCACGATCCACATGATGATATTGAGCGGCATCCCGACCTTGATGAAATCAACGAATTTATAGCCGCCCGCCGCATAAACGAAGGTGTTTGTCTGATAGCTCACAGGCGTCGCAAAGCTTGCCGATGCCGCGAACATCACGGCCACGATAAAGGGGCGGGGATCCAGCCCGAGCGACGTCGCAAGGCCGATGACGATGGGCGTCATAATGACCGCGACGGCATTGTTGGTGATAAACTCCGTGAGTATAGACGCCATGAGATAGACGATGGCCAGAATAACGATAGGGCCGTATGGCTCGACAAGTTTTACGACCGATTCCACGATGAGTTGCATCGCCCCCGTATTTTCCATGGCGGAGCCGATGCCCAGCATACCGAAAATAAGGAGGAGGATGCGCCAGTCAATGGCTTTATAGGCCCGTTCCGGCGTGACGCAGCCGGTCAGTATGACCACCATGGCGCCGATGAATGCCAGTCCCGCAATAGGCATCAAGCCCATCGCGCTCCAGCTCACCACGCCCACCAGCGTCGCAATGGCGATGGGCGCGCGTTTCGTGTCAAGCTCCCTTTGGCGCAGCTGGGAGGCACTCAGGATCTGCTCGCCTTCAAAAAGCCTGCCTAATTCTTCCTCCGGCCCCTCAAGGACGATCGTGTCATTTTCTCTCAAGACCGCCTGCCCTATGTCGCCCGTGATGTTGCGCGTCTGGCGGTGGAGGCCGATGACAAAACACCCGTAGCGCCGCCGCAGGCGCAAATCCTTGATGCGCTTTCCGGCCATCTCCGACCCCGGCGGGATGACGCCTTCGACGATGACGACCTGCCGCGGCGGCAGGGCTTCGGAAAAACGCGCCTTATCCGTGTCGAATTCGACGCCGATATGGTTTTTAAGCTGTATGAGTTCATCCTTCTCGGCCTTGAAAACAAGCCTGTCCCCGGCTTCGAGCGGTATGTCGCGCAAGGGAGATAAGGGCTTGTCGGCCTGATCGGGCAGCGCAGGATTATTATTATTGCGCAGGGTCGAAAGAAAAGCGGTAAGCGCGCCGCCGACATTGAGCCTGCTGCCGCGTTCGCGGCGCACCAGATCGATAATTTCGTACCCCTCGCGGTTGGTAAAGCGGACTTCGTTCAACGTCCTGCCGATAAGCGGGGAATCGACAGGGATAATGGCTTCGGCAACAAAGCGTTTCTCGACGGTTTCTTCATCGGCGCTGTTTTGCGGCGGCATGCGGTTCGGCAAAAGGAAGCGCCCGAAAATACCCAGATATAAGACGCCCGCCGTCACTAAAAACAATCCCGGCACGGTAATTTCAAACATGGTGAAGGCCGGCTGCCCGTATTCCTGTGCGATACCGTCAACCAGGATGTTTGTTGACGTGCCGATGAGCGTGCAGGTTCCCCCCAGCATGGTGATATAGGAAAGCGGGATAAGATATTTTGACGGGTAATGCCGGAGCTTTTTGGCGACGGCAATCACAACGGGCGTAAAGATGATCACGACCGGCGTATTGTTCATAAAGGCAGCGACGATAATGACCACGCCCATCAGGACGATGATTCCCGCAAGCCCGTTTTTCCCCGATATATTCAAAAGGAACCGCCCCATGGCGTCAATGACGCCGGTGCGATCGAGAGCCGCGCTCAGGACGAACATGCAAGCGATCGTAACCGGCGCGCTGTTGGAAAAAACCCGCAGCATATCGTTGGTTTCGAGCGCCCCAGTCAACATCAGGATGGCCATGCCGCTAAGGGCTATGATAAACGGTTCAATCCTTTCCTTGATAAAGCCGACAAAAACGCAAATGAGGACAAAGAAGGTAAAAAAGAGATTGAAATGTTCAAGCATGGGGATCCTTGCAAGGGAGATAGGAAATCTTTGAACGGCCGATTATAGCAGATTGCCGCGTGAAAACATTAGAAAAGGGACGGGAATTGAGCATGCGGGGCGGCTCACCATAAAGGGGCTGGACACTTCCGTTATTAAATCGTCATGCGGCTGCCGATAACGACGACTTGCGCATGCGGAATGCGGAAGAAATCCGTGGCATCGACCGCGGATCGCGTCATGGCGATATAGATCTTGTCCTGCCAGAGAGGCAGGCCGGAATGTATGTCGGCGACAATGGTGCGGTGCCCGACAAAGAATGAAGCGTTTTCGACATCAATATCATAGCCCAGCGCCCTCGCCCTATAGAGGGCGGCGGGGACGTTCGGCGTTTCCATGAATCCGAAGCGGGTGACAATGCGCGTTATGGCCGGGGAGAGGGCGGCCGCGCTCACGCGCTGTTCGACGGAAACACGCGGCTCGTCGGCGGTTTCAACGCTCAATATGATGTTCTTTTCATGGATGACGGTGTTGTGCTTCATGTTCTGAAGCAGGGTTTCCGGCGCGTTATGCGCGTCGCTCGTGAGGAAAATCGCCGTACCCTTGACGACGGGCGGCGGATTTTTTTCAAGCAATTCGACGAGATCCGCTGTGGAAATAGTATTCTCCCGCGCTTTTGCCACCAGATAGCGCGTTCCCTTCACCCATGTGAAGGCCAGCAGGATAAAGTAAAAGCCGAACGCCAGCGGGACGATGCCGCCATCGAACAGTTTGAAGAAGTTGGAGGAGAAGAACATAAGCTCGATAAAGGCGAACGGCGCGATGGCGAGAAGGGCCAGGATATAGCCCTTGCGCTTGACGAAGGCGAGATAGGCGACGGCAATGACGGAGGTCATCATCATCGTTCCCGTAATGGCGATTCCATAGGCGGAGGCAAGGGCGCTGGAGGAGCCGAAGACGAGGCACATGAAAAGCACGCTGCAAAGGAGCAGCATATTCACCTTGGGCATGTAAATCTGCCCTTCCTGATCGGCTGAGGTGTGCCGGATTTCCATGCGCGGGATAAGGCCGAGCTGCATGGCTTGGCGGGCGATGGAATAGGCGCCGGTAATGACGGCCTGTGACGCGATGACCGTCGCGATCGTCGCGAAAACGACCATCGGTATCAGCGCCCATTCGGGGAAGAGCAGGAAGAACGGGTTGTCCAGCGTCGCCGGCAGGGCCATGAGCAGCGCGCCTTGTCCCATATAATTGAGCGCAAGGCACGGAAAAACCATATAGAGCCACGCGACCTGAATGGGCCTGCGCCCGAAATGCCCCAGATCCGTATAAAGCGCCTCCGCCCCCGTGACGGCAAGGAAAATCGATCCCAGAACGACAAAGCTCAGGACGCCATGGCTGCCGAGGAACAGCAGCGCGTAATAAGGGTTGAAGGCGGTCAGGACGACCGGATGTTTGACGATCCAGTAAAGCCCCGCCAAGCCGATCGTTGCAAACCATGCGATCATCACGGGGCCGAAAAGCCGTGACACCGTCCCCGTTCCGTTTTTTTGCACCAGAAAGAGGGCCATGATAATGCCCATGGAAACGGGCAGGACATATTCGCCAAAGGCGGGGGTGATGAGTTTTGTGCCTTCGATGGCGGACATCACGGAAATGGCTGGCGTGATGGCGGCCTCTCCGTAAAACAGGGCGGCCCCCGCGACTCCGGCAAAGAAAACGACGCCCATCTTGCGGCCAATCGTGCGCTGCGTGAGCGCCATGAGGGACAGGATGCCGCCTTCGCCCTTATTGTCCGCGCGGAGCAGGAAGAGGACATATTTAACGGTCACGAGAAGGGTCAGCGACCAGAGGATAAGGGAAAGGATGCCGAGAATTTCGACATTTTCCACGCCGTCCGCGGAAATATGGTGGGCGGCTTCGCGGAAGGCGTAAAGCGGGGACGTGCCGATATCGCCGTAAACGACCCCCATGCAGCCGATCAGCAACGCCTTGAATCTCGCATGATTGCGGGGGGAGGGCTGGGCCGCGCTCTGGAGCGCCTGTTCGGATGATGATGCCATGCTAAAGCTGGTGTTTTCCCGTGCGGCTGGACGGGGATTGTTTCAAGCCCCGAAGCAAAAGAATATCGAAGGAAAGGAAGACTGTCCAGAAAACTACAAGAAGATGCCGAGGGCAATCAGGCCGATGGCTATCCTGTACCATGCGAACGGCGCGAAGCCATGCCGCGAAATAAAGCCGACGACGGCTTTGACGACGATAAGGGCGGTCAGGAAGGCTCCGGCAAGGCCGGAAAACATCAATCCCCACCCGCCCTCATAGGCCGCCAGCTCGTCCCAGTTGACGAGGATGTCATAGATAACGGCGCAGAACATGACCGGCATGGCGAGGAAGAAGGAAAATTCCGTTGCCGCCTTGCGGGAAAGGCCCAGCCCCAGCGACCCCATAATGGTCGCCCCCGACCTTGAAATGCCGGGAATGAGGGCGATCGACTGGCACAGGCCGATGAGAAGCGCCTGTTTTATGGAGATGTCGTCCACCGTTTCGGTTTTCGGGTTCGTGAATTTCTTTTCAAACAGCAAGATGAAAATCCCGCCGATGATGAGCGTCGCCGCAATGATGAGCGGGTTATAGAGCGTCCCCTTGATAAAACCGTGGAGCAGCGCGCCGAAGAACAGGGCGGGGATTGTCCCGATTGCGATATTGGCGGCAAACCGGCGGGAAGTGCTGTCTTTATGCAAGGTGCAAACTGTATGGATGATTTTCGCGCGGTAAAGCACCATTACGGCGGCAATCGCGCCAATCTGGATAAAAACCTCGAACACCCTGCCGGGCGGCGCATCGAATCCAATCCCCTCGATCAGGAGTACAAGATGCCCCGTCGATGAAACGGGAATGAATTCCGTCAGGCCTTCGACAAAGCCGAGGAAAAAAGCTGTGAGATAATCAATCATTTGGCCAGTTTGCTATGCCTGATTCCATAGCCGAAGTAAATGACCAATCCCGCCGCCAGCCAGAGCAGGAAGCGCAGATGGGTTTCAAGCGGCAGGAAGGCGATCAGCGCGCCGCAGGACAGGACGCCGCAAACCGGGAGCAGGATGCCGAACGGCGCCTGGAACGGGCGCGGCATGGCGGGATAGCGTTTGCGCATGAAAATGACGCCGCCGCAGACCATGACAAAGGCGGCCAGCGTGCCGATATTGACCAATTCCGCCAAGGCTCCAAGCGGCATGAACCCTGCCATCACCGCCATGGCGGCGCCGCACAGAACCGTGGTGCGCACCGGCGTTTGGGTTTTGCCGTTCACCTTGGAGAAAAATTCCGGGATAAGGCCGTCGCGGGAAATCGCGAAAATAATCCGCGTCAGCCCGTAATAAAGGACGAGCATGACGGTGGTAAGCCCCGTTATAACGCCGGTCGCCACGAGGGCCGAGGCCCAGTTGATGCCGATGGCTTGCAGCGCATAGGCGACGGGGGATGATACGTTCAGCTCCGGATAAGGCAGGATGCCCGTCAGCAGGCCCGACACGATGACATAGATAAGGGTGCAGAAAATAAGCGAGGAGATAATCCCGATGGGAATGTCGCGTTTGGGATTTTTGGCTTCCTCGACCGCCGTGGAAACGGCGTCGAAGCCGACATAGGCGAAAAAGACGAGCGACGCGCCGGCCAAGACGCCGATGGGCTTGCCCAGCTCGTCATGGGAAAACCAGCCGAACGGCATGAAAGGCGACCAGTTTTCAGGGTTCACATGGAACAGCGCCGCGGCGATGAAGACGAAGATGGTCAAAAGCTTGATGAAAACCATCGCGGCGTTGAGCTTGGCGCTCTCGCTCACCCCGCGGATGAGGAGCAGCATCAGGATGAGAATGATCAGGACGGCGGGAAGATTGACGATGCCCGGCTCCGCCGCGAACGGGCCGGCGGTCAGGGAAGGCGGCAGGCCAAAACCAACGGCGGTCAGGGCATTGTTGAAATAACCCGACCAGCCATTCGCGACGGCGGCGACGGCGACGCCATATTCAAGGATAAGATCCCAGCCGATAATCCATGCGAGGAATTCCCCGAAAGCCGCATAGGAATAGCCATAGGCGGAACCGCACCCCCCGACGCTGGAGGCCAGCTCAGAATAGGCGAGGGCCGCGAACGTGCAGGCCGTGCCGGCGACGATGAAGGAGAGGACGACCGCCGGCCCCGCCTGTGTCGCGGCGGCCACGCCCGTAAGGACGAAGATTCCCGTCCCGATGATGGCGCCGATGCCGAGAAGGAATAAATCGAACGCCGACAGGCACCGTTTCAGGCCCGTGTCGCCGCCATCCGCATTGGCGATTTTCCGTCTGAACAGGCTGGCAAGCATGAGATACCCCTTTTGATATGTTCCCCTTTTCTCCGGCAGGTGCGGCTGGCAGGGGCCTGAAGAAAAAGTCTATTTTGCTTTTGTGATCTTCTCAAGCCTGATAACGACCCGGCGGTTCTGGGCCTGGTTATCCGGTAAGGGGTTCCCGTCCGCGTCGCGGTTGGGCAGTTTGGGGGAAACTTCGCCGAAACCGACGGCGCGCAGCCTTTCGGCAGGAAGGCCGAGATCGATGAGCATGCGCACGACGCTGGCGGCGCGCGCGGTGGATAACTCCCAGTTCGAGGGGAATTGGGGCGTATTGATGGGGGAATCGTCCGTATAGCCTTCGACGGAGATGGTGTAATCCTCATATTCCTTCGCCATCAGGGCCGGGGCGATTTCGGCGAGGATTTTTGCGCCGTCCTCGCTAAGGCTGGCCGCGCCCACGGGGAAGAACGGGGCGCTGTTCATCTCTATGGTTGTGATGCGGTCGCTCTTGTCGGTTTCAATCTCCGGCGGCGGCGCGTTATCGTCATAGCGGTCGATGATCGAAGGCAGGGCCTTGAAAAGCACGTCGGAGGATGGCGGCGTATCAAGCTCTGCCGGGGGCAGGGGATGCATCCCTTTTAAGAAATCCTGCGGGCCGCTTTTGAATTGTTCGGTGACTTTTTCCCGCGCCGCTTCGAATTTTTCCTGATCGGGGATGGCGATGGCGATGAAAACGGCGAAAAAGCAAAGCAGGAGCGTAATCATGTCCGCATAGGTCATCAGCCAGTCATCGACCTGCCGCTCCGTATCGATCCTTTGTTTGCGCTTACTCCAATAATTCACAGCGTGATCTCTTTATAGGCAAGCCCGTCAATATCGTAATGGCTTTCAAAACGCAGGAAGGAGTTGAGCCTGTCCTGAATATAGCGCGGCGATTTGTTGGCGACGAGAAGGGCCAGCCCTTCGGTGATAAGCTGGTTGCGGAAGCGCAGTTCCTCTTCCTTTTGCAACAGCTTGGCGGCGGCGGGCATATAGATCATCCGCGCCGTGACGACGCCGTATAATGTGGCGAGCAGGGAAATGGCAAGGCCCGCGCCGATGCCGGACATATCCCCCCCCAGATCGGCAAGCATGATGACCATCCCGACGAGCGTTCCGACCATGCCGAAGGCGGGGGCGTGGCTCGCCATGGCGGTCAGGACGCGCACGGGGACGGTGGAGCGCTCGAACGCCGCGTCGGCGGCGGTTTCCATCATGGTGCGGACTTCTTCGGGGGAATAGTTGGAAACGACCATGTCGATCCCGTATTTGACGAACGGATCGGCGATGCCTTTCCTGCCGGTTTCGTTTTCGAGGCCCATCAGGCCGCGTTCCTTGACGATCCGCGCCCAGGCGATAATTTCGATAAGATCTTTTTGCAGGTTGTTATGGGTCGTTTCGGCGCGGCGGAACATCAGGCCGATGGAGCGCAGGGCCTCGACCACATAATTGGCCTCGAAACTCATAAAAGCGACCGCCAGCGTGCCGCCAATGACGATCATCAGCCCTTCGAGGCTGAAAAACCCGCCAATATCCCGCGTGCCGATGATAATGGCGGCGAGGATAAAGAAAAACCCGACGGCGGCTCCGGCGATGGATGTCCTGGAATATTGCATAATATACCTTGGTGAAGCGTGTAAGAGGCTGTTTTCCCTTTCGGGGGAGGTCTTGCAAAGACCATACCATTGCTTTCATGCCGATATAAAGACGCAAATCCGGATTTCTTGCCCGCAGGGCCTGAAAACGGATTTTTAAGAAGAAGGGGCGGGCCGTTATCAAGAGGATGCGGCTTGGCGGCGGCGAAGGGTTTCCTTATAGTGGCGCGCATGAGTGAAGACGAGTCGGACAGGGAAGAAGAAAAGGCGCGCAAGGTCGAACCTTTCTACGGGGCTTTCGCCTTTATATGGGCGCTGGCGACGGTGGCCGCGCTTATCTGTATCAAGGGCTATGCCTATTGGCTGACCGGTTCTGCCGCGATTCTGGCGACTCTGACCGATTCCTTTACCGACGCCGCCCTGTCTTTTGTCATGCTGCTCGCTTTCCGCTATTCGCTGCGCCCCGCCGACAATTCCCACCGCCACGGCCACGGGAAAATGGAAGGGATCGGCGCTCTCTTTCAGGCCGCCTGTCTGAGCGCGGCGGGGCTTTTCCTGCTCTTTGAAGGGCTTCAGCGCTTCGCCGTCCCGATGGAGGTGAGCCACCATATAGCGGGCGTCTGGGTTGCGGGCATCGCCATGGCGCTTTCCGTCATTCTCGTCGCCGTCCAGCGCTATTGCCTCTCCCGCGCCCCTTCGCTCGCGGTGGAATCGGATCAGGCGCATTATACGACCGACATCGCCCTGAACGGCAGCGTGATGGCGGCCCTGCTGGCCGGTTATTACGGCGGGCCGGACTGGATCGATCCGCTTTGCGCCATTGCGGTCGCCGTTTATTACGGTATCGCCGCGCGGAAAATCGCCCTGAAAGCCACGGATATGCTGATGGACAGGGAGCTTCCCGCCGCCGTGCGTGAACGGATTAAAGGGATTATCCAGCGCCATCCCGATATTCTCGGCTTCCATGATTTACGCACCCGTAAAAGCGGCATGGTCATTCATATTTCCTTTGACGTCGAAATCGATCCGGAATTCACCCTGAAACAGGCCCATGACATTACAAGGGCGCTGGAACACGATATCATCGCCGATTACCCCTATGCGGAGATCATCATCCATAAAGACCCTTACGGCGACCCGCACGATACGCGCCATAACGCGCCGGGGATTATAGCGTCATGACCAAAACCGTGATTGTTGCCGATATTGGCGGGACGCATACGAGGCTTGGCCTGTGGGAAGACGGCGCGCTCCGCGCCCCCGAAAAATTAAAGACGGCTTCCTGCGAGCATTTATCCGAGCTTGTAACGGCTTATCGCGACCGGCACGGGCTTCCTTTGGAAACCCCTTTCGCCTTTGCGACGGCGGCAAACCCCTTTGCCGACGGGACATGGCGTTTTACCAATCTCGAAGGGCGGAGCTTTACCCTGTCCGATTTCGGGAAGTGCGGCCTGAAGGTGCTTGTGGCCGAAGATGATTTTGCGGCGACGGCCTATGGCTGTATCGCCAAAAAAGACAGGGAAGGCGTTATCGCGCTTCGCGCCGGAAACCCTGTTGCCGATGCGCCGAAAATCGTTCTGGGGCCGGGAACGGGGCTTGGCATGGGCTATGGCTTTACCCGCTTTGGGAAAATCATGGTGCAGAAAACCTATGGCGGCCACATGCTCTTTACGCCCGTGACGGAACGGCATGGCGAGGTCGCGCGCGCCATTGCCTCGCTGCGCGCGCTGGAACGCCCCGTTATTTTTGAAGATATCGCATGCGGCTCCGCCTTCCCGTGGCTTTTCCGCGCCTGTGCCGCCATTGGCGGCCATGCGGACGCGGCCATGGAGGCGGACGATATTTTCGGCGCGCCTTCCCATCCGGCCTTTATCATGGCGCTTGATGTTTTTCACGAAGCGCTGGGGCTGTTCGCCCATACATGCGCGATAACGCTGCATGGTTTCGGCGGCATTGTCATGAATGGCGGCTTTCTCGACGCGCTGATCGAACGTGAGCTCTGGAGCGCGGACAAATTCCTTGCGGGGTTTGGGCAAAAAGGCGTTCCGGTCGTGGCCGAAAGCCTTGCCGTGATGCCGGTTTCCATCGTTCAGGACACCTATATCTCCTTGCTGGGGCTGGGGGCCATGCTTGATGGCGCGTAAAGCCTATCTGACGATCGACGATTCGCCCTCGGACAGGATGGACGATCTCGCCGCCCGTCTTTTTCAAAAATCCATTCCGGCGATTTTTTATTGCCGCGGCGATATGCTGGAGCGCAACCTCGGCAGCGCGGCGCGGGCGGCGGCAAAAGGCTTTGTCCTTGCCAACCACACCTATTCCCACCGCCGCAGCAGCGAAGAAGACACTGACTGGATCATCGCGGATATAGAGCGCTGCGAACGCCTCATCGAACGGGCCTATCAAAGCGCCGGCGTCCGGCAGGGCGGGAAATATTTCCGCTTTCCGCATATGGACAGGGGAACGGGGGGCTGGATTGTCGATTACGATTCCTACCCGCCGGAAGAGCGCGCGGCCTTGCTGGAGATTTTCGCGGGCGGGCTGAATATCGCATCGCTTGAAAAACCCGCCGCCGCCGCGCTTGAAAAAAAAGAAAAGCTTCAGGCCTATTTGAAGGCAGAGGGCTATAGCCAGCCCTTCCGCAATGTCACGGCGCCATGGTACGGGCGCGGCGAAATCGCGCAGGCGCGGGATTCCTTTTATACTTTCTCCAATTGCGACTGGATGGTGACGGAGCGCCACCGCGGCAAATGGCCTTATAAAACGGCGGAGGATTTGAAGAACAGGGCGCGTTCCGACGCTTCCTTGTCCGCCGGGGACGGCGTCAACGTCATTCTGGCCCATGATCAGGCGGAAATTGTTGACATAACGATGGAATTGATAGAAGACTTGGCCGAAAATGGCATGGAGTTTTTAACGGTATAAATTCCGGTCAATAACACAGACTATCAAGAGGGTATGGAATGAAGGATTTCCTTTTATATGTGATTGCCGATTACGGCGATTTGCACGATCTGGCTTTTGCGGAAGTAACGCAAAGGCTTCAATATGAATTGCGTGATTTGAATGTCGAAACGCGCGCCTATGCGGTTCCGGCCTTTGATACGGTCGCAACGGGCTTTGCGCTGGCGCAAACGGCGATCAATTCAAAGCTCGGCACGGGCCATAAATTCTACGTGAACACCGCGCCCCGCAAGGATGACCTCGCGCCCCGCGTCGCGAATGCCGGTGAAGGGCTTGCCTATGTAAAGCTTTATAACGGTGTCGAGATCGTCGCCGTGAATTCCGGCTATTCGCTGTCCTTCGTAAAGGATGCGGCGGTCGAGATGCGCGAAATCCATTGTGACAGGCACGGCTCGCAATTCCGCTCCCGCGATATCTTCCCGCCGGCCTTCGGCCTGATTGCCCATGGCGATTATTCGCGGCTGGGCGACGATATCCGCGCCGCCGTTCCCGATTATCCGAAAAATGCCGTTTGCTATACGGACGGGTACGGCAACATGAAATGTTCGGTCGCTCCGGCTGATCTTGACGCCATCAGCGGCAGGCATGTGACGCTGGACGTCAATGGCCGCGCCATGGCGGCGCGCGTCGCCGAAGGAATCTTCGGCGTGGCGGACGGCGAGTTCTGCCTGTCCAAAGGCTCGTCCGGCTGGACGCTGGAAGACGGGACGAAGGTCGAATTTTCCGAGATCGTCATGCGCGGCGGCAATGCCGCCAAGGCCTTCGGCAAACCGCCGGGCGGCATCGAAATCAACTGGCGCAAGATTGACTGACCGGCATGATGCAATCATAACAGGAATGAACAGGCCCGATCATCCGCGATCGGGTCTTTCCTTATGGGCTATACGGCGCCATCGCAGGCGCATAAGCCGCGCCCGTTCTGGGAGATAGGGTGGTTTTAGGAAAAATGGTGCCGTTGAGAGGAATTGAACCTCCGACCCACGCATTACGAATGCGTTGCTCTACCCCTGAGCTACAACGGCGCTTTAAAAGAGGCTGGATGCCTTGAACGCGCTATTCAGTTACCTGTTTTCAAAACGGATTGCAACACCTGAAAACAGCCTTGAGGCTACGAGTTAATTATACATAACGATGGTGTGGCGGGGGATAAGCAGGATCGGGAAAGAGAAAACGCCGCTCTAAAGCGGCGCCTCTTTTTGATAGGGCCGGGCAGGATGCCCCAGTCTGGCCGGAAGAATCCTACTTCTTATCCTGCAGGAGTTTTTTGATTTCCTCAATTTCGCCCCGCAGCTTTTCATTGTCGGCTTTCAATGTTTCGATGTCCGTGGCCATCTGCACATTTTCCTGCTGAAGCTTGCCGGTGATGTCGAAGAGTTGCAGAACTTTCGCGGCAAGGTCGTCGAACATGGTTTTCAGGCTCTTGACCGCCTCGACAAGCGGGGCAATCAGCTGGTCATATTCGACCGTCAAGAAGCCTTTGCCGTTGCGGCTAACTGCTTCGGGCATGACAGCCTCTACATCCTGCGCGATAACGCCGTAGGCGGCCTCCCCACCATCCTTCCATTTATAGTGCTTGCCCGTGATGCCGTTCAACAGGGCGAACGGGTCGGCAAGGTCGGTAATCTCTTCCTTCAGGTTGCGGTCGGAGGTGTGGAAGAAGGAGGTTGCATAAACACTGCTTCCAAACTGTGCCGCTCCATTATGATTGAGGAACAGCGCGCTTCCGCCAAGTCCGACGTTGCCGTTTGTGGCACTAATAGTTATTGGGCGCAATGCGTTAAAGCTTCCGAAGCGATCCCCGCTGTTCGTGAGCAAAAAAGCTACGTTAGTTCCATCATTACGAATAATGAAACCTGCATGGCTTGCTCCGTTCACAACGCGGAACTGCTGGTTGGTGCCTGTAAGGGCTGCGTTTGCAACAAGCTCTCCTGTAAAGGTCGAGCGCGTATTATCAATGGTCAATCTATTCCCTCCAGCCGTAGAGAATCCTATCTGGTTTGCGCCGGGCCTCCACATACCGGTATTTGTATTCCCGATAAATGTGAACCCAGGTTGACCGACCAGACCTTCACTGGTGGTGACTCTGTTCATCGCAGTAAGGGTGCTACCGGTAATAGTTCCATTAGATGTAGAAATATCTCCGTTGAAGGCGCTAATGCCTGCGGTACCATTTAAATTTATGGTACCCGTCATGGTTCCGCCCGCGAGCGGGAGGTAGCTGCCGACAATGCCTGAAATAGGCTGCCATGTATTATCACCGCGCAGATAGGTTGTTGTATTCCGCGTGCCTGATGCTCCAAGCCTTGCAACATCCACGGTTCCTGTTGCAAGGTTGGTTGCGTTGAGGTTGGTGAGGCCCGATCCGTTTCCTGTGAAGGTGGCTGTCCCGATATTGATGTTGCCGAAAGTGGATGTAATCGAACCTGCTGCCAAAGCGCCAACACCTGTGATGCCGGTATAGGAGCCTGACATACGGGCAGCGGGAACGGTGCCTGTCGTCAGATTGGAGGCGTTGAGGTTGGTGAGGCCCGATCCGTTTCCTGTGAAGGTGGCCGTCCCGATATTGATGTTGCCGAAAGTGGATGTAATCGAACCTGCTGCCAAAGCGCCGACACCTGTGATGCCGGTATAGGAGCCTGACATACGGGCAGCGGGAACGGTGCCTGTCGTCAGATTGGAAGCGTTAAGATTCGTAAGGCCCGATCCTGAACCTGAGATAGCCGCGCCATGAACCGTTCCTGCGAAAAATCCGTCTTTCCAGCGTAGGGCCGTTGTGCCGAAATCAATTGTATTGTTGGCGTTGGGCTGGATTATGCCCGTCATGGTTCCGCCCGCGAGCGGGAGATAGACGCCGTTACCGATAGCGGAGAGGGGCTGCCATGTATTGTCACCGCGCAGGTAGGTCGTGCTGTTACGCGTTCCCGACGTTCCAAGCCTTGCGACATTGACTGTCCCCGCCGTGAGGTTGGTTGCGTTGAGGTTGGTAAGCGATGCGCCCGATCCGTTGAACAGGCCGCCGAAAACCGTTCCGGCGAAATAGCCGTCCTTCCAGCGCCGTCCTGTGGCGCCGAAATCAATGGTGTTGGTGGCGTTGGGCTGGATAAGGCCCGTCATCGTGCCTCCGACGAGCGGGAGGAACTTGCCGTCCCCTGCGGTCGAGATAGCGGCATCGACATAGGATTTGTTGGTGGCGTCGCTGGCTTGTGAAGGGGACTGCACGCCACGCACGAAGTTGGTGTTCATGTTGAGCAGGCCGGCGATAGAGGCGCCGCCGCTGGCGACGGTCAGGCCGGAATTGACCGTCGTGCCGCCGTTGAGCGTGACGGGGCCGCCAATACGCGTCCCGCCCGTATATTCGCTGCTATGGTTGATGGAAAGATAATCGCCGCTGATAACGCCGAGCATTGCGAGGTTGCGCGCTTCACCGCTTGTGGCTGCTCCCCCTTGAATCCAGACATCATAGGACGATCCATGCGCCATGCGTGTGGTTCCGCCGATTGTCAGATTGTGGGACGGTGCGGTGTTGACGCCGACGCCTGTGGCGTTGATCGTCACGCGGTTTGCGCCGCCCGTTGCAATGCCGATCGTATCGGCGGCGGGGCTGTAGATCCCCGTATTCGGGTCGCCGTTAAAGCCATAGGCCGGAAGGGCCGCCGTGCCGAGCGCGGGCAGGATCTGGTTCGAGAAGATCGCGTTGCCGCCGCTGACATGGAAGCGGGCAAGCGGCGATGTGCCGATCCCGACGGAACCATCGCCAATCAACTGCAATATGCCGGCTGTCGATACGGCGCCGGTGCTGGCGTTTACGTAGTCGAAAATAAGGCTGCCGGACGGGTTCGCCGTACCTTGCGTGTAAAGCTTGAAAGCGTTCGCATTGTTTTGATCGAACAGGATACCGCCGGCTCCGGCTAAGGAGGAGCTGCTTTGGAAGCGGGCCGTGAAGCTGTTCAGGGCGTTGCCCGCCGAGGCAACCGTCAGGCGGGCGCTGGGCGCGGAACCGATACCGACGCCTGTGGCGTTGACCGTGACTCGGTTCGCGCCGCCCGTCGTAATGCCGACCGTATCGGCGGCGGGGCTGTATATCCCCGTATTCGGGTCGCCGTTAAAGCCATAGGCCGGAAGGGCCGCGGTGCCGAGCGCGGGCAAAAGCTGGTTCGAGAAGATCGCGTTGCCCCCGGCGACGTGCAGTCTTCCGCCCGGCGCCGTCGTGCCGATGCCGACATTGGCATTATCGACATACATATTGGACAGGAATGTTACGCCGGTAACGCTTGCGCTCAATTTCTGGATATAGTCCACCTTGACCGAAGGCCTGTTGGGGTCGCTTGTCGAATCGACGCCGAAGACCATTTTTTCCGTACCGGCGACAAGGTCGCGTTTCCAGACTTCAAGGTCGCGCTTGATCTCGGCGATATCATCGCCCTTCGGCTGCCACAGGCCAAGGCCGAGAGCCTCGCCGTAAGTGTACTCCATAACGACGTCATCGCTGCCCGCAGGTTTGGTGACATAGGCCGGATGCGCGCCGCAGGTTGTCTGGAAGATGCGGTCGGGGCCGGATGAAATAATCGCGATAACCGTATTGGTCGAATCCGGGCCGACAGCGTTTGCTCCCGCAAGACGGCGCTGCGCCGTGCCGCCGCAGCCTGCATCGTTGATTTTGCTTCCGTGATCCCAGACGCAATAGCCGTACATATTGCCCCATGGATCTTGTTTGGCCGCCCCGATGCCGTTCGGGATCAGTCCCCCGCCGGCGGGGTGGGGGTTGGAGCCGGGAGCGAGCCATTCCACCGGCTCGTTGGTAAAGTCGTTGTCGCAATCGTCCGACGCCGCCATGATGGACAGCCGTCCCGCGGCAACCATCGCGTTTTCGGCGACGGTCTGCTTTGTCACCGCCTGCATGCTGCGCACCGGCCCCTTCATGATCGACATGGTCGCCGAACCTATGACGCCGACAAGGGCGACGGCCCCGAACAAGGCGAAAAAAACATTCCCGGAAATTTTGCTGCGGTTTCTATATGTCATGGCGTTTGACTGTCCTTGAGCAGGGCATAAAGGCGGGCTGGAAGCGCGCCTGAATAATAAATCGGGTTAAAAAATCTTGCATGAGGCGCAAAAACTTTGAGCTGGACGAATGATCCTGCCAAGAGAATACATGAATATGGCTGTCAGTGGAATATATGTGCGGTTTTTTGCCAGTATCGGCTCTGGCCGGAAAAAGCCCCGCTCTCTTGTACGATAATTCCATTTCGTCCCCTTTTTCAATGGCTTAACATAGTTTTACGTTGCTGCCATACCCTTCTTCTTATTCTGTGGCTATGGGAAACAGGCCATAGCTTCCGGTTCTTCTGCCGATTCTTACCCATTTTCGCATAAATTTCGTTTATTTTTGGTAACTATTACGAAAATAATCACCGGGCGAGCAGGGACGCAAGGCGATTTATATTAAAATCAATAGGTTAGGGATACTGTGGGTAAGCCGTTCCACAGGCTGTTGCGGTTCGGAAAGAGTTTGTAGAATAAAGCCTGATGTATTATTACAATCAGGCTGTACATAATGTCAGTCAAAGGGGGATTGGAAATGTTTATTTCAGGCGGGCAGCAAAAGCTTCTTCTTGCCAATTTATTGTTAAACGCTTTTCAAAAGGCGGGCGGTTTTATCGCGAGCGAAGTCCCGGCAACGGCCAGAAATCTGGCGGGAATCTATTTTTCGGCCCTTGAAAAATACCCGGGGCCGATTGTCGGGATGGGGTTTTTAGGGCCGCATATCTCGTTGCCCCCCGCCATATGGAAGGCTCAGCCGGCCGAAACTGCCCCTGACAAGGACTTTGTCGAGGTGAGGGGCGCCCGGGTTCCGGCGCCCCGTCCGGGCGTCAATGTCTATGATTTGCGTGCCGAACAGGAAGAAGTGTACGGAGAAATCGTTCCAACCTATGCGGACGGGGAAGTCCGTTACGGGCATATAAAATCTCCTTATAAACACAGGGCCAGAAGCCTGAACGAAGGGCTTGCCATGCAAGAACAGGCGCGCATGACGCCCTAAGGCCCGATAATCGCTTGCCTTTGGGGGGAGGGGAGGCTAAATCTCTCCCCCGGAAGGTCGGCGCGGGCGGGGCTTCGCCCAATCCGGTCAGGGCCGAGAGGCAGCAGCCGCAAGCGTATTTTGCACCGGGTCGCGTCCGGCCTTCCACTTTTCTCCCTCTCTTCCCTTACAGGCTTTTTATTTTTCGCGTTTTATCCCCGCTATCCATGGCCGATCTCCCGCGGGAAGATTGCCTTCAATCCGGAATCGCTCTAGGTAATAGGGCATGTCCGATGCACAAGCTGAATACCGCGTTCTGGCGCGGAAATACCGCCCGAAAAATTTCGACGATCTGATAGGGCAGGATGCGCTGGTGCGCACACTGCGCAATGCGATCGAGAGCGGGCGCATCGCCCACGCCTTTATGCTGACCGGCATTCGCGGGGTCGGGAAGACGACGACGGCACGGATTATCGCCAAGGCGCTCAATTACACGGGAGCCGACGGGACGGCGGGGCCGACCACGGGGCCGACCGACGATTGCGAAATCTGCCGCGCCATTACCGAAGACCGCCACCCCGACGTGATGGAGATGGACGCGGCATCGCGCACCGGCGTCGATGACATCCGCGAAATTCTCGACGGCGTCCGCTATGCGCCCGTTTCCGCGCGTTATAAAATCTACATCATCGACGAAGTCCACATGCTGTCCAAGAACGCGTTCAACGCGCTTTTGAAAACGCTGGAAGAACCGCCGCCCCATGTGAAATTCATCTTCGCGACGACGGAGATCAGGAAGGTTCCGGTGACTGTTCTCTCGCGCTGTCAGCGTTTCGACCTGCGCCGGATAGAGGCCGATACGCTCGCCGCCTATTACAAGACAATCTGCGAAAAAGAGGGCGTGACCGCGGACGGCGAAGCGCTCGACCTCATCGCGCGCGCGGCGGACGGCTCCGCGCGGGACGGGCTTTCGATGCTCGATCAGGCGATTGCGCTCAGCCAGGGCGAGATTACCGCGCAAAAGGTCAAGGACATGCTCGGCCTTGCCGACCGCACGCTTATCTTGAACCTGCTCGATAACGCCGTGCGCGGCGAATGCGAAGCGGCTCTTTCCGTCATGGACGATCTCTACCGCAAGGGCGCCGATCCGTCCGTCATTATCGGCGACATGCTGGATCTGGCGCATCTGCTTACCAAGCTGCGTGCCGTTCCCGCGCTGCGGGATTCAACGCAAGCCATGGCGAAGGAAGAGATGAACCGCGCCGCCGATCTCGCGGCAAAGCTTTCCATGCCTGCCTTGGGACGGATCTGGCAGATTTTGCTCAAAGGGCTGAGCGAAGTGAATTACGCGCCTGTCCCGCAAAAGGCGGCGGAGATGGTTCTCATCCGTCTGGCCTATTCCGCGGATCTTCCGGACCCCGCCGATCTGATTAAAAAAATCAGGGAAGGCGGCATCGCCCCTTCCGCCGCCGCGCCTGCGCCCCTCCCGCAAGGCCCGTCCGGCGGCGGCGGCCATGCCGCGATCAATCAGGCGGCGGGCGGCGGCGGCGCGGTCACGGCGCTCGCGGTGCAACCGGCCATGGAAAACGCCCCGGCCCCTGTCACGGAAATCGCCTGCCTTGCCGATATGCAGGCCGTGCTGCGCCAGTCGGGTCATATGATGCTGGCTTCGCAAGTTTATCTTTATGTGCATCCGGTCAAGCTGGAAAAAGAGCGGTTCGAGTTCCGCCCCGCCGAACAGGCTTCGCCGTCGCTGGCGCAGGAATTGACGCAGGCGCTCAAAGCCGCGACCGGCAAGCGCTGGATGGTCAGCGTTTCGACCGCGCAGGGCGGGCCGACACTGGCGCAGGCCGCGCGCGCGGAAGAAGAGGCGCGCTTTACCGCTCTCCGCGCCGATCCGCTGGTCGCGCAAGTTTTGGAAATTTTCCCCGATGCGGAATTAAAAGCCATTCATATGAAAGAGGACGAATAGAATGAACATCGCAAAAATGATGCAGCAAGCCAAAGCCATGCAAGAGAAAATGCAAACCCTGCAAACCCATATGGAGGGCCTGACGGTCGAGGGAAGCGCAGGCGGCGGGCTGGTGCGCGTCGTCATGACCTGCAAGGGAAGCTGCCAGTCTATCTCCATCGATCCCTCCTTATTGAAGGAAGATGAAAAAGAAATCGCCGAAGATTTGCTGAAAGCCGCCATCAATGACGCCAAGGGCAAGGCCGACGTTAAAATGGCCGAGGAAACGCAAAAAATGATGGCGGATCTCGGCCTGCCTCCCGGCATGCTGGGCGCAGGCGGCGGCCTGCCGTTTTAACGCAGGGGGGGCCTTCGCCATGAAAATCGTTACGTGGAACATCAACTCCGTCCGCCTGCGCGCGCCCATCATTCTCGATATGATGGCGCGGCTTCAGCCCGATATCGTCTGTTTGCAGGAAACCAAAACGCCGGACGAATTTTTCCCGCGCGATGTGTTCGAGGCGGCGGGCTATAAGCACATCCACGCGCACGGCATGAAATCCTATAACGGCGTTGCGATCCTTTCAAAACAACCCTTTGAATCGTTCGATATCCATCACCGCTGTGATAAGCAGGATTGCCGCCATATTGCGGTTAAGGTGAACGGTTTCCATCTCCATAATCTTTACATACCCGCGGGCGGCGACGAGCCGGATCCTGTTATCAACGATAAATATAAACACAAGCTCGATTTCGTCGATGAGATGGCGGGCTGGTTCAAAAAGAATTACAAGGCGGATGACAGGCTCGTCACGCTCGGCGATTTCAATATCGCGCCGCTGGAGCATGATGTCTGGTCGTCGAAGCAGCTCCGCAACGTCGTGTCGCATACGGAGCCGGAAATTACGCGCCTTGCGAAGATGCAGGACTCGCTGGGCTGGCACGACGCCATCCGCCATTTCGTGCCGGAGGAAGAGAAATGCTATACGTGGTGGAGCTACCGCAACCGCGACTGGAGAAAATCCAACAGGGGCCGCAGGCTGGATCATATCTGGGTGACGAAGCCGCTCGCGCCCGCGCTCAAACGCCACGAAATATTGATTGATGCGCGCGACTGGGAAAAGCCCTCCGATCACGTTCCCGTGATGGTGGAGCTTGCGGCGTAGCGCCTGCCGTTCCGCCCCCACAGCCACAGGCCGATCCCGCCAAGGACGAGAAGCTGCCCGCCAATCCATAAAAGAGCGTCACCGATGGCGCCCCGTTCCGAAATAAGGCCGACGATAAGGCTGGCCGGGATGAACAGGAAATGCACCATCAGGTTCGCCGTTGAAAGAACCGTCGCGCGGCGTTCCGGCCCGATGCGGGTATTGATGCCCTCGTTGATGCGCGGCTGGGCCATGGCGTAAACGAGCGTCCCGCTCAAAAACAGGATAATGCCGAACCATATGGACGTCACCGCCGCAAGCGCGAAGCAGCACAGCACGAGGAGCACGCCCATGCCGCCGAGCGCCGCGCGGTTGCTGCCGCAGCGATCGATACGGTGGCTGAACTGCCCCGCCACACCGCCGATGATAAAGCTTGCCGTCATGATGACGCCGAACCATATGACGGGAAGCCCCGCCGCCATGTAATAAGGCTGCTGCGTCCAGAGCATCAATTTGGTCGTACACATGATGACGGTTGAAACCAGAATGATGCCGGTGATTTCCGGATGGCCGGTCAGGGCGTATTTCATCGTCTTGAAAACATCGTAAAAGACGTGCTTTTCGGCGCTCTTTTGGAACCGTTTGGGTTCGCGCACGCATGCAATCGCGATCATCGCGCCGAGCAGGGCTGCCATGTCAAAGACAAGCGGCAGCTTTGGATGGACGAAGAACAGGAATCCCCCCGCAAGACAGGACAGGGCCGTTCCGTAAAAAGTGGCCCCGTGCCGCTGCCCGTCAAGGCGGCGATAGTCGTCTTCGCGCCCCTCTTCATGCAAACGGTCGTAAAGAAGCGCCGTATTCGTTCCAGAGTTCAGGGCGACGGCGATGCCGATAACGGCCTGCGCCGAGGTCGCCATCCAAAATCCTTCGGCGAGCATCAGCATGGCGTAACCGCACAGCCCGAAAAACCCGCCAAGGACGAGGGTGGAGCGGCGTTTCCACATATCCGAAATCCACCCTGAAGGCACTTCGGAAAGCAGGACGACGGCGGAAAAAACCGCTTCGCCTATCAAAAAGTCGCGGAAGGTCAGCCCGATCGAGTTGTAATAAGGAAAGATAACGGGCAAAAGGAACAGCATATGCGTGAATATGCCGTGCGCGTTGACAAGCCTTATATCGCGTTTCAGGGACATCGCAGCCTCCATTCCACCTGCAATGCGGGCAGGATGGCGGGATCGGTCATGGCGTAATGATGTTCGCCCAGCATCGCCCCGTCACTGCATCTTGCGTGGGATTCGGGCGTGTAGCCTGTTTTCGCAAAGCCCAGTTTTTCAATGATGCGGCGGCTTTTATCATTCCCCTCAAAATAATTGATCAGGATTTTTTGCGCATCCAAGCCACTGAAGCCGTAATGGATTGTGGCATTGGTCGCCTCGGTCGCAAGCCCCTTGCCGAGGAAATCTTTCGCAGCCCAATAGCCCGTTTCATAAATTCCGTCGCTCTTTTTGGTAAGGCCCGTGGACAGCGCAAAGCGCCCGCTCTTGCGGCAAAGCGCTATCAGGGGAAGGCTCCCGTCCTGCGCCGCCACCTCTATATAGGCGCGGGTCGCCTCAAGCGTGTTGAACCCTTCATAGGCCCACGACATCCAGAGCTGGAGATCCTCCCAGACCTCGTTCATCGCCCGGTTGATTTCCACGGCGTCATCTTGTGTAGGGAGGCGCAGGACGAGGCGCTCCGTTAAGATTTCAACAGTGTTCATGCTCATTCTTTCCCCCATGTAACATGTAATTCAGGCAGGTTTTCCGTGTCATAACGCGCATACCAGTGCCGCGCGGCGGCTGTGCCGTCATTGAGCCGCTCGCTGTCTTCCAGAACGCCCTTCTTTTCAAAGCCGAGTTTTTCAATGACTCGCTGGCTGGCGATATTGCCGCCTGCGTGGCATATGCCGACTTTCTTTGCGCCGAGTGCGCCAAAGGCATAGCGGAGCAGGGCATTGGTGCTTTCGCCGGCATAGCCCTTTCCCGTTTCCGACGTGCGCACCCAATAGCCGATCTCGAAATAGCCGCCGTGCCAGTCCATACGGTGCAGGCCCGTGCCGATAATGAGCTTGCCGGTGGATTTTTCAAAACCGAGCATCATCACGTCCTTGCGTAAAATGAATTCGGCATGGCTTTCCCGTGCGACGATTTCCATTTTTTCGGCGCTGTTCGGCTCCTTTGCCCAATCCATCCATTTATTCAGCTCCGCAAAGCTTTCCTCTTGCGCTTCCGCCATCGCCGCCCCGTCGCCCGGCAGGACGTTCCTCAAAATCAGGCGCGGCGTTTCGATCGGCATGGGAATGTCGATGAGGATGGGGTTTTTCTTTTCTGTCGTCGTCATGCGAGCCTCACTTCATAATGGTGTAAAAAGGATTTTTGGCCGTCGCCGAAAACACGTTCTTCTTTTCCGGTGGGCTTGAACCCGAAGGCCTGGTTGGCGCGGCGGGACGCTTCGTTGCCTTCGCGGTGGCCGACAAGGATACGGCCGAAAAAGCCGCTTTCGGCGGCCCATTGCATCCGGCTTTCATAAAGAAGCCGTGAATAGCCTTGGCCGCGGTAAGCTTCGCGGATATAGGCCATGGCCAGAAAAGCCGTCTTGCCGGAAGGATCGTCCCCGTCGCCAAAAACCGCGCCGATGCCGACAAGGGTTCCCGCGTCGAACAGGCCGAAACAGCGCTGGCGCTCGCCGGAAAGAATTTCCTGCCAGTCCGCGTCCGCCCATAGTGCCTCGCTTTCCAGCCTTCCCGTATATCTATCGGGATGAAGGCGCAGTGCCTCCAGCCGGATGGCCTTGAATATGGCCCAATCGTTTTTATCCAATGCTCTGACAAACATGACGATGCTCTCCTTTCGTTTCTGAAAGGCGGGCTGGAAATTAACTCTGATCGATAAAGGGAAAATATCCTGCCAGCCTTTTGGTAAGTCGCTGGCAAAATAAAGAAAAAACCTATGCCAGCATGTAAAACGGCGTTGCTTTGCCGCCGGAAGCGAGTTCCGGTGCACATGCATTATTCGCCGCAATGTTCATCTGGCAGGTCATCATGAAACCATGGAACCATGAAAACTTGCATGGTGGCAAGTAAAATTTATAGCGCTGGTGCTATTTTTTGTTCAAAGGGCGGAAAAAAGCCTTTTTCGTATTTCCTTGACATTCTCCCCCGCTTTATGAGAGAAGAAGCCTGCCTTAGGTTTTGGGTGTTCGATAACAAGTTGAAAACAAATAAAAAACGAACAATCCCGTTGGTACAGAAACCCTTCCCCGTCATATCAGGGAATATCCAAGTGGTTGTCAGTATCAAGCCCGATGCTGTAACCGCGGATAATCCGCATGCTGCGCTTCATGGTGAGGCGGGCATTGATTGATGACGAAAGAACCAAAATGACCACAAGCTTTAAAGAGTTTGCGCTGCATCCCGCTTTGCAAACAGCCCTCGACGCAATGAAATTCGACACGCCGACGCCGGTTCAGGCGATGGCCATCCCGCCCGCGCTGGAGGGGCGCGACGTTATCGGCTCCGCCCAGACGGGAACCGGAAAGACGGGCGCTTTTTGCGTCCCCATGCTGAACTACCTGATGGATAACCAGACGGCGCACGCCCTTGTCATGCTGCCGACCCGCGAGCTTGCGGCGCAGGTGCATGTTGTCGCCCGCCAGATGATCGGCGAACAGGCGAAAGGCCCGCAAGGGATCAAAACCGCGCTCCTCATCGGCGGGGAGCCGATCGGCAAGCAATATGCGCAGCTCGACCGCCGCCCGCGCCTGATTGTCGGCACGCCGGGCCGCATCAACGACCATTTGCGCGGCAACCCCGATCTTGTTGACCGTGTATCCTTTGTCGTTCTTGACGAAGCCGACCGCATGCTCGATATGGGCTTTGCGCCGCAAATCGACTCCATCCTTTCGGAAACGGCGCTGGAGCGCCAGACACTGATGTTCTCGGCGACCTTCCCCGATTCCATCGTGAAATTTACCAAGCAATATCTGAACGACCCCGTCCGCATCAGCATCGGCCGCGAATCGAAGCCGGGCGAGAATATCGAACAGACCTCCTTGCATGTCGCGCACGAACAAAAATATGACGAGCTTCTTGTCCAGCTCGAACAGCGCGAAGGTTCGATCGTTGTCTTTGCGAGAACCCAGCACAGCGCCGAAAAAATCGCGGACAAGCTGAACCGCGACGAGCATAAGGCCGAAGCCATTCATGGCGGCCTGCGCCAGCGCCAGCGCGACAAGGTCATTTCCCTGTTTCGCAAGGGCACGGTGCGCATCCTTGTGGCGACGGATGTTGCCGCACGCGGCCTCGATGTGCCGCATGTGGGGCATGTTATCAACTATGACCTGCCGCAAGTCGCCGAAGATTATATCCACCGCATCGGCCGCACCGCCCGTGCGGGTGCGAAAGGGCAGGCCGTATCCTTTATCTCGCCGTCCGAAAAACATTTATGGCGCGATATCGAACGTATCCTGAATCCGGACGCCGCGAACAGCGATGTCCGTGAAGGCGGCCGCGGCGGTTTCAAAAAAACCGGCAAAAAGCCCTTTGCGGGCAAGCCGTTCGGTAAAAAGAAATTCGGCCAGAGCCCGTTTGAAGGCCGTAATGGCGAGCGCAAACCGTTTAAACGCCGCGAAGAAGGCGAAGACCGTCCGTTCCGCGGCGGCGCGGCGCGCAAGCCGAAATGGAATCCTGACGGTGATTTCGCCCGCAGCGATCGTCCCCGGCATGACCGCGCCGAGGGCGGTTTCAAGAAGCGCGATGATAATTTCGCCGCCAATCCCGACGCCTATAAGAAAACCCGCTTTGAAGGCGAGAATAAGAAGCCTTTCAAAAAGAAATTCTTTGGCGAGAATGAAGGACGCGGTGAAGGAAGCTCTTTCAAGAAGCCGTTTGTTCGCGGCGATCGCGACGGCAACCGTTCCGAACGCTCCGGCGAAGGCCGCCCGTTCCGCAAGGAAGGCGTACGCAGGGAAGAGGGCGGGTTTAAGAAACCCTTCAAAACCGACGGCGCCAAGAAAAAATCTTTCGGTGCCAAAGGCCCGCGCAATGACAACAGGAATGAAGCAGGCCGGACTGGCGGCGGCGCTGGCGGGCAATTCCGCAAAGGTAGCGGCGCCCGTTCCGAAGGCCCCGCCCAGCGCAGCCAGAAAAGACGCGCGAATTAGCCGCGGCTCTTGAAATAGAACAGATAAAAACCCCGCCGGTGGAGCGGGGTTTTTTATTGATATATCAATATATTGTATAATATTATAGACTTCGGGGCGGCAGGCTGGTATTCATTATGAAAATATGGGGGTAGGAGTTCTAGTGCTAACCAGCATTCATAGCATTTTTCAGTCAGGCGCAATAAGGGCCGTTCTTTTGGATCACGCTGGCGTTCTCGTCGATATCGAGAACCTGCACGGCCAGGCGCGCGCCCGTTTGTTCAATCAGTTCGGCTGTAATCTCACGCCTGCCGATGGCAAAAGCATGATGGGTTTCGGTGAGAAAAAGCTCTTTGAATATATGCAGGCGGGGATCGTGGAACCATCTATTCTTGGCAGGCATTTGCCCTTGCTGGAAGATTTCAAGCGCGTTGTCGAAGGGTTCGACGGCGACTGGCAGGCTTTTAAAAACGGCCACGAAAAAATGTACGAAACCCTGTATGCGCAGATTGACGATCCGCGCAGCCTTGTCACGGCGGGCCTGACAGAATTCCATATGGCGGCCTATGAGCGCGGCATCCCTGAAGGCATCGTATCAAATTCTGCCAGGGCCCATGTCATGGCCGATGCGGCTTTGAATATTCAGCGCTTCAATCAATTGTGTTTTGCCAAGGGGAAGACAGAAGTCGAACATGGCGATCTGTTCAGGGTTACCCTGACGGCTGATGACATGAAGGAAATGGGTGTTCCGACCAAACCGTCTATGGCGCCCTATCTCATCGGCGCAGCCAGGATGCAAGCCGTGCAGGGCCTTGAGAATATGCGCATGAGCGAGATATTATGCGTTGAAGATTCCAAAATCGGCGTGGCCTCCGCCGAAGCGGCGGGGCTTCTGGTGATAGAACGCATATATGATACGGAGCCCGGTAGTAATGCCTCTATCCGGAATGCAAAGGCTTTTGGCTGGGTCGATGAATATGGGCGGATGGATCAGATTGAGCTTAATCCCGCGCATCCCGTTGCTAAAAGAATCATGGATGGGGCTTACGCAAGGCCCGCGGCGATGGCCCTGCAACCGTTATAGGATGCCGTAGCACCTAACCGGCATTAAAAATCCCGCCATCACAGGCGGGATTTTCGTATCCGGTATGTCCGCGGCGCGGCGCCTTGCCGGCATTTTCATGCCTGTATTATGCGCCCATGGCCTCCGCATCTTTCTTTGCGCGTTTCTTGGCGATGTCCCGCTCGTTTTGCGTCAGGTAGCGCTTGCGCAGGCGCAAGGATTGGGGTGTGACTTCGACCAGCTCGTCGTCATTGATATATGACATCATTTGTTCCAGGCTCATCTTTTTCGGCGGCACGAGGATAACGGCGTCATCCGTCCCGCTGGCCCGCACGTTGGTGAGTTTTTTGCCCTTCAGCACGTTGATGTCGAGATCGTTCTCGCGGGAATGCTCGCCGACGATCATGCCTTCATAGACCTTGTCGCCATGGCCGATAAACATGATGCCGCGATCCTGAAGGTTGAAGATCGCATAGGCGACGGCTTCGCCCTTGTCCGTGGAGATAAGTGCGCCGTTGCGGCGGGCGGGGATGTCGCCCTTATAGGGGCCGTAGGAATCGAACAGGCGGTTCATCAATCCCGTGCCGCGCGTGTCGGTCAGGAATTGCGACTGATAGCCGATAAGGCCGCGGGAAGGGGCGAGGAAGGTAATGCGGGTTTTCCCGGCGCCGCTTGGGCGCATATCGCGCAGTTCGGCCTTGCGCTGCGTCATTTTTTCAACGACTGCGCCGGAATATTGCTCATCGACGTCGCAGATGACTTCTTCATACGGTTCCATCAAATGACCGTTTTCGTCTTTTTTCAAAAGGACGCGCGGGCGGGACACGGATAGCTCGAATCCCTCGCGGCGCATGGTTTCGATAAGGACGCCCAGCTGAAGCTCGCCGCGCCCCGCCAGTTCAAACGCGTCTTTTCCGGCTGTTTCCGCGACGCGGATTGCGACGTTGGTTTCGGCTTCGGCCATCAAGCGGTCGCGGATCATGGTGGAGGTCAGTTTTTTGCCTTCCGTTCCCGCATAGGGCGAATCGTTGACCGTTATCGTCACCGCCATTGTCGGCGGATCGATTGGTTGCGTCGGTACGGGCGCGGTTACGGATGGTTCGCATATCGTGTCGGCGACGGATGTTTTATTCATGCCCGCAATAATGATGATATCGCCGGCCACAGCCTCGTCAACCGGCACTTTTTCAATGCCGCGATAGGCAAAAAGTTTTGTTAAGCGGAAATTCTCGACCGTTTTCCCGTCAAGACTCATGGATTTTACGGTCATATTGGCTTTTGGCTTGCCGGAATAAACCTTGCCGGTCAGGACGCGGCCAAGAAACGGATCGGCAGAAAGCAGGGTCGCCAGCATGGAGAAAGGCGCGTCGGCATCGACTTTCGGCGCCGGAACATGCCTCATGACTAGATTCAAAAGCGGGTGCAGGTTTTCACGCGGCGCATCGAGGCTCTCCGCACACCATCCATCACGGCCCGAAGCATAAAGCACGGGGAAGTCGAGCTGTTCGTCGCTTGCGTCAAGGGATACGAAAAGATCGAAAATCTCGTCCAGAACCTCGTCGGGGCGGGCGTCGGAACGGTCGATTTTGTTGATGAGGACGATCGGGCGGATGCCGAGATTCAAAGCCTTGCCAAGGACGAATTTCGTCTGCGGCAGCGGCCCTTCGGCTGAATCGGTCAAAAGAATAACGCCGTCGCACATGGTCAGGACGCGCTCCACCTCGCCGCCGAAATCCGCGTGGCCCGGCGTGTCGATGACGTTGATGCGCGCGCCCTCCCAATCAATGGCCGTGCATTTTGCAAGGATGGTAATGCCGCGCTCTTTCTCGATATCGCCGGAATCCATCATGCGCTCTTCCGTATGCTCGTTCTCGCGGAACGTGCCGGATTGTTTCAGGATGCTGTCAATCAGCGTTGTTTTTCCGTGGTCAACGTGCGCGATGATGGCGATGTTGCGGATTTTGGACGGGTCATTTGCGGCCATGGTCTGGTCTTTCGTGTAAATCTCTATGTTTCAATTGCAGTTTCTTGGAAGAAGGGCCGTCCTGCGCGCAAGGGCGCAGGGCCGGTATAATGGCGCTATGCCATGTCCGGAGGCCTGATGCGGCAGCGGCGCAGGAAATAATCGGGAATTTTTGCTTCCATGGCGCGGCTTTTACAGGGATTTGACGGAAAAGGCCAGTAAAATCATGCTATTTGCCAAGGCGGCCATGCTTGTTTTCCCGCCCCTGCTCAATAAAGGGCGCATTGCGCCGCCATTCAGGCTGGAGGACGTATCCTTTAAGTCCGGCGATTTTGGCGGGCAGTGGGACGCCGGTTTTGCAGGCCGCAAGCACGGGTGCGGAGCGTGTGGGCGGGGCCTTATCGGGCAGGCGGGGCATTATAGAGAATGCACCCGCCCGGGGCTTTAAAAATCAATGCATCTTCCGTCTTTTTCCCAATCGCCGTAGCGGACGGGGTCGGGGCCGTCCCGGCCACCTGTTTCCGCCGGTTTTTGCGGAGATGCGGGTGCTTTTTCGCCTTTAGGGGCTTTATCTGCGTCTTTGGTCATGGCAAAGACTATATATCGGTAACCTTCACCTGGAAAGACCATGCAGATACTTGCCCCTTACCGCGCCCGCATTGACGCTTTGGATGACCGGATAATCGATCTTCTGGCCGAGAGGACGGGGATTATCCGCGAGGTTGCGGCCGTGAAAAAGGAGCATAACATCCCTTCCGTCCTGCCCGATCGCGTAGAAGAGGTTATCGGGCGCTGCGCCGCCCGTGCGGCGGCCAAAGGAATGGAGGCGGATCTGGCGCGCGTGCTTTATGCCGAGATCGTGCGGCGGGCCTGCGCGCTTGAAGACGCCATCATGGAAAAAGAAGCGGGGGAATCATGACGCCGCAGCTTGATTTGCTGGCAAGCGACCTGCCGGACGGCCTCGCCCCGCGGGAAGCGGCGCTTTCCATTCTGGAGCAGGTTCTGCGGCAGAAGAAAATGCTCGATATGGTTCTGGAGCGCGATGAAAAATTTAAGGCGCTTGACCCCCGCGATCGCGCCCTTGCCCGCATGATGGCGGCGACCGCCCTGCGCCGCAAGGGCCAGCTTGACGATTTGATTGCCCGCGCTATCGACAAGGAAGCGCCGCGCCCCGAAAAGCTCAAATGGATTCTCTATCTCGGTATCACCCAGATCCTTTTTATGGATGTGCCGAACCACGCCGCCGTCGATACGGCGGTCAAGCTGACCGCGCAGGAAGGCATGGAGGGGAAAAAAGCTTTCATCAACGCGATCCTCCGCCGCATGACCAATGAAGGCCGCGCATGGCTTGACGCGCAGGACGAAGCGGCGCTGAACATCCCCCAATGGATTTACAGGCAATGGATGGAAGATTACGGGCTGGTGCGCGCAAAAGACATTGCGAAAGCGTCGCTGGCGGAGGCGGCGCTGGATATAACGCTCAAAGACCCCTCAACCGTCAAAACATGGGCCGCGCGGCTGGAGGCGGAAATTCTTTCCACCGGTTCGCTCCGCCGCGCCGGCGGCGGCCATGTCCGCGCCCTTGACGGGTATGAAGACGGCGCATGGTGGATTCAGGATGCGTCCAGCGCGCTGCCCGTCAAACTGATGGGCGATCTCACGGGGAAGAAAGTCCTCGATCTGTGCGCCGCGCCCGGCGGCAAAACGATGCAGCTCGCGGCGGCGGGGGCGCAGGTCACGGCGCTTGACCGCTCCGCCGCCCGCATGGCCCAGCTTGCGGAAAATCTTCGCCGCATCGGTCTCGAAGACAGGGTGCAGACGATTATCGAAGACGGCACGGTGTGGACGCCCCGCGGGCTTTTCGACATTGTCCTCCTCGATGCGCCGTGCAGTGCGACGGGGACGATCCGCCGCCATCCCGATTTGCTGCATTTAAAGGCGGAAAAGGATCAGGCGGGGCTGATGGGGGTGCAGGAAAGGCTTCTCGCCCACGCGCCGGATTTGCTGGAGGCCGGCGGCATGCTCGTTTACTGCACCTGTTCCCTGCAAAAGGCCGAAGGGGAGCGGCAGGTGGACAAATTCCTTGCCGGCCGCCCTGATTTCAAACGCGTTCCCGTCCGCCGCGAGGAATTTGGCGGGACGGACGGTTTCGTGAACGGCGCGGGCGATGTCCGCATCTTCCCCTACCTGCTGAAGGAACAGGGCGGCATGGATGGATTTTTTATCAGCCGGCTGCGCAAAACGGCGTGACGGGCGCCGGGCGCGGCGCGCGCATGAAGGAGTGCGTATGGCGTGATGCCGCTATGCGCCGCGCGTGGCACGATAGGAGCGCCACGCCGATAGCGGCTTTGCGCGGCCTTTTCCGCCTTTCCCTCGTAATCAAGACCTGTTAGGCTTTTCCCGTGCATCCGTTTGGATGCGCCGGGCCTTCAAAAACCCGCTATCATCGGTGACGTAACCGGATTTTACGTCGCTTCTCGGCCCAAGGCCGGGGGGCGGCGGCGTATGTCCAAGGCTTCACGGCTTAAAGGCCGTCGCGGTCGTATGATAGCGGCTTTTGAACTCCCGGCCACCAGAGGATTCCTCTGGTGGTTTTTCTTTGGGCTTTTTTGCAAAGGGGAGGAAACCATGCGCCGATTGTCCGAACGCTATCCAGCCGATTGCGGCGGCGTCCTTGTCTGGATATTGATCGCCGTCGCCCTGTTCGCCGCCTTGTCCTACGCCATGATGCGGGACGGCGGCACGGGAAGCGCCACCGGCATAATGGGCGAGGCGCAGGCAAAGCTCTACGCGGCGGAAATCATCGCGCACCACGATGCGGTGCGGTCGGCGGTGCAGCGTCTTCGCATACGCGGCTGTAGCGACACGGATATCAGTTTTCAAAACGCGATACAGGGGTGGACCAACCCCACCGCGCCGCAGGATAAATCCTGTCATGTCTATGAACCCTCCGGAGGCGGCCTGACCTATGCGCTGTTTCCGCCGGAAGGGGCGCTGGATGCCTCTAAAAAGACGGGAAGCATGTATCAAAAACCTTATCCCAATGCGGGGTATCAATTCTATCAGGTGGGAACCGATCTGAACGACCTGGCCTTTCAGAATAACTGGATCCGGCGCGAGGTCTGTATCCAGATCAACCAGATGCTGGGCATAGATAATCCGGGCGGGGAGCCGCCGCGGGAAATAAACGATGCTGCCGCCCTTATTTTTGTCGGAGTGTACGGCCCGAATGTCGCCGACACGATCGGCGACGATGCGGGGAGCGGGCTTGCGGGCAAAAGGGCTTTTTGCCGCTGGAGCGGGGCAGAAGTAAGTAATTATCAATACAACCAGATTTTGATCGCCCGCTGACGTCCTTTTTGAGAAATTATCAAAAAAGAGGCCCCCTCTCATTGCCCTGTGGATAAATCGTCGGTAGAATATTGATTCGGGGAACGCCTCCCTACCTCTCGCCCTTTTAAAATCAAAGCTTTAGAAGATGTCCCGCACACTTAAAATTGCGCCCTCCATCCTGTCGTCCGATTTTTCGAAACTCGGTGCGGAGATTGCCGCCATCGACGCGGCGGGGGCGGATTATATCCATCTCGACGTGATGGACGGGCATTTCGTCCCCAATATCACTTTCGGCCCGCCGGTGGTAAAGACCGTGCGCGGGGCCTCCAAGAAGATTTTCGATTGTCATTTGATGATCGCCCCGTGCGATCCGTATCTGGAGGCCTTTGCCGAAGCCGGCGCGGACATCATCACCATCCACGCGGAAAGCGGCCCGCATTATCACCGCTCGCTTCAGGCCATCAAGGCGCTCGGCAAAAAAGCGGGGCTTGCGCTCAATCCGGCGACGCCGGTGGAGGTGCTGGATCATGTGATGGATATTGTCGATCTCGTCCTTGTCATGACCGTCAATCCGGGTTTCGGCGGGCAAGCCTATATTCCGCTGGAAGATAAAATCCGCGCCGTGCGCGCGCGCATTGACGCGGCGGGCCGCCCCATAGATCTCGAAGTCGATGGCGGGATTACACCCGCAACGGCGGGGCAGGTTATCGCGGCGGGCGCGGATGTCCTCGTCGCCGGAACCGCCGTCTTTAAAAACGGCCCCGATCATTATGCGGCAAGCATTGCAGCTTTGAGAGGCGCGGGATGAGCAATTATCTTTTGCAATCCGTCCGCAAAAAAATGCGCCGCGGTGTGCATGCCATAGCCTGCAGCAAAATCGTCGATAAATGGAAGCTTGCGGGGACGATCCCCGAAAGGCTCGTCATGTGCCCGCCCGATCCGTGGAAAGGGTCGGCGGAACGCGCACGCTGGCTTATCCATGGCGGTATTTTCACGCTCGAAGGCGCGCAGCTCGAACTGCACAACGCCAACTGGAGCCCCGAAGGCGTCGATGAAAGCTGGATAAAATATATCCACGGGTTCGAATGGCTGCGCGATCTTAAAACCCTTGGCGGGGATAAGGGGCGGCTGGCGGCACGGGCGATGATCTCCAACTGGATGGAACAGCATCCGCATTTCGATGAAACCTGTTGGCGCGCCGATATTCTGGGCCTGCGCCTGTCCAACTGGCTTTCTTCATTCACCTTTTTCGGCGAATCCGCGTCCGAAGAATTTCAGGAATGTTTTTATATCAGCCTCGCGCGGCAGGTGCGGCATTTGGCGCGGGCGACGCCGGGCAATCTTTCCGGCATAGCCTTGCTGCAGGCCATACGCGGCCTTGCCTATGCCGGCCTTGCGATGGAGGGGCGCGAGCCTTTGCTGGAACAGGCGCTGACGTTGCTCCATAAGGAAATCGGCAGGCAAATCCTTTCCGACGGCGGCCATGTATCGCGCAGCCCGCAGCAATTGCTCGAAGCCATTGTCATCCTTATCGACATCCGCGCCGCCTTGCGCCATGGCGGCTATCCTTGCCCGGAGCGGATTCAGCATGCGCTGGATCGCGCCGTGCCCGCGCTTCGTTTTTTCCGCCATACGGATCGCGGCCTCGCGCTTTTCAACGGCGCGCAGGAAGGCAAAGAGGATCTGATGAAACAGGTCTTGATGCAGGCCGGAAGCCGCGCCCGCACGCTTAATTCCCTGCCGCATACGGGCTATGAGCGCATCGCCGTTGGCCGCGCTCTCATCCTGATGGATACGGGCAAGCCGCCCAAATGGCCGCATGACGTGACCTCGCACGCGGCGCCGCTGGCGTTCGAGATGAGCTATGGGCGCGAGCGCATCATCGTCAATTGCGGCACGCATCCCGCGAATGCGGACTGGCAGGATATGTTGCGCTTTACCGCGGCCCATTCGACCGCCGTCATCGACGACCGCAACGCGTGCGAGATCCATAAGGACGGGACGCTTTCGCGCAAGCCTAAAAAAGTCACCTGCGACCGTGAAGACAAGATAGATATGGTTCTGGTGGACGCGTCCCATGACGGTTACGTTCCGGTCAACGGCATCACCCATCGCCGCCGCCTCTATCTCGCCGATCAGGGCAATGATTTGCGCGGCGAGGATACGCTGACCTGCACGACGGGCCTCAACAGGCCGCATAGGATTGCGGTGCGGTTCCACCTCCACCCGAAAGTGGGCGTGTCGCTTATCAAGGAAGATCAGGAAGCGATCCTTATCCTTCCCGGCGGCACGGGCTGGCGCTTCACCGCGTCCGGCGCGACGCTGGAGCTGGAGGAAAGCGTTTATCTCGGCGAAGGCATCCGCCCGCGCAAATCCAAACAGCTCGTCATCATGGCGCGGATGGACAGCGACATGGTGCAGATCAAATGGGCCTTGCAGCGCGAGCTGCTTTAGCGCCGCTTTTCATTGACAGGATCCGCCATATCTATAGACTGATCCCGAAGCCGGAAAAAGCGGCTTCGGGGCCTAAGAAACCTCTCTCATAGCGGTGTGTGAGCCGTCACATCACTCCCTCGATCTCCGGTCGGGGAGGTGACAGCGTATGTCCAGTCCGCTCCGGCGGATAAAGGCTGGCACGGCCTTCTATGAGAGGCTTTCTTACTCCCCGATCATCAGAGAAGGGGGGGGCGTGAAAATTTCCATCCATACCGCGCCGGAAACAAGTATGGTTTCTGATATGGATGGCGTTTTTCATGGGAAAGGAACACCATGCGCTAATAATGCTACGCAAGCAGCGCTACATGGATAACTGGTTTTTCCAAGTCTTGATCGCGCGCTAAAAAGCGATTTCCGACTTGGCGCGGGACGTATAGCGGCCTAATATCGCCCCTATGACGCAATCCGCAATCAAACTTGAAAAAGACTGGCTTGAATTACTGGAGCCGGAATTTGCGCAGCCTTACATGGCGCGCCTTAAGGAATTCCTTGAGGCCGAAAGAACCGCAGGCAAAATTATTTTTCCAAAGGGTGCGGATATTTTTAACGCGCTCAACACCACGCGCCTTACGGATGTGCGCGTCGTCATTATCGGGCAGGATCCCTATCACGGGCCGGGGCAGGCGCACGGGCTTTCCTTTTCCGTGCCGAAAGGCATCCCGCTTCCGCCTTCCTTGCAGAATATCTATAAGGAAATAGAGGCCGAATACGGCGTGAAAATGCCGCGCACGGGCGATCTGACGGGCTGGGCGGAACAGGGCGTCCTGCTTTTGAACGCGACCCTGACCGTGCAAAGCGGGATGGCGGGGTCGCACCAGAAAAAGGGCTGGGAAGAATTCACCGACGCCGTTATCCGCGCCGTGAACGAACGCTGCGAACATGTCGTGTTCCTCTTATGGGGCGCCTATGCGCAAAAAAAAGGCGCGATTATCGACCGCGCGCGTCATTATGTGCTGCAATCACCGCACCCTTCGCCGCTTTCGGCCCATCGCGGCTTTCTGGGCAACGGCCATTTCAAAAAGGCCAATGCGTATTTGGCGGCTCATGGCAAGAGTCCCGTGGACTGGCGGGCGGTTTAGTTGTTATTTCAGCCCGATTTCCATGCAGGCATTCACCGCCGCCTGACGTGTCCCTAGCGGTGTCGCCTTGTCTTGTCCAATCGCCACAAATTCGTGCCCGGCGGAATCTTCGAGCGGCACGATCTGAACGCTTTCCCCGTTGCTGGAGCAGGTGATGTGATTGACCTTGCCGTTGAAGAAATCATTTATATGAGTATCCGTTAGGACAGGATCGGCCATGACGGGCGCTGGCGCGGCTTGTGCGCCGGGGATGGTTGAAAGCCCGGTAGCGGCTGCAAGGTACAATGTGGTCAGTTTCATAGCGATCCCCGTTTCAATTTATCTTGGCTCATCCTATCGTAATTATGGATATGAGTGCAAATTAAGGCATAAAGCCTCGCTAAATGTTCTTTCTTTGTTCTCAAGTTGATGCTATAGGTTATTTTAGTAAGCGGCGGAGCCTTGCCCGCGTCTGATCGCCAGAATTTTAACTATCTATTTGAAAATAAAGTAAGAAATCCCATGGCCAAAGCAACAAAAAGCTATGTCTGCCAGTCCTGCGGTTCCATTGCCTCGAAATGGGGCGGGAAGTGCGAGGCGTGCGGCGAATGGAACACGATGGCCGAGGAAATCGCCCAGAGCGCGCCAAAGGGGCTTGGCGTGACCAAGAAAGGGCGGGCGCTTGAACTTGTGTCCCTCAAAGGCGAAAGCAATGTGGCGGTTCCGCGCCACCGCTCCGGCATCGGGGAATTCGACCGCGTGACGGGCGGCGGCGTTGTGCCGGGGTCGGCCATTCTTATCGGCGGCGATCCGGGGATCGGGAAATCCACCTTGTTGCTTCAGGTCGTGTGCAAGCTGGCGGCGGCTGGCAAGACCTGCCTTTACGTATCGGGCGAGGAAGCCGTCGATCAGGTGCGGCTTCGCGCCCGGCGGCTGGGGCTTGAGGGCGCGCCCGTCGCACTGGCCTCGGCGACCAGCGTGCGCGACATCGTGGCCTCGATGGAATCCGACCAAATGGATTTGATCGTGATCGACTCCATTCAAACAATGTATGTGGATACGGTTGATTCCGCGCCCGGAACGGTCACGCAGGTGCGGAGCTGTACGCAGGAGCTTATCCGCGTCGCGAAAAAGCGCGGCATCGCGATTTTCTTCGTCGGCCACGTCACAAAGGAAGGGCAGATTGCCGGCCCGCGCGTCCTCGAACATATGGTCGATGCCGTCCTTTATTTCGAAGGGGACAGGGGCCACCAGTTCCGCATATTGCGCACCGTCAAAAACCGTTTCGGCCCGACCGATGAAATCGGCGTTTTTGAAATGGCGAATGAGGGGCTGGTCGAAGTGCCGAACCCGTCCGCCCTGTTTCTGGCGCAGCGGCAAAACGATGTCGCGGGGAGCGCCGTCCTTGCGGGGCTGGAAGGGACGCGGCCCGTCCTTGTGGAGGTGCAGGCGCTTGTCGCCCCCTCGCCGCTCGGCACGCCGCGCCGCGCCGTGATCGGCTGGGATTCCAACAGGCTTGCCATGGTGCTGGCGGTGCTGGAGGCGCGCTGCGGCATTACCCTTTCATCCTCCGATATTTTCCTCAATATTGCGGGCGGCATCCGCATTTCCGAACCCGCCGCCGATCTGGCGGTGGCGGCGGCGCTTTTATCCTCGCAATCGAACATCCCCGTTCCCGGTAACACGGTCTTTTTCGGGGAGGTGGGGTTGGCGGGGGAAATCCGCAGCGTGTCCCAGCCCGACGTGCGGTTGAAGGAGGCGGCCAAGCTCGGTTTCGACCGCGCGGTCATCCCGCAGCGCCCGTCGAAAAAAGGCAAAGGCCCCGCCCCCGCCGCGATAGAGGGGCTGCGCATTGAAGAGATAACGCATCTGGAAGATCTGGCGCGGCAATTTGCGGGGCGCCAGCCCTATAAATCCTATGGCTGAAATGCCGCGTCCGGCGGGCGGCGGCAGGCAGGGCGGCGCGGGCCGGAAAAAGGCTGGATTTTGCGGGATGAGGGTGAATGAAGCCCTTGCTTTTTGGCGGGGCTTTCCCTATCAATCAACCCATGATTATAGACATTATTGTCGGTATTATTGTTCTGGCCTCCGCCCTGATTGCCTTCATGCGGGGCTTTATCCGGGAAATCCTGACCATCGCGGGTGTCGTCGGCGGTATCCTCGCAGCCATCTTTTTCGGCCCCGCCCTTGCGCCCACGGTGCGCGGCTGGTTCGGCGCGGGGGAGGGCAGGAAGCTTTTCGACATCATACCGGTAGAGATCGCCGCCGACGCCACGACCTACGGTGTTATTTTTATCGCCGTCGTCATCCTGATTTCGGTCGTCAGCCATTTTACGGCAGGGGCGGCAAAGGCCATCGGGCTAGGCCCCATCGACCGGACGCTCGGCGTTATTTTCGGCGTTATCCGCGCGCTGGTACTGCTCGGCCTCGTTTACCTGCCCTTCCATTTGCTGATGAACGAAAGCCGCAAGGAAGAATTTTTTTCCGGCAGCGCGACCCATTATTATATTGAAAAAATCGCCGGCGCGATGGCGTCCTATCTTCCGGATTCCGAAGAGGTGGAAGATAAAACCGGGGATGCCATCAAGAAAAAGCTGGAAGAACAAAACCTGCTTGGCGGCGGCCGCGCAAAATCCCCGCCCGCAGGCGAGGCCCCGAAGGAAGAGGGCTATAAGGAAGAACAGCGCGAAAAACTCGAAGAGCTTTTCAACGATCCTGCTTTCGACGAAGAGGCCCCGCCCATGCCGTCCGTGCAGCCATCTTCCCACATTCCTGCAGGGAACACATAATGCTTAAAGCGGCCATTCCTTTTGATGACGACAAGCTTCATGAGGAATGCGGGGTTTTTGGCATATACGGCCATCCCGAATCCTCCGCCATGACGGCGCTGGGGCTCCATGCCCTCCAGCACAGGGGGCAGGAAGCCGCGGGGATTGTTTCCCATGACGGGGAACAATTCTACACGCATAAAGCCATGGGGCTTGTCGATGCGGCCTTTTCCAAGGCGAGCGTCATCGAAAAGCTCAAAGGCCATGCGGCGATAGGCCATAACCGTTATTCCACGGCGGGCGAGGCGTCGCTCAGGAACGTCCAGCCGATTTACGCTGATTTGGCGCTCGGCGGTTTCGCCGTGGCGCATAACGGCAACCTGACCAATGCCGCCACGCTCCGGCAGGAGCTGGTGGAACGCGGCTCCCTGTTCCAGTCTTCGTCGGACACAGAGGTCATCGTCCATCTGATGGCGGTATCGCCCAAAAAAGACGCGATCGGCAAACTCATGGACGCGGTGAACGCGATTAAGGGGGCATACTCCCTCGTGGCGCTCACGCATGACATGATGGTGGGGCTGCGCGATCCGTACGGCATCCGCCCGCTTTGCCTCGGCAAGCTCGGCGGGGCCTATATCCTTGCTTCGGAAACCTGCGCCTTTGACATTATCGGCGCGGACTATGTGCGCGACATCCGCCCCGGTGAAATGGTCGTGATCGACGCGCAGGGACTTCGCAGCCTCGATCCTTTCGCAAAGACCTCGTCGCGTTTTTGCATTTTCGAATATGTTTATTTCGCGCGGCCCGATTCCATGGTCGATGGCCATTCCGTTTATGAAATGCGCAAGAATATCGGCGCGGAACTGGCGCGGGAATCGCAGGTACAGGGGGCGGACGTCGTCGTACCCGTTCCCGATTCCGGCGTGCCGGGCGCCATCGGTTACAGCCAGCAAAGCGGCGTGCCGTTCGAACTCGGCATTATCCGCAACCATTATGTGGGCCGCACTTTTATCGAGCCGACGGAGCAAATCCGCCATCTTGGCGTCAAGCTCAAACACAATGCCAACCGCGACGTTCTGAAAGACAAAATCGTCGTCCTTATCGACGATTCCATCGTCCGCGGCACGACGTCGAAGAAGATTGTCGAGATGGTGCGCGCGGCGGGCGCGAAAGAAGTCCATATGCGCATTGCCTCGCCGCCGACGGCCCATAGCTGTTTTTACGGCATCGACACGCCCGAAACCGAAGATTTGATGGCGCATAAACACACTGTCAAAGAGATCGAGAAAAGCATCGGCGTGGATTCCCTCGCCTATATATCGATCGACGGGCTTTACCGCGCGGTTGGCGAGGCGGGCCGGAACAATCAATCGCCGCAATATTGCGATGCCTGCTTTACCGGGGATTATCCGGTGGAGCTGGTGGATAAAAACGCAGGCCGCGGCACCGCCGGATGCGGGCCTTTGAAAACGGCGTCATCCGGCGCGCTCATTGCAGGCGGAAATAATGGATAAAAAAATGCTGGAAGGAAAAACGGCGCTCGTCACGGGCGCATCGCGCGGTATCGGCGCGGCGGCGGCGAAGGCCCTGGCCCGCGAAGGCGCGCATGTCATTCTGGTCGCCCGCACCGTCGGCGGGCTGGAGGCGCTGGACGATGAAATCCGCGCCTTCGGCGGCAAGGCGACATTGATGCCGCTCGATCTGTTCGAACTGGACGCGCTCGACGCGCTCGGCCCGACGCTCTACCAGCATTTTCCGGCGCTCGATATTTTTATCGGCAATGCGGCGATGCTGGGAACGCTGGCGCCGCTGGGTCATATCAAGCCGGATGAATTCCAGCGTGTGATGGATTTGAACGTGATGGCGAATTACCGCCTTATCCGCACGCTCGATCCGCTGTTAAAGGCTTCGGACGCTGGGCGTGTTGTCTTTGTGACCTCCGGCGCCGTGCAAACGCCAAGGGCCTATTGGGGCGAGTATGCGGTCAGCAAGGCGGCGCTTGAAATGTTGGCGAAAATCTATGCCGCCGAATGCGAAGCCACGAATGTCAGGGTCAATATCCTCGATCCGGGCCGTGTCCGCACGGCGATGCGGGCGCAGGCCTATCCGGGCGAAGATCCGGCCATCCGCCCGCATCCCGATGAAATCGCCCCTTATTTCCTGAAATTGGCCGGCGCGGATTGCACCATGAACGGCGAAACGCTCGCCGTTCCTTCGGTGAAGTAAGAGCGGCTTATTCCGCGCCCGCGTCCGGCGTGATATTGATCTGGCGCGTCGTCAACGGCAAGGTGATGCCGGCTTTTTCAAGCCCGGTTTTGACCGCGCGGATCATATCCCAGCGCAGAGTCCAGTAATCATTGGTCGATGACCAGAAACGGATGATGAGATCCGTTCCGTAATCCCCGATCCTGTCCGTGACGATGACGGGCGTTTTGCCCTCTTGCGTCAGGATGCGCGGATCGTTTTTCAGAACGCGTTCGATCGCGGCGAAGGCCGCCGCCAGATCGTCGCCGAACTTGATAGTGACGACAATATCCTGCCGCCTTTGCAGGTTGCGGGAATAGTTGCGGATTTCCGTACCCCAGATTTTCGAATTGGGGGCGAAGACAAAGACATTGTCTGAGCGCGCAAGCTCCGTCCCGAACAGGCCGAGGGAGCGCACCGTGCCGCCCTCGTTGCCGAACTCGATATAATCGCCGACATTAAAGGGGCGCAGGACGAGCAGCATGACGCCGCTCGCGACATTGGAAAGGGTTCCTTGCAGGGCAAGGCCGATGGCAAGGCCCGCCGCGCCGAGGACGGCCAGAAGCGAGGCAAGCGGAATGCCGAACAGGCCGATGACGGTTACAACGGCGACGATCGTGACCGTATATTGCGCGACGCGGCCGAGGAAATCTTTCAGCGTCGGGTCGAAACGGCGGTAACGGTTGATGCGGCGCCTTGCCCAGCTCCCGATCGTCCAGCCGATAATAAGGATAAGGATGGCCGTGACGAGGCGCATGCCCCAATCGATGCTGGCGTCAAGGAGAAATTCTTCAAGCCGTGAAAGATTGGTCACGATGTCGGCGCTCGTTATCTTATCAAGATCGGGAAGGTGGGGGGCGTCCAAATCGGAAAGGGCGGGGTCTGCCGTCATGATCGTCTTGCCGTTATTCGTCAAAAGGGTTTTTGCTGGATCGGATCAATAGCCGCACCGGAACGCCGTCAAGATCGAAATCCTTGCGCAGGGCGTTCACGAGATAACGCTTGTAAGTATCGGGAAGTTCCGGCGCCTGCGATACCCAAAGGGCGAAAGTCGGCGGGCGGATATTGATCTGGGTGATGTATTTGAGCCTGTTGGAGCGCCCGGAGATAAGCGGCGCTGGGTTCTGGCTTTCGCGCGCCGCGAGCCAGCGGTTCATTTTCGCCGTCGAAATGCGCTTCGTCCATGTGTCATAGGTCGCAAATATCGCCCCCATCAGCGCGTCCAGCCCTTTTTCACGCAAGGCGGAAATGGTGACGACAGGCAGGTTTTTCACCTGCGACAGGCCGGTGTCGAGCTTATATTGCAAATCGTCCAGGGCTTTCTTTTTATCCTGCACCGTGTCCCATTTGTTCAGGGCGATGATAAGGGCGCGGCCTTCGTCAAGGACATGGGCCGCGATTTGCTGATCCTGCTTTTCAAACATGGTGCCCGGCTCTACCAGCATGACGACGACCTGCGCAAGGCGGATGGCGCGCATCGTATCATCGACGGCCATTTTCTCGATCTTGTCCTGTACCCGCGTCTTGCGGCGCAAGCCCGCCGTATCGACGAGCTTTATCTTCCGCCCGTCATACTCCCAGTCGATGGCGATGGCGTCGCGCGTGATGCCGGCTTCCGGCCCCGTCATGACGCGGGAATCGCCGAGCAGCGCGTTGACGAGCGTGGACTTGCCCGCATTCGGGCGGCCCACGATGGCGATTTTCAATGGTTTTTGCGCGATTTCTTCATCGGTGACGAGTTCCGCGAAATCAAACGCTTCGTCGCCTTCCAGATCGTCGATGGCGGCGGGATCGATATAATGGGTTGTTTCATCTTCCTCGATCGCTTCGTTAAGCTCCGGCATATGCGGCAGAAGGGAGAGGTAGAGATCATGGATACCGTGGCCGTGGGCGGCGGAAACGGGAACGGGCTCGCCAAAGCCCAGACTGTATGATTCGGCAAGGCCCGCCATGGCGGCTTTTTCATTCTCGCATTTATTGACCGCAAGAATGACGGGTTTTTTCTGTTTGCGCAGCCATTGCGCGAAATGGCGATCGGCGGGCGTCAGCCCCGTCCGCCCGTCAATGACGAAGATGACCGCGTCGGCACGGGAAAGAGCTTCTTCGGTTTGCTTGCGCATCCGCCCTTCGATGGATGCATCGATCCTGTCTTCCAGCCCCGCCGTGTCCACAAGTTTGACTGTACGGTCGTAAAAGAACGCTTCGGTTTCACGCCAGTCGCGCGTCAGGCCCGGCGTATTGTCGACGAGAGCCAGCTGCTTTCCCGCAATGCAGTTGAACAGGGTCGATTTGCCGACATTCGGGCGGCCTATGATGGCGATGGAAAACATGCCCCTCTCTTAGAGCCTATCGTCCGGATATTCCACAAAAAACTTATCTATAGGCGGTCAGCTCGCCGTCATTGGACAGGATATAGAGCGTTTCGCCCGCAAGAACCGGTGGGATCATCACGTTTTTGCCCGTTCTCCATTCCCGCACCAATGTTCCGGCTTCGGGGCTGATTTCCGCCGCGCGGCCATCGGAACTGAAGGCGAGGAGGCGGCCTCCGGCCAGGACGGGGCCGTTCCAGACGATTGGCCCTTCGCTGTTTTGGGGGTTTTGAAAACGGGCGAGCTGCGATACCCACAACACGGCGCCGCCGGCTTTATCGAGGGCGATGATCTGATTATCGGCAGAGATCACGAAAATCCTCTTGCCCGCAACCCATGGTGTTTTCGAGCCGCTTATATCCTTGACCCAGATGCGCGCGCCCGTCACGAGGTCGATGGCCGCCATGCGCCCGCCGTAAGAGATGGCATAAACCACATTGTCAACGACGACGGGAAGGCCGCGTATATCGGAAAGGGCGCTAATCCCGCCAAGGCGCGTCGTCCCGGCCAGAGTGTCAGACCATGCAACCGAGCCGTTCCCCGCCCGCAAGGCATAGATCTCGCCGGAAGAAAAAGCGGGAATGACCATGTCGCCGGCCACGGCGGGGCTGGCGGCGCCGATAAGGCCGGTATTTTGCCCAAGCCCCGTAAAGTCCCACAGTACGGCGCCGGTGGCGGCATCAAGGGCAAGGAAATTGTTTGAAAGGGTCGTCACATAAACCCGCCCGCCCGCGACGGTCGGCGCGGCGCGCGAGGGGGAGGGAAGGGGGCTGCGCCATTTTATTTCGCCCGTTTGCGCGTCGGCGGCGAGGATTTCGTTATAGCCGGAAGCGATATAGACAAGCCCGTTATCATAGGCGATGCCGCCGCTGATGACGCTGCCGCGCTCTTCAGGGTTGGCGACATCGACGCTCCAGCGGCGCTTGCCGGTGGCTGTGTCATAGGATGAAAGCTTCGAATCCGTATCGAGGGCAAAAATGCTCTGCCCCGCAACGACAGGCTGGGCCGTGAGCGGCAGGTTCTTGCGCGCGCCTTGCCCGATGCCCGAAGACCATATTTTTTGCGGCTGTTTTTCCGTGAAGGCGAGATGCTGCATGGCATGGGACGGAATGCCGCCCGCGCCTTGCCACGCGCTGTTTGCAACCATCGCAGGCGCTGTAAAAGGCTCCGCCTTCCCGGCATCCGGTTCGGGGCGCAGTGCGCTGTCATGGGAGAGGACGGAAATGCGCTCTCCTTGCAGCGGGGCTTTCTTGGGCTTGTCGCCGAGCCAGTCGGCAACGCCGCAGGCGGAAAGCAGGAAGGAAGCCGCGAGAACCGAGCAAAGAGGCAGTTTTTTCATGGTTTTATTCCTGCCCGCCGCTGTTTTCTTGTTGCCGTGCGCGCTCATATTCATAGACATGAACGAGGGCCTCCGCTTTTTCCAGCAATGAGTCCGGTGTATTGTCCGCCGCCTTTGCGGCGGTAAAAGGCTTTAAAAGATCCAGCGCCCGCCCGTAATCCTTTAAGCCCTCGCCATAAAGGGCGGCGGCGTCGAGGCCGGCCTGCATGGCAAAGGCGCTGTTCTTTTTCCGGGCGACGGGTTCCAGCTTTTTCGCAAGCTCCTCATGGGCGGCTTCGTTTCCTGTCGTCTGGGCCTGCATCAGGGCGGCGCGGACGGACAAGATCACGGCAAGATCCTTTAAGGTGGAGGGCGCGCGTGATTGCGCCGCGGCATCCTCATACAGCTCTGCCGCACGCGCGAAATCGGCGTCCGCCGCGGCCTTATGGGCGGCGTTCAAATAGGCGACGGCGGCATGTGCGCCGGTGGTGTCCCGGGCGGCCTCCTCCATTGCCTGTGTGAAGTCCTCTTCATTGGCGGCGGTGATGAGGCGGGCTGTTTGCGACTGGTTGCGGGACGTGTCCCAATAGCGGTAAGCGGTGGTTATGGCCGTGCTTCCGACAAGGACGATGGCGGCCAGCATCAGGGTCGGGCCATAGGACTTCCAGAAGGCCGCGGCTTTTTCCCGTTGCAGGGCTTCATCGACTTCGCGAAATATATCGGACATGGGTTTGCTTCTCCTTAAAAACGGATGCCATCATAGGAAAATCGGGGCTTTTCGCAAACCCCCTATTTTATGCTATACTGGCTTTTATGAGCGTTATGACCGGAGCCGGCAGGATCGGCTATTCCCGCTATGAATTTGGTAAAATCTTCCAGATCTACAGCCAGAATGTCTATTCCGGCCTGTTCCGCGATTTTTCCTTTACCGAGGCGGACGGGCGTTATTTCATCTCTTTCCGCGAAGAGGCGGGCAAAATCCCGTTAATTACCATCGAAAAACGGCGGATCGGGCCGGAGCGGGCGCTTTTTGTAGCGACAACGCCGGGGCCGAAGGGCGAGCCCGTCGAAATCGTCCGCAGCGAGAAGATCGAAATTTTTGCGGCACGCGTGAAGGAAGAGATTAACGCTTTGCGCGAATCCGCCAAAATCCGCGCGGGTTCCCTCAGGATTGTGACTTAATCCCATAAAATTATTGACAGGCCCGGCATATTTCCGCAATGCTTTGCCATAAGGCAAAAATCATTATCAGGCGTGTTCGATATGTTCTGTCAGGTTCTTCCTGGAGTGCGTTACGCATTCACCGAAAAAGCACAGCTCCCTTCCATAGATTGCGATAATCACAAGCCTGCCTCGCGCATGGTCTTCACCCCCGAAGAACTGGGCGATTTAAAGGGCGTTTTCGCGCCCTATATCATCCAAAGGCGCGTGACGCCGCCTGTTTACAGAAAAGGCGAGGATCTGAGCTGCGTCGTGTTCAGCAAGGGCGAGAGTACGGCCACGATGTTCGTTGTGGTGAAACAGCTTATGCCCGGTACGGTGCCGAGCTATACAATCAATTACGGCCTTGGCTACGAGCCGGGCTTCACACAGAATTTCGACGAGGTCTTGCGGCTGGGGCGCATGCATATCGACCGTGTCTTTTCTGCACCGGAAGAGGCTTTGCAGTCCGGCTACGGGTTGACTTAAGACCGCTCCCTGCCCATCTTTAAAGGGCTGGATTCAAAGGAGAGCGGGCATGGCCAAAATCAAGGTGGATAATCCTGTCGTCGAAATAGACGGCGATGAGATGACACGCATCATCTGGGCGATGATCAAGGAAAAATTTATCCATCCTTATCTGGATATCGATCTCAAATATTTCGATCTGGGCATTGAAAACCGCGACGCCACCGACGATCAGGTGACGATCGACGCGGCCAACGCCATCAAACAATACCGCGTGGGCGTGAAATGCGCGACGATTACACCGGACGAGGCGCGGGTCGAGGAATTCGGCCTCAAGAAAATGTGGAAATCGCCGAACGGCACGATCCGCAACATCCTTGACGGCACTGTGTTCCGCGAACCCATCGTTTGTAAAAACGTCCCGCGCTATGTACCCGGCTGGACCCAGCCGATGGTGGTTGGCCGCCATGCGTTCGGCGATCAGTATAAGGCGACCGATCTGAAAATCCCGGGGCCGGGTAAATTGAAACTGGTCTATGAGCCGGAAGGCGGCACCGCGGAAGAATTCGAGATCTTCACCTTCAAAGGCCCCGGTGTCGCGATGGGCATGTATAACGTCGATGAAAGCATCAAGGGCTTCGCCCGCGCCTGTTTCAATTACGGGCTGGCCCGCGGCTATCCGGTCTATCTTTCGACGAAGAACACGATTTTGAAGGCCTATGACGGTAAATTCATGGATATTTTCGCCGCTATTTACGAGGAAGAATTCAAGGCGGCGTTCGAGGCGAAGAAACTCTGGTACGAACACAGGCTGATCGACGATATGGTCGCGTTCGCGGTCAAATCGAGCGGCGGGTTCGTCTGGGCCTGTAAAAACTATGACGGGGACGTGCAATCGGACGTGGTGGCACAAGGCTACGGCTCGCTGGGCCTGATGACCTCCGTCCTCCTGACGCCGGACGGGCAGGTCGTCGAAGCCGAAGCCGCCCACGGCACGGTCACGCGCCATTACCGCGAACACCAGAAGGGCAGGGAAACTTCGACCAACCCCATCGCCTCGATCTACGCCTGGACGCAAGGGCTGAAATATCGCGGGCGGTTCGACGGGAACGAACCCCTCATCAATTTTGCCACAATGTTGGAGCAATCCTGCGTCGAAACGGTCGAATCCGGCTCTATGACCAAGGATCTCGCCTTGCTGGTCGGGCCGCAGCAGGCTTTCTTGACAACGGGGCAGTTTATGGACAAGGTCGCGCAAAATCTGGAAGCAAAGCTCTCCTGACTGGCCCAACTTAGGTAGGAATAATAAAGAATATGGTATCAAGCTCTGTTTTCACCACGGCCGCCGCCATGGCGGTGACGCTCCTTCTGGTGGCCATGCCCGTATCTGCGGGCGCGCAAACCTATCAAAAGGATTATATCGGCAAGGCGCAGACCTATCGCGCGAAGTTCGAGGATACGCTCGTCCATCTGGCGCGGGAACATAATCTGGGCTTTGTCGAAATGCGCGCTGCGAACCCGCGCCTCGATCCGTGGCTGCCGGGAGAGGGGGCCAAAGTTATCCTGCCGACCCGGCATATTCTTCCCGACGCGCCGCGCGAGGGAATCGTCATCAACCTTGCGGAAATGCGCCTTTATTATTTCCCTGCCGGTACGGCGGCGGAGCCGCCCAGCTATCCGATAAGCCCCGGCCGCGAGGGGCTTAGGACGCCCGTCGGCACGACCACGATCCAGCGCAAGGTGGTAGGCCCGACATGGCGCCCGACCGCCCGTATGCGCAGCGAGGACCCTACCCTGCCGGCGGTTTTCCCGCCGGGGCCGGACAATCCGCTCGGCACGCATGCCCTTTATCTCGGCTGGCCGGAATATCTTATCCACGGCACCAACAAGCCCTATGCAATCGGCAGGATGGCGTCATCGGGCTGTATCCGCATGTATCCGGAGAGCGTGCGCGATCTCTATCCGCGCGTTCCCAACGGCACACGGGTGACGGTCGTCGATCAGCCTGTGAAAGTGGGCTGGATTGACGACAAGATGTATGTCGAGGTATCGCCGACGCAAGAACAGTCAAAGCTCATTGAAAATCTTGGCGAACTTAGCTCCTACGAAATCACGGCGGATGATATGAAGCGCATCACGGCAAAAGCAGGCGGGCTGGCGGACAATATCGACTGGGATGCGGTGCGCAAGGCGGTGCGCGAGCATCGCGGCTATCCCGTGCCCGTTCTGGAGCGGGGCGGCGTTAAGGGCGCAAAGGTCATTGATGAAATGGACGATGAAGCGCCGCAGGAAGTGAGCGCAGCCCATAACGGCAAGGCCGCACAGGCCGTACAAGAAGCCGGGCCTGCGGAAAGAAATGCGCCGCAGGATGCCGGAGATGCGAAAGCGGGTGCGAAAGAGCAAAAACGGCCAGACGCGCCGGTTGCGAAAAAAATGTCTGAAGAGGCTCCCGCGCCGCGCCGCGCTATCACGCTCAATCCATAACCGGTTGAAATATTGCTGACAGGAATAAAAGAAAAAACCCCGCCATGGCTTTGCGGGGTTTTTTCTTTGCGGGATCTTTATGGCCCGCTCGCGGCGGAAGCGTGCCGGAAGCTGCGCCGGAAGCATGCCCGCCTCTGGAGGCAAAAAAGGATGGATACTCCCCCAAGATGGATACTCCCAAGGGGGGCACTCCCAAGCTGGGCACAAAAAAATAGGGCATGGCAGGATTTTTAAGGTGTTTCCCAGCCGAAAAATATATTGGCATCCGCAAATTTCAAAAGGGCCTTTAGAATCAGTGCGTGGTTCTGGCCGGGCGGTTCTTGCGGGGGATTTAATAGCGGACGATCATATAGGTCAGCGCAAACAGGACGGGGGCGTAAAGCGGCGCGAAGTAAAACAGCTTGCCCCAGTTCCGGCGGATAAAAATTCCGGCGAAACCGATTGGCAGGCATCCTGTCCAGACGAAAACGGAACGCAGGATGACTTCATTTCCCCTGCCGCTTTCCGCCAGTTCCGCAGGGATCGCGTTTATCAGGATCAGGAGGTTGAAGGCAATGGCGAAGGCGGGCATGGCCGCAATCGCAATCAGAATAAAACCCGCCAAGCGTATCAGAAAATCTTTCCAGCTCATGCGGCCAAGTATTGCGCTTTTTTCGCCAAAAGAAAAGGCTGCCTGCAATAATGCAGACAGCCTTGAAATTCATAACCCCTTAGGGCGTGAAATTACTTAACCTGGCGTGTTTCAAAAACAGGCTCGGCGGAGCGAACCGTCGTTTGTGCGGGTGCATGGCCAACCGTGCGCTCTTCGGAATAAGGAGCTTGCGTCAGTGTGTTGTCCGTGTAGCCCGTGCCCGTGGAAGAGCAAGCGGCAACGCCGGCAACGGAACCAAGAACCAGTACATTCATCAGAAGTTTTTTCATTGTCGTATCCTCTTGTGCTTAAGTGGAAGGTGCTAAATAAACGAGTTGACCATCGAGGAAAGCGTTGTAAGTCTTCCCGTCATTGGTAAATCCATGCCTTTATACAACGATAAGCCCGCCTCTCCAACCCCCCTTTTGCGAAAATTCAAAAGTTTTTCAATTGCTTTGGCATTTTAGCCACAGCCGGGGCGCATAAAAGGCGGGAGAGGGAACCATCAGGCAGGCTGGTTAGTTCTGGTTGTTTTTATGTATTTTCGCAAAATAGGCGTCTATGGCGTCAACCATGGAAGACGTGATTTTCCGTCTATAGGCGGGGGTGTTCAGCTTTTCCGCCTCGCCCTTGTTAGACATAAACCCCATTTCAAACAGAACGGACGGAATGTCGGGGGCCTTTAAAACCGCAAAGCCGGCATAGCGGTGTGGGCGTTCCAAAAGCCGGATACCTTGCCTTTGTGCCTGGGTTACGACCGTATTCGCAAAGAATTTGGACTGGTTCATCGTATCGCGCATGGCCAGATCGATAAGGATATCCGCGACTTCCTTGTCTTCATGCGAGAGATCGATGCCTGCAATAAGGTCGGCGCGGTTTTCGCGGGCGGCGAGCTTGGCCGTCTGGGCGTCGGAAGCGGTGTTGGACAGCGTATAGATGGAAGCGCCGCTCACGGCGGCCTTGTCAATCGAGTCCGCGTGAAGGGAAATAAACAGGTCGGCCCCGTGCTTGCGGCCAATCGCGACCCTGTCCTGCAATCTTATGAAACGGTCGTTGGTGCGGGTCATATGGACGGTATAGCGCCCTGTTTTTTCAAGCTGCTGTTTTAATTCCAGCCCTGCGGCCAGCGTTATGCGCTTTTCCTGCAAGCCGCCGGGGCCGATAGCGCCCGGATCCTGCCCGCCATGGCCGGGATCGATGACCACGATATGTTTTTTAGGGGGGCTGCCCCGTTTCGGTGGCGCGGGCGCCGGGGGCGGGGTTGGGAGCTGGAGCGTCCCCGCCGCCGCCGGGGAAGGCGCGCCCTGCTGCGGCTTTTTCGGGGGTAGCTGGAGCGTTCCGGTCGCTGAAGACGTGGGTTGAGGCGGCGGGGCCTGTGCCGCGCCCTTGCCGCTGACGGGGTTAAGCTGTAATTGCGGGGCGTCGGAGTTGAGGGAGCCGAAAATCCGCTCCTGCGCCGGATTCCAGCCGGAGGGCGGCTTTGCAATATCCATTACGATACGGTCTGAAATAGCGTCGCTGCGCGGCAGGAAAAAAGCGCTTTTAAGGGTGACATTCTGCTCTAGCTCGATAACGACCCGCGCTATGCCGGGCTGGAGCATGCCGTGGCGGACGCCCTTGACCATCGAGGCCGGCGCGTTTTGGGGCTGTCCCGCGCGCCAGTCCAGCGCCGGCAGGTCGAGAACCAGCCTTGGAGGATTCTGTAAAGTAAAAGCACGGAATTGCGTATGGCGGGAAAGATCGACCACGATGCGGGTTTTGTCCGGATGGGTTCCGATACGCACCGAATTAACGGAAAGCGCTTCCTGCGCCATGGTTTTTGCGGGCAGGGCGGCAGCACAGAGCAGGGCTGTCAGGATAATGATAAAAACGCGCACGAGAAAGAGATTCCGTAAACTGAGCTTCGGGTAAATCAGAATACAAACATATGATGGATTTGCAAAGTTTTTAGAGGAAAGAAGCCACGGCAATTTGCAACAAAGCGAAAGCTTTTTGAAAACGGTTTTGATGGTATGCATTTCACAGGGAAGGGCGCGAAAACTTTGCCTGACCATTTTTAACCTGCCCGGTTAATCTCCTGCTCTTAAAACCCTGCCCAAAGCCCTGCCTCGATTATTTTCATCCCGCCGGTTGCTTGCCATAACGCATGACTTGCGGGGCCGGAACTTTTACATTGTATCTTAACCCTCATCTGTGTATTGTTTTTTTCAAGCGACCCGTTGCGGCCATGCAGTTGTTACTAATTATCTGATTTTAAAAGGTTTCGCTGGCTGTTACGGACAAAGATAGGCTCTCCCCGCCCGGAAAATCCGGCGCGATGCGCGAAGATGAAAGAGCCGACCTGATAAACGGTTGGTGTCTTTTAAAAAGACCGTAGCAGCTCCAATGGCTCTGGCCGGGGCCGTCTATCTTCCCTGATTGAATTTTTTGGCGCGGAGCGCCTTATCCTTCCTCGTCGCTTGAAGGTATGCGGGCCGCTCGCGCTGGAGGAATTATCCATGCCTAAAACCATGCTTATCGACGCAACGCATGCCGAAGAAACGCGCGTTGCCGTCGTCGATGGACACCGCCTTGTTGAATATGATTATGAAAGCAAGGTCAGAAAACAACTTAAAGGTTCCGTCTTCCTGGCCAAAGTCACACGGGTCGAACCGTCCCTGCAGGCCGCTTTCGTCAATTTCGGCGGCAACCGCCACGGCTTTTTGCCTTTTTCCGAAATCCATCCCGATTATTTCCGCATTCCCATTGCCGACCGCGAGGCGCTGATTGCCGCCCAGCAGGCCGAGCTTGAAGAGCATGACGAGGAAATGGAACAGGCTGAAGCCGCTATCGAACAGCAAGCCACCGAAGGGGACGGCTCTGAGGAGGGCGAAGAAGAAGAGGACGAATTGGAGCCTGTCGTCGAAGTCGGCGGCGATGACCAGCCTTTTGACGAGGAAGGCGAGGAAGAAGCAGGCGAGGACGGGGAAGCGCAAGGCGCAGCCAAAGCCAAAGCCCCCGCTGCCCGCGCTGACGCAAAGGCGCCTGTCGCGGCGAACGGAGCCGGCACTGAAGATAGTGCCGAAAATGGCGCCGAAGAGGGGGAGGACAGTGAAGAGGCGTCCGGCGCCGCAATCGCGATGCGCGCATCCTCCGATATTATACAAGGGCCTGCTGCGGAAGAAGATGACGCAGAAGGGGATCATGATTTCTCCGGGGACGACCATGGCGACGAAGATGCCGATATGGAAGGCTCCGCTGAGGACGCAGAGGCCGGAGATTCGGATGAAGGCGAGGGTGAAGGGGAAGGCGATAATGCCCGCTCTTTCCGCCGTGACAGGAACCGTGGCCGTAACAATAGCCGCGGCGGACGCGGTGGACGGGGCCGCCGTTTCGGCGGCCGCCACAGCAGCGCCGATCGCGACGACCGCTCGGTCGATACGCTGGGCGGCGACGGGGTCGATGGTGACCGCCCGTTCCGTTATAATTTGCGCAAATCCTATAAAATCCAGGAAGTCATCAAGCGCGGCCAGATCATGCTGATTCAGGTCAGCAAGGAAGAGCGCGGCAATAAAGGCGCCGCCGTCACGACGTATCTTTCCATGCCGGGCCGTTATTGCGTCCTGATGCCGAATTCCCCGCGCGGCGGCGGCGTTTCGCGTAAAATTGCGGCCTTCAAGGATCGTAAGCGCATGAAGGAAATCCTGGACGATCTGTCCGTGCCGGAAGGCATGTCGGTCATCCTGCGCACAGCCGGTGTTGCGCGCACGAAAGTCGAAATCAAACGCGACCTCGACTATCTCACGCGGCTTTGGAACACGATCCGCGAACACACGCTGCAATCGACCGCGCCCGCGCTTATTTACGAGGAAGGTAACCTTATCAAGCGCGCCATCCGCGACCTGTATTCGCGCGACATCGAAGATGTCCATGTATCGGGTGAGGGCGGGTATAAGGCCGCCAAGGAATTTATGAAGATGCTGATGCCTTCGCACGCGAAGAAGGTGCAGGAATATAAAGATCAGCGCGTACCGATGTTCTATAAATTCGGCGTTGAAAACCAGATTGCCGATATTGGCGAACCCGTCGTTAATTTGAAATCCGGCGGTTATCTCGTCATCAACCCGACCGAAGCGCTGGTTTCGGTTGACGTGAACTCAGGCCGCGCGACGAAAGAGCGGCATATCGAGGAAACCGCCCTGAAAACCAACCTTGAAGCGGCGGACGAGGTCGCACGGCAATTGCGCCTGCGCGATCTTGGCGGGCTCGTGGTGGTGGACTTCATCGACATGGAAGACCGCCGCAACAACCGCAAGGTCGAACAGCGTTTGCGCGACGCGCTTTCCAACGACCGCGCGCGTATTCAGGTCGGGCGTATTTCGTCCTTCGGCCTGCTCGAACTCTCGCGCCAGCGCCTCAACCCGTCGCTGGCCGAAGCGCAGCAGGAAATCTGCCCGCATTGCGCCGGAACGGGCCGCGTGAAAACGCTCGATTTCTCGGCCATTACCATCGTCCGCGCTCTCGAAGCCGAAGGCGTCAAGGGCAAGAACAACGACATTATCGTGACATTGGCCCCGTCCGTCGCCATGTATGTGCTGAACAATAAGCGCGGCCTTTTGGCGGATATTGAATCGCGTTACGGATTCACCGTGCGTTTTGAAACGGATGAAACGCTTTCGACATCGCAATTCACGCTGGAGGCTTGCGCCCGCGCGGCGGCGAAGGTCAGCAACGGCATTACGTCGGTCGCCGTCGATGATTATCCCGATGACGATTCCGAAGATGAGGCGGATAGATCCGCGGGCGGTGATGAGGATAACGAGGATAATAACGAGCAGCGGGACAGAAGCCGCCGCCGTGGCCGCCGCGGCGGACGCGGGCGTGGCCGTGGCCGCGAGCGTGACGGCCAACAGTCCTCCGCAGACGATAACGGCAATGACGGCGCGGCGCGCGGCGACGATGAAAGCGGCGATTCTGCCGGCAACCGTTCCGAAGCGGCAGAGGATGATGCGGACGACGATCGCGGCAACCGCGCCCCCCGTGAAGAAAACGGGGAAGGCGAAGGACGCAGCCGCCGTGGCGGCCGCAACCGCCGCGAGGGGCGCAGCCGTAATCAAGGGGGCCGCAGCCGCGAAGATGGCGGTCAAGCGGATGAGGGAGCGGAACGCGCCGCCCCTGCCGCGCGGCCGCAACCGTCCAATGCGGCATCCCCCCTTCAAACGATTGCTGCAAGGGCTTCCAACGATACGGAATCAGCGCCGGTAGCGGCGGGGGCCGAGCCGTCCCGCGACTATGAAACCGTCAATCAGGCGCCGGAGAAAAAAAAACGCGGCTGGTGGAACAAGCTGATTGAATAGGAGAAGGGCAAGCCCCTGATTCTTGAGAAATTTGAAAAGGCAGCGGAGGGTTCCGCTGTCTTTTTTCATGGGGCGTGAGCGGCAAAAAGAAAAGAGCCGCCGGAATAGATAAAATGCTTCCTATTTTTTATCCGGCCTTAATTCTTTTAAATTAACATAAGTAATAAGCGATGCTGGACAGGGTTTTTAAAAAGCTCCGGATGTAATAAAAATGCGCTCCCTCCTTAAGGGAGCCATATTCTCCGGCGCTTTTAAGCATGCGCTTTACGGGTTTCCGTCTTGTTGGTTCCCGTCTGCTTGTCTGGGTTTTTCGGGAGTTTTGCCCCCGCATTCTCCCTGCTCCCGAAGGCCATTTCAAGGGCAGGCAGGCGTTTTCGTCCCCTTGGCCGCTGGAAGAAATTCCAGCGGCTCTTTTTTGCGCGTGGCATCCTTTGTGTTACCGTGTAATCTCCTCTTGTTGGAAATACGCCCCCCTTAAAAATGGAATGATTGATGAAACGCTTTCTTTTTCTTCTCCCTTTTCTCGCTTTGACGCTTGCGGCTTTCGCCCCGCCCGCCTGGGCGCAGGGCAAGGAGGCGGCGGCGGATAAAAAACAAGCTTCCGCGCAAGCGGAACCGGCGGAAAAGGGTGCCGCCGCCGAAGTCCCGGCGAAGAAAGAAGCCGCCAAAAACGAGCCGGCCCCGAAAGAAGCTGTAAAGAAAGAAGCTGTAAAGAAAGAAGCGGCAAAAAAAGAGCAAAAGGAAAAAGCCCCGGCTGCGGGGCTGGAAGACAAGAAGGCCGGGAAAACGGCCTTGGAGCCTGAAAAAACCGCAAAGCCTGTGAGCAGCCCGCTTACCAAATGGCGCGATGCAGAAAATGCGTTGATTGATCCGCTTTCGCCGGAAGAACAGGAAAGCTTTTTCATCCTGCGCAACAAACATTCCATCATCCGCGTCATCCGCGTGGTCGAGCGCGATATTGGCGAGGCCGTGAAGTCCTGCGCGCAGAATAATGCCGATATGAAGGAACAGATGACTACGCGCTTCAAGCAATGGAAGGCCGCCGTCAATCCCATCATCGATACGGCGCAAAAACAGCTCGACAAGGATATTTCCGCGCTGAAAATCGTTTCGACCAAAGAGGCCCGCCGCGTGCTGAAACTGAATGACGCGGCTTTCGAACATGGCGAAAAACAAATCGTCAAAAAACCCGTATCGACCAAGGGCGCCTGTCAGGATTTGCTCAAAAGCATGGACAGGACGGAAGACGATATGATCGCCCTGTTGCAGCAATCGCTTTTGACCGAAAGCGTTATCCGCGAACGGGCGAAGCGCTAGGTTTGCCTGAAGGGATATTATAGAAGGGTGCGATAAGGCACGCTAAGGCCGGCAAGGGCGCTCTTGAAAGTGCCGGATAAGAGTGCCGGAAAAAATAAAGCCGCCCTTCGCCCTTAATGGGGGCGGATTCATGCGCGGCCCCGGCTTGTTGCCGCAGCGGGCGTCAATTGCTGGAAAATTCTTTCCAGACATAGTCATCAGCAAAAAACTGTTCTTGGGGAAGACAGTAAAACCATAAAGGCGGGCGCCGTCTCTATGGCTCCGTACCTTTGCGCTTGCGTGCCCTTACGCTTGTGTGGCGCGTGTGCCGTGATCTTTTGCGGCGCTTTCTTTATTCCAGTGCATGGCGTGAAGCCGGCGCGTCATCAGGGCGAGCAGGATCATCGCGCCTGCCTGATGTGTGGCGGCAATATGGATGTGCGATTGCATCAGGACGGTGCCGATACCAAGCCCCACTTGCGCGAACGCCATGAGGAGGAGCGGGGCGTCTTTTTGACGAAGGCCGAAAGAGGCGATGGCGAGAAGGGCGAGAATTGCAAGCCAGCGATGGACGAACTGCACGCCGCCCGCTTCGTCGAGGAAGCCGCGCGGGAGGAAAAATTCCGGCGGCGCCCAATGCGCATCCATTTTCGGCCATGTATTATAAAGAAGCCCGCCATCAAGCCCCGCCGTAAACGCGCCCCAGATGATGGTGGCGGTCAGGAGCGCCATGGCAATCCAGCCATGCCGCAGGCGGCAAAAACCAGTCGCTACCTGTTGCTTCACCTTGTTGAAATCAAAGGCAAGCCACAACACGGCGCAGAAAATCAGCATGGCAAGGACAAGATGGGCGCAAAGCCGGTAATGGCTGACCGACGGGCGGTCGACAAGGCCGCTCATCACCATGAACCAGCCCATAAAACCTTGCGCGGCGCCGAGCAGGAGGACGAAGAGGAATTTCCCCTTATAGCCTTCGGGAATTTGCCCCTTTATCCAGAAAACGGCGAGCGGTAGGGCATAAACAATGCCGATAAGCCGCCCCCAAAGCCTGTGAAACCATTCCCAGAAGAAAATATTCTTGAAATCGTCCAGCTCCATCCAGCTATGTTTATGGCGGTATTCCGGCGTTTCCTGATAGAGGGTGAAGACGCGTTCCCATTCCGCTTGCGATAATGGCGGGAGGGTGCCGATCAGCGGCTTCCATTCGACCATGGAAAGGCCGGATTCCGTAAGCCGGGTGACGGCCCCGATCACCGCCATGGCAAAAACCATAAAGGCCGTGGCATAAAGCCATATTTGAATGTTTTTCGTGGTGCGAGTTGACAAATCCATGATGATTGAGATTTATAACGGCTTATGAGCGAATACAAGGCCCCAGAGCGGCATAAAACAGATGTGGTGATTATCGGCGCAGGCCCTGTCGGGCTTTTTGCGGTTTTCGAGCTGGGGCTTCTCGATATGAAGTGCCATCTTGTCGATATTCTGGACAAGCCCGGCGGCCAGTGCGCGGAGCTTTACCCCGAAAAGCCGGTTTACGACATTCCGGCATGGCCCGTCATTACGGGGCAGGAACTGACCGATAGGCTTCTGGAGCAAATCGCGCCCTTCGAACCCACGTTCCATTTCGGGCAAATGGCCGAAAAGCTGGAAAAGCTGGAAAACGGCAACTGGGAGCTGACGACCAGCGAGGGGACGGTCTTTGAAGCGCCCGTCATCGTCATTGCCGCGGGCGGCGGATCGTTCGTCCCGAAAAAACCCGCCCTTGCCGGGCTGGAAGAGTATGAAGGCAACCATGTCTTTTATGCCGTCCGCAAGATGGAACAATTCCGCGGCCGCAAGATCCTAATCGCGGGCGGCGGCGATTCCGCGCTTGACTGGGCGCTGAGCCTCGAACCGCTGGCGGATGAAATAGCCCTTATCCACCGCCGCGACGATTTCCGCGCCGCGCCCGATTCCGTGAACAAGATGCGCGCGCTTGTCGCCGCGGGGCGGATGAAGCTCCATATTGCGGATTTGAAGGGGCTTGAAGGCGAGGGCGGCGTTATGAGCGGCATTCGCGCCGCAAGCAAGGAACAGGGCGAATTCGTCATCCCGTGCGATACGCTTCTGGCGTTTTACGGCCTGACCATGAAGCTCGGCCCGATTGCGGAATTCGGCCTGAACCTGCATGAAAACCTGATCCCGGTCGATACGGAAAAATTTGAAACGCAAACGCCGCAGATTTTTTCCATCGGCGATATCAACTGGTATCCGGGCAAGCTTAAACTCATCCTGTCCGGTTTCCACGAGGCCGCATTGATGGCGCAACAGGCTTTCCGCTATGTCTATCCCGACAGGAAGCTGCGTTTCCAGTACACAACATCCTCTTCCGCTTTGCAGGAAAAACTTGGCGTGAACGGCAAAGCCGCCTAGACTGTGCCCGCCATGTCTTTTTCCGAAACCATCACCGCGGCATCCCGCGCCTACCAGACAGGCTGGATGGCCCGATCCTATATTATGCGGCTTGCGATGGTTCCCGTGATCCTGAAGCTTTTCTGTTTCGCGCTCGCCATTACCTATGGTTCGGGCGAGGGGCCGGAAACCTATTTGCGCTTCATGCTGATCATGCTGCCCGCCATCCTGGCCGAAGGATGGATGCTTTCGCATTATGTGCGCTTCCTCGTGCTGGGCCAGACATGGCCGTTCCGCCCGTCCGGCGACATGGAGGCTGACTTGCAAATCCTGACCATCCGCGCGCGCGGCGTCCTTTCGGGCATGATCGTCTTTGCGCTTATCAGCGTCGTAAGCTCCATTTTAATGTACGGGATGATTGTCATGGTATCGCCCTATCTGCCGGCGGATCCGGCGGCGGCGCGCGAGGCATCCGCCCAGTTGCCGGCGCATATCGCCCTGACATTTCTCGTGGCCATTCCCGCCCTTTTATGGGGCTTTCGCCTGATGTGGCTTTATGTGCCTTTCGCGTTGAACATTATCCCTGCGAATTACCTCGGCAAGCTGCGCGGTTATGCGTCTTCCCTCCATTTGATCCTCGTATGGGTCTTGTGCGTTTCGCCGTTCCTTTTACTGATGCGCGCGGGAAGCGTCATTGTGATCGAACCTCTTTCCGGCGTGATGGGGGAACAGGCGGGGGCCTTCCTGCTGGTTGTCATGAGCGTTCTTGTCGATACGGCAAAGGCCGTGATCTGCACGGGCGGGATTACCTATGTGGTGCAGGCTTTTTATGAACGCGGCAAAGGGCGGGGGGCCGTATGAGCGCGCTTCATATCCTCGTCACCGATCAGGACGGCGCCGAACACAGGCTGGAGGCGCTCGAAGGCTGGCGCATCATGGAAATCATCCGCGATCACGGGCTGCCCATCAAGGCCGAATGCGGCGGCTGCGCCGCCTGCGCGACCTGCCATGTCTATATTGACGATGAATGGGTAGCGAAACTGCACCCGCCGCTGGATGAAGAGCTGGACTTGCTCGACACCGCGCCGGACATCCTCGATAATTCGCGGCTTTCCTGCCAGATATTGATGAGCGAGGAACTGGACGGGTTGAGACTCACGCTGGCGCCGGGGTCGGAACCGTAAGTCTGGTTTGTCAGGCGGTTTCGCTTTATGCGCGGCTTTCGCGTTTTTCCCTGGAAAGCTTGAACCCATGCATGCCCATGCGCCATTGCAGGGCGACGATAGCGCCTTTGACCGGCTGGAGCAGTAAAAGCGACAGGGCGATGGTAAGCGGAATAATCGTCACCACATGCACCCATAGGGGCGGCGAAAAATTCCGCTCCATTTCAAGGGCGAGCGGAACCATCATATGCCCGACGAGAAGAATGACCAGATAGGCGGGAAGATCGTCGGCGCGGTGATGATGGAATTCTTCACCGCAAGAAGAACAGGCATCATTCACTTTAAGCCATTTGCGAAACAGCTTCCCTTCGCCGCAATGCGGGCATTTGCAGGAGAAACCGCGCGAGAGATCGTGCGTCATGGATCTTTGTGCAGGGGGATGATGTTCCATGGCGCTCCTTATAGGCGGTTACAGGATGGAAATCCACGGCTTTGTCTATTGCACCGTGACGTCGAATTCAATGAAACGCGCCTCTGCGTCCGTAATGATTTTATGGTGGGCGACATAGACCGAATGGAGCCTGCCCTCTATTTCCTCGACCCAGAAATCAAGGAAGCCGCGCAGGGCCGGGAATTTCGGGGCGAGATCGTAATCCTGCCAGATGAATTCCTGCAAAAATTTCGGGTAATCGGGCAGGTGATAGTAAATCTGCGCCGTCGTCAGCCGGTAGTGATCCGTAAATTGCCTTTCAAAATCCGCCATGCGTAAAACTCCTGTTTTCCATCCGGGCCTTCTGGCCTCTCTTAACCATTTCAGGATACCACAAAGCCCGTGGCCAATTCATTAATGCGAAAGGCGCGGGAGATCTTGAATTTGCCGCGCGGACTCGCTATATGTTTGGCACTCCTTATAAGGGAGTGCTAACAGGCCCATGGTGGGATGTTGGCAACTGTTTTAAAACAAAGGTTTAGGAGAATAGACCATGAAATTTCGTCCTTTGCACGACCGTGTTCTCTTGAAGCGGATTGAAACCGAAGGCAAGACTGCCGGCGGGATTATCATCCCCGACACGGCCAAAGAAAAACCCATGGAAGCCGAAGTCATCGCTGTCGGCCCCGGCGCCTATAACGAAGACGGCGACGAGCGCATGAAGCTCGACGTCAAGGAAGGCGACATCGTTCTCGTATCCAAATGGGGCGGAACGGAAATCACGATTGACGGCCAGGAGCTTCTGGTTGTGAAAGAATCCGACATTATGGGCATTATCGAAGGCGCGTCCGCGTCCAAGAAAGCCGCGTAACTTATACCTGCCATCGTCCCCATGCCTAAAGCGGCGGAGGCGGTGGCCAACAAAAACTTGATTTAAGGAGAAACAGCAATGGCTGCCAAGAATGTATCATTTCAGCGCGAAGCCCGCGAAAAAGTCCTCGAAGGCGTGAATATCATCGCCGACGCGGTAAAAGTAACCCTCGGCCCGAAAGGCCGCAACGTCCTGATCCAGAAATCCTTCGGCGCGCCGCGCTCCACGAAGGACGGCGTTTCCGTGGCGAAGGAAATCGAACTGAAGGACGCGCAAAAGAACCTCGGCGCACAGCTGATCCGCGAAGTCGCAAGCAAGCAAAACGACCACTCCGGCGACGGCACGACGACGGCGACGGTTCTGGCTCAGGCAATCGTCAACCAGGGCCACAAAGTCATTTCTGCGGGCGCGAACCCGATGGATGTGAAGCGCGGCATCGACAAGGCGGTTATCGCCACCGTCGAAGAGCTGAAGAAAAACGCAAAGCCTGTAAAGGACAATGCTGAAATCGCCCAAATCGGTACGATCTCCGCAAACGGTGAAAAAGAAATCGGCAACTTCATTGCGGAAGCGATGGAAAAAGTCGGCAAGGAAGGCGTTATCACGGTCGAGGAAGCGAAATCCCTTGAAACCGAATTGCAGGTCGTTGAGGGCATGCAATTCGACCGCGGCTATCTGTCCCCGTACTTCATCACGGATGCCGACAAGATGCAGGCCGTACTGGAAGCCCCGTATATCCTGCTATTCGAGAAAAAACTCTCGAACCTGCAAGCGATGCTGCCGGTTCTGGAAGCTGTCGTCCAATCCGGCAAGCCGCTTCTGATCGTCGCGGAAGATGTCGAAGGCGAAGCTTTGGCAACGCTGGTTGTCAACAAGCTGCGCGGCGGTTTGAAAATCGCTGCCGTCAAGGCCCCCGGCTTCGGCGATCGCCGCAAGGCAATGCTGGAAGATATGGCTATCCTGACGAACGGCCAGCTGGTTTCCGAAGATCTCGGCATCAAGCTGGAAAACGTTACGCTCGATATGCTGGGCCGCGCGAAAAAGGTCGTCATCACCAAGGAAAACACGACTATCGTCGATGGTGCGGGTGAAAAAGGCGATATTGACGCACGTTGCGGCCAGATCCGCGCGCAAATCGAGGAAACATCCTCTGATTACGACAAGGAAAAACTGCAAGAGCGCCTCGCGAAACTGGCGGGCGGCGTTGCCGTTCTCCGTGTTGGCGGCGCGACGGAAGTCGAGGTGAAAGAGCGCAAAGACCGTGTTGACGATGCCATGCATGCAACGCGCGCCGCGGTTGAGGAAGGCGTCGTCGCAGGCGGCGGTTCCGCTCTCTTCTATGCGTCCAAAGTGCTTGAAAAGCTGAAAGGCGACAATGACGACCAGCAGGCCGGTATCGAGATTATCCGCAAAGCCTGTCAGGCGCCTGTCCGCCAGATCGCTGAAAACGCCGGCGCCGAAGGTTCCATCGTTATCGGCAAGCTTGTTGATAAAAACGATGCGGTTTTCGGTTATGACGCGCAGAACGACAATTATGTGAACATGCTCGAAGCCGGTATCATCGATCCAGCCAAGGTTGTCCGCACGGCCCTTCAGGACGCGTCTTCCGTCGCCGGTCTTTTGCTGACGACCGAAGCAACCATCACGGACGTGCCCGAAGACAGGGCGGCTGCCGGCGGCATGGGCGGCATGCCCGCAGGCGGTATGGGCGGCATGGGCGGTATGGACTTTTAAAAAGCCCCCGCCGCCCCGGCGCTTTGCTTGCAAGGCGGCTGGCGGCGGCGGGAGCGCCCGACCCAAAGGACAAAAAGAAAGGCCGGATTATTTCCGGCCTTTTTTCTTTGCGGTTTTATTTGATTTCATGGCTTTAACCGGCGGGAATTTTTCCTTGTCCGGCGCTGTCGATTTTTTCGGCATGGGCAATTGCGACCATAGGAGATCGAATAGGTTCCTGTGAATCCGCGCGGTGCCTTCATCGTTAATAAGGATGATTTCATCGGGTTTTTCCGAATTCACATTGCCGAGGCAGATAGCATATTTATCGCCATACACGGCCGTAACATTGTTCAGGTAATATTCGGACGGAATGTAACGATATTCTTCGATCCCGGCCAGAAGATAGGTATTTCCTTCCTCTGTAAGCTTTCTATAGCGTATCCCGCTCTCCCGCATTTTTTTGTAAAGTTTGTTGATTGCGGGGGGAGAGATGCGATCATCCCCGCAAAAAATAAGAACCTCCCTCTTTTCCTCATCCTCGATATTGGTCAGGGTGTAGAGCATGTCCTCTACCAGAGAGATGTAGATATTATCGTCCTCGTCTTTCTTCAGGAGGTTGATAAATTTGCTTTTCTCATCCTTCTTTTCGACGCCGCGTTCCGTGAAATCAACACCGCCAAGGGTAAAGGCGTCGATAATCTTCTCGATCGTATTCTTCCCCGGCATCTGCTTGCCAAGCTCGATATTGGCGATGGTGGGGACGGCAAGGCCGGTGCGCTCCGCCAGATCGGTCTGGCTCCAGTTTTTTAGCGCGCGCGCGGCGCGAATCTGGTCGGCGGTGATGAGCATGTAGCCCTCCATAAGATTGATTTATCCTATTGATATATAAATCATATTGTATTCCAGACAAGATGCTCGCAAGCGATATAAAAAACTCTTGATAATATATAAAAAATATAGTCATATATGCTTATGGTAGAAAATGCCGGAGCAAGCAAGAATCTGTGGTTGTCCCCGCCTGGAAAAGATTCGGGACGGCAAGGAGGCCGGAAAACAGGCATCCGCATCGCGGATAACGGCATTTTGCTGGGCGATGAGATTGAAAAGATGCTTGCATCACCCGTGCCGGATGAAGCAGGCGGCCATCTTCACGGTTCGATGAGCGGGGAAAGCTGGCGGGCTTTCTTAAAGACCGTACGGGACGAGGCCGTGCAGCGGCTGCACAGCTACAGGCTCGAGAGCGACGAACAGCGCGGATTCCGCGCCTCGACGCTGGCGCCTTACCATGAACGGCGGCTGAAAATGGAGCGGGATTATTTGCGCGGTCTGGTGGATCTCTATAATTCCGCCGAGCGCGCCTATAAAACACTATCCGGATAAACGGAAAGGGAAAAAGAGGGTTAAAAATATAAGCTAAAAGGTATTTTATAAAAAATAAACACTCCACACACCTCCTTTAAAAGGGCCGCGCTTTCTTGATTTTGGAAAGGCGGCCTTTCTTTTACCCGCTTTTTTGCGCATACTGGAGGGTATGAACGAGCCACGTAAGCCGCCACCGTTGACCGCCCCGCGGCCGCCACAGGCGCGCAGGAAAAAAAGGCGGGCGGCGGCGTCCGCCCCACCGCGGCAGTTCTTGCATGATAACCCGCAGCTTGTCGGCTATGCCGTTCTGGCCATTGGCGTAAGTCTGGTGCTTGGGGTTATCTATCTTGCGTTTTTTGCCGGCGGCTCTGCCGTAAGACAGGCCCCCATGCCGGACGGGCAAATGGCGCAGGCTCTGGTTTCCGACTTGCCCGCGCTGCCCCGGCAACAAGGAACGGGAGCGGGAGCCGCAATCCCGCAAGGCTCCACCACCCGGATTTCGCCGCCTGCGCCCGTGCGGCCACAATCGCAGCTTGCCATCCGCCGGCAATCCGGCATCGACGCGGCCCAGATGAAGGGCGCGTGGCAAGGCATGATTGGCCGCTTTACAGCCGTTCTCCAACTGGACGGCGTTGTCTATCAGGTCATTCTGGCCTCGGCGGATCCGAATGCCAGCAGGATTTATTCCTCCGGAACCTATAAAATCATGGATGATATTATCACGCTGACCCCCCGTTCCGACTGGCCGGAACCCGTATCGGGGGCCGGGGCGCGGGTTTCCTATGACAAGCTGACGCGGGCGCCTTTTTCCCTGATTGCGGGCTTCCAGCAAGGGCGCATGGTCTGGCAGAATGTGCCGGAGGGTGAAAAACGCGTGCTGACGACCCGCACTTCGCCGCTTTTCAGGAGCGAAAACGTAAATTATGTGGTCTGGCAGCGCGTGGTGCGCTAAGAAAAACCCATGCCTGAATTACCCGAAGTTGAAACCGTCCGTAAAGGGCTGGAACCTGCCATGGCGGGCCGGATCGTCGAGAGCGTCTTGCTGCGCCGCGCGGATTTACGCATTCCTTTTCCCGAACGCTTGAAAGAGCGGCTTGAAGGCCGCCGCATCGCCCGGCTTGGCCGCCGCGCGAAATACCTGCTCGTCCATGTGGAGGGGGTGGGGGAACAGGAAGAAGACGTTCTTGTCATCCATCTCGGCATGTCGGGGCAGATGCATGTGGTTGCGGATATGAAGGGCTATGTGCCGCAAAAGCATGACCATATGCTGATCCGCCTGTCCGGCGGGGGCGGCGTCGTTCTCAACGATGCGCGCCGTTTCGGTATGGTGATGCTGTATGCCGCCGCGGCCTATGAGGGGCAGCCAGCCTTCAGGGAAATGGGGCCGGAGCCGCTTGGCAACGCGTTTTCAGGCTATGTTTTGCGGGAGCGGCTGCGCGGTAAATCCGTCCCCGTCAAACAGGCCCTGCTGGATCAGCGCGTCGTGGCGGGCGTTGGCAATATTTATGCGAGCGAAGCCCTTTATGAAGCGGGAATTTCCCCGCTTGCAAAGGCGGGCGGCCTAAGCGCCGCAAAGGCCGATGCTTTGGTGCAATCCATCCGCAATGTCCTGACCCGCGCCATTGAATCGGGCGGCAGTTCGCTTAAGGATTTTATCAAGGTGGACGGTACGCTCGGCTATTTTCAGCATTCTTTTGCCGTGTATGACAGGGAGGGGGCGGCTTGCCCGCGCTGCGCCGCCAATGGTAAAAAGAAAGCCGTCATTCTTAAAATCAACCAAGCGGGCCGGGCGACTTATTATTGCCGCCAATGCCAGAAATAGGGGCTTTATGCGTAGCGCGTTGTTATCCATCGTCTTTTCCTCCTGCTTCTTGCTTGCCGCCGCCATTATGCCCGCCAAAGCCGCAGGCCAGCGCTTTTTCGAGGCGCTTTACGATGTGCCGGTCATGGCGGGGCTGGAGGAAGTTCCGGCGGAAGCCATGCTCTTCGACAAGCCGGACGGGCGGATAGCATCGGTCGTGGCGGGGTCAAAAACCTTGAAGCCCGTCGCTATCCGCGCTTTCTACGCCGAAACGCTGGCGCAGCTGGGATGGAAAAAGCTGGATGAAAATCAGTATGTTAGGGGCGGCGATCAGTTGGATTTGGAAATTACGGGCGCGGCGCCCTTAACCCTTGTCCGCTTTACGCTCTCACCCGTCCGGCCATAGGGTTTTGCGGTTTTAATCTTTAACTTGACAATAAGGCCCGCGGACGCGTAAAACAGCCGGACTTTCGCGCTTTTGAAGAGATGCGCAGCCCTTGGAAAAGGGAGTGAAAAACAACAATTTGGAATTTTTAGGACAAGAGAAAAATGGCAAACCACGCTTCTGCAAAGAAAAGAATCCGCACCAACGCGCGCCGCAACGAAATCAACACGTCACGCAAAAGCCGCATCCGCACATGGGTGAAAAAAGTCGAGGCCGCAATCAACGGTGGTGACGCGAAAGCGGCAGCGGAAGCATACAAGGTCGCACAGCCCGAATTGATGCGCGGCGTAGCGAAAAACATCCTTTCCAAAAACACCGCCGCAAGGAAGATGTCGAGATTGTCGGCAAGAATTAAAGCCCTTGCGGAATAAAAACCAAATGGCCCTTCGGGGCCATATTTTTTTGCCTGTTTCCTGCCCATCGCGCAAAATAAAAAATAGATGGTAATTGGCAACTAATGATAAGCGATTCTTTTGAATCCTGTCTGTCAATCGTTAAATTATTTCTTTTTTTAACGTTCCCGATTTTTCCCTGTTGCATACCCAAAAAAATCGTTCTAGGGTCTGTGCATAACCAAGCAAAAACTGTGGCAAACACAGGATAAGCCAAAGGCCGTTAGGCATTCGTAGAAAACGAAAGCGCAGAGCGGTCTTGGTGGTATCAGAGGACGTATACTACCCCAATAGGGATAAGAGTTGGAGTTAGGAAGGGTTTAAAGTCAGGGCATGCCGGCTTTCGAGCGGGCTGTGCCGTGATTTGAAATCAACACCTGAATTTCGCCGTATGAATCGAACTGCAAATGCAACGATCCGTTGTTTTGCAGAAGGAGTTTTGCGCGCCTTGAAGATTCATCCGGTTTGTGGAGCAAACTGTTTTATATTAGTGGAGATAAAGAGAACATGTCAGACGTTACAGGCCAGCCAAGCAATATTTTCGCAACAGAATCTTTCGCCCCGACCCAAGAGGTGCTGGCCGCCTGGAATGCAGTCTATAAGGATTTGCGTAATGAGTTTGGCGAAGCCGTTTACCGCAGCTGGCTGAAGCCCCTTACGCTGCAGGCCTATTATCACGGCACGATCGAAGTTTCCGTCCCGACCCGTTTCATGCGCGACTGGATCCAGACGCACTATGCCAAACGCATCCTCGAAATGACCAGCGCGCGCACCGAGGACATCAAGCGGCTTGAGATTGTCGTCGTCCAGACAGCCCAGCTTACCGAAGCCGTCGCCGAAGACGCCCTGAAAGGCAATGACAATAAACAGGCCGCTATCGCTATTCAGGATGATCCGTTCGATTTGGCCTCGCCGCTGGATGCGCGTTTCCGGTTTGAAAGCTTTGTCGTCGGCAAATCCAACGCCCTCGCCCACGCCGCGGCCCGCCGCGTCGTCGAAAGCGCGAGCGTCCCGTTCAACCCGCTCTTTATCTATGGCGGCGTGGGGCTTGGCAAAACCCACCTGATGCACGCTATCGCCTGGGCGATGAAGGAACAGCATCCGCAAAAGCGCGTGATTTATCTTTCCGCCGAAAAATTCATGTACCAGTTCGTGCGCGCGATCCGCTCCAACGACACGATGGCGTTCAAGGAATTTTTCCGCTCCGTCGACGTGCTGATGATTGACGACATCCAGTTTATTTCCGGCAAAGAGTCCACGCAGGAAGAGTTTTTCCATACCTTCAACGCGCTGGTCGATCAGAACAAGCAAATCATCATCTCCGCCGACAAGGCGCCGAGCGATCTGACGGGCATTGACGAGCGCCTGCGCTCCCGCCTCGCATGGGGCCTTGTTGCCGATATCCAGCCATCCACCTATGAGCTGCGGCTCGGTATCGTGCAGGCAAAGCGCGAACAGCTCGGCGCGAACGTGCCGGACGCGGTTCTTGAATTTCTCGCCCTCAAGGTTACGAGCAATATCCGCGAGCTGGAAGGCGCGCTGAACCGCATCGTCGCCCATGCCGACGTCGCCAAACAGGCGATCACGCTGGAATCGACGCAGGAAGTTTTGCAGGATTTGCTGCGTTCCCACGATCGCCGGATCACGATTGACGAAATCCAGCGCAAAGTCGCTGAGCATTACAATATCCGCCTCGCCGACATGCATTCCGCCCGCCGCTCCCGCAACGTGGCGCGCCCGCGTCAGGTCGCGATGTTCCTTGCAAAGCAACTGACCGCGCGTTCCTTGCCGGAAATAGGCCGCAAATTCGGGGGCCGCGATCACACGACCGTGATGCATGCCGTGCGCAAGGTCGAGGAGCTGGTCGGCGAGGACGTGTCCTTCGCGCAGGATGTCGAGGTTATCAAGCGCGCCCTGACGGGCTGATGCCTTAGGGCGCTACGCTATAGCAGATCGAAATTATAGTGAGTGGCCGCGGGAGCGGCCTCTTTCTTTGGGGCAATATGCGGCGTCAGGCCGGCATCGTTCAGGAAGCGCGTGAAGGCCGTGCCGTCAAGCTGCCCCGCCAGTCTTTCAAGCCGCAAGGCTTCGCCTTCGGAAAGAAAGCGCGCCTCGGCCCATCTGCCGATATTGCCCGCATTGATTTCGGGGTGGAACGAGAAAAGCGAAACGCGCCCTTGCCCGAATTTCGAACGGACGGCAAGCGGCGTCCCGTCGCTTTCAAGGAAGGCGAGCATCCTGCCGTCATGGGGGGCGAGGGATTCCGTCGGAATAATGGCGGGGCCGCCCCAGAAAAACGCATTATAGGCTTGATAATCCTGCGGGCTGCGCAGGCGGATAAGGGAAAGATTTTCCGGCCCGCCGCTAAAAGGCAGGGGGCTTACCGAACGGCACGGGCCGCTCGCCAGCCCGTTGAAAAGCGCAAGGCCCGTATTTTCAATCTTGATTGGCGGGCCGTGGGGCGCGGTGGGTTTCATCCGGTATTTTATCCGGCTGAGGGCGAGGGCAACGCCCGCGCAGATGCCCGCATAGTCGAACGCGCCCGCATGGAGCGCCTGCCGGATGCGTTCCATGACATCCTTGCCGAGCGCCGCTTTGAACTGCCCGACCGATTGTCCCGCAAAGATAAGGGTCGTTGTTTTTGTTTCCCATGCGCGGCTCCCGCGCATTTCATGTTCGTCGATGCCCGCGACCGGTATGGTGAGATGCTTTGATAATTCCTCGATCAGGAGCGGAGCGCCGTTGCGGCTTGTGCCGGTGCCGGTATAAACGCGGATTGCCATGGGTTACGACCTTTTTAAAAGACTGCGCAGGAGGGCGTGCGGATCCGCGCCGCTCAATTGCGCCGCAAGCACGGCGCGGATGGGGGCGTCCTGAGCATCTTCCAGCGGGTACTGGCCGAGATCGTCCGCCGTGACTTCGGGGTGGACGCCGCAAAGGATGGCGCGGCCTTGTCCCGCGCGGCTTTCGATGATGGCCGGCGGGGCGTTTTCAAGTTCGAGATAGCGGCCCGCAATATGCGGCGCCGCGTTTCCATTGTTTCCATGGCCCGCGTCAAGCCGGAAGGCCGGCCCGCCATGATAAAAGACGGGGACGCTTTCGCCCGAAGGCAAAAGGATGCGCGTCACGGCGGCGCTACGGAGCGTGAGATCATAGGGTTTTGCAAGCGCATGAAGCGATCCGCAGGCGGTCGCGTTCGCAAAGGCAAGCTCCCGCCCGCCGGTTATTTCATCGGCGCGGCCCTTGTGGAATTCCAGCGCCCTGCAACCGTAATAAGCGCCCGCGCACAGGCCGAGATAGGTTCCGCCCTTTTCGACGAAGCGGCGGATGGCGGCGTTGCCCGCACCGTTCAGGGCGCGGCAATAAGGGAGATCCGCGCCGCCCGGCATGACGAAAATATCCGCGCCGTCCAGGATGTTTGCGTCAATCACCGCGGCGGCGTCCGCAAACCGGACGGCATCCCGCCCGAAAAAACGGACAAGGCAGGCAAGGCCGAATTCCCCGACCCCTTCATCTTGATATATGACAATGTTTCGTCCCATGCAGGCCGGACTTTAGTGCGGCTTGAAAACTTGTGCAAGTGCGGGAAAAATCCGCGGGAAATGCCTTGGAAAACCCTTGAAAACCGCTTGGCAGAGGGGGCCGCTGTGTTATAGTCGGGGTAATCTCACAATACCCGATATGTAATTCTATTAAGACCTAGACGCTGGAAGGCTATTTATGAAGATCACCATTGACCGCGCTGCCCTGATGAGATCCCTGAACCACGTGCAATCCGCCGTGGAGCGCCGGACGACCATTCCGATTTTGTCCAACGTGCTGATGAAGGCCGAAGACGGCGTGCTGACGCTTGCGACGACCGACATGGATCTGGAGATTAACGAAGCGGTTGCCGCCAATGTCGAAAAAGCGGGCGCGACGACGGCCCCCGCCGCGACCCTCTTCGATATCGTGAAAAAACTGCCCGAAGATTCCGCCGTGGTGCTGGAGCTGGACGGCCCCGGCAACCAGATGACGGTCAAGGCCGGACGCTCCAATTTCCGCCTTGCCTGTTTGCCGGTCGCGGATTTCCCTGAAATCGGGACGGGCACCCTGCCGGCCTCTTTCTCCATTCCCGCGAACGAGCTGCGCGCCCTGATCGACCGCACCAAATTCGCGATGTCCACGGAAGAAACGCGTTATTACCTGAACGGCATTTACCTGCACGCCGCCGACAATGACGGCGTCGAGGTGCTGCGCGCCGTCGCGACGGACGGCCACCGCCTTGCGCGGTTCGAAATGCCGCTCCCCGACGGGGCTGCGGATATGCCGGGCATCATCATTCCGCGTAAAACGGTCGGCGAACTGCGCAAGCTTGTCGATGAGGCGGGCGATTCCATCAATGTGTCGCTTTCGGACAACAAGATCCGCTTTTCCTTCGATCACATCGTCCTGACATCGAAACTGATTGACGGCACTTTCCCCGATTATCAGCGTGTTATCCCGAAAGGAAACGACAAGATCGTCGAGGTCAACCCGAAAGCCTTTTCCCGCGCCATCGACCGCGTTTCGACCATTTCCGACGGTAAATCCCGCGCCGTGAAAATTGCCCTGAACGGCAAGACGATGACGCTTTCGGCCAATTCGCCCGACGCCGGTTCCGCGACGGAAGACCTTGAAGTCAACGGCAACGACAATATGGAGATCGGTTTCAACGCCCGCTATCTCCTCGATATTACGCAGCAAATCGAAGGCGATGGCTGCCGGCTGACGCTGGCGGATGCCGCCAGCCCGACGATTATCGAGGATTCCGGCGACGCATCGGCCCTCTATGTCCTGATGCCGCTCAGGGTCTAAAAGAATCGTCATGACAGAGTCCGTGCCTGTGACTTACCGCGCCGCTATCCGCAGCGACGCGGCGGTGATTTACGCGCTTGTCCGCGAACTGGCCGTCTATGAAAGACTGGAACATGAAGTCGTGTCCTCGCCGGAGCATTTTGAAACGATGCTGTTCGGCGAGGAAGGCGGCGGGCGGTTCTTTTGCTATCTGGCCGAGTGCGGCGGCGAGGTCGCCGGTTTTTGCATCGGATTTTACACGCTTTCCACCTTCCTTGGCCGCCCCGGCCTTTATATAGAGGATGTCTATGTGAGGGAATCCAGCCGCAACGCGGGGATAGGCAAGGGGTTTTTCAAGATTATCGCGCAAAAGGCGGCACGCGAAGATTGCGGGCGGATAGAATGGTCTGTCCTTGACTGGAACGAGCCGAGCATCAAATTTTATGATAAGCTTGGCGCGAAGCCTTTATCCGGATGGATTAAATACAGGCTTGACGGCGATGCGATAAAACGCGCCGCCGATCTTTAGAGTTTAAAGGGGCGCGTATCCGCAAGGCATCCGCAGTCCCGCGAAAAGGCGAACATAGTAAACCATGTCTTATATCCACTCACTCCAGCTTCATAATTTCCGCTGCTACGACGCGGCGCGGATGGACGGGGTGCGGGCGGGGCTGGTCGTCCTGACGGGGCCGAACGGTGCCGGAAAAACCAATATCCTCGAAGCCGTATCCTTGCTGACGCCGGGGCGGGGCCTGCGTTCCGCGTCTTCCGCGGAAGTGCAAAAACTGGGCGCGAAAGAAGGCTGGGCCGTTGCCGCGACCGTCGATACGGGCGGCGCGGCAGCACAAATCGGCACGGGCTGCGGGATAGACGCGGCGGGGAAACGCGCCGTGCGGATCAACGGCGTGCCGGCAAAAAGCCAGATGGCGCTTTCCGACTATCTTTCCTGCATCTGGTTGACGCCGCAGATGGACAGGATTTTCCTTGACGGCTCCGGCGGCCGCCGCCGTTTCTTCGACAAGCTTGTTTTCGCCTTCGATCCGGGCCATGCGGGGCGGGTGACGCGGTATGAAAACGCCATGGCCCAGCGCTCCAGATTGCTGCGCGAGGGGAAGGGCGATGATTACTGGCTTTCCGCGCTGGAATCGCAAATGGCCGAAACGGGGGTTGCGATAGCCGCCGCGCGGCTGGAATTTTCCGCGCGGCTGCAACAGGCCTGTGATATGGCGGGCGCGGGGGAGGAAAGCTTTTTCCCGAAAGCGGCGCTCCATCTGGCAGGAACGATCGAAGGGCTTTTGACGCGCGCGCCGGCTATCGAGGTTGAAGAGGTGTTTTTATACCAGCTCGGCCAGTCGCGCAGCCGCGACGCCGAAACAGGGGGCGCCGCGAGCGGCCCGCATAAAAGCGATCTACAGGTACGTTATGCCGCAAAGGACATGCCCGCCGATCAATGTTCGACGGGGGAGCAAAAAGCGCTGCTGATAGGGATTGTTCTGGCCCATGCAAGGCTTTTACAGCGTGAGCGGGGCGCGCCGCCAATCTTGCTTTTGGATGAGGTCGCCGCCCATCTGGATGAAAATCGCCGCGGCGCGCTTTTTGATCTGCTTGTCGCGCTGGGGGCGCAGGTCTGGATGACGGGGACGGATGAACCGCTTTTCAACGCCGCTTATGGCCGTGCGCAGTTCTGGTCTGTCGAAGCGGGCAGGGTTGGCGCGCGAATCCTGCAAGAAGACGCCGCATAACGCCGTTTTCCGGCCCCGAATACCGCCCCTTTCCGGATAAATTCCACACCCCGGATTCGCGCCGGAAAATAATAGTCTTTTCAGGCGGTTATATTGTCAAAAACCGCCTTTAAAACGCTTCTTTTGGGTGTCTTTTCAGCGCCGCGCATGCTATAAAAATCAGGCAATTCAAGAGGTGTTTTTATTATGGGTGAAGCGGTTCAAAATATGGAATCAGAAAACATGCAACCTGCCGAATATGGCGCAGAATCAATTCGCGTTCTGAGGGGGCTCGATGCCGTCCGCAAACGTCCGGGCATGTATATCGGCGACACGGATGACGGCTCCGGCCTCCATCACATGGTGTATGAAGTCGTCGATAACGCGATTGACGAAAGCCTCGCCGGCCACTGTGACCGCGTCGATGTCATCATTAACGGGGACGGTTCCGTCACGGTGCGCGATAACGGGCGCGGCATTCCGGTGGACATGCACAAGGAAGAGGGCATGTCGGCGGCGCAAGTGATTATGACGCAGCTTCACGCAGGCGGTAAGTTCGACCAGAATTCCTATAAGGTTTCCGGCGGCTTGCACGGGGTGGGGGTGTCCGTCGTCAATGCGCTTTCTAAAAGGCTCGATCTGAAAATTAAGCGCCAGGGCAAAGAATGGGCGATGACTTTCCGCCATGGCGAGGCGGAGGAGGATTTGAAGCCGCTGCGGGATCTTGAACCCGGCGAGCGCAACGGGACGGAAGTAACCTTCCTGCCCTCCACCGAGACTTTTACAAATGTCGAATTTGATTTTGAAACGCTGGAAGCGCGTCTTCGCGAACTGGCGTTCCTGAATTCCGGCGTGAATATCTATCTTACCGATATGCGCGGGGAGCAGCAAAGGCAATCGCATTTTAATTATGATGGCGGGATTCAAAGCTTCGTCGAATATCTTAACCGCAACAAGAAATCGCTCCTGAAAGCGCCCATCTCCGTCCAGCTGGAGGAAAACGGCATCATGGTCGAGGCTTCCATGGAATGGACGGATGCATATCATGAAACGACCTTGTGTTTTACGAACAATATTTCGCAACGCGACGGCGGTACGCACTTGCAAGGATTCCGCAATGCGCTAACCCGCGTCATCAATAATTATGCGGAAGAAAAGGGCCTTACCAAGAAAGAGAAGATCAAGCTTTCCGGTGAGGATATGCGCGAGGGGCTGACATGCGTTTTGTCCGTGAAGGTGCCGGATCCGAAATTCAGCTCCCAGACCAAGGACAAGCTGGTTTCCAGCGAAGTGCGTCCTGCGGTCGAGGCGGCGATCAATGAAAGGCTCGGCACGTGGCTTGAGGAAAACCCCGCCGAAGCCAAAACCATTGTCGGCAAGATTATCGAGGCGGGTCTTGCACGGGAAGCTGCCCGCAAGGCGCGGGAGCTGACACGCCGCAAAGGTGTGATGGATATTTCTAACCTTCCGGGAAAGCTTGCCGATTGCCAGAGCAAACACCCCGAAGATTCCGAAATCTTCATCGTCGAGGGGGACTCGGCTGGCGGCTCCGCCAAGCAGGCGCGGGATCGGAAGAACCAGGCCATCTTGCCGCTGCGCGGTAAAATCCTGAATACGGAGCGTGCGCGTTTTGACAAGATGCTGTCCAGCGAACAGGTCGGGACGCTGATTACGGCGCTTGGGACGGGGATCGGCGCGGATGAATTCAATATCGAAAAAATCCGCTATCACAAAATCGTTATCATGACCGATGCCGACGTTGACGGTGCGCATATTCGCACCCTTCTTTTGACCTTCTTTTTCCGCTATATGCCTGAAATCATCGATCGCGGCTATCTCTATATTGCCCAGCCGCCCCTTTATAAGGTAAAGCGCGGAAATTCCGGTGAGGTCTATTTAAAAGACGACGCGGCGATGGAGGACTATCTCATCACCGCCGCCTTGGGGGATATTAAACTTATCGAGCATGACGGCGCTGAACGCGCCGGGCGTGACATCATGGATATGCTCGATAAATCCCGCTCTATCCGCGGCCCCCTTGCTTCTCTGGCGCAAAAAACGGGCAGCCTGCCGGCTATCGAACAGGCTGCGATCGCCGGCGCATTCGACGAGAAAATGTTTGACGATGCCGCCTATGCGGCCGCCGTCGCCGCCTCTCTTGCCGAGCGGTTGAACAATCTTGCCGCCAAGAATGAAAAGACATGGAAATGCGAATTTACGCCCGTCGGCGGCATTGTTCTAGAGCGCAGCGTCCGCGGCGTTTCTGAAAGGCTGCGCATTTCCGCGGAGCAAATGAAGTCCGCCGATGCGCGGAAAATTCAAACGCTTCATGTGTGGCTTGCCGAGAATTTTGCGGGCGCCGCGCGGTTGATGACCGGTGAAAAAGAAGCCGCCCGTGTAAACGGCCCGAACGGCCTGTTCGCATCGGTTCTTGAAATAGGCCGCAAGGGGATTTCAATGCAGCGTTATAAAGGGCTTGGGGAAATGAACCCCGAGCAGCTCTGGGAAACAACGCTCGATCCGGACGCGCGCGTCTTCTTGCAGGTTACGGTCAAGGATGCGGAAAAAGCGTCCGAGCTTTTCACCACTTTGATGGGGGATGTGGTCGAGCCGCGCCGCGAGTTTATTCAGGAAAATGCGCTCCGCGCCCATCTGGATGCTTAAATTCCATGCAGCAAGCCGCGGAAGCCGAACAGGAAAGAGCTGAAACCGCTCCATGCGGGCTTTATCTGGTTTTGCCGGATAACTGGATGGAGCCGGAATTCCTGCGCAATTTGCGCGACCTTTTTCGTGCCATCAATGCCTCTTCCTATGAGAAGAACAACCATGTGATCGAACTCCGCGCTAGGGATGAAGCCTATGGCGGGGAAGAGATGGAAAAAATCATGGCAATGGCTGCGCTGACAAAAGCGCAAGGGGTTAATTTTATTATCGGCGGCGATATCGGGCTGGCCATAAAATGCGAGGCAGACGGGGTTATCGTCGATACAGTCGATGCCGTACGCGCCGCCCGCGAGAAAATGGGGGATGATCCTATTGTCGGCATGCGTTGCGGCACTTCCCGCATGCGGGCCGAAGAGGCGCTTCATGCGGGCGCCGATTATGTGGCGTTTTCCGACGCGGCAAAAGGGTTCGTTGATCCTGCGATTATACGTTGGTGGAACGTCAAGACGGACGAACATCCGTGTCTGGTCGAAGGGGCGCTGAGCAACGATAATTGCGGATTTTATGTCGAGGCAGGTGCCTATTTTATCGAAGGAAGCCGCTATGTGTGGGAGCATCCGAAGGGCGTGATGCAGGGCGTTGTCAATATGCTTTATGCGTTTGATCTGGCCACCTATGGCGAAGAGGGAATGAAGGAGAGCGTCCAATGACATCGCTTACGCAAAAACTGTCGGATATTGCCGGTAAGGCATTCGAGGAAGCGGGGCTTGAACATTCTTGCGGCCTTGTGCGCGTGTCAGATCGCCCCGACCTCGCGCAATTTCAATGTAACGGCGCGATGGCGGCGGCGAAGGCGGCCAAGAAAAACCCGCGTGAGATTGCAACGCAGATCGCCGCAAGCCTTTCGCAAAATGCCGCTTTTAAAAAAGTGGAGATTGCAGGGCCGGGCTTTATCAATCTCAATATTACCGATGAGTATCTAAAGGCCCATATCGAATCCCTGATGGAAGATGACAGGGCCGGCATGGCCGATATTGGCGCCAATGAAATGATCCTCCTGGATTATGGCGGGCCGAATATCGCCAAGGCCATGCATGTCGGCCATTTACGGGCCGCGATTATCGGCGATTCTATGCGGCGTATCCTTGGCTTTGCCGGTTTCAAGGTTTTGGGCGATGTCCATCTTGGCGACTGGGGAACCAATATCGGAATCCTTATCGACAATTATATTGAAAGCAATGAAACTTCTTTGCTGTTAGATGCAGATACAGAAAATGCGGCGGACGTCGCCCGCCTTGTCGATGATATGGCGGAGCGTTATCCGCGGGCGACCGCCATCGCCAAGGAAGAGCCGGATGTGATGACGCGCGCACGGAGCGTCACCGTAAAGCTCCAGAACAAGGAGGAGCCTTATTATTCCATCTGGGAAAAAATCCGCGCTATTTCCATCTATGACATCAAGCGCAATTATGATGCGCTGGGCGTAGTTTTCGATCTGTGGAAGGGCGAGGCAGACGTCCATGACTATATCGCCCCGATGGTCGAAGATTTAAAGGAAAAAAGCTTTGCGTTCGAAAGCGAGGGCGCATGGGTTGTCCCCGTTGCGCGCAATGACGATAAAAAAGAAATGCCCCCGCTTATCCTTTACAAGCGTGACGGGGGGGTGATGTACGGGACGACCGATCTTGCGACAATCATCGAACGGGTCAAGCTGTATAAGCCCGCGAAGATTATTTATATCGTTGACCAGCGGCAGGGATTGCATTTCGAGCAAGTATTCCGTGCGGCCCGCATCGGCGGCATCGCGCCGGATTCGATGGAGCTGACCCATGCCGGTTTCGGTACGATGAACGGGCCGGACGGCAAGCCGTTCAAGACCCGCGCGGGCGGCGTGATGCGCCTTGACGATCTGATTTCGATGGCGCAGGAAAAGGCTTTGGCGCGGATGGAAGAGGCCAATATCGCCAAGGATATTTCCGGCGAAGAAAAACAGGATATCGCCAATAAGGTCGCCATTGCCGCGATTAAATTCGCTGATCTGCAAGGTCAGCGGCAGGCCGATTATGTTTTTGATCTGGATCGGCTAACGGAGTTTGAGGGCAAGACGGGGCCGTATTTGCTCTATCAGGCGGTGCGGATTAAATCGCTCCTGCGCAAGGCCGGTTATAAAAAGCAGGAGGAGGCCGCGCTGGTTCTCCACGATGCCGACAGGCCGCTTGCCTTGATGCTTGGCGAGTTTCCGGATGCGATCGAAGCCGCGGCGCGTAATTATGCCCCGCATTATCTGTGCGATTATATTTATAGGCTGGCGCAGTCCTTCAGCTCTTTCTATGGCAATTGCCATATATTGTCCGAGCAGGACGGGCAGCTTAAGGCAAGCCGCCTTGCCCTTTGCGCGCAGACATGCCATCAGCTGGAGCTGGCGCTGGGATTGCTCGGCATTGAAGTTCCCGAAAGAATGTAAAAAGTTATTTCAGGTTTTTGGTGAAGGTGACGGAACGCCGCCCCGGTTTTTGGGGACGGACGGGCCTTCCGAGCATGGATTCCACGCTGTTCAAAAAGGAATCATTCCCGCGCGGGCGGCCTGTTTGCAGATGGCGTTCGATCGTTTCCCGCTCGTTGTCGCTGGCGGTGCTATGAAGGAACGCCGCCCAGTCCGAATCCGGCACAAAATGCAGTAAGGGCCTGTCGGCGATGAGGAGCTTGTCTTCGCGGCCCTTGATATGGGCGCGGGCGCTGCTCCACAAATAGCTTTCCGGCGTCGGTGCGATGCCGCTGAAAACAGGAAGCATTTCAATATGGTGCGCCGCTTTGAGCAGGTGCGTTTCATCCATGGGATAAGAAAAAAAGCGATCCTGGAATAAATGGCCGCGCCATTCGTTGCGTTCGTTAATCCGGCGCGTATAGCGGCGGTGCGCTTCGCCGAGCGCGCGGGCGAGGGAGTTTTCCCTACGCGGCATGGCGATAAGGTGAATCTGGTTGGGCATAAGGCAGTAAGACCAGATGGCCACGCCTTTATCGGCACATTCTTCGGTGAGTAAGTCGATATAGGCTTCGTAATCGCTTTTTTCAAAAAAGACGTTCTCGCCGCGGTTGCCGCGCTGGGTGATGTGGTGGGGAGTGTCCGGTAATACGATGCGTGCTTGTCTGGCCATGCCCGCCAGATTAGGGGAAAGGGTGGGGCGGGTCAAGAATTGTATCCTGTCCCCGCTATCGCTCAAGCCATACATAGAATAATTTCGTCTGGTTGCCGGCCCGGGAATAGCAAGCCGTGGTTTTCCCGGCAAGGGCGGTGTTTATAAGGCCTATGGCTTCGCCCGGAGATAAACCAGTAGCGTCGTTTATCGAGAGATCGATATCGTAGTTTAAAATCTTATTATAAGCTTCGCATATTTCCGGTTTGAGATAATCAAGGATAATCGCCATATTATAATCCGCGCTTCCGCTATCAGCTATATATGACTTATTTTTTAAATGTATTTGGCCGTGAATATGGCTATGGACGGAATGAAATGATTCATAGGGAAGTTGATATCTCGCCCAGTCCATAGTCATATTCATCCCCGCGCCCGCCGCGTCGAATATATGGCAGCTTTTATCCGCAGGGGCCGTTGGGGAATCATTCAATGCAATAAAAGTATCCTTATCGTTCGGATTGGAAAAGCTGATATCGCTTTCCGAACAACCGCGGCTGCGAAGCTTGTTGGCGGCCTTGTCCACCGCGTTGAAAAAAGACACAAGCTCTTGTGCCGCCATGCGCGCCTGATTTGAGGTGAGCTGCTTTTGCCCCGGCGCGCCGCCGCGCATGAAGGTATAAGCGAGCGCCGCGAAGAGTCCGATTCCTATCAGGATAAAAATAACGACGTTGCCGGCTTCGGAACGGGGACGGGAAGTCAGGCGCATAGGTTTATTCTCCCTCTTTGAAGAGGGCGGCGGCGGCATCGGCCCCGGCTTCTTCCAGTATCTTCTTCGTTTCGTCGTCAAATGTCCTGATGGCAGGCGCCGAAACGGCTTGCGCGCCGGCCAGCGTTTGCGTATCAGGCTGCGGCGAAGCCGTGGCCGGGGAAGCTTGAGCCGGAGCCGCTGCTGCAGGCGTGTCTGCTGCGGGAGATTTTTTAAAGAAGCCCATCGGATTGCCGGCCGGCGCGGCCTGATGATGTGCGGGCGTTGCCGCCGGTTGTTGCTGCTGTTGCTGCTGCGTTGCCTGTTGTGCTGGCGGCGCTGGCGTGGGCGGGGGTGCGGCCTGTTGTGCGGCGGGCGCTGTCACGGGCGCAGGCGTTTGCGGCGTTGGGGCCGCCGCATCGCCGCCGCCTGTAAGAGCCTTCGCGGCTTCTTCGGGATATTGCTGTGCATGGAATTCGGCAAGCGCGAAGATACCGCAATCGAGCGGCTTGGCATCATGCTGCTCCCCGGTTTTATAGCCTGTGACCAGCGCGTCCAGAACGGGGGGCGTTGCAGCCGCAACATCGGCTTTCGCCGCCGTCCATGATTTGCTGACCATATGGTCGCGGAGCTTCGTAATTTTCTCGCGGTGTTTGATGACATGCTCGTCCGGCGGCGGCAGGGCGAGATAACGGCCCACGCGCATGGCCTTTGCATGGCCGGGGTTGGAATAGAACATCTGCACGTCCATGACCGTGCCTTCGTAAATCAGGACGGCCTCCCCCTCGCGGAGCTTTTTCAAGTCGCCGTAATCTGCACGCTCGGCGGCGGTGATGCTCGCGCCCTGATTGTCGTAGTAAGAACCCGTGGACATGCCGCCATGGAGCTGAAAGCCGGATGTCTGCATCACAAGCGCCTTGCCGGCCTGCCGTTCGAAATAGTCTTTCGTATCGGTCGGGTCGGAGAGCTTGCCGAAAATCTTGATGTTACAGTTACCGGTGATGGAGCGGGATTCCTCCTTCACCCGTTTTTGCAGGGCGGGCAAGTCCTGCGCCGAAAAGATAAGCGAGAATCCGAGCGAACGGGCCTGCGCCGCCATAACCGCCATACCGTCCGATACGTAATAGCCGACCTCGTCGAAGACTGTCATAAAGGGCGTCGCCGAATGGGTCGGCTTGTTTTCGATGACGGAGGAGCTTTCGCCCTCCACGGTCGAACCCAATGTCGAACCCATCATCCCCTTGATAGTCGCGGCGACGATTTTACCGAGGTTGGCCGTTTCATCCGCGGATTTTTCAAGCGCCGGAATGAGAACGATCAGGATGCGGCGGTTCAGGACGATGTCCACCATATCGACGTCGGCGGCCTGCGTGTCGAAAATATAGCCGTAATCGTCACCGAGCGATTGCAAGGAGCGGGTGAACTGCATGGTAAGATAGCCGTGTTGCTGGCGCACGGTCGTGGTGTCTATCATCGGCTGATCCGGCCCCGCGGGTTTTTCCTTCCCGTTATCGTCGAACGCCGCATCGACATAGCCGGGAAGCGTGTTCAGATAGCCCGCGATGCTTTCGCGCAAATGTTCGGGCAGCGCGTCATCGCGCGAAAGCTTGATGATGTTCGGCAGATCGAGATAGTTGCGGATCGATGAGACGGAAAGCGGGATATCCTGATTGTCCCGCTTCCATGTCAGGGCGGGCATCAGGGAGCTGATAAGGGAAACAGCGCGCTCTTTCCACATGGCGTTGTCGCCTTCCGCCTGCGGCATCAGCGATACGAGCATGTTGGTAAGATAGGATGCGGAGCCGGATGAAAACGGGTTCATCGTATTCGACGGGGCCTTGGTGTCGGAGTTCCCCGTCATATAGTTCAGCACCAGCAAGTCGTCGTCGCGGCCAAAACGGCGGACGAGGGCGGAAAGCGACGACCACAGATCCGTATCGGCCTTACCGTCGATATAAACGAAGCCCGAACCCCATGCGAGGGCGTTCGTGACCATGGATTTAAGACCTTCGGTCTTACCGGCCCCCGTCGTGCCGAGATAGAGGATATGGGTTCTGGCGTCGGAGTTTGAAAACCAGACTTCCTCGTTGGTGTTGTCGCCGTCACGTGTGTTGCCGAGATAAAGAATGCCTTCGGGCTTTCCATCGCGCCCGGCGCTCATATTGTTTTCGTCCTTGAAGCGCGACCCCATCGGCATCTTGAACGGCAGGCTGCGCGACCGGCGTGTCAGCCACCAGAAATAAAGCAAGGTGATGATGATAATGACATCCGCGAACATGCGGCTTTGCGGAATGAAAAAGAAAGGCAGGTTAAGCAAAAGAAAAATGACGAAGGCGTGGTTAGGTTTCGCGAACCAGTCGCCCATGCGGACATAGAGGGGCCTTACGTCCCTGAAGCCGGCATAAAACCCATATTTCTTTTCATTAATTGCCATGACGGATCAAAACCCTTTTAAGAGATCGTCGGCGGATTCCGGCAGGCCGACCGTATCGCTTGTCTGTCCTGTGGTTGCCGTGCCGCTTGACGGGCCTTGCGGGCCTGTGCCGGTTCCAAGAGTGCCGAGATAGGCGAACAGGAAAATCACAAGAAGAATGCCGCCCAGCGCCAGAAGCCATTTGCCGCTATTGCCTGCGCCGCTTTGCTTTGGGGCGGGGCCGTTATTCTGATAGCCCGGCTGCGGCGCCCCGCTTTGCGGTTGCGTTATTTTTCCTTCTGCGGATTCAAGGGCCTTTGATACTTTCATAAGCGCCTTCATGGCCGCTTCTTTATTATCATAGGGTGCAATCTCGTGCGTTTCACCTTTGGGCGTTTTCAGGATAAGGGTAACGCTGTTTTCATTGCCGGCGCGAAGCTCAAGGGCGGAAGCCTTGACACTGTTAAGCTCCATCCGCCAGACAACAGGGTTCAGCGCATCGGGCAGTGTCAGGATAAGATTGCCGTCAATGACCCTTGCTGAGGACTGATACGTTGTTTCTTTGGAGGCGAAAATATTTTTAATCATGTCTTAAGCCGCTTTTCCTTTGAGTTTTTTGATGCCGCGCTTTTTGGAATTGCTGTAGTCAACCGTGGGGAGCGCGCGCATATGTTCCGAATTCATATATTCGGCGATCGACTGGACGGCATCGCTGACTTTCGGGCGCGGTATCGGGCGGCGCGCCAGCTTTTCGGCCTTGTAATGCGCCATTGCGCCAATGGCCTCCATATGGAGCGACTGGCGTCCGAGATTGTTCAGCGGATACCACAGGGCGCGGTTGTGGGCGCGGAGCCAGAGGAACTGGGCCGGTGCCAGAACGCCGCCTTCCTCGCGCGCCGTGTTGAGGGCGCGGATAAGGGCCGTTGTTTCCCACGCATGTTCATTGCATTTTTTGAGCGTACTGCTTGCGAGAGAGGGATTGTTCAAAACGGCCCGCGCTTCGCGGAGCAATGCGGAGCTGATTTTAATGCCGCCTTTTTCAGACCAGCCCTGCGCGAGCTTGCCCATCATCGTGTCCGAATCCGCGCGCTTGCGGGCGGCCTTCAAGCAGAAGGCGGCGAGCATGACCTGTTTATATGGCTCCAGATGTTTCGCCCCGCGCCATCTCGGCCCCAGCTGTTTCGCAAAAGCCTTGGAGGCCGCTTCTTCGTCGATCTTTTTTCCCTGAAGGGGGATCTCGTTATGAACGATCCATTCTTCCGGGCTGAGCGCTTCCGCGAACATGGGAAGCTCGCTTGGTACGGGCGCTCCCGGTGGGCGGGCGGGGATGTTCATCGGATTAAAATCAATCATCGGCGCGATGATCGGGAAGATTGACGATTGCCGCTTGATAAGGGAATTAATGTCGTATTTTGTGCGGTGTTCCGTGCCGGGGCCGCGGAACAAGGCCCAAAAAGCAAAAATCATGCTCAGCAAAATGGCGATAAGCATATAAGGGTACATGCCGACCGTAGAGAGGGCGCCCAGAAATACCCCGTCAATATTTTCCGCCGGGACGTTTTTCGCGGCATTCATCAGGTCGCGGTAATTGACAGGCTGCTCCTGCCAGTCAACCGAAAAGTTCTTTCCCAGAAACGGGGATATGACCGCCATTTCCACATAGCGCAGCCAGCGTATGGCGCTCTTGATTTGTTCGTCAAAAAACCACCATACGAGGTAGCCGAGCGCCGCAAAAACGCACAGCATAATGCCCCATCCCATGGCGGCTTCTGTTGATCCGCTTTTTCCGTCTGCCATGTCGCTATCTTAATATGAAAAATTCATTGCTATCCATTTCTAATATAACAGGAATGAAGCGTCTTTTACAAAAATAAACACTTTGGGCGGCTTTCTTGTCCTATGGGGCGCGCTGTCTTTAAAAAGCTTAAAAAAATACTAGGAAGGGCGGCTTATTTTTGTTAGACATCTTGACCGTTGGAAGAGGCGTAAAACGCTAAAAACGCTGCTTCCAAGCCATAATATGGGGAATTAAGCTGTTTCTCAGTCCTGTTTCCATATTCTATGCCGGCATAGCACAGTGGTAGTGCAGCGGTTTTGTAAACCGAAGGTCGCGGGTTCAAATCCTGCTGCCGGCACCATTTTCCCCCTTTTGGGCCACTTCTGGGCCACTTTTAAAAAGCCTAGACAATTTCAGCAAAAACGAGAATATGACGGAAGAACGTCGTACCGCGTCAGGGTACGATTGCGCGGCCAGCCGACGCAATTAGCAGCCTTTGATAGACTGACGGATGCGCGAAAATGGGCGCAGGATACGGAAAGCGCGATCCGCGATGGCCGCTATTTCAAATATGCCGAGGCGAAGACGGGAGTCGCAAAAAGAAAAACAAGCATCTTCGAGATGAAATTCCATCCATCACGGAATCCAGAAACCTGTTTGAAGAACCTGCGCGGTTCCATCCCTGTCATAGTGATGTTGTCGAAAGCAAATGGCGGAGTGAACCCGATGCTATGCAACTGCATGGACGCCCGAAAGGAATGGGGGCATGCTACGAAAAGCTCCGCCGGATGGAGCGGGATACGTACAAACGCAGTAAGGTAGCGTAGTTTCTGCCCGTCTTTCCGCCGTACCGAAGATTTTTAGGCACTTTCTGCCTGAAAACCGCATGAGGGCGGCGAGGTGCGGCTTATCAACAGCGCCTGTAACCCAAAATGGGTTACGGGTACGATTATATTTTTATTGCTTGTTATTTTTTTTATAAAGTTCTGGACAAGTGGGGTTATGCAATCTATAAAGATCATAACCTCTTTACAGTGATGCAATTATGAGTAGCAATTTTGATATTAGTACGATTTTCAATGATATTCTTAAATATAGAGATAAATATCAAAAAGAGTTAATCGTCATAAAATTTGGTGGTGCCCTCGCGGAGGACGACGAGGTTATTCGTTCTATCGGTCGGCAGGCCGCATTTTTAACACATAGTATGGATGCACGCGTCATTGTCGTGCACGGTGGCGGGCGGCAAATCAATGATGCCCTGGAAAAGGAAAACATCCAACCCAAACGCGATCCCGATACGGATTTGAGAATTACGGATGAGCCAACCGTGCGCATTTCAGACCAAGCCTTACGGAACTTAAATGGCCATATCGTCAGATTGTTTCATGAATCATCAAGAGATATTCATGTTGTCGGAATGGCAGGCTACGATGGACGTGCGATAAGGGCTAAATCATTACACAGGGGAGGTTGGTCGAGTAGATGTAGGGTATCTAACACATCTCACGAATTTCAAAGATGGAGATACGATACCGGTTATTTATCCGATTTGCTGGAACGATAATCCAAATGAAAATGAAGCACGTTTGAATGTAAATGCTGATAGCGTAGCGGCCGCTATAGCTTCGCAAATGAATGCCCGTCGTTTGATTCTGTGCTCTGATATCCCTGGTGTGTTAGATAAAGATGGCAACCTGTTAACGGGCTTGTCCAGTTACGATGTTGATCACCTTATTGATCGCGGTGTTGTAACGGGCGGGATGATCACGAAACTTCGTGCCGCAAGCGAAGCTGCGGAATCCATACCCAACGGCGGGGTTGTGATACTGGATGGCAGGAAGGATAATGCTATTCTGACAGAATTATTGTTTGAAAAAGGGGCCGGAACATTAATTCGCAGTACAGAGAGGACAAGAGCTTTACAAGAGTATAAACATTCATAGTTAGGCAAGGGGATTTCAAGAGAACATAATGAATATATTTGAAAAAAGCGCGTCAAATTATAGTAGCGATCCTGTTTTATGAATGTGCGAACCAGCATTTTACGGCATTCCAGCTCCGGATGTTGAAACAGGGCATGCGAACGTGCAGGCTGAAAAACATTATAGGGAATATCTCAAGGATCCGAGGGCATATGCCAAAGGTGCGCAAAAGCAATGGAAAAACTTAAAGCAGATATTTAATGAGCGGGGTATTCAAACAAGAGAGATCGAACCAAAAGAAGGAATGATGGATTTGGTCTTTACGGCAGACCCGTCCTTATCTTTGATTACGGTATCGCAAAAAGATGCGCTTTCGGCAAATCCACTTGAAATCACGATACTAAGCAATTTCAACAACAGGCAGCGGCAGGATGAGGTCAATGAGAATGCGCGCTTCATTGAAAGCAATTTTCCTGAAAGACCTATTATCCGCTCATATTTTAGAACGGAAGGTACAGGCGATAATGTCTATAATCCGTTCAGGGATGTTTTCTGGTCCGGATATTTGCCGACCATAGAGAAGAATGGAATGCCTTGTGATGGGCGTTCTGACATACGTACTCATACGGTGCTTCGAGAAATTACAGGCGTAGATGTCATTAGTATGAATGTATGCGGGATCGACCGAGGATTTTTCCACGTTGATACATCGATGACGCCTCTCAGCAAAGGGCATATTCTATGCTACAAAGATGGAATGAGTGAGGAAGCCTATCATAAAATTATTACACAAGGATTGGCCGCTTATGGATTGCCTCTTGAAGAATATCTAATCGAAGTCAGCCAAGAAGATGCGCACAGCTACGCATGCAATTTGCGGAGTGTCGGCGACACGCTTATCATGCCTTTATGCAGTGAGGGGTTGCAGGAAAGGCTGAAAAAAGCAGGCTATAAAGTTGTTACCACGAATATGAGCCACTTTATCGGTAATGGTGGAGCCATGCACTGCGTAACCAATAATCTGAACGAGCAAAGGATTGTAGGTGGAGCTTGTGTACGTCACGGGTTTGGATTGCAACAGCCAAGGGCGGTCATTGCCTGATTCACTTTTTCCGTGATTGGATGGCCGTCTCAAGCTTTAAGCTGTTATATAGATCATTTGTTATCCGCCCGTCGATGGATTGCAGGTTGTCTAAATCGAGTGCTGATAACTTGCACCCTTTTTCTTCAGCCAGTTTTACAATGCGTCCGGTGATATGGTGTGCCTCACGAAATGGAACATTAACGCGGCGTACCAGCCAGTCCGCAATTTCAGTTGCTGTGGCATAGCCATCTTCGGCTGCCTGATGCATTCGTTCCAGATGGAATGTCGCCGTGCCAAGCATGCCGTCCATGGCGCCCAGACAAAGGATGAGCGTGTCATGACTTTCAAATGCAGATGCCTTATCTTCCTGCATGTCTTTATTATACGCTAGCGGCAGAGCTTTCATGACGGTTATTAACTGCACTAGATTGCCGCTTAGGCGGCCCGTTTTAGCACGTACAAGCTCTGCCGCATCGGGATTTTTCTTTTGTGGCATGATTGACGATCCGGTCGACCATGCGTCTGAAAGCGTGATGAAACCGAATTGCGGTGTAGCCCATAAGATAACTTCTTCGGCCAGCCGCGACAGGTTCAATCCGCACTGGGCGCAGGCAAACAAGAATTCCAACGCAAAATCACGGGCCGATACAGCGTCCAATGTATTAGCAATAGGCTGTTCAAATCCAAGCTCGTTCGCTGTATAATTTCGATCAATGGGAAAGCCCGTACCGGACAACGCGCAAGCACCTAATGGAGATTGGTTCAGGCGTTTCATGCAATCCTGAAAACGTCCCTTGTCCCGCTCCAGCATGTGCCAATAAGCATCCAGATGCATGCCCAGCGTCACTGGCTGAGCCACTTGAAGATGAGTGAAGCCCGGCATGATACCGTCTTGATGCTTCAACGAAAGCGCCGAGAGGGTGTTTTGGAAAATTTCTATGCTATGCACTACCGACTGGCATGCTTCGCGTACCCACAGGCGAAAATCCGTCGCTACCTGATCGTTGCGGGAACGGGCCGTATGGAGCCGACCCGCCGCTTCGCCGATCAATTCTCTCAACCGGCTTTCTATGTTCATATGGATATCTTCCAATTCCTTTTTAAATACGAATTGGCCAGATTGAATCTCTTCCTTGATTTGATCAAGCCCCGTCAAGATGGATTCCCCATCGTCTTTGGTCAGGATGCCTTGCTTGACCAACATGCGACAATGGGCTTGTGAACCGGCGATGTCTTGTTGCCACAAGCGTCGATCCGTGTCGATGGATGCATTGATTTCCGCCATGATGTCGGATGAGGCGGAAGAAAAACGCCCGCCCCACATGGCGTTCTGGTCTGTCTTAGGCGGCTCCTTTGGCACGTTTTTCCTCATGATGCTTTTTGTTGAGAGATTTTAAAATGGCGCTATGGGCTTTTAGGCGGATGGCATTGATTTTGATAAATCCGTCCGCATCAATCTGATTGTATCCGCCTTCAACATCCATCGAGGAAAGTTCTTCATCATAAAGAGACGTCGGTGAGGTTCTTGCGACCGGGTAAGCTGTTCCCTTAAACAGTCTAACCGTTACGACGCCATCGATATATTCCTGGCTTTGACTGATAGCTTTCATCAAGAAATCCATCTCCGGCGAGAACCAGAAACCGTTATAGATAAGCTGGGCAATTTTGGATGACAGCATATCGCGCAGACGCATGACCTCGCGGTCCATTGCAATACCCTCTAAATCCAAGTGAGCTTTTTGCAAAATCGTGCCACCGGGCGTTTCATAAACGCCGCGCGATTTAATCCCGACGAAGCGGTTTTCTACCATGTCGAGGCGCCCGATACCGTGCTTGCCCCCGACCTCATTCAAATAAAGGAAAAGTTCAAGAGGGTCGGTTTTAACCGTCCCGTCGTCGATATTTTCGACTTTTACAGGCACGCCGTCTTTAAATGTAATGGCAAGAAGCTCCGGCTTGTCCGGCGCTTTTTCCGGTGCAGTCGTTCGCGAATAAATGGATTCATCGCAAATCGCATTCGGATCTTCAAGAATTCCCGCTTCGTGCGAAATGTGAAGCAGGCTTTCATCTTCTGAATAGGGTTTTGCCTTGGTAGCCGTGATAGGGATGCCGTGTTCATCGGCATAGTCCAGCATATCCTGTCGTCCTTTGAACTTTTCTAAGAAGGCTGGCATTTTCCAAGGAGCCAACACTTTAATATCCGGCTTTAATGCATAGTATGCTAGCTCAAAACGAACCTGATCGTTTCCTTTGCCGGTTGCTCCATGAGAAACGTAATCAGCCCCTTCAGCAATGGCAATTTCGATTTGTTTTTTCGCGATGATGGGCCGCGCCAAGGCTGTGCCCAGCAAATAGCGTCCTTCATAAATGGCGTTGGCGGAAAATGCGGGAAAGATATATTCGGTAACAAACTCGTGTTTGAGATCTTCGATATAGACCTTGGCAGCTCCAAGTTTCAGGGCCTTTTCTTTAGCCGCTTCGAAATCCTCTTTCTGTCCGACATCAGCCAGATAGGCGATCACCTCATATCCTTCTTCAATCAACCATTTTAGAATGATTGATGTATCTAAACCGCCTGAATAGGCTAAAACCACTTTTTTCTTCATTTCCTCAATCCTTTAGCTTGTGTGTACGTCTTAAAATAAAAAAGCTCCCTAGCAAGAGAGCTTTTTGAAATTCGTGTAAAATCTCGGCGATCAGCTCAACTTAGCCAGGCAAGGGGCAGAGGGCTCGCGTCGGCGCAGAGGGATTTCCAGCTTGTTTGTTCTGGCCAGCCAGTTATATGGATTCAAGCCATCCGTGCTGGCTACTGTTGATAAATCCAGGCCCACAGCCCTATTTTCTCCCATCTCGATAGTGGAATGATCCAGAACAATACCTTTTGTGACAGCATCTGTAAAATCACATCCCCCTAAACCACATTCTATGAGTTCAGCATTTTCCAGATTGCACCTATGGAGCGACGTTCCCTTAGGAAAATTGGTTTCATAAATCTTCCAACCGGATAAATCCGCGCCTTCTGAAACAGAGCGGCCTAAAATTCGTAATATATGATCAGTATTTGTTTTTACTAAAACAGGTTTATTCTGAAAATTCCTTGATAAAGCGACCATAGCGGTCTCGTTAGTTCATGATTTTCTATATCTAGCCGTAGAAAGACAATGAATGTCAAGTTATATTTTCTATATGGCTTTTGACCTTTTATATATTATGGGTAGGGGTCTGAAGGGTTTCACAATTCATTTGTATAACTTTAGGAGTTTCCAATGCCCTGTCTCCGATGACCGTTTGGTTCAAAGCTTGATCGAGCGCCGTATGGCTGCCAATAAGTGGACTGAGGTGTCTATGACGCAGTATTTCCGCTGTCATATTGATGGCGAAGGAGAAAATGATGGGGTGTCTGATAAAATTGCTGTTGCAAACAGGGCGCTGAGCAATCGCTTTAAAATAATGGTGCAATCCATTACTTCAAGCGATATTCAATTACATCTTGATAAGGCGGCAAATAATAATCCCGATTGGCTAGCTCATCTAGATGTCGCCTTTGAAATGGCAAAAGTCAATCCTAAAGCACTAGAAACCAGTCAGGTAAAGCAACTCGTAGCCATCACCCAAGAGCCTGCCGTTACACAAAGCGTCGTATCAAAAGCCGAGAACATCCGTCCTCAATATGCTCTTCGCGCTCTGGAACAGCTAGGGCTTAAAGCTATAGCCTAAGCCATTTAAATCCACGCGCAGCATTCTTTTTGGTACCGGAACGGCTAGCAGATCAAGGGTCGCACCTATGATGTCCCTCGTCATTGATGCCAAAGCGGGGCGGGAATGGGAGTCTCTAACTCCGCGGTCGCCGAACCAGAAGAAAATAGACCCCCTTACATTGCTTTGACCTATTGCCAAAAAGTATAATTCCGAAGGGGTTGAATCGGCGCATCCACAGCGCAACGCTCCCGCAAATATTCTTCGTCAGCGAGATTATAATATGGTGCCGCCGATTGTTCGCTATGGCTATTTGGCAATGGAGATCGTTCCATAAAAAACTGCCGAATGGACTTGTGAAAGCGGCAGTCATTATTTTAAATCTGTAAGGAATTTTTTTAGAACGATGATATGTGTGTGTTCCATGTCCTTTGTGGCGGTCAAAAGAATTAGGGGATTTTTCCCCGCCCTTTTAAGAAGGTCACGCCCTTCCTGCCGCGCTTCTTTCAGTTCTTTTTTATAACGCTGTCCGAACTCCGCCCATTTTTCAGGATCGTGGCCGAACCATTGGCGAAGCCCGGTGCTGGGGGCGACGGCCTTGCACCATTCATCCAGCGCGGCTTTCTCCTTTGTCAGGCCGCGCGGCCAAAGGCGGTCTGCGAGAACGCGGTAGCCTTTATGGCCGGGCGGATCGTAAATATGTTCTGTATAAACAGGCATGTCAGGCCATGCTCCTTTCAAGCTTCCCCGCTACGGAAAAAGATAGTTCCAACCCTCCCTGGAAACAAGGGGGGGGGGATGAAAACGGCGCGGCCTTTATCCGAGCACAATCTTTCTTTTGCGTGGCGGGAAATGCGATATAGTCGCAATAGAGCAAAAACGCAACAAAACGGGCTTGATAAGGGCAGCCATGAAGAAAGAATTGAAACGGTATAACAGGCAGATGCGCCTACCGGAGATCGGACAGGAAGGGCAGGAAAAGCTCTTGGGGGCTTCGCTGCTTTGCATCGGGGCAGGGGGGCTGGGTGCGCCCGCTTTGCTTTATCTCGCAGCCGCTGGAATCGGCCGGATCGGCATTATTGATTTTGACCGTGTGGATGAAAGCAACCTGCAGCGTCAGGTTATTTTTTCTACCCATATGCTGGGCCGTTCCAAAGCGGAGGCAGCGGCGGAAAGACTTGGGGCGCTTAATCCTGAAATCAGGGTTGAGGTTTACAATGCGGAATTGAATGCCGCCAATGCCGCCACCCTGTTCCCTCATTACGATATTATTTTGGACGGGACGGATAATTTTGAAACGAAATTCCTGATCAACGATGCCGCGGTCAAGTTCGGCAAGCCGTGGATCTATGGGGCGATTCAGGGATTTGACGGTCAGGTTAGCGTCTTTAACCATCAAGGCGGGCCGTGTTACCGTTGCCTTTACCCCGAAAAACCCAAGGGCCATATCATGAATTGCGCCGAGGCCGGTGTGATTGGCGCCGTTGCGGGGATGGTGGGAGTAACGCAGGCCATGCAGGTTATGCAGCTTGTCACACGGCATGAAAGCTTTGCGCCTTTATCAGAAAAATTATGGCTTATTGATACACGCACGATGCAAACGCGGATTCTTGCCTTGCAGAAAAATCCCTCATGCCCCCTGTGCGGGCGGCAGCCGCAGGACATTATTTTGCGCTATGAATCGCCCGTATGCAGCGCCGTGCCGGAGATTTCCGTCCGGCAGTTGAAAGAGAAATCCGGCTACGTTCTCATCGATGTGCGCGAAGACGAAGAATGGCGGCAAGGTCATATTGAAGGGGCGGTATCGTGGCCTTTGTCGAAACTGATGGCGGGGCAGATGCCATCAGCGCAAAAAGACAGCACGATCATTCTCCACTGCCAAAAAGGGATGCGCAGCCTGCAAGCGGCCAGCCTTTTACAGGCGCGCGGTTTTATGGATGTTGCCAGCCTCGCGGGCGGCTATGAAGCCTGGCAGGAAGGGGCATAAAAATCAAAAACAAGTTCCGCAGATCCATGTTGCAAGGCGTTTTGGTATAAGTATGGAAGGTAAAATACAGGCACATTTACGTCCGCGGCGAGCAATCATCCGGTGGCTTTATTTATTCTTTGGGCTGGGCTTTCTTGTCCTTGGTTTTATCGGCGTCCTGCTGCCTGTCTTGCCGACGGCCCCGTTCCTGATTCTCGCAGCGGCCTGTTTTGCGCGGTCTTCAAGCCGCCTTGAATCATGGTTGCTTTTCCATCCCGAATTCGGCCCCGTCCTGCGGCAATGGCGCGTGCGGGGCGCTATTCCCCGATGGGCAAAAGGCATGGCTCTTCTGGGATGCGTGGCTGGATTTATCCTGTTTCTTTTAGGCGGGCAGCATCACTGGATGCTGATTACATCGGTAGCCGCTTCGATGATCCTTGGGCTGACCTATGTGTTCACAAGGCCGGACGCATAAAGCCTGTATAGGGATCCGGGGCTCCATTCCTTCATCTCTTCCTATCCTGCTCTGTGGGCGTGAGAGAGGAAAGGCCAGGTCTTGATCAGGATTAAGGAAGGGGCGCCTGATCTGTAATTTTTAGAACATGCTCAGCCGCGAAAGCATCTTGCAGCATGTTTTCATGTATCTTAAAACCATACTCCCTGAAAATATCTCCAGCGTGTCTCGATAAAATAAACCGTGAAAGGTTTTCGGCATTGGGAGTGCGGGGTTCAAGCAAGACCATGCCATATTGCGCCGTGACGTTGATTTCTTCGGGAAGCTCTATCATTTTTATAGCAGGGGATTGGGCGGCCAGCTTTATGCCTGTCGTGCGGAAAACGATCAGCGCGTCCACCCTTCCGTCTTCGATGGCAACGGCATAATCGCTTCTCTTTTCAAATTCTTTTTTTATTTTCTTGCCCCAGCCGCCGGTAACTACATCCAGTTTTTTATTAAAAGATCCGCCTGTGCCGGCTTTGGCAAGGACGGTGAGGGCGTTCATGCCGCAAGGCTGCGTTTCAGGGCAGGAGATGCCGATGCGCGTTGAGGGATGATGCAGGAAGCCCATCAGATTATCTGTTGCCTTGGTCATATCGGCGTTTCTGACGACCGCGACCATCTCATTATTCACGAAAGGAATGACGTGGTCTGCATAGCCTTCGTTGACAAGCTTTTGCGGCATGTCCATATCCGCGGAGGCAAAAACATCGCAGCTATCGCCCTCGCAAATCATTTTCGCTATGCGGGCCGACGATCCGAATTCCGTATAAACGGGAATGCCCGTTTTTTCTTCAAAGAGCCCCGCGACCTTGCCAAAAGCCTGCGTCAAGGAGCCGGCGGCGTATAATTTTACATGTTTCATGGTGGCGTATATTTAATATTATCTCCCCCTTCTTCCTTGATCTTGATCAAGGGGGCGTTAGGTTTTTCTGGAGCGACTGTCGCGGCGCATATCGACTTGTAAAAATATATCGGTGGGGCCTGCTTTCATCGCAAGCCCGTTTTTGTCTTTCCCCATCTCGGCGAGTGTTTCGACATCTTCGCGTGTGACGCAAAGATGGACGCCGCTTTCCGTGGGGCTGTATAAAAGCCTGAGAGGCGCTTTCGCACTGTCTTTGTCGTTGAAAAGAGTAATCGCCATGCTGAAGATCGCTGCACCTATGGATGTTTTTGTTTGTAAGGAAATGCCGGATAAAAGCTGCCGCATTTCATCTTCCGTTATTTTAAATGTAATGGAATTTTCAGAGAATTTTACTTTCATGGCTGGCTTATGACCTCTGCCCATTCTTGCGGCGTGTTGATGTTTTTCATGGTTGGTTCCAGTTCGGGCGGCAATGCGAGGGAGCGGGCGCCTTGCGCTTCAAGAAAGCCGCGTACCGAAGGGCTTTGGCTGGGAGTAAAGGGCGGAGTGATATAGGCCGGCAAAGGCCATCCGGTGAAATATCCGCCTCGTTCTTCGCGCAAAAGGAGCTGCAAGGCCCGCTCTTGCAAAAGCGGCATATCGACGGGGACAAAAATATAGCCGCTATAGCCCGGTTTATTGCGCAAGACGCTGCTTATCCCCTGAACCGGCCCCGCGAGCGGCACGTCGTCTTTGATGGAAGGATAATCCTCCAAAGTTCCGCTGATAAAAACATCCTTAAGGCCCAGCGCGTATAAAATCCCCGCCATGTGCCGGACAAGAGGCCGCCCCTTATAGTCAAGCAGCGCCTTGTTCCGCCCCATACGGCTCGATTGCCCCCCCGCAAGCACAATGCCGGCAATGCGGGAAAGATCAGGCATGTTTCCCCCCGCAGCATCTGCCGCAGCAGGCGTCCGTATAGCCTTCCTCGTTTCTGAGGGAGTGGCCGGGAAGCCATTCGCTTTTGCCGTCCACATAATGTTCCTGTTTCCAAATGGGCGCCTGTCTTTTTATTTCTTCAATGACGTAGCGGCACGCCTCGAAACTTTCCGCCCTGTGCGCGGAGCTGACGGCAATTGCGATGCTTGTACCGCCGACAGGAAGCTCTCCTTTGTAATGGATGACGGCATAATTCGTCCCCGGCCATATCCCCTCGCTTTCCATGCAAATCTGGCGGAAGAGTTTTTCCGCGAGCTGTTCATGGGCGTCATAGGTAATGCCGGTAACAGCTTTACCGTCATGATTGTTGCGTACGGTTCCGATGAAAAGATCGATAGCGCCATGGTTATCGCTCTTTACGCTGGCAATCGCTTCATCAATATCGATCTCCGCCGTATCAACCCGGACATGGATGGTCATCTTATCCTCCGCATACGGGAGGCAGGACAGACAGGGCGCAGCTATCGCTGATTATAAATTCATCGGGCAGGATATCCGTATCGTTCGCCAGTACCGAATCCTCTATCAAAAGCTTATGCTGTTCGCCCATCTGCGCGGCGAGCGCCGCCCTGACCGCTCCGATTGTTGCGGGAGCGGGTACTTCAAGATCGGTTTTGCTCCCAATCTTCCTGAAAGCCCCATAATGGTGAATGGTTATTTTCATTTTACCTCCTCGAAACCCTGTTGCATGATTTTATTCAAGGCGTCGCCAAGAAAGGGAGAAAGGATTTCCCAGCACTCGCCCACGGCTTTGGGAGAGCCTGGAAAAGCTATCACCAATGTCTTTCCCACCATGCCTGCCGTCATCCGCGAAAGCCACGCCGTATCCGTGTAATGCAGGCTTTCGGCCCGCAGGACATGCCCTAATCCATCAAACATCCGGTCGCTGATGCGCTCCAGAATATCGGGCGTTATATCCCGCGGGCCGGGGCCGGTGCCGCCCGTGGCGATTAAGAGATCCGGCTGCGCCGTATGGCAAAGGGATTTCATGGCCTGTGCAATCTCTGTTTCCTGATCAGGGACGATATCATAAGCGGTAAGCTTTGCGCCTGCCATGTCCAAGAGCTCTTTCAACAAGGTGCCGGACTGATCGGCATAGTCCCCTCTTGAGGCGCGATCGCTCATAACCAGAATGGCGGCCTTTTTCCCTTTCAGGAAAGAGGAAGACGGTAATTGCTCTTCCAGCCATTGCGGGATACCGTCCGGATTGATCCAGACCCCGCTTTTGCCGCCGGTCTTCACTAGAAGGCGAATTCCGCCGAGGGAAAGATTGGGATCCGTTCCCTTCGTCAAATCCCAGATGGTGAGAAGGGCCGCGTTGACGCCGGCAAGCGCTTCCATCTCCACGCCTGTTTTCGCAAAGGAAGCGGCCTGGGCATAGGCGGTGATGCTGCAATCCGCATCGTTCAAATCGCAATGAATGGTTACCTGATCAAGGGGGAGCGTATGGCACATAGGGATGAGGTCGGGCGTTTTCTTCGCGCCCATGATGCCGGCGGCTTCCGCCAGCGCCAGAACGTCGCCTTTGGGCAGTGTGCCGTTTTTGACGGCATCGAAAGCTTCCCTATTCATGCGGATAGTACCGCAAGCGACCGCGCGCCGGCGTGTCGGGCGCCTGCGGCCGACATCGATCATTTTAAAATGCGGCTCGTTGCTGACCGGGAAACTTAGAATCTCTTTTGTTTTTGACATCTTTTTTACCTTTTTCCTAACCGCCGATAGAGGCCAGATGCGGGGTCGCCCCCGTCTTGCCTTCCTGCAGGAAATGGCTCGATTTCTTGAAGTTCATCAGCGCCATGATCCTGTCTTGCAATTCTTCGCATTGGCCGTCCGATTGTAATAAGGGCCTCAGCGCATAGCCGCCTTCGCCGAACAGGCATAAATGGAGATTGCCTTTCGCCGAAACGCGCAGCCGGTTGCATGTTTTGCAAAAATCCTTTGAATAAGGGGCGATGAGGCCTATCGTCCCCATGCTGGCCCCATGCCCGAATTCCAGGGCGGGGCCTGCGCCTTCGGTGCGCGGCTGCACATGCCATCCACGTTCGAGGAGTTTTTCCGTCACATGCGTGCCGGGCAGGTGATGCGCGGCAAAATAATTGCCGTTTTCACCCGTCCGCATCAATTCGATAAAGCGAAGGGATATGGGCTTGTCCGCCACAAAATCAATGAAATCGTCGATTGCGCCGTCATTCATGCCTTTGAGAAGGACTGTGTTGATCTTGACTGTTTGAAATCCCGCGCGGAAACATTCCTTCATCCCGTCCAGTATTTCATTCAGGCGGTCATGCCCCGTTATCTTTTCAAATTGCCGCGCCTCAAGCGAATCTATGCTGATATTGATGGCGCGCAAACCGGCGTCGAAATAATCCCTTGCCCGTTCCCGAAGCTTATAGCCGTTCGTTGTGAAGGCCAGCTTGCCGACGCCGCTCAAGGATGCAATGTCGTTCGCTATCTCCAGAAAATCGGGCCTGACGGTCGGCTCGCCGCCCGTGAGTCTTATTTTCCAGACCCCCATTTTTACAAAGGCGGCGGCAAGCCGCACAATTTCCGCCCGCGAAAGAAAGCTTTCGCAGCCCGTTTTTTTATAGCCGTCCGGCAGGCAATAAGAGCAGCGGAAGTTGCAAACATCCGTGACCGATAGACGCAGATAAGGAAAGCGCCGGCCAAAATTATCCGCGATATGCGGTTGGTTCTCCACGTTTTTCTCCTTTCCAAATACGGGAGGCCGGGGCGTTTCCACCCGCGACCCCGGCCCGCCGTCCATATCCCGCGGAGAGCAGGACTTAGGCCCGGAAGGCTCGGAGCTGTCACGCTTTTCAAGGCGTGGCAAATCTTGTTGTTTGCAGTATGCTGGAAGGGCAAAGAAGATGACTTGATCTGAATCAAGTCGGGAAGTGGTTGCAGATGTTGAATTTTTTCATATCCCTGATGTTTTTCCTTGGCTCGCACATGATCGTGTCGCGCACACGGATAAGGCCGTGGCTGATAGAGCGGATCGGGACGGGAAAATACCTGTTCTTCTATTCGGCGCTCAGCATCGGCTTGCTCTGGTGGCTGATCGAGGCCGCAATTGCGGCCCCCCGAATACAGCTTTGGCCGTGGGTGCATAGCCTCTATTGGATTCCCAATATCATGATGCCTATTGCCTTTATTCTCCTGATATCGGGCTTTATCGTCGCCAATCCGTTATCGATCGCGCCAAGAGAAAAAGGGTTCGATCCCGAAAGGCCCGGGCTGATTACCGCCGTAACCCGCCATCCGGTTCTATGGGGCTTTTTTTTCTGGGCGTCATCGCACCTTATCGTGAACGGCGAATTTCCACTGGCTTTGATGTTCCTTATTTTCGCTCTCTTTTCGCTGGCCGGTATTCCTCTCATCGATCGCGCACGAAAACGCGCACTGGGAGAGGCCGTCTGGCAGGAAATGGCAAGTCAGACACACGCCATTATTTTTTGTTCCCGCGCATTGCGGACGGGCCGATTCCGCCTGACAAAAAGGGATGTTGCGGGTATTATCGGGGGCTTGTTCCTTTATGCGGTTTTCTATGCGCTGCATCCGCTGCTTTTCGGTATCAATCCGGCGCCGCCATTCTAGGGGCAAAATATGAGAGATCTGCCATGAACATAGCGCAAACGATTAAAAGAGCGTCTTTATTCCAGGCCTTCGATATGGAGACTCTGGAACAGCTTGCGAAACAGTGCCACCAGAAAAGCTGCCCTAAGGGCCGCGATTTATTCGTTATGGGCGATGAGGCCAGCGCCTTTTTTATTATCCTGCAAGGGTGGGTGAAACTTTACCGCCCCTCGCGGGACGGCGAAGAAGTGATAATCCATATTTTCGGCCCCGGAGAGGCCTTTGCGGAAGCCGCCGTCTTTAATGACAGCAGGGCATATCCCGTCAATGCGCAGGCCATTGAGGATGTCACCGTCATCGAGATCCCCAGAAGATTTTTCGTGCATAAGATAGAAGAGGACAGCCGCTTTGCCTTGCGCATGCTGGGGGCTATCGCGGCGCGTCAGCATTATCTGGTGCAACAATTGGAACAAGTGACGACGCGCACGGCGCCGCAGCGGATCGGCACATTTCTTATCCGTTTTTGCCGGAAGGAAAAACAAGGGAATGACGGTTGGCTTATCGATCTGCCCTATGATAAATCCATTATTTCAACGCGCTTGAATATCAAGCCGGAAACATTTTCACGCGCGCTTGCAAAGCTCGAACCTTACGGCGTGAGGGTTCAGGGCCGTCATATCATGATTGAAGATATGGGCAGGCTCGTGGAGTTTTGCGATTTGCCGTTGAAGGAAGTTCCTTGTTAAAAACGGCTTCAGGCTTCCTGCCCGTCGGGGCGCGGGCGGAAAAGCATCCCGCTATAGACGGCAAGATAGGAAGCGAAGCAAAACACCCATAGACCAGCCGAATATATAATCCATTCCGTCGTTCTTTCCGGCGCCAGCATCGGGCCGAAAACGCGCATGACGGCTGTTATCTGGATTGCATAAAAAGACAATGTCGTCAGGCCGCCTACCTGTAAGGGGCGCCCCGTATGGCCGAGCGTTACCCTGCAGATCATCCCAAGAATCATGGAACCTATGCAGCCTGCCGTCAGCGCATGGATAACGGCCTGTATTTCAAATACACCGAATCCGGTCAGCGAAAGCAGGGCGAGGCCGATGACCAGCCAGCCATAACCCGCATGGAGAATCCAAAGGAGGGGATCGCCCAGCGCTTTGACAGAATGATAATGCCGCATGCGCATGGCGTGGATAATGCAAGAGAGAGCCGCCGTCAGGCCGAGCAGGATGGTTTCGCGCGCGAAGACAAGACACAGGGTGAGGGCGGCCAGCGAGGCCAGAGCCGCCATATCCATCCTTGGCTGATCGGTCTGATAGGCCTGAATCCCCTTTCTCCGCAGGGCAGCCACGGTGAAGGCCGGGATGATCCTTCCCCCTATCAGGGAAACCATCATCAGGATCATCATCATGGCGGCATAGAGGGCGGCCATATCGCCGGTGATAAGAAACCAGAGATCGCATCCGAACAGAACGGTGAGCATGGAGAGGAAGATAAAGTTGCGTTTGTTCCAGCTTCGCAAAAGGGGGATTGCCAGGGAAAGCGCCAGCGCCGGAACGAACAAGACCTGCAGCGCGATAATGCACCAGACCGGTAATCCAAGCTCGATGCCCATGACGATGCGCCCGATTAGCCATAGGGCGCAAAGCCCCGCAAGGTGAAGCTGGCGGGCGGGGGCGCCGCCTGTCCAGTTCGCCACGGCCGTCAGGAGAAACCCCGCAACGATCGCCATGCCGAACCCATAGATCATTTCGTGGGCGTGCCATGCTATCGGATCGACAAGAAAAACAGGGGGCATGATGCCGGTACCGGCATAAAATGCGCCCCATATGCCAATGCTGATAACGCTGAAAAGCGCACCCATAAAGAAAAAGGGCCGGAATCCGCGTCCCCAGAAGGGAGCAAGAAAAATTGATCTAAATGGCCTTGGCATGGCGTCCTTCTTTTTTATAGCTGTCTTTTTGAAAATAGGAATCGAAACAGGAAGCGGCAACGCGTGTAAAAGGCTTCCCCCGATCCGTGATGCGGATCATATCACCTTTCCGGCTGATAATCCCGTCCTGTTCGAGGCAGGCGAGCCGCTCATCCCAGAGCGCCGCATCCGGATATTCCTGCAAATCGAGGAAGCCATGGCACATGATCCGCATAATCGCTTGCCTGGAAGCCATGTCCGCAGGACTCAGCGTATATCCCCTTGCAACAGGGAGCCGCCCCTTTTCAACCGCCTTCCTGTAAGAAGGGGCGTCGAGCGTGTTTTGCGTATAGGCCCCTTTAAACTGGCTGATCGCCGACAGGCCGAACCCCAGAATGGCCGCGGCGGGGTCGTCCGTATAGCCTTGAAAGTTGCGCTGCATCGTCCCGTCTTGCCGTGCTTTGGAAAGACTATCTTCCGGTAAGGCGTAATGATCGATGCCTATGGGGTTATAACCAGCGGCGCATAGGCTGGTTTTAATGTCCTCTTGCATCTGGAAGCGCTCTTCCGGCGTTGGGAAACGGTATTTTTCCAAAAGCTTTTGATGTTTTTTCATCCATGGAACATGGGCATAGGAGAATACAGCGATGCGCGGCGGCCTTATGTTGATTGTTTCCAAAACCGTATTGCGGACGCTTTCATATGTTTGCTCCGGCAGCCCGACAATCAGGTCGAAATTGATGTCCTTGATGCCGTTCTGCCTTAATGCGTCAACCTGACGGCGGATATGTGCAGGCGATTGGATGCGGTTGACGGCTTGTTGCACTTTTTTGTCAAAATCCTGAATTCCAAGGCTGACGCGGCGAAGGCCAAGCGCGGACATCTCCCCGATTTTATCAGGATTGAAAAGCCGCGGGTCGCATTCCATATCGATCTGCATCTGTGCGCTTTCGGGAAATGCCGCGCGGATCGTATCCAGTATCTTTCCTATATCTTCCATGGGCGCATAATTCGGCGAACCGCCGCCAAAATGAACGCGGGATATTATGATTCCTTTCGGAATGTGCGTGGCCGCCAGCCTGATTTCGCGGCATAGCGTGTCAATATAGGCGGAGATAACGCCTGTATGGCTCACGATTTTCGTATGACAACCGCAATAATGGCAAAGGCTGTGGCAGAAAGGTATATGGATATAAAGGGAAAGATTTTCCTCGGCCTGTAAGGTTTTCAAGCCGGACACGGCAATTTCATCCGTGAAACAGTCATGAAACTGCACGGATGTGGGATAGCTGGTATAGCGCGGAACGGCGCCCCCATATTTCTCAATCAGGTTCTTTATCTGCTCGGCCATCATCGTTCAGGACAATAAGTCATGGCGCGGCGGAACCCTTGATTTAGATCAAGTGTAATTTATTAAATTATTGAACCAGGGGGTTTTGCGCGGCCTCAAGACGGAAGCCGCTAATATGGCTGCGTCCGGCGAGCAGCTGGATATATTGGTTGAAGGCGCGGTTCCAGCTTTTTTCATGAAGATCCTGCGCAATCCAGTCCATGACGTTTTCGAACGGCAGTTGCTTGCCCTCGACCCGCTTATGCACCCTGATAATATGATAGCCGACTTCACTGGGAACGGGCTCGCGGCTGGTTTCACCTTCCTGCATCTGGAAAAGGGCCGTTTCAAAGGCGGGCATGGTTTGTCCGCGGCTGATTTGCCCCAGCATGCCGCCATCTTTCGCGGAAGAGCAGGCGGATTCATCTTTTGCGATTATTTCAAATAAACCGGGGGATTGCCGGATTCTGGAGAGGGCGGCCTGCGCCCGCGTCTGGGCTTCCGCCCGTGCCTTCTCGTCATCCGGCGGTGCCATATAGAGAATATGCGATACTTCAAAAAGCGGCGAGGTGAAGAATTTTTTCTTATTATTCTCGTAGTATCTCTTGCAGGTTTCTTCGTCGGCGGCGGGAATTGAAATTTCCCGTTCGAGAAGATCGTCGATAACCCCGTCCGGGTTCTTGACGGCCTCTTCCCTGTTGCAAAGGCCGCTATCCACCGCGCGCTGGATCAGCATTTCTTTGATAACAAGCGCTTTCATGGCTTCGTATTTCGCAGAGTAAAGACTTTCGGCTGGATGATATTGAACCTCGGCGTTGATTTCCTCGATGGAAATCTTGATTCCGTTGACTTCGATACCGGGGGCGAGTGTTTTCATGGTCACTTACCTTGCGCGCTTGCGAACGATTTGATAGGGGCGGAAGACATAGCCCACAGGCGCGCTCAAGGCATGCACCAGGCGGGTGAAGGGGAAAACCAAAAGCAGGAACAGGCCGAGCGTGATGTGCAGTTTAAAGACGAGCGCGACATCGGTGATGAATTCATGGGCGCCGCCGCGGAAGGTTACGATATGTTGCGCCCAGTTCATGAACTTGACCATTTCATGACCGTCCAGATGCTGCATGGATACAGGGATCGACAAAAGCCCCAGCAGGAGCTGGGCAAGCAAAAGCACCAGAACGGCAATATCGGCAAAAGAGCTGTTATTGCGGATTCGCGCGTCGAAAAGCCGGCGGTGCAATAACAGGCAAAGGCCGGCAAGGCAGAATAGGCCGGCAATGCCGCCCGCGCCCATGGCCAGAATCTGTTTCGCGCCATGCGTGATGCCAAGCGCATCGAAAACCTGTATGGGGGTAAGAAGGCCGACAAAATGCCCGGCCAGAATCGTCAGGATACCCAGATGAAAAAGGATGCTGCCGAGGATCAATTGCTTGCGGCGGAGAAGCTGGCTTGATTTCGTCCGCCATGAATACGGATCGCGGTCAAAGCGCAACAGGCTTCCCAGCAAAAAAGCCGCGATCGCGATATAGGGAAAAATCTGAAAAAGGAAAAAATCCATAAAACCGTCCATGGCTATATCCTTTCCTTTTCTGTGTATCCGCCCATGCGCGCCAGCATTTCTTCGGCCTTTGGACAGGCAGAATCCTGCCCCGTCGTTTGCGGGGTGTTGCTAAAAGCGAATTGCTCTTCCCATGCATCGTCCATTTCATCGAGGCTTAAAGGCTGCCCCGGTGATTTTTTCAAATAGCCGGCAACGATTTGGGGATCCGGGGAACGTGCGGCGGTTTCAATCATGGCGTCCAGTATGTCCGCATAAAAGGATTTGCGGTTTTTAAGCCTTTCTGAAAGAGAGGATAAGATATTGACCACGCTGCCCATGGTTTCCGACCCTTCTTTAGGCGGCAAGGTCGCGATATATTCCGCGAAGAGCGGAAGATAATCCGGCATTTCCTCCATGGTGATGAACAGCCCTGCTTCTTCATAGACTTTAAGCAAGTCCACCAGCGCCTGCCCCCGATCGCGGGAATCGCCGTGAATATGTTCGAAAAGATGCAGCGAGAGCGAAGGAGTCCGGTCAAACAGCGCAACATAATCTTCCTGCAGGTCGAGCAGATCTCCCTCCTTGAAAGCCTCAAGCGCGCGGGAGATTTTGTTCAGGCTCTTTTCAGACAGCCATTTCTCGGATTGCAGGACGCCAATACATTCATCTGCGGCCAGAATGTGATCCTGTTCCGGATAGGTAAGAAGGAATCCAAGGATTTTAAGCGTTCTCATGCAAGCCTCGATTTCATTTATGGCCCTGACCGCCGCATGATCCGCAGCAGCCGCCATTCCCATGCGGTTCCGGTTTTTCGCTTTCCGGCACGGCGCTGCCGCTCTGGGCCGTTTCCGGTTTGTTTGTTTTCTTTAGCCCCAAAAGATTCAATAAATTCATGTCTTCCCCTTTTTATTTAGCCGCATCCGCCGCAGCTTCCGCCGCCGCATCCGCTCTTTATCGCAGATGTATCTTCATAATGGTCGCGTTCGAAGATAGTGTTCACACGGTTGCTCTTTGTGCTTCCGGATTGGCCGCGCGTCTGCTGCGGATTTTCAAACAGGTCATAGGCGCTGTTGCTGTGCGAGGAACAACCGTTCCCGAAGGAAAAGCCGCAACCGCCGCTCTCGCCGAACGCGTCCAGCGTTTCCTCGCGGTGTCCGGTTGGGATGACATAGCGGTCTTCGTAATTCGCGATCGCCATGATCTTGTACATATCCTCGACCAGTTCGGGAGTGAGGCCGGTTTCTTCAAGCAGTTCCGTGTCGGGCCTGCCTTCGAACATCTTGCTGCGCATGTAATGCCGCATGGCCATCATGCGCTTGAGGCCAAAGCGGATCGGTGCCTCCTTGCCGCCGGTCAACAGGTTGGCGAGATATTTTACCGGGATCCGCATGTCGTCCAGATCGGGCATGATGCCGTCTGCGCGCGTGGGAAGCTTGCCTTGCGCCGCCGCAGACTGCACGGGGGAGAGGGGCGGGATATACCAGACCATCGGCAATGTGCGGTATTCGGGGTGGAGCGGGAACGCGACTTTCCAGTCAATCGCCATTTTATAAACGGGGGATGCTTGCGCCCCTTCGATCCAGTTATCCGGAATGCCGTCTTTTCTGGCCTGGGCGATGACGGCGGGATCGTGCGGGTTCAGGAAAATATCGAGCTGCGCTTCGTATAGATCTTCCTCATTCTCCACGCTGGCCGCTTCTTCGACCCTGTCGGCATCATAGAGGATGACGCCCAGATAGCGGATGCGGCCGACGCAGGTTTCGGAACAAACGGTCGGCTCTCCGTTCTCGATTCGCGGATAGCAGAATGTGCATTTTTCCGCCTTGCCGCTCTTCCAGTTATAATAGATTTTCTTGTACGGGCAGCCGGAGATGCACATGCGCCAGCCGCGGCATTTATCCTGATCGATCAGGACGATGCCGTCCTCCTCGCGCTTGTAAATCGATCCCGACGGGCAGGAGGCAACGCAAGTCGGGTTGATGCAATGTTCGCACAGGCGGGGGAGGTACATCATGAACGTATTCTCGAATTCCCCGTACATCTCCTTTTCGATGTCCTTGAAGTTATAGTCTTGTTTGCGATGCTCGAATTCCGTGCCGAGAATCTCCTCCCAGTTTGGCCCCCATTGCACTTTTTCCATCCGCTCGCCGGTGACGAGGGAACGTGGCCGCGCCGTCGGCATGGTCTTCATCTCGGGCGCTTTTTGCAAATGGTCGTAATCAAAGGTGAAAGGCTCGTAATAATCGTCGATTTCCGGCAGGCTGGGGTTGCCGAAAATATTGGCAAGGATGCGCCAGCGGCTTCCCTGCCGCGGTTCTATTTTCCCGTTGGCTTTCCTTTTCCAGCCGCCTTTCCATTTTTTCTGGTTTTCCCAGTCCTTGGGATAACCGATGCCGGGCTTTGTTTCCACGTTGTTGAACCAGGCATATTCAACACCTTCCCGCGATGTCCAGACATTCTTGCAGGTGACGGAGCAGGTATGGCATCCGATACATTTATCGAGGTTCAGAACCATCGCTATTTGTGCGCGTACTTTCATTACTCTGCTGCCTCCATTGCCGCCGGCTCGTCCATCCAGTCCACCTTGTCCATGCGGCGGACGATGACGAATTCATCGCGGTTCGACCCGACCGTGCCGTAATAGTTGAACCCATAGGAAAGATGCGCGTACCCGCCGATCATATGGGTCGGTTTGACGGTGGCGCGGGTGACGGAGTTATGAATCCCGCCGCGTGCGTTCGTAATTTTACTGCCCGGTGTATGCACGATTTTTTCTTGCGCATGATACATCATCATCATGCCTTCATTGACGCGTTGCGACACGACGGCGCGGGCGACGATTGCGCCGTTTGCGTTGAAGACTTCAAGCCAGTCATTGTCTTTCACGTCGATTTTTTGCGCGTCAACTTCGCTGACCCAGACAATCGGCCCGCCGCGGGACAGGGTCAGCATGTGGAGATTATCCGTATAGGTGGAATGGATGCCCCATTTCTGGTGCGGCGTGATGAAGTTAAGCAGGATGGTCGGTGATTCTTTTCCATGCTTGTCCAGCATATGTTTGACCGTTCCGGTATTGATCGGCGGGCGGTAGGATACAAGGGCCTCGCCGAAATCGATCATCCACGGGTGATCCTGATAGAGCTGCTGCCGCCCCGTAAGAGTGCGCCACGGGATGAATTCATGCACGTTGGTATAGCCGGCATTATAACAGACATGCTCCGATTCAAGGCCGCTCCATGTCGGAGAGCTGATAATCTTGCGCGGCTGTGCCTGAATGTCGCGGAAGCGGATTTTCTCTTCCTCTTTCGGCAGGGCCAGATGCGTATGGTCGCGCCCCGTTATCTTGCTTAAGGCCGCCCATGCCTTGACGGCGACTTCGCCGTTCGTTTCGGGCGCGAGGGAGAGAACCGTTTCGCAGGCGTCGATATCGGTGATGATTTTGGCCCGTCCGTCTTTTTCACCGCTAAGCTTCTTTAAAAACTCGACTTCATTGTCGGCGTTCCAGCCAATGCCTTTACCGCCATTGCCCAGCTTTTCCATGAGGGGGCCGAGGCTCGTAAACCGCTCATAGGTGGCGGGATAATCCCGCTCAACCACCTTCATCGCTGGGGCGGTTTTGCCGGGGATAAGGGGGCATTCACCTTTGCGCCATTCCTTGACGTCTGGCTGGGAAAGCTCTCCTGCCGTGTCGTGCTGGATCGGGGTCAGGACGATTTCCTTTTCAACGCCCAGATGGCCGGCACATAATTCGGAGAATTTTTTAGCGAAGCCTTTATAAATCTCCCAGTCCGATTTGCTTTGCCAGACGGGGTCGATCGCTTTGGATAAGGGATGGATAAAAGGATGCATGTCCGAAGTATTGAGATCGTTTTTTTCGTACCAGCTTGCGGTGGGCAGCACGATATCGGAATATATGCAGGTCGTTGACATGCGGAAGTCCAAAGTCACGACAAGATCCAGCTTGCCTTCCGGCGCTTCGTCGTGCCAGACCACTTCGGTGGAGCGGCCTTTCCCTTCGTGGCCCAAATCCTTTCCCTGCACGCCGTGCTGCGTGCCGAGAAAATGTTTCAGGAAATACTCATGCCCCTTGCCGCTGGAGCCAAGGATGTTGGAGCGCCAGACGAACATATTGCGCGGCCAGTTTGCGGGGTTGTCGGGATCTTCGCAAGACATGCGCAAATCGCCGCGGCTGAGTCGGTCAACGACATAGTCCACAGGATCGCGGCCTTCGGATTCCGCTTTTGCCACCAGTTCGAGGGGGTTTTCTTCAAGCTGCGGCGCGGAAGGCAGCCAGCCCATCCGTTCCGAGCGGATATTGCAGTCGATAAGGGTGCCTGTATAACGGCTTTTATCCGCGAGCGGCGACAGGATTTCGTCAAGTTGCAGCGTTTCATAGCGCCACTGATCCGTGTGGGCATAAAAGAAGGAGGTTGAGTTTTGCTGCCGCGGCGGGCGGCTCCAGTCAAGCGCGAAAGCCAGCGGTGTCCATCCCGTTTGCGGGCGCAGCTTTTCCTGTCCCACATAATGCGACCAGCCGCCCCCCGATTGACCGATACACCCGCAAAAGACAAGCATATTTATGGCCGCACGGTAATTCATATCCATGTGGTACCAATGGTTCATTGCGGCGCCGATAATGATCATCGACTTGCCCTTGGTGACATGGGCGTTTTGCGCAAAGGCGCGTGCGACCTGCACAGCCTGCTCCGCGGACACGCCGGTAATGCTTTCCTGCCATTTCGGCGTATAGGGGATATTGTCTTCATAGCTGTCTGTGACGTGATCGCCGCCAAGCCCGTCACGCTTGATCCCGTATTGCGCGCAGAGGAGATCGAAGACACAGGCGACGGCGACGCGTTCACCGTTCAGGTCGAGGATGCGGACGGGAATATTGCGTTCCAGAATGTCTTCATGATCGTTGGTTTTGAAATAATCATGTTCATGGATTTGCCCGCCGAAATAGGGGAAGGCTACTTTTACGATATCGTCATGGGTGCCGAGCAATGTCTTGCGCGGGCGGATGGCTTTGCCCGTTTGCGAGTCCGCGGGGACGATATTCCATTTCCCTTCCTCCCCCCAGCGAAAACCGATAGAGCCTGTCGGAACGGTTATATCACCCGTTTCTTCGTCAAAACAAACGGTCTTCCATTCAGGATTATTGGATTCGTTGAGGTTGCCTTTAAAGTCGGAGGCGCGCACCATCCGCCCCGGAACAAGGCGGCCATCGTGCTGTTCCAGCTTGACGAGAAACGGCATGTCGGAATAGGCGCGGCAGTAATCGTCAAAATATTCGGACGGGTTTTTAAGATGGAATTCCTTTAAGATGACATGCCCCATCGCCATGCCGAGCGCGGCATCCGTCCCCTGACGGGGGTTGAGCCAGATATCGCCGAATTTGGAGGCTTCCGAATAATCGGGCGTGATGGTGACGACCTGTGTGCCCTTATAGCGGGCCTCGGTCATGAAATGGGCGTCGGGCGTACGCGTCTGGGGGACGTTAGAGCCCCACATGATGATGAAGCCTGAATTATACCAGTCCGCACTTTCCGGCACATCCGTCTGTTCGCCCCATGTCTGGGGGCTGGAAGGCGGAAGATCGCAATACCAGTCATAAAAACTCATGCACACGCCGCCCAGAAGGGACATATAGCGCGAACCGGCGGCATAGGAAATCATCGACATGGCCGGAATAGGGGAAAAGCCGATGATGCGGTCGGGGCCGTGCGCCTTGATGGTGTGAATATTCGCGGCGGCGACGATTTCATTGGCTTCGTCCCATCCGGCGCGCACGAAACCGCCAAGGCCGCGCACTTTCTGGTAGGATTGCCTTAAAATAGGATCGGCCTGAATTGCCGCCCACGCCTTGACGGGATCGCCGCCGACCTGCTCCTTTGTCTTACGCCACAGAATAAGGAGCCGTTTACGCACCATCGGGTATTTCAGGCGGTTCGCCGAGTAGATATACCAGCTGTAACTAGCCCCGCGCGAGCAGCCGCGCGGTTCGTGGTTGGGCAGGTCGGGACGGGTGCGCGGATAGTCGGTTTGCTGTGTTTCCCACGTAATCAGGCCGTTTTTTACATAGATTTTCCAGGAGCAGGAGCCGGTGCAATTGACGCCATGGGTAGAGCGCACGACTTTGTCATGCGCCCAGCGGTTGCGGTAGGAGTTTTCCCATGCCCGGTTTTCATCCGTCGTGATGCCGTGGCCGTTGGAGAACGGCTCGCGCTTTTGTGAAAAATAGCTAATCCGGTCAATGAAATAACTCATATCTTATGGCTCCTCATGCCGGCCATTCATGCAGTTTTTCCGCATCCGGCCCTTGATCTGAATCAAGGGCGCGGATTTTCAGCACTTTATCTCCGCCTTTTTGCGGGTATAGAAAAACCACGTCATGAAAATACACAGCACATAAAAGCCCGCAAATATCCATAGTGCCGCATCCGGCCCGCCGGTCACTGCGATCGACGTGCCATAGCTTTTCGGGATGAAGAATGCGCCGAAAGCGCCGATGGCCGAGCTGAAGCCGATAACGGCGGCCGATTCGCGCTCCGCCGCCTTGCGCACCTCATCTTCCGGCTGTCCCGCCAGTGCTTTTTTACGATCCTGCCAGAAAATGGACGGGATCATCTGGAAGGTCGAGGCGTTGCCAATTCCCGTTGCGGCAAAGAGCAAGAGGAACATGGCGAAAAACCCATAAAACGCGCCGGGCTGTTCCTTGATGCCGAGGAAATAAAGAACGCCCATCGTCCCCAGAATCATGACGGCAAAGACCCAAAAAGTCACGCGCCCGCCGCCGAATTTATCAGCAGCCCAGCCGCTTCCCGCCCGCGTCAGGGCGCCGACAAGCGGCCCGATAAAGGCAAGTTGCAAAGAGTTGACTGCCGGAAACTGGGATTGGGCGAGCAGGGGAAAGGCGGCGGAAAAACCGATGAAAGAGCCGAACGTCCCGACATAAAGCACACACATGATCCAGTTATGCTTGCGCTCGAAAATAGCCATCTGGGAGGCGATGGAGGCGCGCACATCGGCGATGTCATTCATGAAGAACCACGATAAGACCGCCGACAGCGCAATAAACGGCACCCATATAAAGGCGGCGTTTTGTACCCAAAGCTGTGTTTCCCCTGCGTCCTGCGCGCCTCCGGCAAGCCCGCCGAAGATATTATAGACAACCACGATCGGAACCAGGAACTGCACCGCGCTGACGCCGAGATTGCCAAGGCCGGCATTCAGCGCCAGTGCGTTTCCTTTTTCCTTCTTCGGAAAGAAGAAGGCGATATTCGCCATGCTGGACGCGAAATTGCCGCCGCCGAATCCGCATAAAAGCGCCAGCAGCAGGAAAATGACATAGGGGGTTTGCGGATCCTGCACGGCAAGCCCGATGCCGATGGCGGGCACCAAAAGCGCCGCCGTGCTGATCGCCGTCCAGCGCCGCCCGCCGAAAATCGGCACCATGAAGGAATAGAAGATGCGCAAGGTCGCGCCTGACAATCCGGGGAGCGCCGCCAGCCAGAAAAGCTGTTCGGTTGTAAAGTCAAAGCCGATATTCCTCAGATTGACGACCACCACGCTCCAGACCATCCAGAGCGCGAAAGCAAGGAACAGCGCCGGCACGGAAAGCCATAGATTCCTGTGGGCGATTCTGTTGCCTTCTTCCTTCCAGAAGGCCTCGTCCTCGGGCTTCCAGACTTTCAGGACGGGGCCGCCGCGCTCAAGCTCCGTAAAATAGGCGGGCCTCACGATTTCGGGGAATTTTTCCCGCTCCATCAAGCGGATGGATACGTGCATCCAGAGGAACGCGATGGCGACCAGAACGAACATCAGCATGAAACAGCCTGTCCAGATATTCAAATAATCGTTCATAAGGCCGAAACAAAGCGGCAGGAAAAACCCGCCCAGCCCCCCGATCAGGCCGACGATGCCGGCAACGGAACCGACATCGTTCGGATAATAAACGGGAATATGCTTGTAGATGGCGGCTTTGCCCAGCGACATGAAAAAGCCAAGGACAAAGATGATGAGTGTGAACGAAGCCGGCCCCCAGCCAAAGCTGAAGGCAATGTCTCCCTCTATGCCGTGGACGAGATAATCCGTTTTCGGGTAGGAGAGGAAAAAACAGCAAATAGAGCAGGCGATGAATGTCCAGTACATGACGGCGCGTGCGCCGTATTTATCGGAAAGATGCCCGCCGATAGCGCGGAAAAGAGAGCCTGCGACGGAGAAAAGGGCGGCCAGAACGCCTGCCGTCTTGATATCCATCTCATAAACGCCGACATAATAGCGGGGCAGCCACAGGGCCAGTGCGACAAAGCCGCCAAACACAAAAAAGTAATAGAGTGAAAAGCGCCAGACTTGTAATTTCCCCAAAGGCTTCAATGATTCCATCATGGATTTGGGCGCGGCGCGGGCGGCTTTTTGCGCCCTTATTTGCGGCTCGTCTTTCGTGAAGAGCCAGAAGAGCGCGGCCATTGCGACGAGTGCAAGCGCCCAGATTTGGGCGACAACATGCCAGCCATAGGAAACCATGACAAAAGGCGCGGCAAATTTTGTGACTGCCGCGCCGATATTGCCCATGCCGTAAACGCCAAGCGCGGTGCCCTGATGCTCCTTGTCATACCATTTAGACAGATAGGCGATTCCCACGACGAAGCTTCCCCCCGAAAGCCCGACGCCTAAAGCGGTAAGGAGCATCATTTCATAAGTGTCCGCATAAGTCAGACACCATGTAAAAAAGGCCGAGGAAAGCATCACTGCCATAAAGATGGGCCTGCCGCCATACTGATCGGCCCAGATTCCCAAAAACAACCTGACAAGCGACCCGGTGAGGATGGGCGTGCCGATCAGTAAGCTGAACTGGGTATCGCTCAGCCCCATCTCTTCTTTGATCTGGACGCCGATAATGGCAAAAATCGTCCAGACGGCAAAGCAGATTGTAAAGGCCAGTGTTGTAAGGGAAAGCGTGAATTTCTGGCTTGTTTCTGAGGCCATCGTTAATCCTGTCAAGATATGCTAATGATGTTGTGGTTTTTAAAAAATGGAAAAGACTTTATTTCCTGCCTGTTTACGCCTAATATCGCACGCATGGTGGAAGGCTGACTTGATTCAGATCAAGGCCTGAAAATATACAAAACACTTATAGATAGATGACGGAATGTCATGATCGTCCTGCCTAAAGATATTGCAGACGTAAGGCGCCCCCAGCTGTTTGACGGTCTGGAAGAGGACAGCCTGCAAAAAATTCTGGCGCACTCTGTCATGCAGGAGCATGAAACAGCAAAAATCCTTGTCCAGCAGGGCGACGCCCCGGAAGGCATTTATCTCATCATCGAAGGCTCTGCCAAAACCCTGCGCCTTAATGAAGAGGGCGGAGAGGCGACCATAAGGATGCTGGGCGCAGGCGATACCTGCATGGAGGCGGTTTTATTCATGGGCGGGCCTTCGCCCATTTCCGTCCAGACTTTAAGCAAATGCAAGCTGCTTATGATCCCTGAGAAAATCGTCAGGGGCCATGTTCTTGCAGACGCAAAATTTGCCGTCAATATTCTTCGCATCGTCACGCGCCACTATAAAAACGCCATGCATCAAATCGATGCCATGCAGATTAAATCACCGTTGCAGCGGGTGGGATATTATTTCCTGACAAAACATCTCGAAGCCGGGCACGAGGATCTGCAATTCACCCTGCCGTTTAAAAAACAGATTATCGCGAATTATCTGGGCATGACGCCGGAAACATTCTCCCGCACCCTAAGGCAGATGAAGGCCATTGGGGTCAGCGTCGAAGATGATATGATCCGTTTGCAAGACGCCTATTCCCTGTGCCATTTTTGTGATTCCGACACGGCTTCCCAATGCCCCGGCTATGGTGACGATTGCAGCGAATGCCCCCTGCATTAAGGCAGGAGAGGGCGGGTTTCCACGATATCGCCTGACTTCACGGTTCCCTGCCCTTCGGGAACGTCAATCCAGCAATTCATGCGAAGGAAAGGGCTTGCCTTAAAGGATTCCTGCCCGTCCAGAATCTCCACGGTTACGGAGCCGTCTTTGCGATATTCAAGCCGCCCCTTCAAAACCATGTGCAAGCCGGGCTTTTTAGAAAAATCATTTACGGCGCGCGCGTAAACGGGCGGGCCGGATGCCTGCCCTTGCATGATGCGCAGGGCTTCCATCACGAGAAAACGCAGCCCCGCCGCCGTGGCCACCGGATTCCCCGGCAGGCCGAAATAAAGCGCGCCGGAAGGCATCTCCGCAAACAGGTTCGGCCTGCCGGGTTTCAGCTTAATCTTGTGATAGAGGATCCGCGCCCCTGATTTTTCCAACCCTTCTTTAACGAAATCAAAACTGCCTGCGGATACGGCGCCTGAGGAGATGATGATGTCATAGCCTTCACCATCGGCTTCGGCGAGAATTTTTGCAAAATGATCGGGATCGTCACGGACGGTATTTTGAACCTTGATATCCGCTCCGCACGCTGTGAGGAAAGAAACGGCATAAAATTTGTTCGAATTGTAAATCTCGCCTGTTTGAAGGGCGGCGCCCAGCTCATCGACAATCTCCGCCCCGGTCGGGATAAAAAGGATTTTCGGTTTCCTGAAGACGGCAATCTCCGCAATCCCCAGCGTGGCGAGAGGGAGGATATGCGCCACTGTGATTCTTTCCTCTTTGGAAAGAATCGGATCGCCTTTTTTAAAATCCTCTCCGGCATAACGGATATGCTCTCCGGCCACGGGCTTGTTCCTGAAGGTGACGCTATCGCCGTCAATGGTGACATTTTCTATGGGGACGATGGCCTCGGTTCCGGCGGGCAGAACGGCGCCTGTCATCACATGCCAACAGGTTCCTTTTTCAAGAGTTTCCCCTTCAAGATATTTTCCGGCGCCAATCGTGCCTGCTTTCCTGAGAGTGACGGGGTTTAAATCGCTTGCTGCTTCGAGGTCGGCCAGATGCACGGCGAAACCGTCCATTGCCGAATTGTCAAAAGGCTGGATAGTAAGGCCCGCAACCAGCTCTTCCGCGCATATGCGCCCGGCCGCATCCGCTAAAATAATTTTTTCGACGACCGGCTTTTTGGCAAGGGCCGTTTCCCGGATAATGCGCCGCGCGCTTTCATAATCAATCATGACAATCTGTTTTTATCACCGTTAATGTTAAGGCGTTTGATCTGGGTCAAATATGGCCCGCTTGGCACAGAATAGTATGCCTGCATGAAGGATGCCACCGATTCCAGTGCCGAACAGCCCTCGCGCCCCTTTTCTTTCGGGAAAGGGCTATATTTTTTGGCCGCGCCTTTGCCTGTCCCCTTGATCAATATCGTCCTGGGCAGGCTGATAAGGGCGATGGGAAAAAACAGGCCGGAGATTTTCAGCAGGCTGGAAGGCCATCATCATAAATGGTTTTTGATCGATCCCGTGAATTTGCCCTTTGTACTCTGTCTGAGGCCGGATCCGCGCAGGCCCCAATTAAAATCCTGCCGGAGGCATGGCGCCCCTGCGGCTGACAGCAGGATTGCGGGGACGTTCCTGACATTGCTTGGCATGATTGACGGGCGTTATGACGGCGACGCGTTGTTTTTCGCGAGGGATTTATGCGTGGAAGGCGATACGGAAGCCGTCGTTTGCCTCAGGAACGCCCTTGATGACGTGGATGGCAGCATCATGGACGACATCGCCGCTTTTTTCGGGGGGCCGATACCGCGTTTTTTAAAATTTGCAAGAAAGGTAAGCGCCAATGTCCATGATGCATAGGCCGGAGCTTGTCTGCCCCGCCGGGACGCCGGCGGCCCTCAGGACAGCGGTCGATTCCGGCGCCGACGCGGTTTATTGCGGTTTTAAAAACGCGACGAACGCGCGCAATTTTCCGGGCCTTAATTTTTCTCTCGATGAATTGAAGCCGGCCATAGAATATGCCCATGGAAAAGGTACAAAAGTGCTGCTGGCAACCAATACTTTTCCTCCGGCAGGGAAATTTGATCTGTGGAAAAAAGCGGTCGATGATGCTGCATGTCTGGGGATTGATGCCATCATCGTCGCGGATATCGGCGTTGCCGTTTACGCGCGCCGCCATCACCCCGAATTGCGCCTGCATCTGTCGGTTCAGGCAGGGGCGCCGTCCGTCGAGGCCATAAAATATTATTGCGAGGAGTTCGGCATAAAACGCGTCGTCCTGCCGCGCATCCTGACAATCCCCGAAATCAAATCCCTGAAACAGGAAATACCGTGCGAGATAGAGTGTTTCATTTTCGGCAATCACGGCCTGATGGCGGAGGGGCGTTGCAGCCTGACAAATTACGCGACCGGCCTATCGACGAATATGGACGGTGTATGTTCGCCCGCGAACCATGTCGCCTATGAAGAGGATAAAAACCGCAACCTGACGGCCAAGCTCAATAATTTTACGATTGACTGTTTCTCCTGCACGCAAAACCCCGGCTATCCGACCATTTGCAAGGGGCGGTATCACGCGCCGCATAAAGAAGAGGCCTATTACGCCTTTGAGGAGCCGGTCAGCCTTAACCTCGCCGATCTTTTGCCAGAGCTTGTAAAGGCCGGCGTTGATGCTTTCAAAATCGAAGGGCGGCAGCGTTCCAAAGCCTATATTCAAAGCGTTGTTTCTTCGTGGAGGCAGGCTGTGGATTCCGTTCTGGCGGGAAATGCCATTGATATGCCGCATCTTTTGGCATTGACGGAAGGGCATAAGCAAACGCGCGGCGCCTATGAAACCAAACGGTGGAGATAAAAGACATGGCTATAACGGGTAAACTCACTCTGGGGCCTGTATTATTCCACTGGCCTGCCGAGAAAAAGCGGGATTTTTATTTTCGAATCGCGGATGAAGCGCCCGTCGATACGGTATATCTGGGGGAGGTCGTCTGCTCAAAAAGAGCGCCGTTCTTTGAACAATATTATGCGGATGTTGCCGAACGGCTTGCCGGTGCGGGCAAGCGCGTGGTTTTTTCTTCCCTTGCCGAGGTCATGATTCCGCGGGAAAGGAAAATGACCGCAGGTCTTTGCGAACTGGATGATTTCGAGGTCGAGGCCAACGATTCATCGGCCCTTTACCATCTTCGCGGCAGGCCGCACCGCATCGGCCAGTATTTCAATATATATAACGAAGAAACGCTTGCCCATCTGGTCAAAGGCGGTGCGACCCATGTCACGCTCCCTGCGGAATTGCCGAAGGATTCTCTGGCGCTTTTAAGCCAGGCGGCCAAGGCCCTTGGGGCCGGATTGGAAGTGCAGGTTTACGGGCGGGTCGGGCTGGCCTTGTCCGCGCGGTGCTATCATGCGCGCGCCCATGGCAGGGTAAAGGATAATTGCCAGTTTGTGTGCGAGGAAGACCCGGACGGATTGCCTTTAAAAACCCTTGGCGGGCAGGAGTTTCTTTGTGTGAACGGCGTCCAGACATTATCCCACACCTGCCTTAACCTGATACATGAAATGGATGAGATGAAAGAAATGGGCATCAATATTTTTCGTCTTTCGCCCCATGATTGCGACATGGTTTCAGTTTCAAAAACCTTTTCGGAAGTATTGTCGGGCCGCATCGCGCCCGAAGAAGCGGACAGGCTTATCGCCGAGTCGGGGCTGGACGCACCTTATTCCAACGGTTTTTATCACAGCAGGGAAGGCTATCGCTGGGAGCGCAGATAGATTTTTTCCGCTTCTTTTGCCGATAAAGCTTTGCCTGAAAAGATCTTAATCCGCCCGGCAGCGCCAGATCCAAAAACTGTGGATTTTGATCCAGATCAAATCCCGAAATCATCCTGTGGTGTATTTCTAATCATGGGAACACAATATCTAGTGTTTCTTGTCACTAATAATCTAATCCATGAATCCCCCCGATGCTCGCCAAGGCGCAGACAAGGGAGCATCCGGATTTTATAGCGTCAATGGCCCAACCCGAACAAAGGAGAAAATCATGTCCGAAGCCGTCCTGACATTCCCGCACCCGCAAAACAAAGAACGTAAAAATATGGAGTGCCACCCGGCTGATCCGGAAACGGATAAGATTGTGACGCTCTTTGGCGGTACCGAGGTTGATTGTTCAGAGGCGGTCAGCGAGTATATTTCCGGTTCCGACTGGCGCATTAACGCCAATGCCAATACGGGCTATTCCAACGCGGGCATGATCAACAACGTGGCGGGCAAGGTCATCGCCAATTTCTGGCTGGATGAAATCTACAGCCCCGAAGAGGGACAGGCCCACCGTCATGGCGATATTCATATCCACGATCTGGATTGCCTGACCGGATATTGTGCCGGATGGTCGTTGCGGGTCTTGCTGAATGACGGCTTTAACGGTGTGGGGGGCCGCGTTTCATCGCGTCCGCCGCGCCACTTCCGCGAAGCTTTGGGCCAGATGAGCAATTTTCTGGGCATCCTTCAATCCGAATGGGCGGGCGCACAGGCTTTTTCCAGTTTCGATACCTATCTTGCGCCCTATGTCTTTTACGATCAGCTGTCTTTCAAGGACGTGAAGAAGGCTGTCCGGCAGTTCGTCTATAATCTCAATGTGCCGGCGCGCTGGGGCCAGTCGCCATTCACTAATATCACGCTCGACATTACTGTTCCGGAAGATCTGCAGGGCCAAATCCCGACCTATAACGACCAGCATCTTTTCAAGGGAATCGAGAATAACGATTTGCTTGCGCGGGCGCAGGGTCGCGATATGGGCATCTTGACGCTGGAAGATATGACATTCAAGCATTTCGCGCCGGAAATGGAGATGATCAACATCGCCTATTATGAAGTGATGACGGAAGGGGATTCGACGGGGCAGCCTTTCACCTTCCCGATCCCGACCGTGAATATTACGGAAGATTTTAATTGGGACAGCAAGGTCGCGGACGCGATCTTTGAAAATACGGCGAAGGTCGGATCGTCCTACTTCCAGAACTTCGTCGGAAGCCAGTTTATCGTCGATCCCGTCACCCGGGAACGCCGCCCCAATCCGGAGGCCTATTCTCCCGGCGCGGTGCGCTCGATGTGCTGCCGGCTCCAGCTCGATTTGCGGGAACTGTTAAAACGCGGCAACGGCCTGTTCGGTTCGGCTGAAATGACCGGCTCCATCGGGGTCGTGACGTTGAACATGGCGCGTCTGGGTTACCGTTTCAAAGGTGATTTCAAAGGGCTGATGCGCGAAGTCGATCGGTTGATGGATATTTCAAGATCTACACTTGAGAAAAAGCGCATCTTTGCCCAGAAAATGTACGATCGCGGCCTCTACCCCTATACGGCCCGCTACCTGCCGTTCTTCCGCAACCATTTTTCGACAATCGGCGTCAACGGCATGAACGAGATGGTCAGGAATTTCACGGAAGACTCCTATGACATTACCGATGAACGCGGGGTGCAAATGTGCCTCGATATTCTGGATCATATGCGCGGGCGGCTGGTTGGGTATCAGGAAAGCACAGGGAATCTTTATAATCTTGAGGCGACTCCGGCGGAAGGCACGACCTACCGTTTCGCCAAAGAAGATAAAAAACATTTCCCGGACATTCTTCAGGCCGGATTTGGGGAGAATATCTATTATACCAACTCTTCCCAGATTCCGGTGGATCATACGGAAGATCCTTTCGAGGCGCTGGAGCTTCAAAACCGCCTGCAATGTAAATATACAGGCGGGACGGTCTTACATCTTTACATGAACGAGAAGCTTTCCAGCGCGGAAGCCTGCAAGCGGTTTATCCGTAAAGTGCTGGGGACTTACCAGCTTCCCTATGTAACGGTCACGCCTGTCTTTTCCGTTTGCGACACGCATGGATATTTGAACGGCGAACAGCCTGAATGCCCGCACTGCCAGGCGACAACGAAAGTCTGGACGCGCGTGATGGGATATTTCCGCCCTGTTGATAGCTTCAACAAAGGCAAGAAGGGCGAGCACCGCCAGCGCAAGCATTTCGTCGAAGATTGCGTTGACACGGGCAACCTGTTTTCGGGTGTTTGAGATGATGGCGCAAGCGGCCATTATGGCAGAAAAGGGGGGAGCGCGTCCGGCGGCAAAGCCGGGCGCTCTTCCCATCTATTCCGTCACCCCGTTTACGATGCTGGACTTTCCGGGGCGCACGGCCTGTATCGTGTGGTTTACGGGGTGCAATATGCGCTGTCCTTATTGTCACAACCCCCAAATCGTCAAAGGGAAAGGGCGCGGCGATATTGGCGAGGTCATGGCTTTCCTGAAGAAAAGGCAGGGCCTTTTGGACGGGGTTGTCTTGTCCGGCGGCGAGGCGTCTGTCTATCCGGGCTTGCCCGGTTTTATCCGCACGCTGAAGCAACTTGGCTATGCCATCAAGCTGGATACGAACGGATTGCGGCCCGATATTATAAAGTCCCACCTTGAGGCCGGTTTTCTGGATTATGTCGCGCTCGACTACAAAGCGCCCCCCGCAAAATTCAAGCTCGTGACGGGGACAGAAAAATACGGGCTTTTTTCCCGAACGCTCGACCTTTTATGCGCACAGAAAAAGGTTGAATTCGAGGTTCGCACGACGGTTCATACGGATCTTATGGATGAAGGAGATGTGTCTGAAATCATCAAGGATCTGGAGGCGCGGAATTATAACGGGACACATGCTATTCAAAACTTCACCCATAGCGACGACCGGCCAACGCTAGGGTTTATGAAGGCGCAAGCGCGTCTATTGGATATAAACAGCCTTTATCAGCCGGATTCGTTCAAGCTGGTTTTCAGGAACTTTTAAATAAAGGCCGTATCAACCCTCTGAAACAAGAACGCTCATGCCGCCGCGCGTAAATCAGACCACGCCATAATCCCGCCATCCAGATTATGCGCCTGCGCCCCCATAGAGCGGAGATAGGCGGCATAATGACGCGAACGCTCGCCAATGGCGCAGACAATCAGGACAGGAATAGTTTCATCAAACGGATTCTGGCCGTTAATCCATTTTTCAAACTGTTCTTGCGGCATGTTGATGCTGTCCCGGATTTTAAACAGCCCGAAAGACTGGGCCGCGCGCGTGTCGATAATAAGGGCGCGGGGATTCGCGGACTGCCACCCATCCAGATCTTCCGCCTTCACCGCCGGGACAATGGCGTTCGCGGTGGAATCGAAGCTATGCAGCCCATTCTCTATTTCCTGTTCGCCGAATATTTCGGGCATGCGCTCGCGTATATAGGAAATATACCATTCCATGCGGTCGCAAACGATAAAGACGGCCTTTTGGGGCCTGTCCAGTCCTGAATCTATTTCATGTAAATAGCGCAAAGCGGCCGTAAAATTTGCGCCCGAAGACGGGCCGCATAAAATGGCGCATTCCCGGACGAGGGTCATGATGCCGTCCAGCGCGTCTTTTTCGGTAAGATTATAAATCCTGTCATAGTAATCGCGCTGGAACATAGTGCTTTCCATCATCTGCCCCATATTGCGGATACCGGGAATGAAATGGCCGAGCGCGCCTGCAACGCCGATGGATTTAAAGGAAGGATTGATGGAGCGTAAATATTTTGAAATGCCGAGACTCGATCCCGCCGTGCCGAGCCCGCCGAAGAAATAATCAACGGTTCCGAGATCTTCCGCTATCTCACGCGCCGTTGTCTGTTCGTGAAAATCGGGGTTTTTCATGTTGGTAAACTGGCTCGGAAAATAAAGCGCGTCCGGGTTTTCATCGACCTTGCGCTGGATAAGATATTGCGGATCGTTCGGGTCGGTCGGATCAAAACAATCGCTTGCACCCGCTATTTCCTCGATTTCAGACCCCATAAGCTGGAGGACTTCCTTTTGCTCGCGGACTTTTTCAAGCGCGCTGATAAGCCGGAATTTTATGCCATGGATATTGGCGATGGCCTGAAGCGACTTCGCCGTATTGCCGCTGGAGTTTTCGTAGATGACCTTGCCGGTGCTTTTAATATGGCCAAGATCGTCCTTGACCATCGCCCATGCCGTCCGATCCTTGACCGAGCCGAAGGGGTTGAGCATTTCCATCTTTGCGTATAGCTCGATATTCTTAAGGCCCGTCACCCGCTCCGGAATTTTAAGAAGCGGGGTGTTGCCGATAAGGTCGGTCATATCATTGATGATCATAAAGCTCTCCTGTGATTTTCGTCTTCCGTCCATTGCCATGCGCCGTTTTCTTCCGTCAGCGCGATTTTTCGTGCGACAGGCTGCATCAATGTTTCGCTTTCGGTAAAATCCATCATATAGGCCGCCGTATTCATAAAGGCGACAAGATCGCCTTCTTCCGGCATAAAGGCGGGGTAGGTTTTGTTATATTGCAGCATGTCGTAGGAGAGGCAGAGATTCCCGGTATAAAAAACGCCTTTTCCATCCGTATCCAGCCTGTTATGGCGGCGGCTGAAAACCATTGGCTCTGTCAATTGTTTCAATTGGTTGGAATGAAGGTTGGATCGGTTCATTTCCAGCCCGACAAGATTTTCGCCCAGCCCCGATTTCTTGGTAAAAGCGACGCGGCCAATCGTAATGCCGCATTGATCGGCCATGCCGGAACCCGGCTCTATGGATAGTTTAAGAAGGGAATCGCGCACGATGTCCGCAAAGCTGGCATTGCCCATGGACGGCATGCGATAATTCAACCGCTTTTCCAAATCTTCCTCACGGTCATCAAATGGCGCGTGGTTTGAAAAAACACCGTTGCCTTTCAGGACGCCGTTTTCCATGCGGAAGCCTAGTCCGCCCTTGTTCCATATTTGCGGCGGAATTTTCCCCATAACGGATTCTTTGAGCGCCAGAGTGTAATCCGCCCATTCCTGACAGGAATTCGCATACATGATGGGAAAGCCGCCGCCGATATTGATAACGGAAAGTTTGAAACCGCGTTTGATGGCGGCAAAGGTCAGGCGGAGCTGGTTATCCATCGCGGCAATGCGCTGTTCGTCGCTCGCCGTGCTGGAGTGCCACGAAAACCCGATAAAATCAAAAATATCCTTACGATCTTCCAAATAGGAAAAGACCCAGTCGATATCAGCGGAACGAATACCGAAAGTCGTATCGTCCTCATTCAAAAACCGGATGCGCGCCGTGCCGTAATCCGCAATGCGGATAGTTGTGCGTGCCTTCCTGCCCACGGCAAGGGAAGAATGAAGCGTTTCTATTTGCTTGAGCTCGTCAATATTATCGACATTGATAAGCACATCGTTTTGAAGGGCGAGGCGGATATAGTCCTTGTTCTTTGGCCCTGTCGCGCCGATCCTGTCCGCGCTCCAACCGGATTCCATGACGGTGCGCAAAGAAGCGGCGGAGGAAACGTCTATGCCGATATCCTCCCCTAGCGCCTCGCGGAACAGTGCAAGGGATTTACAAGGCTTGCTGGTAAAATAAATGCGCCCGCGCATCGTGTGTTTTTTATAGACGGCCTGAAAGGCGGCTATATTGTCCCGGATATTTTGCGGGAAGATAAGGTTTAAGGGAGAGCCGAACCTGTCTGTGAGGTCAAAAATCATGGCTTCCTGATTGTTCAGGAAATCATGAATGCGCGGATGGATCGCCGGGGCAAGCCGCGGCATGGCGGCTGCGGCCTTAATTTGTTCCTGCGCTACGCCTGAAAGAGTGGCTGTCATCAGGCGGCGTCCTTTTGCGGCGGTGTATAGGGGGCGCTGTAATCAAAATCCGGATCGTGCTGCGTCATCAGATCGGCGCCATACATGGCATTGGCCCAGCCTTCTGCGGCGCGCTTATGAAAGAACTTCCCGTTTTCGACATAGCGGTTCCAGTCGCGCGGGCCGAGCGCGTGAAAAGCCTTGCGCATTTCTTCAAGGCTTTCCGCGATGGCGTTGTCAATCGCCGCGATATCATAGTCGCGGCCTTTTTCATGGCCCCGGATTATTGCCAGATCGCCGAAATGGCACAGGCATTTTTGCCCTGTTTTTTCTTCGATAAAGGCAAGATCGTCGGGCGCCGCGATCTTGTTTCCGATTATGTAGAGGCGAATGCCGAACGGGCCTGCATATTGCCGCGCCTGCTCATAAACGCCGATGGATTTGAGCGTGGGCTCCAGCACAAGGCAGATGGCGTCATACCGGCTGGCAAGGCCGGAAGAAGCAAACGGATCGGCGCCCGCGCACATATCGCCGATGACGAATTCCTTGTCCGTATCGAGAAGATGGTTCAAAAAAACGCCTTCCGCGCCTGTGAATTTATGATAGCAGGTGGTGCCTATATCATGGTCGTCATGGCCTCCGACAGCCATAAAGCGGAGATTCTTGTCGCGGTAGATAAAATGGCGGCTGACAGGGTCGTCGCCGTTGAAATCGATAAAACCGGAACCGCGCCCGGCAGGCGTTGATTCAATCACGTGGTTCGCGTCGATACGCGGATTGTTTCCGGCGACATAGTCATTGAGCCGTTCCAGCCCGTGGCCAAGGCGCGGCAGGTTTTTTATTTTATCCGTATCAAGGCCCAGCGCCTGCGACAGATGCTGGTTGATGTCGCCGTCAATGGCAAGAACCTCTTCGCCTTTGGAAACAAGGTATCGGATGAACAGGGACGCGATGCTGGTTTTCCCGCTGCCGCCTTTTCCGCAAAATGCAATTCTCATAGCTTATTCCTTATCGTTAATGCCGGTTCCAGACCGGGTTGTTTTTGGGGGGGCATCATATCGAGGAAAGGGAGCAGCCCTTTTTCCTTTAAGCATGCTATGCGCTCTTGCGGTGTTTTGAGCGGCAGGAGTTCCTTGACGAACAGGTCGTGCATTTCTGGATCCTGACAGGCGAGGGCGGTAAGCATGCTGCACTGGACGCAGGAAACGCGGTGGAAATGCCCGCTCATCACGCCATGGCGATGCTCTGTGTCCAGATCTTTCCGTTTTATAAAATCGTCCCAGCTTTTATTCAGCCCCATAAGCTCGCGGCGATATTCCTCGGCGCTCAGCGACGTATCGAGAGCGAGGCCCATATAGGCGCCGGCATAAGAGGGGAATTCATCCATCAGGCCGGATAAGGCCTGCCAGAGCAGGCCGCTACGGCTTTCTTCGACGCGTAAATTCCACGTGTCTGCCGGCAAAGCCCCATAGAGGCGCTGATGAAGAATCTCGTACGGCCCCAGAATATCAGGCAGGCGGGCAGGATCGTCTTCACGCTCCGCCGCCGCAAAATCCATCAATTTCCCTATGGCGCTCTGCGCTGGCTTATAACTCATTATCACACTCCTGAAAGAAGTGTTATAGTATAACATATCGGGATATTGCAAGAAGGAACCGATCATGGCGCAGGCTCCGCCCCGCCCATAGATTGTTTTGAAGCATCATCTTGTTTTTGTTTGATGAATTTTCTGACCTGGTGGCCCAACACGTCTTTATCGCTGCATATGACTATCCATATTTCAGGGGGGGTATTCTCATTTGCGGCTGCAAGTTCGAGGCGCGCGCGCAGATTTTCCGGAAGGCCCAGATAGGTCTTTCTTGCGCCTTCCAGCATTTCTTGCCGCATGGTTTCGGGAAGCGCGGCGAACCATTCGGCCTTTGCGCCGCCGCTATGATCATGGCCGCCATAGGCGTGCGCGCCAAATGCAACGGCAAGGGCCAGCCCTGCCTGTATCGCGGCGCTGCTGCTTTTTTCCTGCGCGGTGCAGGCATGGCCACCCATAAAACGGTGCCACGCCCAATAGGACGCCCCAAGGCAGGTGGCGGATAGGATGGCGTTAAAGGCGAGGCCCGCAGCGGGGGAGAGGCCGATAGCCAGTCCGGTGCCGGCGGCAACCGCGCCGTAATGGGCACCATGAAAAAGGATGCCGGATAATCCGCCGGCAAAGACAGGGCCGCGGTAGCGTGCCAGAAAGGACGATGTCCGTTTTATGCGTGTAAGCGATACAGGAGCGGCGCTTGCCGCCCCCTGCCGGGATAGGGCCGTCATGACACTTCCTTCTATGACAGAGAAAGACCGGCGGCGCGGCTTCCATGGCCGCACATGACGCAGCCCTCGCTGTCACGGCCAAGGCCGGCATCTTTTACGGCCTGTGCGTTCTGGAAGATGCTCGCGACCGAATGCTCGAACATGGCTTTCAGGGTTTCATGGATGCCGGGCTGGGAAATAAAATGCTCTGTCGCCATGCGGATGGCCTCGAATTCAGGCTTGTGGGCGATGGGGATAAGCGACAGGCTGTTCGCGGCCCATGTCTTGTCCGCATCGTCATAGCCCTCAAACAGTTCGACAACGGCTTCGTCAAGGAAGGGGCCGTTTTCCGTCGGATCGGCCTCGGCGCAGCATGTGGCTTTATAACCGGCTTTGGTTATCCGATCCGGAATATTCAGCGCCTCAAGCGAAAGGGAAAAATTTTGCGCCGTAAAATCCATGGCTTGGCGCAGCGTTCCAATATTGAAGTTGCGGAAATTATTGATGGCGGACTGGGGTCTTTCCAGCCCTGATTGGGCGAAGGATAGTTTCGCCTCGCCCGTCAGCATCTGATCGGGGTTAAAACCGTCGCAGCTATGCATGGCAGGCATATATTGTTCGAGGCGGAACATGGCCATGGCAACGAGCGCCGTTGCATAGCGGCCCGCATCAAACGCACCGGTAGAGTCATCTGTGGCGATGTCGCGCGCCACGTCCTTGTGGAATTTGCACATGATAAAAATCTTTCTTTGTTTGATCTGGAGAATGGAAAAACAGTCAGATCAAATGGCGGGCGGGCCGCGCGCCGCGAAAGCATGGACGGTTTGGAAAGCGGTAAAAGACGCGTGGGACGTAATTTTCCCTGTTCTTTCAAGGGGCGGAACGCTAAGGGAGGCAAGGGGCGGTGCGGCCAGCAGCTTATGCGCGGCGGCAAATTGATAGGCGCAGGCGCTGCCTGCCCCATCCTGTTCCGCAGGGTTCCCTTCATCCGTAGGGATAAAGACGGTTTTTTCGCCCATCCCGCTACAAATAACAAGCTTCGTAAAACCGCCGCCTGTTCCGGGCATGAAACCGGCGGGTATCAGGGATTGCAGGGTAAAGGCGAGGACGAGCAAAATGACCGTCAGCGACGAGGGCAGGCCGGAGGATTTGCGCGTGTGAAAGAAAGCCATTTTCTTATATTGATACCTTATCCATGGCGTTATACGCGCAATGGGCCGCGCAATCAAGCGGCGGCGCAGGACTCTAAGCGGCCTTTTTATAAAGAGAAAGGTCAGGCCAGATTCTTGGCGGCCTCATCCGTGTCCATGACGGCCTTGCTTACGATTTGCAGGGCCTCGTCTATTTGCTGGATATTATGCGTGACATGCTCGACCGCCGTGGAGGCCGAATGCATGTTGGCCGCCATATCCTTGGAAACGGCGGATTGTTCTTCCACTGCGCTGGCGCTGATGCTGATATATTCCTGCACCTTGTCCATGGATTGTCTTATATCCACCATGGCCTGCATGACCCCTGACGACATATTCTGGAGCGCCCCGATTTGTTCGTTGATCTCCTTGGTCGCTGTTGCGGCCTGATTGGCGAGGTTTTTGACTTCGGAAGCGACAACGGCAAAACCCTTGCCCGCTTCCCCGGCCCGCGCCGCCTCGATCGTGGCGTTCAGCGCGAGGAGATTTATCTGCCCCGCAATATTTTCGATAATCTCGACAATGGCGCTCATTTTTTCCGCGGTCTGCGCCAGCGCTATCGTATCCGCTTCGGCCGTATCAGCCTGTTTCACCATGCCGGCAACGGCATCTTTCGATCTGTTCATGCTTTCGGCGATTTCCTTGACCGATGCATCCATCTGTTCGGCCCCGGCGGCCACGGCCTGCACATTCTGGAAGGTCTGGCCCGACGCCCCCGACACCTGCCCTGACTGCGCCGCGACATCCTTGACGGAGGCCTGGATTGTGGAAAGATTGCGCGCGATCAGGGACTGTATATCGATCTGTTCGGTTATGTTGGTCGCATATTTTACAACCTTGAACGGGCGGCCTCCGAGATCGAGAATGGGGTTGTAGGAAGCCTGAAGCCAGATGACCTTTCCCCCTTTGCCGATCCGTTTGAATTTTCCGGCGACATAACTTCCCTTTGCAAGTATCTTCCAAAAATCTTTATATTCATCGGACGCGCCGTAATCCTGTTCGACGAAAATCGCATGATGCTTGCCGGAAATTTCGTCCAGATCGTAGCCAACGGCATTTAAAAAATTATCATTCGCATTGGCGATCATCCCGTCAAGATGAAACTCGACAACGGCTTGTGCGCGCTGAATTGCCGATACTTGCCCCGCATTATCCATTTCCGATGGGTCAAGCCATTCGACGGCCGAGCCTGTTCTCTGCTGATATTCGTCAAAGAGCGGGAAGGCGCGCAGGTTGAAAACACGCCCCGAAATGGAAATGGAGGCCAGGTACGGTTTGTCCAGCTTTGCCAGGAGAGATCGCTGGTGGGCGGGGTTTTTATGAAATAAATCAATATTCGTCCCGATGAGCCCCGCGACGTTGAAAGAGGGGATTTGCTTTTGGATATCGGCCTCGACTTCCTGAAGGAAAGCTTTAACCGCATCGTTGACATAGGTAATATTAAGATCGTTATCGACGACCATAATGCGCGACGATGTGCCGCTCAAAATGGCTTCTTTGACATCGGGAAGAAAAGTCTGCTTTTTTTTCAAAATAAACATCTGTGGATCCTTTTCGATAAAATCTTCGCCGCCCTGCCCGAACCAGTCTGATCCGGGCAGCAAGCACATCCCTTTTCAAAACAGTAACTGCCGGGTTCATGCAAACAGCAAGGAAAACCGTCTGTGGCATTCGTCTGTATGGTTTTATAGAGTGCTTGCGCAGGGCTTAAAGCGGGATGGTGGCGGTAATATTCTGAATTTATAAAAAGGCGCCGGTGTCATATGAATATAGGTTATTTTATAGTTTCTGTGCGGGGCGTAGTGTAATACTCTATTAATAATCTCTTGCTATAAAATAAACTATCGGGGGTCTCCGGGCATTTCTTGCATAGGAAAGAAGCATAAACAATATGGTACTCAACAAAGCTCTGCGCGTCCTGGTCGTGGATGATCACAAAACAATGATTCGCATCATCAAAAACCTGCTGATGCAGATTAACATCACGAATGTCGAAGAGGCTTATGACGGGCAGGATGCCCTGCGCAAGCTTACGCAAGAGAAATACGATATGGTCTTGTCCGACTGGAACATGCTGCCGATGACGGGGCTGGAACTTCTCCGCTGCGTTCGCAACGACCCGACATACGGGCATCAGCGCGTGCCGTTCGTGATGATTACTGCGGAAGCAAAACCGGAGAACGTCATGGAGGCAAGACAGGCCGGGGTTGATAATTATATCGTGAAGCCTTTCAATGCGGAAACGCTGGAAAGCAAGATTAAGACGGCTTACTTAAAACGCAACGCATAATTAACGCATAATTGGGGAGAGGGATGCGCCATGGGAGCATCGGTTATCGACGTACTGGAAAAGGCAATGGGCGCTGTGGCAACGGCGCCTGCGGAAAAAAAGGCGGAGCTTGTCGATAATATCAGCAGGCTCATCCAGCGTATTTCCGGCGACGTGGTGCAGATTAACGAACGCAATGATGTTTTTCTGGAAGCGCAGCTTCCAGCAATCCATGCTCAATTGGAAGCTGCGGAAAAGCGTACGGAAAAAGCCGCGAACCAGATACTGACCTGCTGCGAGCGGATGATGCCGCTATTGTCCGAATGTCCTGACAAGGTCAAAAGCGAACTGCAAAATTACATCAATATTATTTTCGCGGCAGGGAATTTTCAGGATCTTGTTGCACAACATTTGAATGAAGTGCGCAGGATCGTGGACGATGTCGGCGAAGATGCAACGGACATACGCGCTATCCTTTCATCGCCGGCATCGGAGGACGCATTCAGCCACCAAAACCGCGCCCGTTTCCGTGAAAAAAGACAAAGACCCGACGCCCATCTTTTGAACGGGCCGTCAACGATTGTCGATTAGCGGGCGCTCCGCCTGAGGAGCTGCGAAAGTGATAGATCGTGTGTCTTGATAAGGCCGGATAACACGGATTGGGCATGGCGGGCGCCTCACTTCTATGCCCCGCCACGATCGATGAAATCCAGGCTATTGGTATCAAATGATTTTCAGGTTGTTGGTGGCGGTGAAGGGACTTGAACCCCTGACACAAGGATTATGATTCCTCTGCTCTACCGACTGAGCTACACCGCCGCCGCATCAAGATGGGACGTTATGGCCTAATGGATGCGGGCTTGTCAATATGAACATCGCCCGAAGTGAGGGAAGAAAGCCCCGCCGTCTTTATTTTCTGATGGAATAGAATATATGTCGAAATTATGAAAATAGGGCCTGTATGAACAGGCTGTTACGCCGCGGGCAACAGAATCAGGCCGCGAGCGGCATTGCGGAATGGGATGCCCCATAGATCCAGCCGCCGCCAAGCACGCGCGCCCCGTCATAGCAAACGGCGGCCTGACCGGGTGATATGCCGTACTGTGCCGCCTCCAGATGGAGTTCTGCGGTGCCGTCCGCTTTCGGATAGGCTTTTGCCGGAACGGCCCGCGTCATAGAGCGTAATTTCACCTGAACGGGAATGCCGGTGCCGTCCACGCTGTCTTTTTCAAGCGGGCGGAGCCAGTTCAGCTCCCTGATATGCACGATGTCGCGGGCAAGCGCTTCCTTCGGCCCGACATAGACGCGGTTTTGGCCGGGGTCGATTTTAACGACATAGAACGGGTCGTTGGAATCATTATGCCCGCCGCCAATGCCAAGCCCCTTCCTCTGGCCGATCGTATAATGGATGATGCCCGAATGGCTTCCGAGCGTGCGGCCATCGACATGCACGATATCCCCCGGCATTTCCGCATGCGGGGCAATCTTTTTCACGACGGCGGCATAATCGCCGTTCGGCACAAAGCAGATATCTTGCGAATCCGGCTTTGCGGCGTTGACGAGGCCGAGGCGATCAGCATGGCCGCGCGTAACGGATTTATCCCAGCCGCCAAGCGGGAAACGCAGGAAATCAAGCTGGTCTTGCGTCGTGGCGAAAAGGAAATAGCTTTGATCTTTCGTCAGATCTACGGCGCGGTGAAGTTCCGCTCTTCCCGTATCGGGATTGATAAGCCGCTGGATGTAATGGCCTGTGGCCATGCAATCCGCGCCGAGATCGCGCGCGACTTTTAAAAGATCGCGGAATTTGACGGTCTGGTTGCATTTGACGCAAGGGATGGGGGTTTCGCCATGCAGGTAGGATTCGACGAAATCATCAATCACGGAATCCTTGAAATTATCTTCGTAATTCAGGACGTAATGCGGAAAGCCGAGCGCTTCGGCCACGCGCCGCGCATCGTAAATATCCGCGCCGGCGCAGCAAGCCCCTTTGCGCGAAACTGCCGCGCCGTAATCGTAAAGCTGGAGCGTAACGCCGACGACGTCATAACCTTGTTCCTGCAACAGGGCCGCGGCCACGGATGAATCGACGCCGCCCGACATGGCGACGACCACGCGGGTTTCTGATTCCGGCTTTGCAAAGCCGAGGCTGTTGAGTTTATCCGTTGTCATTTTATCCTCTATAGCCGCCTTCGCAGGCGCCCTGCAAAACGGCGGGGTGGCGACGGCGGCCAAAGCGCGTTAACTTTTACAAGGAAGAGGCCCTGAAAATCAAGGTTTTTGCATAATTTACAGTCGTGGCAGCAAAAATACGCTTTATCGTCATTGTTTTCTGCGTTTTCTGCCCGTACGGGCGAGGCGGGCCAGCCCGTTACCAGCCCGGTTTCGCCCCCGGAACGGCGACGATCAGCCCGTCCAGATCGTCGCTGACCGTAATCTGGCATGAAAGGCGCGATGTTCTGCGCAAATCAAAGGCGAGATCGAGCATATCTTCCTCGTCATCGCTTCTCTCACCGTCGGGCAGGCATTTATCCCACCAGTCGGGATGGATATAGAGATGGCAGGTTGCGCAGGCAAGGCCGCCGCCGCACGTTCCTTCGATCTGCTCTATGTCGTTTTTCAATGCGACTTCCATGAGGGAAAGCCCGTTTGCGGCTTCGATGACATTCTCGGTGCCATCTTTCAGGATAAAGGTGATTTTTGCCATTTCGCTACTTCCTCAACCGCCCCAGCATCTTTTCAAACGCCGCCAGGGCCGTATCAATATCGGCTGTGGTGGTAGCCCATCCGGTTGAAAACCGCAAGCCGCTCCGCGCCGCATTGTCGTCAAAACCCATGGCGCCTAGCACATGGGAGGGTTTGAAGCTGCCGGAGGAGCAGGCGGAGCCGCTGGAAACGGCGATGCCTTCGAGATCGAGCGCCATCAGCTGCGTTTCGCCGGCAATGCCGGGCAGGAGCGTTGCCGTCGTGTTGGCGACGCGGGGGGCGTCTTCTCCAAGGATAATAATATCGGGCGCGATAGCCCGCAAACCGCTTTCAAGCCTGTCCTGTAAGGTTTTGCAACGGGTCTGGTAAGCGTCGATATCCGCGCCCGCAAGCCGCGCCGCCATGCCGAAACCCGCAATGGCGGCGACGTTTTCCGTCCCCGCGCGCTGGCGTTTTTCCTGCCCGCCGCCGCGCATGAATTTCGGAATCTGCAACCCTTCGCGGAAGATTAGCGCGCCGACCCCTTGCGGCCCGCCGAATTTATGGGCGGACAAGGTCATATAATCGACGCCCAGCGTTTTAAAGGCGAGATCGATCCGCCCCGCTGCCTGTACAGCGTCGCAATGGACGAGAGCGCCTTTCGCCTTTGCCAGCGCGGCAAGTTCCGCAACCGGCTGGATAACGCCCGTTTCGGAATTCACATACTGGATACTGACCAGCGCTGGGGCGGATTCATCCAGCATCCTTGCAAACGCCCCGCTATCGAGAACGCCGCTCCGGCCCGCCGGAATGCGCCGCGCATTTTCCGGGGCGGCTTCATTGACGGAAGGATGTTCCATCGAGCCGATGATGATAGCGGCGCCGTGATAGCCGGACAGGATCGTGTTATTGCCCTCGGTCGCGCCGCCGTTAAAGATCACTTGCGCCGTGCGCACGCCTGTCAGGGCGGCGACATAAGCGCGCGCGTCTTCGACGATTTTACGGCTCCCGCGCCCTTCCGCATGGACGGAAGAGGGATTGCCCGTCACTCCCATGGAAGCTGTCACCGCTTCGACGACTTCGGGACGGATGGGAGCCGTGGCGTTATAATCAAGGTAAATTCTTTGCATGATGGCTTTTATAAGGGGTTTCCAAAAGTTTTAAAAGTCTTAGGTAAAACGTCATTTATTTCACAGAAGCAAGGCTTGCCCACAAGTAAATCAACATCTTAGACAATTAATTTGGACTTTTCGGCCCGGGTTCTTTATAGAGGATGCTTAACGAATCTTTTGTGTGGAAAGATAATATATGCCTGAAATTATTTTCAACGGCCCCGCAGGCCGGATCGAATCCCGTTATCACCATTCCAAAACGCCCAATGCGCCGCTTGCGCTGGTTCTGCACCCCAGCCCGGAACATGGCGGAACCATGAACAATAAAAACACCTACCTGCTTTATCAGGCGATGGTCGCGCGCGGGTTTTCGACCATGCGTTTCAATTTCCGCGGCGTCGGCAAATCACAGGGCGTTTTCGACCGCGGCGAGGGCGAGCTTTCCGATGCGGCCTCCGCCCTTGACTGGATGCAGCAATTCAACCCGAACGCGCCCTATGTCTGGATCGCGGGATTCCAGTTCGGCGCGTGGATCGGGATGCAGCTTTTGATGCGCCGCCCTGAAATTCAGGGCTTCATCTCCGTTGCGCCTCCTGCGAATATCTATGATTTTTCGTTTCTCGCGCCATGCCCGTCTTCGGGGCTTATCCTGCACGGTCAAAAAGACAATATCGTGCCGGAAGCCAGCGTCGCAAAGCTCGTTGAAAAGCTGCAGGCGCAGAAGGGGATCGAGATCGATTACCGCACCGTGCCGAACGCCAACCATTTCTTCCATGAATATACGGACGAAATGGTCGCCCATGTCCATGACCACATGAACAAGGCCGAGGGTGGCAGGAATGTCACGCCGCAGCTTGCAAAGGCCGCTTAAAGCTTAACCGCGCTTTGTGAAAATACAAAAAACGGCCCTTTGCGGGCCTTTTTTATTTTCTTGCCTATTGGCAAACAGGCGGGCGGCGGCTATAGGAAGGCGCATGACACAAGCAGCGCCTAATATCCATGCTCCGGGCAAGGAATTCATCGTTCTCATGGCCTCCCTGATGGCCATGGCTGCGATTTCGATTGACGCGATTTTGCCGGCGCTCGGTGTTATCAGCCACGATCTGCAAATCGCCAACCGCAACCATGCCCAATATCTGATAGGCGGGATTTTCGCCGGCATGGCGGCGGGGCAGCTCTTGGCCGGCCCGCTTTCGGATGCGTTCGGGCGTAAGAAAATCCTCTATGTGGGGTTTTGCATTTATTTGATCGGCAGTATCGTGGGTTATACCGCAGGCACCATGCAAGTCCTGCTGATTGGCCGTGTGATACAAGGGCTTGGCGTCGCGGGGCCTTACATATCGGCCATATCCATTGTGCGGGATAGATATGCAGGGCGGCAAATGGCGAAACTCATGTCGATCGTCATGATGATTTTCATGGTCGTTCCCGCCGTTGCGCCCAGTATCGGCCAGGCTGTTATGAGCCTGTCTTCATGGCGCGGAATCTTTGTCCTTTATTTCATCTATGCCGTTACAATATGCGTATGGATTGTCTTCCGGCTTGAAGAAACCCTGCCGCGCGAACGGCGGATACCTTTCCATGCGAGAAATATCATAGAAGGCTTCCGGCAGGTTGTCGCAACACGCACCAGCATGTTTTACATGATGTGTTCGGGGATATGTTTCGGCAGCCTGATCGGCTATCTCAACTCATCCCAGCAGATTTTTCAGGATCAGTTCGGCACCGGTGAAATGTTTTCCATTTATTTCGGCGCGCTGGCCGTTGTCGTTGCGGCATCTTCGATGATGAATTCGCGCATTGTCGAAAAACTTGGAATGCGCTATATCGCCTTCCGCGCCTTTTTATGCATTATATCAAGCTCGGCGGCCTTCCTGCTTCTTCATGGCTTCGTGGAGATAGAGCTATGGATGTTCCTTATCTATGCGGCGGCCATGTTCTTTAGTTTTGGCCTTATTTTCGGCAATCTGAATGCGCTGGCGATGGAGCCGCTGGGGCATATTGCCGGAATCGCCTCCGCCGTTATCGGCTCCGTTTCCTCCCTTATCTCCATGACGATAGGCGCGGTTATAGGCCAGCTCTATAACGGCACGCTGATCCCCATGACGTCCGGCTTCTTGATGCTGGGGATATTGGCTGTCGTGATGATGACGCTGGCCGAGCGCGCAAGGGCAAAAGCGTCCGCCTAGATTTTTCCGTCTTTTCGCGGTAGGATGACGGTTGACGGGACGGCCCGTTGCGCCTTTGCATTTTCTCAATCATATCGTGGGGACGGCCCCGCACCGGACGCGAAAGGATGATCGTTATGGCGTGGGTTTACCTGTTTTTTGCCGGACTGTTTGAACTGGGCTGGGTTTTGGGACTGAAATATTCGGAAGGCCTTACAAAGCTTGTCCCCTCATTATGGACGGTTGCGGCGATGGCGGTAAGTCTTTGGCTTCTGGCCCTCGCCGTCAAGGCGCTGCCGCTCGGCACATCCTATGCGATATGGACGGGCATTGGCGCTGTCGGGGCCATGATTGCGGGGATAGTCCTGTTCGGTGAAAGCGCATCGGCTTTCCGCATAGCGAGCGCCGCGCTTATCGTGACCGGTATTGTCGGTTTGAAACTGAGCGCATAATCGTCCGGCTAATCGCCCGGCCCGCTACCGCTATCGATCCTGAAGGCCGTCAGGCGGCTTTCCTTGCGGCTTTCAAGGCTTCGAGGATTTCTTCCGTATGGCCGTTTACTTTTACTTTCGGCCAGATTTTTTCGATCTTTCCATCCTCATCGATGAGGAAGGTCGTGCGCTCGATACCCATATATTTGCGGCCATACATGGATTTTTCCACCCACACGCCATAGCGTTCGCAAACATCGCCCTCCTCGTCGGAGGCGAGGGGGAATTGGAGGCCGTATTTCGCCTTGAATTTATCATGTTTCTTCACGCTGCATTTGGAAATGCCGACAATGGCGACGCCCAGCTTTTCAAAAGATTTGATGTTTTCTGAAAAGGAACAGGATTCCGCAGTGCATCCGCTTGTATCGTCCTTGGGATAGAAATAAACAACGACTTTCTGTCCTTTCATGGCGCCCAGATTGAAATGCCCCCCGTTATCGGTCGGCAGATCGATGGCAGGGGCTTTGGAACCTTCTTTGAGTGTGGTCATTTACAGTCCTCTTTCATGGCTGGATGGGGCGGTAAAACAGTCCCCCTATTACTTTGTATTTTGGGAAGGAATGTCAAGTTGCCGCCTGACAAGACCGGGAAATTGCCCTATTGTAATAAAAGAATGACAGATTGAATTTTCAGCTTTTCCAGGTTTTCCCCGTGCTTGGCTCTTTTATAAAAATTGGCAATAGAACATTGGCTGCCGTGCTTGAATGTATGGCCGTTCTCCTGTTCCTTTTGGCTGTCCTGTTCGGGGTTTTTATCTGGAAATTATCGGAAGGGCCGATCTCGCTCGGCTTTGCAAAAGAATATATCACGGACGCGCTTGGAAGCCAGCAGGACGGCGTTGCCGTCGCCTTTGACGATATCGTCCTGTCATGGCCGGAAATGCGCGGGCCGTTTTTGATGAATGTCAGCGGCCTGCAAATCCGTAAAGGTGAAAGCGATGTGAACAGCCTCAGGATCGATCGCGCCTCCATAGGGCTTTCCCGCCGCGCCCTGATGTTCGGTCATATAAGGCCCGTCAGCGTCATTATTATGGCCCCGTCGCTGGAGCTGGTGCGGACGGAGGAGGGAAGCCTTACGCTTTTCCTGAAGGAGGATGAAGGGGGCAATAAGAGAATCTCCGTCGATGAAATGTCCGGCGGGCAGCCGCCTGTCCATGAAGGGAGCAATAACCGCAATGACATTGTGCAGCTTTTCAAGGATATGGCGCACAAAAAGCGCGGCAGCTGGATCTCGCGCCTTCGTGCATTTGAAATAAGGGGCGCGAGCGTCGCGGTGCGCGACTATAAATTCGGCCTTTCATGGTATCTGACGGATCTTGATTTTATGCTAAGCGAACATCCGCAAGGCGTCGCGGCAGCCCTGGTCGTCGCTTTGCCGGGCGGCTCCAGACAGAGCGCGAGTGTCGCCCTCGATATGGTTTACCGGAAAGAGATGGATGATTTTAAGGCGGCCGCGCATATTCAGGACGTGAATCCTTATATTATTTCCCGCTTCCTGCCTGTGCCTGATGAAGTCGCGGGGCAGGATTTATATTTTACAGGCGAGATGGAGCTTGCGATGGATTCCGCCATGGTTCCCGTCTATGCGAAGTTTTCCGGAGAGGTTCCGGAAGGCTCTATCCATCTGCCCGAAGAATATGACGCGCCGATAGAGCTTAGGAACATCATTCTGGAGAGCGAATATAATGCTGCGGATAAAAGCCTTTCCATCTCCCGCCTGTCCGGTGATATAGGCGGCGTCGTCTTTGAAGGGAAGGCGGATGCAATGCTCGATCAGGACTCCTTACGCCTGCCGCTTTCCTTTGCCGTCGGCAAGGTCGCAATCAACGATATTGCGGAACTCATCCCGAAATCGGAGCGGGACGGCGATGCCTATGAATGGCTGGGCCTTAATATCGAAGGCGCAACGGGCCGGGATGTTACGGGTGAATTGCTGCTCACGGTTGACAGGATTGAAGAGCCGCAGACGAATTCTTCGCGCATCGATGTCGATGTGCCGGAATTAAAGATCGATTTTTCTTTTGAGGGCGGCAAGGTCACCTATAGCGATACGCTGATGCCCGCCGAAAATGCGAGCGGCCGCGGGCATTTCGATCTCGCGGCGGAGCTTCTTGAGATTACGGACGCGCGCGCCATGCTCGGCGAAATAGAGGGAACGGACGTCACCGTGAAAGCTACGGATCTGATGGTGTCCGGTGCGGGCTATGTGACCGTGAAGACAAAAATAAAAGGGCCGCTTGCGGGCGCCTTGGAATATATAGCCGCCGAGCCTATCGGTATGGATAAGAACGAGATCGGCATTGATGCGGCGGCGGTAAAGGGCGCGATCGAGGCCGAGGTCGAAGTCGGCCTTCCCACCTTGAAAGACCTGCCGAAGGAAGAGGTCAACGTATCCGTCAAAGGCATCCTGAGCGATATCGAGATCCCGGCTGTCGTCGAGGGCCTTGCGCTTTCGGGCGGGCCGCTGGAAATGGCGACGGAGCCGGGCGGTTTCAAGATCAAGGGGCATGCGAAGCTCGCGGGGCGGGATACGGAGCTTGACTGGCATCAGTTCTTTTCGTCTGAAGGCAATCCTTATTCGATGCGTGTCGAGGCAAAGCTCGGCGCTGATAAGGAGCTTCGCAACCATTTCGGCGTCGATCTTGATGATTATATCAGCGGCACCATGCCCGTGAGCGTCGTCTATACGGATAAGGGCAAGGGCGATGCGAGCGTCGAGGTGCAGGGGGATCTCGCGCCCGTCCGCATCCATATCGATCCGTTCCGCTATGCCAAGCCGCAAGGCGTTGCCGGAACCATCAGCGCAACCGCGATATTGAAGGACGACGTCTTAAAGGAATTGAGGGATATCGAACTTGCGACAAAGGATCTGTCCGCGGGCAAGGCCGCGATAAAATTCGCCCCCATGAACGGGAAAAAGGCGGATCTGTCGAGCGGGAATCTTCCGAACATATCCATCGGCAAAACCCAAATGGCCCTGACCTTCAACGTGACGGAAGGCAATGTCATGAATATCAAGGCGGACGGGCCGGTATTCGATCTCGCGCCTTTCCTGCAGGAAGCCGAAGCGTCCGGCCTTTATGCAGACGCGCCGAAGGAAAAGCAGCAGCCGATGAAAATCGCGATGACGGCAAGCACGATGCTGGCCGCAAACGGGCAAAAAACCCGCAATACGAAAACCTATCTTGAACTTGACGATGAGGGCGATATTACGCGCATCGAATATGATGCGGGAATTGGGGATGGGAATATCTTCATCCGCTTTATGCCCGACGGGACGGGGAAGCGTATTTTCAGGCTGGAAACAAATGACGCTGGCGCGACTTTGGACGGGTTCGGCCTTTATGAAGATATTGAGGGCGGCTCGCTCCTTATCTACGGGGAGCCGCCGGAAGGCGACAGAAGGGGCAATCTCCACGGCACGATGCGGATGGAAAATTTCCGCGTGGTAAGGGCGCCCGCGCTCGCAAGGTTGCTGAGCCTGATGAGCCTTACGGGCCTGCAACAGCTTCTCGGCAATCAGGGGCTTGTCTTTTCCAAGCTTGAATCCGGTTTCGAGTGGCGTTTCCGGCCCGAAGGGAACCTGCTCATCATCAAGGATGGAAGCACATCGGGGTCGTCCATCGGCCTGACATTCGCCGGAACGGCCGATCGCGGCAAAAAGACGACTGACGTCGCGGGGACGATTATTCCGATGACGGAAGTCAACTCCCTCCTGTCCCAAATCCCGCTGGTGGGGGAAATACTCGGCGGTTCTTCCGGCCTGATTGCGGCGACCTATACGATGAAGGGGCCGAGCGGCGATCCGCAAATTTCGGTAAACCCGCTTTCCGTCCTCGCGCCCGGCATCCTCCGCCGTATTTTATTCGAAGGCGGATTTTCACAGCGTATTCCGGGCGAGGAGGAAGCCATGTCCGGAAAGGCCGCTCCGGCGCAAGAACCTGCCGGGCAGCGCCGCGCCCCCCGCACGGCGGGGCCGCAGCAATAATCCGGCTTTGGTGGAAGACGAAGACTAGGCCGTCTTTACAAGCGCATGGCGTTTCTTGCCCGCGGAAATTTTTATCCAATTTCCGTCAGACCCGAAATCATAATCCAGTGCCATGTCCTGAGTTGTTACTAAGTAATTTTCTGTGGTAATCTGTTTATTATCAATACGTACGCCCCCACCAGCAATAAGCCGTTTTGCTTCACTTTTGGAGTTGCAAAGTTTGATTTCAACAAGAAGTTCTGTGAGAGGTATTCCGGCTCTGAGTCGTTGTTCGGAAATAATTACAGATGGTAATTCGCTACCTACGCTACCCCTTTCAAAAACATTCTTAGCAGTTTTCTCGGCCTCAATTGCTGCCTGTTTTCCATGGCAAAGCTTTGTCGCTTCGTGAGCGAGGATCTTTTTGGCCTCGTTAATTTCGGAGCCTTGCAGGGCCGCCAGGCGGCGGACTTCATCCATCGGCAGCATCGTAAAGCGCGCGAGCAGATTGCCGACATCGGCGTCATCGACGTTGCGGAAATACTGCCAGTAATCGTAGGGGCTGAGCATGTTCCTGTTCAGCCAGACAGCGCCGTTGACGGTCTTGCCCATTTTCTCGCCCGCGCTGTTGAGCAGCAGCGGTGCGGTCAGGGCGAAGAGCTGCGCCTGATCCGATTTATGCGCGAGATCGACACCGTTGATGATATTGCCCCATTGATCGGAGCCGCCCATTTGCAGGATCGTTCCGTATTCGCGGTGGATGGCGAGGAAGTCGTAGCCCTGCATCACCATATAGTTGAATTCCAGAAGCGTCAGCGGGCTTTCACGCTCAAGCCGCGTTTTGACGCTATCGAAGGCGATCATGCGGTTGACGGTGAAATAGCGCCCGTAATCGCGCAGGAAGTCGAGATATTTCAGCTCCGAAAGCCAGTCGTCGTTATTGACCATGACGGCGTCCGCCGGCCCGTCGCCATAGCGCAGGAACTGGTTGAAGCAATTGCTCCTTATATTCTCCATGTTCTCGCGGATGGTTTCGTCGGTCATCAGGTTGCGGGACTGATCCTTGAAGGACGGATCGCCGATTTTCGACGTGCCGCCGCCCATCAAGGTGATCGGCTTGTGCCCCGTTTCCTGAAACCATTTCAGCATCATGATGCCGGTAAGATTACCGATATGCAGGGATTTCGCCGTGGCGTCGAAACCGATATAGGCGCTCTGCACCCCTTCGCCCAGTTTTTTGTCGAGCCCCTCGAAATCGCTGCACTGGTGAATGAAGCCGCGTTCGGATAGGATATTCAGGAATTCGGATTTGTATGTCATAACAGGGTTATAGCCATGCCTGAAAACAAAGTCTATACCGCAATTGGCCTGATGTCCGGCACGTCGCTGGATGGGGTGGACTGCGCCGCCATTGAAACGGACGGGTGCGGCTATGTGAAGCCTTTGGGCTTTTTAACCATTCCCTATACGGACGAAGAGCGGGCCGCCATCCGCGCCTGTTTCGGGGGGCGGGAGCGGCATGCCCCTTCCATCAGGGACGCCGAACGGCTCCTGACCCTGAAGCATGCACAGGCCGTGGAGCAGCTCAGGATCAAGGGCGATATTGTCGGTTTTCACGGCCAGACCATCTATCATGCCCCCAAAGACGGGGTGACGATCCAGATCGGCGACGGGGCCTTGCTGGCGCGCGAAACGGGGATGGATGTGGTTGATGATTTCCGCAGCGCCGACGTGCGGGCGGGGGGTGAAGGCGCGCCGCTGGCCCCCCTCTATCATGCCGCAAGGGTGCGCCATGGAGGATTCGAACTGCCCGTCACCCTGTTGAATATCGGCGGGGTTGCGAATGTCACGTGGATTGGCGAAGGCGAGAACGACATAGTCGCGTTCGATACGGGGCCGGGCAATGCGCTTATGGATGACTGGGTGAAATCCCGCACCGGCGCCGCCTATGACGAGGATGGAAAACTGGCGGCGGCGGGCAAGCCTGTGCGGGCGCTGCTTGAACAATGGTATGCGCATGAATATTTCAGCCGCAAGCCGCCCAAATCCCTCGACCGCGACCAATGGGACATCGCGGCGCTGGGGCCGCTGACAAAGGGCATGGACGTGATTAGTACCGAAGACGGGGCGGCGACATTGCTGCGGTTCACAGGCGATATGATCGTGAGGGCGCAAGAGCATATGCCGCAAACGCCCAAGAGCTGGTATGCGTGCGGCGGAGGACGGCACAACAAGGCGCTGATGAAATATTTGAATGAAGAGCTGAATGGCGCGGTGAAAAGCGTCGATGATCTCGGCTGGGACGGGGATGCGACCGAGGCTGAATGCTTCGCCTATCTGGCGGTGCGGAGTCTTTTAGGGTTGCCTTTAAGCCTACCCGGAACGACTGGCTTGCCGGAGCCGGTAACGGGTGGTGTTTTCCATTCCTGCAAGAAGGATTAGCCGTCCAGCAGCGACAGAAAACGTGCTGGAAGAGGGGGCTCCCTTAGCTATGTAAGGTCGAAGCGCCCCGGATTGGCGGGGTCCGGGGTTGGCCGGACGCGCCCGAAAAGACTATGATAATCCAGCAGAAAATATGTTTCGACCGACCATGATACGAGGTTTGCCGGAGCGTCGAAGGCGAAGATGCCGGATAGTTTTTGCATGGTGCTTTATTAGGTTTCTCATTTCCATAGGCAAAGAAAAATAGCCTTTAACGGCAATAAAGCTTGCATTTTCAAAGGCAAAAGAGCCATTTACGTTCATGATGAAGATGGCCGCGCCAATCCCTGAAACAATTGAGGAGGCTGCCGGGATTATAAAATCCGGCGGGCTGGTCGCGTTTCCGACGGAAACGGTTTACGGGCTGGGCGCGAACGCACTGGACGGACGGGCGGTCGCCGGTATTTTTGCGGCGAAAAACCGCCCTGCGATCAACCCTGTAATTATCCATGTCGCGCGGCGCGAGGATGCGGAAAAATATGTCGCGGTCGATGCGCGGGCAAAGGGAATCATGGCCGCTTTCTGGCCGGGGCCGCTGACGCTTATCCTGCCGAAGAAACAGGATGGGGGCGTTTCCGATTTGGTGAGCGCCGGGCTGGATACGATCGCCATCCGCATGCCGAACCATCCGGTTGCGCTGGCGCTGATTGAAAAAGCGGGCGTGCCGGTGGCTGCCCCCAGCGCGAACGCATCTGGCGAGCCGTCCGCCACCACGCCGCGCCATGTGCAGGAATCTTTGGGTGCCCGCGTCCCCATGATTATCGCCGGCGGGGCTTGCAGCGTAGGGCTTGAATCGACGGTTCTGGATTTAAGCGGGGACGTTCCCGTCATCGTCCGCCCCGGCGCCGTGACGGCGGAGGATCTGGCGGAATATCTCGGCGATGTCGCCTATGATCTGGGCGGCCATGACGCGCCGCGCTCTCCGGGGCAGCTTTTGAAACATTACGCGCCGAGCATTCCGGTGCGGCTCGGCGCCGTCGATATTGCGCGGGAGGAGGGGCTTCTCGCCTTCGGCTCTACGAAATTCATGGGGGTTAAGGGCGGCGGCTTTGCGAAGGAACTGGGCGACGATAAATTCCGCAATCTAAGCGAGAATGGCGATCTGCATGAAGCCGCCGCCAATCTATTCACCATGTTGCGCGACCTCGACAATCCCGCCAATAAATCCATCGCCGTGATGGGGATCCCCGAACGGGGGCTTGGCATCGCCATCAACGACCGTTTGCGCCGCGCGGCGCAAGGGCGCTGAACGTCGTTGTTCAGGAACGGGCCTTGATCGAAACCGGCATGAAAAATTCCTTTCAAAACGGATACGCCCATAGGCTCTGTTTCAAAAGAAATCCGGGGCAACAGGAAGAGGGGGGAGTCCCGCAAAACAACGCCGCATGAGGGCTACGGCGTTGCCTTTTGGAAATAAAGGGCCTTTAGAATCTTAGCGCTCTTTGGGCCCAGGCGGCTACGCGCGGATTATGCCGGAGCGTCGCCATCATTTTCCAGTTTGTCCCAGCCGATGAAACCCCTGTTTCAAACGCCGGCTTGGCTCTTACTGTCCTCCGTGGCTCTTGTCGTGCGGCCCTGTTTACATGAGGTGTCAGTTTTACCATAGGAACCTCCCTGATTTTGTTTTCAACGGTTATTCTTCCGTCTTGTTACTTGTAATCTATGATATATCTTGCTGATTGTCAATAGTAATTTGTAATTATATAGTAATAGTAAATGCAAAAGTAAAATATATATTTGCTTGTAGTATAATAAAAATATATTTACTTGGTTTGTTTATGAATACTATGAGCTAATAGTATTTATGATCAAATATAAGTACAAAAAAGAAGTTATTCATATAATGCAATGCAGCCATGCAAGAGCGGAATGATATTTGTGAGTTTTTTCAAAAACTTCAGGCTGTGAAGCCGGAAAGCATCATCATCTGCGCGGGCGATAATGTCAGGTTGCCGTAAAGGGATGGCGGGAAAATCGACAGATTATCACTGCTCTTGCCGCCCGTGATTCGCAGCAATGACTGCTGTGCGTTCTGGGCCTGCAGGACGTCCATCAGGGAGGAAATGCGGGCCAGCGGATCGTTCCGGCGCAGGCCCGTGAAATTATTGGCCGCGCCCGTTGCGCCGGATGTAATGCGGTCTGCCGCGCCTGTATTCCGGGCCATGCCTGCCGTACGGTTTTCCATGGCAGGGGCGGAAGCGGCAGCGGTGCGCGGGCCAGCATAGCCTTGCGCGCGCAGGGGCGCGGCACTCGCCGTCATTACGGAATCTTTAACCGCGCCCGCCGGAGCGCCGTTGAATTTACGGTCGAAAAAGGCGTGGACTTGCTGTAGCGACCGCGGCGCGCCCGTGCGGGCGTCAAAGAAAACATTCCTGTTGGCGCGGGCCTCGCGGGGGAAGATGTCTGCCGCGGCCATGGCGGGGTTTTTCTTCATGGCGTTCAAGAAGGCGCTGGCGCCGCCCGCGCCCATGAAATGGGCCATGTAAAGTTCGGTCGAGCCTATCTTGCCGCCGACATTATTCTTCAATTGCTGATGATTTTCCGCGGCAAATTCTGCGGCCATGTAGGAGGCGATTTCGGGATCTTTGCGCAGTTCCAGAATCTCCTGCCGATCCTTGCGGCTGGCGACGCGGCCATCGGCGCCGATTTTGGCGGCATAATCCTGCAAGCCGTATTTTGCCCCGTGGTTTTTCACCATGCCGAGCCATGTGCTTTCGATAAACTGGAAAAGCCCCGTCGCGGAGCTGGTACGCGCCTTGGCGTCCGGGTTGAAAGAGCTTTCGGCGGCAGCCTTTTCCACGAGGTAGGTAAAATTGACCCCCGTGGAACGGGAAGCGTTCTGGATGGCGTTATAGATGTTCCGTGGAACCTTGAAAGCATCTAACGTATTGTTTACATTAAAGTTATGTGCCATATCCTGCTCTTCAAAACCTTACTTTTCCATGCTCTGCGTAAAAGAAGCGTTTCAAGTCCCGTGCCAGTTTAGCCTTCTTAAAGGCGGGGTGCGTTACTATACTGGGCTGGATCGTTGATTCTCCTTTATCCACCCCGTGACCGAGGTTTTTATGGCCGTTTATGCCCCGCCCCTGAAAGATATGATGTTCTTGCTGGATTCCGTGATAGGGCTGGAAAAGCTTCCCGAACATCCCGATCTCGGCAAGCTGGACGCGCCTATGGTTGAATCCATTCTGGAACCTGCGGCGGCGCTCGCCTCCGGCGTCCTCGCCCCGCTCAACCAGATGGGCGACAGGGACGGGACGACGCTTGCGGACGGGGTCGTCACGACGGCAAAGGGGTTTAAGGAAGCCTATGCGGAATATTGCGCGGGCGGGTGGAATTCCGTCGTGTTCGATCCGGCGCATGGCGGGCAGGGATTGCCGTGGCTCGTCGCCTTCGCGGTGCAGGAAATGTGGCAGGGCGCAAACCTGTCTTTCGGCCTTTGCCCGCTCCTCAATCAGGGCGCGATCGAGGCGATCGAGGCCCATGCAAGCGGCGCGCTCAAGGATGAATATCTTGGAAAAATGATCAGCGGCGAATGGACGGGGACGATGAACCTGACCGAACCGCAGGCGGGTTCCGATCTCGCCGCCGTCCGCGCCAGGGCGGAGCCTGCCGAAGACGGCGCCTACAGGATTTCCGGCCAGAAGATTTTTATCACTTACGGCGAACATGATTTCACCGATAACATCATCCACCTTGTCCTCGCGCGCCTGCCCGGTGCGCCGGAGGGGGTGAAGGGAATTTCGCTCTTTATCGTGCCGAAATTTTTAAAAGACGGGACGCGCAACGATCTTCTTTGCACGGGGATCGAGCATAAGCTCGGCATCCACGCCTCGCCGACCTGCACGATGCAATATGGCGACGTTGCGGGCGATCGTAAGGGCGCTGTCGGCTATCTCGTCGGGCAGGAGCATGAGGGGCTTAAATATATGTTCACGATGATGAACAATGCGCGGCTTTCCGTCGGCTTGCAGGGCGTTGCGCTTGCCGAGGCCGCCTATCAAAAGGCGCTCGCCTATGCGCTGGAGCGTGTGCAGGGCGCGCCGCTGTCTAAAAAGGGCGGCAGTGCCGCGGTGATTGCGGAGCATGCGGATGTCAAACGCATGCTGCTTTCGATGGCGGCACAGGTGGAGGCGGGGCGCGCCCTCGCCTATGAGGCTGCGCTTCATCTCGATCTGGCAAAGGCGGGCGACGCGGCGGCGCAGGCAAAGGTTGATTTGCTGACGCCGCTGGTCAAAGCATGGTGTACCGATATGGCCTGCGAGGTCGCTTCGACAGGGGTGCAAATCCACGGCGGCATGGGCTTTATTGAGGAAACGGGCGCGGCGCAATTTTACCGCGATGCGCGTATCCTGCCTATTTATGAAGGGACGAACGGCATTCAGGCCGCCGATCTTATGTTCCGCAAGATTATCCGCGATGAAGGCAGGGCGCTTCAAATTTATCTGAAAGAATTTGATGAAACGCTGTCCGCCTTGAAAAAAGCGCCGGGCGATGATTTTGCGGTGATGCATGACGCCCTCGCAAAAAGCCATGCGGTGCTGGGCGCAGCATCGGCGAATATATCCGCTCTTGCGAAAGAGGATATGGATTACGTCGCTGCTATCAGCGTCCCCTATCTCAAGGCGCTGGCAGGGGCGGCGGCTGGTATGATGATCTTCCGCGCGGCGCTCAAGGCGGTGGAGAGGCTCGGTTCGGGGGCGGGGGACGCAGAATTTTTCGGGCGCAAGATAATCCATGCGCGCTTTTTTGCAGAGAATATTTTACCGCTTGCTACGGCGCAGGCTGGGATCAGCCTGAACTCGGCCAAAACGGTCATATCCGCACGCTATGAATAGAGCCTGTTAATTCAGCCGGTTATAAGGGGCGGACGTGCCGGCTGCGGCTTGGGGGGCGGACGTGCCGGGCGCCGGCGTGTTTCCGCGTGCGCCCGCATCCGCCCGCTGCCGCGCGGGATAATTCGGATCCCTGCATGATGTCATGGAGCGCGTGGTAAGGGCCGAAATATAGGCGGAATTGATGACAGGTCTGCGTTCATATTCCCGCGCGACGTCATTGCCGACACAGGTGCAATATTCGACATGGTCGCGGGCCATTTCGTAATAGGTTTGTGAAAATTCCATACATTGATTATAGGTCGTGATCGCAACGCTTTCCGTGTTCGCGCATTTTACGCGGCCATTGTCGCGGATGCGTTCATAGATGGTGGATTGCGGCACATAGGGGCCGAGCTTTTCGCGCTCGATGAGGAAAGCGCCGGCGATGCACCCGCAATCGGCATAGGTCTTCAAATAGGGGTTGAGGGTACAGAGCCTGTACATATCGTTCGCCTCCTGCTCCATCTCCTCCTGCGACATGATGCCGTCATCCATCAAATAGTTGATCCCGTCGCGGTGGCGCAGTTCCGTCGTCCCTTGCGCGAGCGCCGCGGAAGCCGGAAAGACAAGAAGGCAAAAAAGAAAAACCATCAACCTGTTCATAGGGTTGATGGTATCATATTTCGTAGGTGCAAAGAAAAATTATGCCGCTTTGCCGCCGCGAATTTTCTTCCAGAGGCCCTGAATATCCATGCTGGATTTCGTGGCTTGCTGTTGCTGGGGCTGCTGGCCTCCGGCCTGCTGCTGCGGGCGTCCGCCGGCGGCATGCGTGTTCTGGTTCTGGCCCTGCATCCGCTTCATACGGTCTTCGAGCATTTTTTGTTTGGCCTGACGGGCGCGCTCCTCGCGGCTGCGCAGCTCTTCCTTCAGCTCTTCGGCCTGTTTCTGGCTATACTGGCTGGTGATGAGGATCTGCTGGGATTGTTTTTGCCAGAGGTCGCGTTGACCGCGCATGTCTTCAAGCTGTTCGCGCGTAATGTCGAGCTGTTCTTCGAGGGCGCGGACGCGCATTTTCATACGCTCGATTTCCAGCATGTCCGCCGCGCGCTGCAATTCCGCCTGCGAGGCCGTTTCCTGCGCGGAAGGGGCGTTGCCGCCGTTATTTTGCTGTGGCAGGAGGCCGAACACGCGATCCAGTTCAGAGGCGTCAATCAGTCTGCGGCCATTGCTGTCGAGTTCGAAGGACAGCTTGCCCGAATTCATCGCGCGCTGGATGGTGGATTTGGAGCGGCCCGTTAGATCTGCCGCGCGTTGTGCGCCAACTTTTGCCATGTGTCGTATCGATCCTCTTGCTTGGAAGATTTTCCCTATTGCTTACTTATTTTCCATACGCTTGTTTAACAGGCGCGTCAATCTTTGCCATTGGGCCCCGGAAAAAAGATGTGCGTAAATGAACGGCAACCAGCCTTTTTTGCGCCATTCGGCGAAGGTTTTATCATCGACTTCAGCCAGTTTTGCCTCGTCTATAATGCGGAAGCCGGAAAAATTAATCTTTTTGCCGCCGCCAATGGCGATTTCCGCCTGACGGTCGGATAAAATGCCGGCCTCGGCCATGGCTTTGCCGAAGGCAATCGTCTGCTGCGCCGCAGCATGATAGGATTTACAGAATTCAAGCGCATTCTGGGATAATTGCGTCGGTGTGCCGTCATCGTTGAAAAAGCGCTGTTCCCCGCCGCTTTCCAGCACGGAATCGTCATAATCAATGCACAGGGAAAGCTGTTCCGAACCCGGAATTTCCGAAAAAATAAAGGGATAACGGCGGATATAGGCCGGAATATAGACATTTTCTTCCCAATCGTCCTGATCGTTGAGGAACAGGTTTTCATTGTCGCGCAGGCCGAGAATGGCGACGGGGGTTCCGGTCGCGTCGGGCGCAAAGGCGATCGGGTAAGAATGGCAGATTTGCGGCAGTTCGATAAGATTGACAGGAACGGCATTGATGCCCTTTGTAAAATCAAGGCCGAAATCTTTTTTAAGCGCAAGCTTGGCATGGGTCTTCGCGTCAAGCGGAGTCGGCTTCGTATAGAAAAGGGGCATGAGCGGGGCGTTATCTTGCGATGCTTGGGCGTTGGTGTCGGCCATGGGGCAATTCCTGAAACTGGGCTTGAAAATAAAATACAGTCCCCCCTTATATCAGGCCGCGGCTTGGTAAAAAAGCCTGAAAGCGGATATATTGCCCGTAATTTGCGGCGGCGGCAGGCGAAAAGGCCGCGGAAAGGCGCAATTTACAGTGATTTTTAGTCATAAGCCTGTGGCCGGTTCTGCCGCGCAGGACGGCAGGCCGCGCCATTTTGGTGATGTTAATTATACTTTGTTCTGCATCTTTAAATCCGCTATTTTGTGGGCGGTTTAAAATAACAATGCGGGTAAGGCCCACGCCGCAAAACCGCACGGGAAAAGGAAGATAATATGCGTATTGGCGTTATTGGGACAGGTTATGTCGGACTGGTTTCCGGAACCTGCTTTGCAGAGTTCGGCTCGAACGTCGTTTGCCTGGATAAGGATGAAAGCAAGATCGCCTGTCTTCAAAAAGGCGGGATCCCGATTTACGAACCCGGCCTTGAGGATCTGGTCGCCAAGCAGGTCGCCGCCGGCCGCCTTTCTTTTACAACAAACCTCGATGAAGCGCTTGAGGGTGCGGAGGCGGTTTTTCTCGCCGTCGGCACTCCAACCCGCAAACTGGACGGCCATGCCGACCTGACCTATGTTTTTGAAGCGGCCCGCGAGGTTATTCGCAAAGCCAGGGGGCCGATGGTTCTGGTCACGAAATCGACCGTTCCGGTCGGCACGGCCCGCGCGATCGAAAAAATCGTGCAGGAAGAGGGACGCGCGGATCTGATCGATGTCGTATCCAATCCCGAATTTTTGCGTGAAGGCGCCGCGATCAATGATTTCATGCGTCCCGACCGCGTGGTTATCGGTTGCAGCAGCCGGCGCGCAGAAGAAGTGATGCGCGAACTTTACCGCCCGCTTTATATCAATGAAACGCCCGTCGTCGTGACGACGCCGGAAACGTCGGAGATCATCAAATATGCGGCGAACGCGTTTCTTGCGACAAAGATTACATTCATCAATGAAATAGCCAATCTATGCGAAGCCGCAGGCGGCAATGTCCAGCATGTCGCCCGCGCTCTTGGCATGGACGGGCGGATCGGGTCAAAATTCCTTCATGCGGGGCCGGGATATGGCGGCTCCTGCTTTCCGAAAGACACGCTGGCGCTGACCCAGACGGGCCGTTCTTTCAACGCGCCCCAGCGGATTGCCGAGGCTGTCGTGGAAGTCAATGCCGACCGCCAGCAGCAGATGGCGCATAAGGTGGTTGCGGCCTGCGGCGGATCGGTAAAGGACATGAAAATCGGAATTCTCGGCGTATCCTTCAAACCCAACACGGATGACGTCCGCGACGCCCCGTCGCTGGTCATCCTGCCTATTTTAAAAGAACTTGGGGCGCATATCGTCGCCCATGATCCAATCGCAATGGAACAGGCGCAAAAAAACCTTTCCGGCATTGAATGGGTCGAGGATCCTTACGAAACCGCCAAGGACGCCGATGCGCTTGTGATCATCACCGAATGGAACGAATATCGCGGGCTGGATCTTGGCCGGATTGCACAGGAAATGAAGACGAAGCGCCTTATTGATTTGCGCAATATCTATAAGGACGGCGAAGTGGAACGCCATGGTTTCCATTATGTATCGGTTGGCCGGCCAGATATTATTCCGGAACAAAGGACGAAGGTCGCGGCGGCTGGTTAAGGAGCCGGGCAGCTTTCGCCGCCGGCCCCCGTTTCAACACCTGCTTCTGCTTTCGCTTCTGTTCAGGTTCCGGCTTAAAGATTGCGGCCCGCCGGTTATTGGCAGGAGCGGCCCCGCCCGCACAAGGCCCGGCAGCGATATGGATGCGCGTGGCGGGACAGTCCATATGAAACCCCTGCCATATTCTGTCTGGCTTGCCCCATGAAAAAACCGGACAAAGCGCGGCGGCCCTGTCCGGTTTTCTTTGAATGACAAGCGGTTTATTTATTCGCTTCCGCCTCGATTTGAATCTGGACGTCATCGCTCACATTCGGCAGTCCGTAATTGAGTCCGAACTCGGAACGCTTGATGGTCGTTGTTGCGGAAAACCCTACCGTGTCTTTTTTATTCATCGGGTTCTGGCCTTTCTTGTTCAGCTTGGCGTCAAGGACGACCGGCTTGGTCGTATCGAGAAGCGTAAGGTCGCCCGTGATTTTTGCCGTTTCGTCGCCTGTACGCTCGATATTCGTGCTGACGAATTTGGCGACCGGAAAGTTATCCGTGTCGAAAAAATCCTTGTTTCTAAGGTGGGCGTCGAAACGATCGATCCCCGTTGCGACCATCGCCACCGGGATGGTGACATCGACCTTGCTGTTTTCCGGCGCCTGTTCATCCAGGATGAGCGTGCCTTCAATATTGGAAAAAACGCCGAACGGGTTGGAGAAACCGAAATGGCCGGCATTCCAGATAACGCTGGTATGGTGCGGGTCGAACGTATAGGTGTCGGCGGCCTGCGCCGCGAGAGGGGCTGCTGTAAGAGTGGCGGCCAGCGCGAGGGAGGCAGCCAATAGATGTTTGGTCATATAATTTCTCCTTAATGGTATGTAAAAACGGCAAGGGCCTTCATATCAAACGATTATCCGTATAGCGCCAGCCCAAATGCACAAGATAGGATAGGCGTGTCCGTTGTAAAGGGGAAGGGATCAATTATCCTTCCACCATGATTTTAAAAGGGATTTTTGCCGTTGATAGGCCAGATAGCGGTTATAGAGGGCCGGATCGCGCTCCAGCTCCTCCAGTAATTTTCTGCCTAATTCGGCGTCCATTTCGCCGTCAAGCAGGGCCTGAATATCGTAATCCGTAACCTGGGCGCTCATGACTATCTCAACGACTAACATAGAGGGAAAACCACGGGCAACCCCAAAAGTTCCCATATATCTGCTGGAACTCTTTATAAATAAAGCCGTTGGCTATTTTATATTGGTTACCGGACAACAAATTAGGAGAAAAATTATGCTTAACTGGGCTTTGGGGTTTTTGGTGATCGCCATTATCGCGGCGGTTTTAGGGTTTGGCGGGATTGCCGGCACGGCGGTCGAAATAGCCAAAATCATCTTTATCGTCTTCCTCGTACTCTTCCTTGTGGCGGCTGTTATGAGCGTCATCCGCGGCAAGTCGCCGCCAGTGTAATAAAGAAATTCGCCTTTCAGGCTGTTTGGATAAGAAGGCGGCACCGTAAAGGTGCCGTTTTCTATTGACCATCCCGTCTTAATCCTCTTACATAAAAAACTTCTGAAAACCTTTCGGCTGCCAAGGCACCTGCGATGAAAAACCCTGTATTGCTCAGGAATTTTTTTATATTCACCCTCATCCTCGCCGTATGCGTTGCCGGACTGGGATATCATATTATCCATTATAGTGAAAATCTGAAGGTTTCGGATGAGCAGGTCTTGCACTCGCAAAGGGTCATTCAGGAAGCGCAGGGCATGATCGGCAGTATCATGGGCATGCTTTCACAGCAGCACAAGCTGATGGGGGCAAGCGAAGCTAACCAGGAGCCTTATGACGCGGCCAAGGGCGCTATGTCCACGCGCGTGGGGCAGGTCAAGGAGCTGGTCAAGGACAATCCCGTCCAGATGAGCCGCATGACGGAGATCGAACATCTTTCCTTAAGGTTTAAGGACGAGCTGGACAATATCCTGACCGAGGCAAGGCGCAACGCGATCGGGCTGCCGACGCTCGCGGCCTATGAAACGGTCATGCGCGTGCGCGATGACATGCTGCGCCTGACAAACGATATTTTGAACGAGGAATATGCGCTTCTGGCCAAACGGGAACAGACAGTGCGGATCAGTTTGCAGAACTATCAGGCGAGCCTTTTTATCGGCGGCGTCGTTGCCTGCCTCATCATTCTTATCTTCAACTGGTATCTTTTGAAGGCGCAAGCCAAGGCAAGCCGTGCGGAGGAAAGCCTGCGCGAGTCCGAAGAGCGGCTGAGGCTTGCAATCCGCGGTTCAAATGACGGGATTTTCGACTGGAATTTCAAAACCCACGAAATCTACTGGTCGAACCAGTATAAGCAAATGCTGGGTTACGAGGATGGCGAATTGCACGGGGACGAGAAAACCTTTCGTACGCTCTTGCATCCGGATGATGCGGATATTTTCTGGAACGGCTTCAATGATTATACAAAGGGGAAGCTTCCGGAATTTTCATGCGTGTTCCGCATGGTGCATAAATCCGGGCGCGATGTCTGGATCCACGGGCGCGGAAAGGCCCTGTTTGATGAAAACGGCATAGCGCAGCGCTTCATCGGCGCCCATACCGACATTACCTATCTCAAGGAGCATGAGCGCCAGTTGCAGGAAGAGCGTGACCGCGCCGAAGCGGCAAGCGAGGCCAAAGGCGAATTTCTTGCCCATATGAGCCATGAAATCAGGACGCCCCTGACGGCGGTTAGCGGTATCGCCGAAATTTTCAGCCAGTCGCCGGACACGATGAGCGATACGCATAAACGCCTCGTCAAGACGCTGCGCACCAGCACGGAAACCTTGAAAGAGCTTATCACCGATATCCTTGATTTTTCAAAGATCGAGAGCGGCGAGATTGACCTTCATATACAAAAATTTCCGCTCGGTGAATTGTTCGAACAGGTCGTCAGCATCATGTCCGTGCGGGCGAATGAGAAATTGCTGGAGTTTACCGTGGACTGCGAGGACGTGAAAACGACGGTTTTCAGCGGCGATAAGCAGCGCTTGCGGCAAGTCCTTATCAACCTTGTCGGCAACGCCATTAAATTTACTGAAAAAGGTTCGGTCAAGGTCGAGGCGAGCATCGAGCCTATTGACGACGCCCATATATTGCGGATCGATATCAGCGATACGGGGATCGGCATTACCGAAAAAGCCATGCCGCTTGTTTTTGAAAAATTCCGGCAGGCGGATTCATCCGTATCGCGGCGTTATGGCGGGACGGGGCTAGGCCTGCCGATCAGCAGGAGCCTTGCCGAACTGATGGGCGGCACGATCAAGGTTGAAAGCGAAGCCGGGAAAGGCGCGAAGTTTTCGGTTATCCTGCCCTTTACGAACACCATATCGGAAGCCGACGTCGATATGAACGAGGTTGTAAAAATCCAAAAGCTCAACGATCGCCTGCGCGCTGTTATCGGCGAGAAAAAGAAGATTCTCCTGGTTGAGGATTATGAGGGGAATATCGTTGTCCTCAGCTATATATTAAGCGAGCTTGACTGTGCCTTTGATGTGGCGCGCACGGGGCTGGAGGGCGTCCAGCTCTGGAAGGACAATCATTACGACCTCATCCTGATGGATATCCAGATGCCGGAAATGGACGGGCTGACGGCGACGCGCACGATCCGCAAGATGGAGAATGAGCAGCTCCTCGACCGCACGCCGATCGTCGGGCTGACGGCCCATGCGCTGGTGGCCGACAAGCAAAAATGTATTGATGCCGGCATGGATGCCTATCTTTCCAAACCGATTGTCGAAGCCGATCTCAAGAGCGTTATCCTGCGCCTTCTTGAAAATGAGGGCGGCGCCGCTTCTTCAAAACATGCGGCGGGCGGGAAATAGGCCCTTATTTGCCTTTCGGGGCAGAATTTTCTGGCAACGCGGCGCAAAATCCGCAATAGTCCCGCTCGGTTGCGGTAAAAGCCGCAAAAATATAAAGAAAATAGAGGATTACCATGGGCTTATCAAAAATCAGCATCGGCATGGACGCGCCCGAAGAGGTGAATGTCATCATCGAAAACCCGATGGGCGGCGAACCGGTGAAATATGAACTCGATAAAGAAAGCGGCATGATGATGGTTGACCGCTTCTTGCACACGGCCATGTATTATCCGGGCAATTACGGCTTTATCCCGCATACGCTTTCCGAAGACGGGGATCCCGTTGACGTTCTCGTCCTCGGCATGGTTCCGGTCATGCCGGGCGCCGTGATGCCGTCCCGCCCGGTCGGCGTCGTCGTGATGGAAGATGAAAAAGGCATGGATGAAAAAATCATCGCCGTACCGGTTGCCCGGTTGTACCCATATCATGACAATGTTGAAAATTATATGGATATCCGCCCGATCCTGCGTGAGCAAATTGAGCATTTCTTCACGCACTATAAGGATCTTGAAAAGAATAAATGGGTCAAGATGATCCGTTGGGGCGACGCTGCCGAAGCGAAGAAGCTCATCAACGAAGGAATTGAGCGCGCCGCCGGTAAAGAGCCGGAAAAAGCGTCCGCTTAAAAAAGCCGCTATAATTTTATCCAGACCGGCCTTGCAATGCGGGCCGGTTTTTTTTATTGCCCGTGCCGCACGCCGTCAAAGAAGAGGGAGATGAGTTTTTCAGCGTTTTCGTGCAGCGGCATCAGGCCGGGATTGTTGATCCTTTCATGGATGATCCCGCAAACATAACAAAACAGGGCCTGCGCAAGGAAAGGCGGATCCTTGTGCGCGGCCAGCTCTCCCTTTTCTATGGCACGTTTGAAAAACTCCGCCGTGATTTTGAGGGCCGCCTCTTCACGGCTGTGCCGGATTTGTATAAAGGGCTGCAATTCCTCCGGCAGGCTGTCCGTACAAAAGAAAATGCCAAGGGCTTTGCGGCGGCTTTGATCCGCTTCAAAATCAAGCAATATGTCGATGCTCAGTTTTTTAAGGCGCTCCAAAGGGCCGTCCTTGTCCGAGGCGAGGCTATCGCGCAAGCGCGCCATAAACCCCTCGTGAATTTGTTCGTGGAGCTGGGCGAAGAGATCGGGCTTATTCTTAAAGTGCCAGTAAATCGCCCCGCGTGTCATGGCGGCGGCTTCCGCTATGTCTTCGAGGCTGGTGGCGACATAGCCCTTTTCATGGAAAAGCTCGGCCGCGACCGTCAATATGCGGCCGCGTGTCGCTTGCGCCTCTTCCTTTGTCTTGCGGGCCATTTCCTTTTCCTCAAGGTTGCTTATCTATTTTGCTTGACGGCAATACATACACGTATGTATGTATATGCTGCTTTTTGAATAGCGCTTATCGCCGGGCCTCGTCAAGGGCGGTGTTCTATAGTAAAAAGTAAGCCACAGACAAAGGATCGTCCATGCAGGCCAAACATATCGGATTTCTTCTTATTCTTATTATCGTTGCCGTTATTGCTCTTTTCGTCTTCAGGGGCGGCGCGGGGCAGGATCCCGCCGGAGGGGCGGGGGGCGCGGGCATGCCGCCGCCTGAGGTCAGTATTGTCACCGTATCGCCGGGGCTTGTTGCTTTTACCAAGGATCTGCCGGGCCGCGTGTCCGCTTACCGCGTCGCCGAAATCCGCCCGCAAGTAGGCGGCATCATTACAAAGCGCCTGTTTGAAGAAGGAAGTGAAGTCGAGGAAGGGCAGCAGCTTTACCAAATTGACGCGGCGCCTTATCAGGCCGCTTATGATAGCTCCCGCGCCGATCTGATGCGCGCGCAGGCCAATGTGAAATCCATTCAGGCCCGCGCGGCGCGCTTTGAAGAGCTGGTCAAGATCGGCGGGATCAGCAAGCAGGAATATGACGATGCCCGCGCCGGCCTGGCGCAGGCCCGCGCAGGTGTCGCCATCGCGAATGCCGCATTGGCGCAGGCAAAAATCAATCTGGATTATACCAAAGTCTTTTCTCCCATTTCCGGCCGTATCGGCCAGTCATCCGTGACGGAAGGCGCGCTGGTCACTGCAAGCCAGCCGCAAGCGCTGGCAACGGTTCAGCAATTCGATCAAATCTATGTCGATGTTACGCAATCGGGGGAGGAGATTATGGAGCTCCGCCGCCAATATGCGCAAGCCGGCCAAGGCACGGAAAAGCCGCAAGCCCGTCTGGTTCTTGGCGGCAAGGAAGTCGGCGAGCCGGGTGAGTTGCAATTTTCCGATGTGACGGTCAATCCGGGTACGGGAACGGTTCAGCTCCGCATCCTCTTCCCCAATGCGTCGCTTGAGGTTCTGCCGGGGCTGTTCGTTCATGCCCGTCTTGTGCAATCGCGCGCGCCGGACGCAATTCTTATCCCCCAGCAATCAGTCATCCGCAACCCGGATGGAAGCATTATCGTATGGCTTGTCGGTGCGGAGAACAAGGTAGCGCCGCAACCGGTCACGCTTGGCGAGGCCGTTGGCGATCAGTGGCATGTGCTTTCCGGCCTGAAGGCAGGTGACCGCATCGTTGTTGAAGGTACGATGAAAGTCCAGCCGGGCGCGGTCGTCAATCCCGTGGAGCGCGGCAGTGAAGGCGCCGGCCAGCCTCCGTCGTCGCCGTCAGCGTCACCGCAGCAACCTTCTTCCGCGGGGGATATGGGCGCAGCGCCGGAAGACGCGCAGGCCGCGGAACAGCAAGGCGGGCCGCAGCCAATCCCGTTTGAAGACCCTGAAACCACCGGCGGCGAAGCGCTGGAAAACCATGGTGAAGCCCACATGCCGTTCTCAGAGGAAGAAGAAGCGGCTGCGCCTGTGATAGAGCTTCCTTCCATGGCCGCGCCCGGCGATGCCGTGGGGGAGAATGCCGAAGACGGTTCAGGCGGTGAAGGGACGCAGGAGCAACAGTTTGAAGAAGAGGCGGAAGAGGCAACGGGGCCTCCGGCCAGCATCTTGCGTAGTAACTAAGAGTTCGCAAAGGGGCGCGCCGCCGCCTAATTGAAAAAACGCCGTTACCGGCATCAAAGATAAAAGGTCGTCATGCCAAAGTTCTTTATCGATCGTCCCGTTTTCGCATGGGTGATTTCCATCGTCATTATGCTTGCAGGGGCGCTGTCCATTTTCAACCTGCCCGTCGAGCAATATCCGCGTATTGCGCCGCCGACGGTCAGCATCAACGCCTCTTATCCGGGCGCTTCGGCGGAAACGCTGGAGAACAGCGTGACGCAGATTATCGAACAATCGCTGACGGGGATCGATTATCTCCGTTATTTTTCCTCCTCCAGCGACGCGACCGGCAATGTTGAAATCGCCCTGACATTCGAGCAGGAAGCCGACCCCGACATCGCGCAGGTACAGGTTCAAAACAAGCTGCAATCCATTATGTCGCTTTTACCGCAGGAAGTGCAGCAGCAGGGCGTGACGGTCACAAAAGGCATGGCGGGCTTTTTGATGGTTGTCGGTTTTTATGCGGCTGACGGCTCGGTTGATGAACATGCTATTGGCGATTACATCAATTCCTATGTTGTCGATACGGTCAGCCGCCTTCCGGGCGTCGGAAGCCTGATTGTCTTCGGCCAGCCCTATTCGATGCGCATATGGCTCGACCCCAATAAGCTGAACAGCTTTAATGTCACTATCGCCGAAGTCTATGCGGCCATCCGCGCGCAAAACGCGGATGTATCGGCAGGGCAGCTTGGCGGGATGCCCGCCGTGGAGGGACAGCAGCTCAATGCGACCATCACCGCCTTGTCGCGATTGAAAACGGTCGAGGATTTTCAAAAAATCATGGTGCGGGTCAATGCGGACGGGGCGCAGATCCGCCTGAAAGATGTTGCCCGCGTCGAACTCGGCGTACAGAACTACGATATTATCGCCCGCTATCAGGGACAGCCTGCAACCGGCATGGCCATCAGCCTCGCGACGGGCGCAAACGCCCTTGAAACGGCGGATCTGGTCAAGGAGACGATGCAGGAAATAAAGCCTTTCCTGCCGAAAGGCGTCGAGGTCGTCTATGCCTATGATACGACCCCGTTTATCCGAGTTTCCATTATGGGCGTGGTCAAGACATTGTTCGAGGCAGTCATCCTCGTCTTCCTCGTCATGTATCTATTCCTTCAGAATTTCCGCGCGACCCTGATTCCGACAATCGCCGTTCCGGTCGTTCTTCTGGGGACGTTCGCCATTATGGGGGCTTTTGGCTTTACCATTAACACGCTCACCATGTTCGCCATGGTCTTGGCTATCGGCCTGCTGGTGGATGATGCGATTGTCGTGGTCGAAAACGTCGAAAGGGTTATGGCCGAAGACGATTTGCCGCCGCGCGAGGCGACCCGGAAATCCATGGATCAGATTACCGGCGCTTTGATCGCCATCGGCCTTGTTCTATCCGCGGTCTTTGTTCCCATGGCATTTTTCAGCGGTTCAACGGGCGTTATCTACCGCCAGTTCGCCCTGACGATCGTATCCGCAATGGGGCTTTCGGTTCTGGTTGCCTTGATCCTGACGCCCGCTTTGTGCGCCACGATCCTAAGGCCTGTTTCCCATGCGCATGATGAAGAGAAAAAGGGGTTTTTCGGCTGGTTCAACCGCACTTTTAACCGCGGGCGTTCGGGATACCGCAAAGGGTCGCACTATATCACCATGCGGGCTTTCCGCTTTATCCTTATCTATGCCGTTCTGGTTGCGGGGCTTGCTTTCATCTTCCAGAAAATCCCGACATCCTTCCTGCCTGACGAAGATCAGGGAATCATGTTCGTGCAGGTATCGACGCCTGCGGGCGCGACGGCCGAACGCACGCTTGAAAGCGTCAAAAAGGTCGAGCAATATTTCATGACGCAGGAAAAAGAAACGGTTGAAAGCCTTTTTACCGTTGTGGGTTTCAGCTTCGCTGGCCGCGGCCAGAACTCCGCCATGGGCTTTGTCCAGCTGCGCGACTGGGATGAGCGCGGGGGCGAAGGGCAGGATGTGTTCTCCTTGTCCATGCGGACGATGGGCGCGCTTTCAACGGTGAAGGACGCCATGATCTTCGCGTTCTATCCGCCGGCTGTTATTGAGCTGGGCAACGCGTCCGGTTTTGACTTCCAGCTTCTCGATCGCGGCGGCGTGGGCCATCAGGCAATGACGGCGGCGCAGTACCAGCTTCTTGGCATGGCGGCGCAAAACCCGATGCTGTCCGGCGTGCGGCCGAACGGGCTTCCCGACGTTCCGCAATACAAGCTTGATATCGATCAGGAAAAAGCGGCGGCGCTCGGCATTCCTCTGGGCGATATCAATACGGCCCTCCAAACCGCATGGGGGTCGTCCTATGTGAATGACTTCCTCCATGATGGCCGCATCAAAAAGGTCTTTATGCAAGGGGATGCGCCGTACCGCATGAACCCCGATAATATCAATGACTGGTATGTGCGTAACCTTGCCGGGGAAATGGTTCCGTTTTCCACCTTCACGACCGGCTACTGGACATATGGATCGCCAAAGCTCCAGCGTTATAACGGTGTGTCCTCCATGAATATTCAGGGCGCCCCCGCGCCGGGCGTAAGCTCTGGTGTCGCGATGGCTATCATGGAAGATATGGCGTCCCGGCTCCCCGATGGAATCGGTTATGAATGGACGGGGCTTTCCTATGAAGAACGCATGGCGGGGGATCAGACATTGCTGCTTTATTCCCTTTCGCTGCTGATCGTCTTCCTGTGTCTTGCAGCCTTGTATGAAAGCTGGGCTGTGCCGTTTGCCGTCATGCTTGTGGTGCCGTTCGGCATTCTGGGTGCCGTGATAGCGACGATGCTGACGGGGCTTTCAAATGACGTTTATTTTCAGGTCGGGCTGCTCACGACAATCGGCCTTGTTTCCAAAAACGCCATCCTGATCGTCGAATTCGCGAAGGATATGCATGAAAAGGGCATGGAGCTTGTCGAAGCCGCCATGCATGCGGCGGAACAGCGCTTGCGCCCTATCCTGATGACATCCATGGCCTTCATCCTCGGCGTGACGCCGCTTGCCATTGCCAGCGGTGCAGGTTCCGCCAGCCAGAACGCAATCGGTATCGGCGTTATCGGCGGGATGTTGTCCGCAACTTTCATCGCAATTTTCTTCGTGCCGATGTTCTATGTCGTTATTCAAAAATATCTCGGTAAAAAACGGAGCCATCCCGAAGCGGCTCCTACGCAAGAGGCATCCCACCATGGCGAATAAATATCTCTTTTCACTTCTGGCGGCGTCTTCGCTGGCGCTGGCGGGCTGCACGATGGCGCCGGATTATAACAGGCCGGAACTGCCCGTTCCCGCCCAATGGCCGCAAGGACAGCCCTATCAGGCCGGCGGGGGCGCAGCCTTTGCCGTGGCCGGCACTGAAGCAGGGCAGGCGAGCGCGGAAAATCTCGGCTGGCGCGACTTCTTTACCTCCCCGCATCTGCAAAACCTGATCGGGGCCGCGCTGGAAAATAACCGCGACCTGAGGATTGCCGCGCTGAATGTCGAGGCCGCCCGCGCCATGTACCGTATTCAGCGGGCCGATCTCGTCCCGGGCCTTAACGCATCCGGGAGCGGCAACCGTCAGGGCATACCGGAGAATGCCAGCCCGACAGGAAGCGATACGATTTCTTCCACCTATACGGCAGGCGTGGGGGTAAGCGCGTTCGAGCTTGATCTGTTTGGCCGTGTCCGCAGTATGAACAACAGCGCGCTTGAAAAATTCTTTGCGACGCAAGAGGCAAGGGATGCCGCACAAATAGCGCTGGTTGCCGAAGTCGCGAATGCCTATCTGGCCTATCAGGCGGACAGGAAGCTTTTGGATCTCACCAACAACACGCTGGCGGCGCAGCAGGAGTCCTATGACGTGGTGAATCGTAGCTATGAGCTTGGCGTTGCCTCGCGGCAGGATGTAGCGCAGGCGGCGACGCTGGTCGAAACGGCCCGCGCCAACCGCGCGCAATATATACGCCGCCTTGCCCAGACCAAGAACGCCCTCGTCCTTTTGGTCGGTGCGGATATTGACGATGCGCTCTTGTCGGGCGAGGGGCTGGACAGTATCGCTATCCGCGAGGATCTGCCCGTCGGCCTGCCGTCATTTGTCCTGCTTGAGCGGCCCGATATTATGGCGGCGGAGCACAGGCTGAAATCCGCCAATGCCGATATCGGCGCGGCCCGCGCGGCTTTCTTCCCCCGTATCGCGCTGACCGGAACGGCGGGCTTTGCAAGCGCAAGCCTTTCCGATCTCTTCGCATCGGGTTCCGCCCTGGCATGGAGCTTCGTTCCGCAAATCACCATGCCTATTTTTGAAGGCGGGCGGAATGTCGCCAGTCTGGACGGGGCGAACGCCCGCCAGAAGATAGCGGTTGCCGAGTATGAAAAAGCCATCCAGACGGCCTTTCGCGAGGTCGCGGACGAGCTTGCGGCGCGCGGGACATATGCGGATCAGCTAAGGGCGCAGCGCGCTCTTGCCGCCGCAAGCCTTGAAAATTACACTATTTCACAGGCCCGTTATAAGCAGGGGATCGACAGCCATCTGGCGGTTCTTGATGCGCAGCGAAGCCTCTATGCCGCCCAGCAGGGCGAGATTGCCATCCACCAGCAACAGCTGGCCAATCTTGTGACGCTTTATAAAGTCCTTGGCGGCGGCAGGAAATAGGCTTCCACATACAGATGTATTTTTGAAGGCGAAGTCCTGGCCGGATTCGGTTAGGGCTTCATTTTACCGTTTAAAAACCTTAAGCTCCTTATGCAATAAGGCGTTTTCAAAAGAAGGATTGGGACAAATGACAGGGATCACATCATCTATGGGCCGCGTAAAAGGACTGGCGCTTCTTGCGGGGATATGCGCGTTCGCCCTTACGGCTTGCGGCGAAGGCGGGACAGAGAAAAACGCGCCGCGCGCAGGAGCGTCCGAAACGCCATACAGCGCTGCCTATCAATGCGGCGATGTTCTCGTCGAGTTTTCAATTTCCGAAAGGGATGCCGACTTTGCCGATATGCGTATCGGCAACACAAGCTATGCGATGAAACACGTCATCTCTGCTTCCGGCGCAAAATACGACAATCTTGGCGATGAAACGACAGTCTTCTGGAGCAAGGGGGATGAGGCCTTCGTGAAAATAGAAGGGCAGGATCTTGCGGATTGCCATCTCGTTATACAAGACCCAGAAGAGGAAGCGGCGCGGGTGAAGGCTTTGGAACAGGCCATTGATGAAGGATCTGTCCGCGGGATTGAATGGGTGTTGGAAGATTTGAACGGTAAGGGCGTTATCGACAATTCGCGCGTCACGCTTTTGATGGATGAGGAAGGACGTTTATCGGGGAGCGGCGGCTGCAACCGTTATACGACGTCATATATATTCGATGACGGGGACGTGACGATTGGCGGGAATATCGCTTCGACAATGATGGCCTGCCCGGATGCGCTGATGAAACAGGAGCGGGATTATCACGGCATTCTGCCCGGCATAGTTCGTTATAGCACCGACGAAACGCGCGCCCTTATCCTGACGGGTGAAGACGGCTCCTATCTAAAATTCCACGCGGAATAAGAACATGGCGCGCTGGCTGTGGTTCGCGTCATCAATGGCGGGATATTTGTGGCTGCGCGCCGCCCTCTATGGCGTTGTGGCCGTCGTGACGGCGCTTGCCGCGATTTATTTAAAGCGGTTTATCCCCGAAGACTGGCCGCAGCAAATCGGCGCGGATGCCGTTGACGGCATATTGAATATCCTTGCCGCCAGTATGCTTTCCGTCACTATATTCTCTTTAAGCACGGTCGTTGCGGCCTATGGCGCCGCAACCAACAATGTAACGCCGCGCGCGACGAAACTGCTTATCGAGGATAAAACCTCCCATAATGCATTATCGACATTTATCGGCGCTTTTATATTCAGCATCGTAGGCATTGTCGCGCTCAGAACGGGCGTGTATGGAGAATCCGGCAGGCTTATTCTTTTTCTGGTGACGATTGGCGTCATAGCCATGATTATCCTGATGCTTTTGCGCTGGATAGAATATCTTTCCAGGCTGGGCCGCGTAAATGAAACCATTGAAAAGGTGGAGCGGACGGTTGCGGAATCGCTGGAGGAAAGGCTGCGCAATCCGTATCTTGGCGGGCGCGCGCTTCAAGAGCCGGTGCCGGAGAACTGCTTTTATATTTATGCGCAGGAGATAGGCTATATCCAGCATATCGATATGGGTGCGCTCTCGGCAATCGCGAAAAAGAGCGCGTGCGAAATCCATGTTCTTGCCCCTCCCGGAAAATTTGTGAATGCGGCAATCCCTCTTGTCGCGATAGACGGTGTTGCGGATGAGGATATGGGCGGGCATGTCAGGAAAGCCTTTATCGTAGGGACGGAGCGTTCCTTCCGCGAGGATCCGCGCTTCGGGCTGGCTGTGTTGTGCGAGATAGGAACACGCGCCCTTTCATCCGCCATCAATGATTCCGGCACGCCCATCCATGTTATTGGCATAGGCGTGCGCGTGCTTTCGCTTTGGGCGCAAAGGGGTGAGTTTTCAGCCGGTATGACGGAGCCGAAATATCCTGCGGTCTTTGTACCGCCACTGCGTATAGAAGATCTCTTCGATGATTTTTTTATGCCGCTTGCGCGTGACGGTGCGGGGCTTCTTGAGGTGATGATCCGGTTGCAAAAAGCCTATGCGGCCCTTGCCGCCACCGGGGACGCGGAACTTGCCCGCGCATCACGCCATCATTCCATGCTCGGGATTAAGCGGAGCTATGCCGCTCTTGCGCTGGAAGAAGATCGTGAAAAGCTCGCATCGTCCGTATCGCCTTTGCTCTTTCCCCGGCATTCATAAAATAAAAAAGCCTGGAGAATCGTCCAGGCTTTTCTTAACAGGCATCTTATGGCCGTATGATTTTTCCTAAGCCGCCTGCTTTTGCGCGCGCGCGGAGATTTCGTTCCGCACGCCTATGCCGTAATCCGTATGGATTTGATCAAAGAGCTTGCATTGGCGCTCGATAATATCCGCCGGAACGCCCGTCATCGCATCGGCAATGTTTGAGAAAAGCCTTTGCTTTTGTGCTGCGTCGAACAGGTTGAAGAGCGCGCGCGGCTGCGTGAAGTCATCGACCTGTTGCCCTGCGCCTTCTTTTTGCGCATAGCGGTCGGCATCGCCGGAAATACGCATGGGCGGTTCCTTGGCAGCGGGGGATTCGACCGGGCCGTTGAAGGAGTTCGGCTCGTAATAAGCCTCGTTATTACCTGTTTTCAGGCCGCCATAAATATTCATCTGGCCGTCGCGGTGGTAATGATGGACGGGGCAGCGCGGCCTGTTGACCGGCAGGCTTTCGTAATGCGTGCCGAGCCGGTAACGGTGCGCGTCCGCATAGGAAAACACGCGCGCCTGAAGCATTTTATCCGGGGAGAAGGAAATTCCGGGGACGATGTTCGACGGCGAAAAAGCCGCGTTTTCAATTTCCGCGAAATAATTCTCGGCATTGCGGTTCAGTTCGAGAATGCCGATATCAATTGGCGGGTAATCGCCATGCGGCCATACTTTCGTAATGTCGAACGGGTTATAGGGCGTTTTTTCCGCATCCAGTTCGGGCATAATCTGCACCTGCACTTTCCATTGCGGGAATTTTCCTTCCTCGATCGTATTGAAAAGCGCTTCCTGATAGCTCTCGCGGTTTTGCCCGATGACGCGCGCCGCTTCCTCGTTCGTCAGGAATTTATGCCCCTGCAGCGTTTTGAAATGGAATTTGACCCAGTAACGCTCGCCCGCGTCGTTCCAGAAGGAATAGGTGTGCGAGCCGTAGCCGTTCATATGCATGGGCGTTTGCGGGAGGCCGCGGTCGGAAAACAGCGTCGTGACCTGATGCAGGCTTTCAGGCGAAAGCGACCAGAAATCCCACATGGCCGTGGACGAGCGCATATTGGTTTTCGGATGGCGTTTTTGCGTATGGATAAAGTCGGGGAATTTATAAGGGTCGCGCACGAAAAAGACAGGCGTGTTGTTGCCGACGAGATCCCAGTTGCCTTCATCCGTATAGAATTTAAGCGCAAAGCCGCGCACGTCGCGTTCGGCATCTGCCGCGCCCGCTTCGCCCGCAACGGTAGAAAAGCGCAGGAGCAGCGGCGTTTCCGCGCCGGGCTGAAGAACTAGCGCCTTCGTATAAGCGGAGATATCGCCGGTAATTTTCAACGTCCCGAACGCGCCCCAGCCTTTGGCATGAACGGCCCGTTCCGGTATGCGCTCGCGGTTCTGGTGCGCGAGTTTTTCAATAAGTTGATAGTCCTGCAGCAAGACGGGGCCGCGCTGGCCCGCCGTCATGGAATTCTGGTTGTCAGGTAAAGGTGCGCCCGCCGTTGTCGTTATTATTGCGGGTTTGGTTTTATCCATGATGGTTTTCTCCTTATGGTTTTGTGGTTGAATTATTTTGGCATGAGGGGCAGAGGCCCCAGAAAATCACTTCCGCTTCCTCCAATATAAAGCCATGTGTTTGCGGCGGCGTAAGGCATGGGCGGTCATGTGATGCGCAATCGACATCCGCCGCCGCGCCGCATGTGCGGCAAACAAGATGGTGATGATTGTCGCAAACGCGCGTTTCGTAACGGGCCGGATGGCCCATTGGCTGGATCACCCGCAGGATATGGTTCTCGGTCAGCACGTGCAGATTGTCGTAAACGGCCTGTTTGGAAAGCGTGCTGATTTTTCCCCGTGCATATTTCAAGATAGTGTCCGCATCCGCATGGGGGTGCGCGTCCAGGGCCTTGAGAATGGCAAGCCGCGCGGGTGTGATGCTAAGGCTGTGTTTTTTCAGCAGCCGGATATGGCCATCTTCATGCCTGTGATGGTCATGACTATGGTCTGACTTTGGTCGGATCATGGCGTATTTCCTTATGATTTTAATTGGTTAGCATGAAATCTGGACTGAGTAAAGAAATTGTTCGTGTAGTGGTTTTATACGAATGAAGACTTTATTTGTACTATTTAAAAAAAGGGCGTAAAACAAGGACTCGTAAGCGGCAGCATCGCCACGAGAATTCTTTTACCGGCATCGTTCTTGTGCTATGACTCTCTTGCGATTGAGAATGACTCTCAAATATTTTCGGCCAATAAAAACGGTAATGGCGGGGTTTCATGAACGCTCTTCGTGCTTTTAAAGATGACTATGTTTCTTTCGCCCGGCGTACAGATGCGGCGGAGCGGAAATGGGACGAAGACGCAGTGCGCTTCGCCGCGGGCGAGTTTATCAAGCTTCACGAAAACGGTCTTGCGACGGATTTTGAAACGGAAGGATCCGTCGAAGAGGTCGTCAGCTATATCGCCGAGCAATTCAACCTGCGCCTTGCCGATGTTGAAAGCCGCGTGCGCGAACATATTGCGCCCCTTATTGATTATACCGGCGAAACGGTCGGGCGTTCTGCCGGTGAAAAGAATGTCAGCCAGATATATGGCCGCGTCGCCGTAACGGAACGGCCTTTGACCGATCTGCCGGAGCATGAAGATTTTTCCCTTATCGCCATTGACGCGGACGGCATCCATGATGACGGCGCAAGCCGCCGTGTCATGCATTTGACCATTCACGGTCAGGTGACGACGACGAGTGCGCAAATGGCGCAGGATGATATTTTTGCCGCCGGCGGTAAAAAGAAAATCCTTCTTTATCTCGGCGTCAGGAGCGGCGCGGATTTGAACAAGCTGGACGCGCAGGCGGAAAACGCTCTTTCCACCTTGTCACAGGTGATGGTAACGGCGCAAAATGACAATGGCGGCGCGTCCGCGTCACCGTCACAGCCGCCGCCATCACAGGTCGAATCGATTCGTCAGGCGATGGAGCAATCTCCCGCCGTGCGTGAGGTTGTGCAGGTCGCGGCTCAGGCCGCCGCAGCCGCGCCCGAAAAGGCGATGGAGGCGAAAATGGCCGTTGTCCAGGCCATCCAGATGCTTGGCACAACGGAACAAATGCCGCCCGCGCTCGTCAAGGCCGTAAACGCCGTGATGGATCGCCCCGTCGCCGCGCCGCAAGCGGCCCCGGCCACGCTCTCTGTTCAGCAAACAGCCCCGCAAGCGCAAAATATTCAGGCTGTTCCGGCGGCTTCGGTTACGGCGGAAATTGCGGCGAAGCCCGCCGCGACTGCCGCTTCTGTGACGGGCGCAGCGGCGGATGTTTCTTCCGCTTCCCCAGCCGCCGCGGCGGCTCAGGCCCCGCAACAGGCGGTGGCCCAACCTCAGGCAACGGCACAGGAAACCGTTCAATCCGCGCCTTCTGTGGCTGCGCAGACCGCGCAACCTGTCCCGCAAGCGCAAATTATCGAGGCTGTTCCGGCGACTCCAGTTGTTGCTGAAATTGCGGCGAAGCCTGCCGCGATTGCCGCATCTGTGACAGGCGGAGCGGCGGATGTTTCATCTGCCTCCCCAGCCGCCGCGGCGGCGCAGGCCCTGCAACAGGCGGCTGTTGTGCAGATGGCCGTTCAATCCGCACCTTCTGTGGCCGCGCAGACTGTGCAACCTGCCTCGCAAGCGCAAAATATTCAGGCTGTTCCGGCGGCCCCGGTTGTTGCCGAAATTGCGGCGAAGCCTGCCGCGATTGCCGCTTCTGTAACAAGCGGTGCGGCGGATATTTCTTCCGCTTCTCCTGCCGCCGTGGCGGTGCAGGCCCCGCAACAGGTGGCGGCACAATCTCAGGCGGTTGTGCAGACGGCCGTTCAATCCGCGCCTTCTGTGGCCGCGCAGCCCGTGCAACCTGCCCCGCAAGCGCAAATTATCGGGGCTGTTCCGGCGGTTCCTTCTATCGCGCCTGTCCAAGCGCCGCAACAAAGCGCGGTGCAGCCACAAGCGGCACAGGCCATGCCGGAAACACCGGCAATATATCCGCAAAGAGCGGAGCCGCAGGCTTCGCAAAATACAGCGCAACATCAACCGCCGCCGCAAGCCGATAATGTGCGGCAGGTCGCTGTTGCGCCTCCACCCGCTTATGCAGAACCGCAATCAACTCCCGCCGCGCCTCCGGCACGGGCGGCACAGACGGCATATGGGACGACGGCGGCCTCATCTCACAATGGCGCCTCGAAAGCAGGGAATAGTGGTGACACAGCAGGCATTGCCGCGGCGGAGAAGCGCGCAGTAACAACAGCCGCGCCGCCACCGCCACCGCCGGTTTCCCCTGTCAGTGTCACCGACACTATTGCTGTTCCTCCGCCGCGGCATGTGCCTTCGCAAAATCCTGCCGGGCCGCCTGCATACGTGGCGCCTCAAACAGCCCCCGCCTATACTGCGCCCGCTCATACGCCGGAAGCGCCGCAATCAACGCCAAGGGGAACGCCCCATATGCCGCAAGGCGGCGGCGAACGCGCTTTCCGCAATGGTGATGCGGGTGAGGGGGCTTTACCCCGCCGCAATGATGCGGCCCCTTATAGCCCGCCCGCTCCCCGCGAAAGGGATCCTGAATTTAAGATTCCCGAACAACGCGGGCCGGTCATTCCTGAAAGAAAGGTCGAGATCTGGCATGTCGAACCCGATAAAGGCCCGATTCAGGTTGAACGCCTGCCTGATAGGCCGTCCGATATTGGCGAGCCGAAGGGTAAAGATTGGAAAAATATCATCGTGGTCCACCCCAGCGATCCCAATGATAGCAAATTTAAAAAAGAATTCGGCAAATGTGCGGGCTGCGACGGCACAAAAGGATGCTGTCCGACAGAAGGGATTATTTTCAAAGGCCCCGTTATGACCCGCACGATCTAGGTTGCGTCTGCTTCGCCGGGGCAAAAGAAAGCCCCCTTGCGTAAGGAGGCTGGATTTTTCCTTTAAAGAATTTCAGTCCGGCGCGGTTTCAAACGATACTTTCCGCACCTGACCCGGAAAGCGCATAAGGGCGCCTTCGGCAATCCAGTTACGGCTCATGATTTGTGATCCGGCGCATGTCGCGGCTGATGCGCAGGCCCCGCCGAAAACAAGAACAAGCTCGCCCTTGTCCGGTGAAAATTGTTTATAGGTCAATGTGCCGCCATCCGCGGAAACTCTCTTTTGAAGCTCGTGCATCTCGATAAATTCGCGTATTTCATCTTCAAAGGCAGAATGATCATAGCCGTTCGCATGCACGGTTTTTCCGGCAAGCCTGCCGGAGCTTTCAAGGCCGGTTTCCAGCACTTTTTGAATGGTGTTTTCCAGCGTTGCACGGTGTCCTGTTTGTTGATCCCATGAAACCCCGCCCTTGGCGGTAAGGGCGATGCAGTCCGTACCATCCACCGACAAACAGACGACTTTGGAAAAATAGGGGGTTTTGATAAGTTTTGCGGCCAGAGGGATGCGGGCTTCAAGCGCTTCGCCCGCCAGCCTTATGCGTGCGGTTACTTCATTTTCTCCCCGTGCGGGCTGAAGGATAAAGCTGTGTTTTTCCTCGATCGTATTCAATCCGTTAAGGATAAAAATGCGGGTCGCGTTGTCATTGCTGGGCGTAAGGATGTCAATGGATTCCAACATGGCGAACTCTTTTCCTTTATTCTATTGCGCGGGCTATAGCTTTTATAAACGGGCTTATAATCCTAAAGCCGCCTCGTAAATCTTGTCCGCGTCGAATTTCTTTTTTTGCTTCGGGGCTTCTTCCGTGCGTTTAAAGGCAAGCGTTTCAAAGGGCGAGCCCATATAATTTTCCCGCGCGCCTTCCGCAGAAGCCGCAATATTTTCGCCGAGAATAGTATGTTTGGGCAAGGCGTCCATATCGATGATTTCATCCGAGCAATCGACATCCAGATAGTCGCATGCAATTTTCAGCGCATAGCGCTTCAACGGGTCGGTTGTGTCGCCGAAATTGATTTTCTCCCAGCCGCTCGCCTTGGCGTTGCCGACGAGAAGCATCGCGCCCTTGATATTTTCTATCAGGACGTTGTTGACATAGCCTTCGCTTGTTTTCGCAAGATCGTGATTGATATCGCCTTCAATGCCGAGGATTGAAAATTTCAGCGTTTCCTTGTCGGGCTTATACTCGACCATCAGCGGCTCATAGGTGCAGACCAGCCTTTTGCCGGCGGGAAAGACTTTGATCTTTTCCGGCTCCATGATGCGTTCGGCGTTGCCGTCCTTGTCAAGCCAGTGGAGATCCGTCATAAACTTGGATAGAAATACGCTCGGATTATGCGCGTGGTCATCCCGCTTTTTCTGCTGCGCTTCCTTGATGACCTTGGCTGCTTGCGGATCCTCATTGATGCTTTCATCGCCATATCTATCGCCTTCATAGACAAGCGGGATTGTTTCGTCGATGAAAAGCCCCCCATGCCCCATGGCAAGAAGATAGCTCTGCCACAACCGCATGCGGCTGACCTTATAGATATAAGGGGCGTTGACGGCAGGAACCGGGCGCGCGTCTTCTTTGACGGCTTTTGTTTTGGGCGCATTGCCGATTTCAAAAATTTCCGGCATCAGGGGCGCCGCGCTATCTTGCGGAACCGGCTTGAACGCGCTTTGCGCTTGCTGGCACAGGCCGTTGGAAACAGGCATCATACACCTCTAATTGATAACGGTTATCAATTAGCGCCAGGGGCAAAAAATAGCAAGGAAAAAGAGGACTAAATTTAGACTTTTTTATCGAACAGGCGGCCGGTTTCCTTTGCCATCTCGTCAGCCGCCTCTAAGATCTTAACATTGGCCTTAAAGGCGATTTCGGCAATTTTTAAATCCACGGCCTCTTGTGCAAGATTGACCTCGCGGCCCGGCGTTGCGGCATTGGCGATATTATGCGCGGCCCCGTCCGCTTTTTTGGTGGCGGACACGATGCCGGACAGTGCTGTTGATATGGCGCCTATCATCATTATAGAATAACATGGATCGGCTGAATTGAATGTTAATGTTTTACCGGAAGGACGGGTTGGCGCGGCGATGAAAATTAACCATCTGATCTGCATGGGGATTTTACTTTCTTCCGGCGCCCTCACGGGCATTTCCGGCACGGCGCGGGCCGACAGCTATGCGGCCACGCCCTATCTCTGGACGAAAGACAGGACATCGTGGCAGGAATATAAGAAATACAATCCCTACCTTGAAAGCGGCAGGGAAACCCAGAACCAGCAATGGGCCAATGAAGATTGGTATGTGCAGGATTGGGTCGCGCAGAGCGCCAGCGACATGGCGCTTATTGACGGTTTTTTTCGCGCCGATATCTTGCGCGAACAGCGTTTCACGAACGGCGTGCCGACCCTTGTCGTCGGGTCGAATTTTTACCGGCTTGGCGGATTTGACAAGCGCCGCGTGATAACCAGCGTCGATGCGGTTTACGGCATCACGGAAAGAGGGCAGAATCCGACAATCCTGCTCTATGACTGGAACACGAAAAAACAGATTGGGCTGTTCACGAAAGACGGGCTGCAGATCGAATAAACTTACCGGTAACGCCCTGAATAAAGCAATGGCTTCATTATACCCTATGGGCGAATTCTTCCTGCCCAGACCATTACGGCTAGATTGTTTCGATTTTCTGCACCGTCGCCCGCGCTTTTTGGGCGAGCCTGTGTTCGCGGTAGACGATAAAGATATTGGAGGCGATAACGATGATGCCGCCTGTGACGATCGCTTCATTCGGCCATTCGTTCCAGACCATCCAGCCAAACAGCGTGGCCCAGATAATCCCTGAATAATTAAAGACGGTTACGGTGGAGGCTTCCGCATATTTATAGGCGAGGGAGAGCAGGAATTGCGCGACGACGCCTGTCAGTCCCAGCCCCAGAATAAAAGGAATCTCGTTCCATGCAGGCATGCTGAAAACGATCGGCATGGGGATAAGCGATACGAATGTCCCGATAAAAAGGAAATAGAATGTCACGGTTTCCGGTTTTTCGGTTTTGCCGAGAGAGCGCAAAAGCACTTGCAGCCCCGCATGCATGGTAGCGGCGGAAAGCGCGACAGAGATGCCGATCATGTTGACCTCTCCCGATGGCTGCACCATGACGAGGACTCCCGCAAAGCCGATAAGGACGGCGCTCCAGCGGTATTTCCCGACATGTTCTTTCAAGAAAAAAAATCCGAATACGGGAACCAGCAAGGACGAGGTAAAAAGAAAAGCGGTCGTATCCGCCATGGGCATAAGCGAAAAGGCCCAAAAGGTCGCGACAAGGCTTATCGTGCCGATAACGGAGCGCGCGATAATTTTATAGGTGCTTGTGCGGATAATAAGGATTTCGCGCTTGCCCATCGCATAGACAAGAAAGAGCATGGGCATCAGGGCGATAAGATTGCGGTAAAAACCGATTTCGACGATATGGTGCTGCTCGGATAAAAGCTTGGCGAAAACATTCATGATCGAAAACATAAAAAAAGCGCCAATGGCGCAAGCCATGCCAAGAAAAGGATTATCCGCCGCTATCGGCACGGGCGGAGCGGGAGGGAGGATAGGGGCCTTTTTATCCTGCATGGCGCTATCTGTTTTTTCTTGGAAATTCATCGGATATTTACTGCTTTACCGCCGGAAGAAATGATTTTTTTTAAGGAGAACTTATTCGTTCTGCGCCCGTTAGTATAGAGGATAAAAACTATTTGGAAAGCGAGGCAATGATGAGGAAGATCGCTTACATCCTGATGGCGTTCTTTATGGCTCCCACCATGGCGGCGGCTTTTTCCGATGAGGCAGGGGACAGGCAGGTGAGCGTGGAAACTATCATTGAAAGCCCCGTGGGCGGGGAAGGGGCGTATGACCCTGACGAAACAATGCACCAGACGATTATCATTCGTGACAGGCCTGTGGCGGTTGACGCCATGAGTGGAGCCCCCGTTCGGCCCGTAGGAGAAAAAGAGGAAAAACCGCAAAGCCTTCGTGACGCGGTGCGTTCCAAAATGCGCTAATGGGGCGTTAATTCCGGAATATAAAAAACAGGCTGGAAGTCCCGGCCTGTTTTTTGTAAGGGCTTGGCCCGTTTTAATTCTTTGCTTTATCGGCCAGCTTGTTCTTGCCGTTCCATGGCATCATGCTGCGCCGCTTTTTACCGGCTTCCTCGATGGAATGTTCGGCTTCGAGGCGGTGCCGGATCACGTTTTATAAGGGCGGTTCTATTGGCCCATTGCGGATTCCGCGTGGCCGCTCAGCTTTAAGAAATCATCCATGCTGCCGACGATAACACCGCCCTTTTTACCGACCAATTGCCCGTTCACGATAAGCTGTTCAAGTAGCGCGGCATGGGCGGTTTTAAAGAAGCCCCATTGCTGTGAAAACAGGCATTCGGAAACATGCTCCGATTCCGCGAAATCGTCATTCTCGACATAGGTGAGCTTGATGCGGCGGTGGATGCTGCCTTCGCTGCGATCCTCTTCGGCGGTGAAGCCCCGGACGTCCTTGATGGTGCGCGGCTCAAGCATGGCCCCCGTTGCGGCTTCACAGCCCTTGGCCAGCCTCGCGTCGGCCTGTTGTTGCGATACGCAGGCGCCCAAGGCAAGGGCGGACATGCATCCGGCGATAAGCAGTAGTTTTTTCATGATTCTCTCCTTTGTATTTTTAACATTAAATCTCTTTTGTTCCGCGCGCCATGGCGGCGGTGCCTGTGCGGCCGCCATCGGCCATCCCAGGCCCGTGCGTTTCCACATGGAATTGCGGGCGGCCCCGTACCGTCAACGCTTTGCCAGCCGGATTGCTTTTTCTTAACCATGATAATGATTTAAAGATAAAAGAGGCCCCAAGTCATACATTTTATCATTGACATAATGTTGCGTTGTTTATATATAGCCCTCAAAGAGGGAGGTGTAGAACCATGACATTAACAGAATTCAATAAAGCGACGGGCAGGAAAAAAGATCAGCCGGTCGGTTTTAAAACAATCTCCGATGAACTGGCGGAAATTTTCCCCGCCGCTATTGCGGCCTTGTATCCTGATTTTTACGGTCGTAACTGTACTTTTGTCGCGACAATAGAGGAATGCCATCCGCTAGATAAGGATATTCTCTCATCGCAAAGTTTAGATGAACGCGTCAAAGCTTGGCGGAGCCTTCCCGAAGATGAGCGTTACGAGGCTATGGGAAAGTACATAATGGTGGAGGAGATATATTTCTACCCTATCCCCAAAAGAACATCGCAGGCCATGGATATTGATCTGGATAGGGATTATAAGCCTTTCATCCAGGTTCAGGAAAGCGGTGTTGTTATATTCGCATGCTTAAATGCGGAAGCGGACGGCTATGAGTTCGCCGACCGGCACCTTGCCACGGTAAAAACGCGCGGCGATCTCGACAGGCTTGTGAAAAGAATTAAGGATGATCCGGTAAAAGCGCTGGTGCCGAAAACGAAGGAATTCGCCCATATGCGCAATCCCGAACAAGCGCCTGTATAACGGCTAATAGGCCGCGACCGTATAATTAAATTCAGGTTTGTGCGGCGGCAGGGGGAAGGCAGCGACCTCCCGCTCGTCCTCAAGCAGGCCGATCGTCTGGAACCTGCCCTGAACATTCATGTCGCCCATGCCGCTATAGGCGGTTACGGCGTTCCAGATTGTCGCGATGAATAAAAGGGCAAAGGCCCATAGCGTCATTTTTAGTGCCATGACGACTCTCCTTTTCTTTATTTCCCCGTATGGCTTGCATACGGGCCATGCGGAAAAAGAGTTCCATGGCTTTCTTTCCGGCGCAGCTAGGGCGGCCCTGAAGCGGGGCGCGCGCCCGCCGCGCTAGACTAGCTTGTTGCCGTACTGGTGGGGCCGGCGGACAGGATCATTTCATTATGCGCCTTGCCGCAAAAGCATAAAAAACGCCCCGGAAAGGATTTTCAGGGGCGCTGTCTGATGCTTGGCGATGATCGTGTCAGAGTGGCAGCGCCTCCGTAAGGAGCGCCACGAGCACAATCACGCGAATGCCAAGGCTCTTTTGCATGAAAGAAGGGGGGCGCGGATTTTGCGGCGCATGTAAGGAGAATTTCAAACGGCCCCCGAAGGTTTTTTGTGCGGGCTTGTTCTTTTCGGCCTATGAGAGGATCGTTATGGCGGCGATATTCTCCCGCGGCTTGATTTGGTTGCGGAACCATGTGGATTGCCTTTTCGCATATTGGCGTGTTTCGAGCTGGGCCAGCATGACGGCCTCATCGCGGCTGATATGCCCGTCCCGCCATGCCCGCAGCGGCTTTGCGCCGATTGTCTTGTGCATGATGGATTGCGGTGAAATCAGGCCCGCTTCCGTTTGTGCGTCAAAGGCCGCAAGCTCTTCCGCCGCGCCCGCCGCCATCATGGCGTGGAAGCGTTTGTCGCAGCGCTCGTTCAGCGTCCCCCTGTCCGGCATCAGGATGGTGACGTCAAACGCCCAGTCCTCCGGCGGCGCTTTCTTTGGCATGGCCTGCCATTGCGCGAGCGGCTTGCCCGTGGCCTCCAATATCTCCCACGCATGGACTAGCCGGGCCGTGTGCATCGGGTGATAAAGGGCGGCGGTTTGCGGATCGCGTCTTTGCAGCTCTTCATAAAAAGCGGGGTTGCCGAGTTCTTCCTGCCGCTTCACCGCTTCCGCGCGAATGGCCGTCGGGACGTCCGGAATGGGCGGAAGCCCTTCGATAAGGGCCTTGATATAAAGCCCCGTACCGCCCGTTATAACCGGTATTATCCCGTCCGCTAGCAACCGTTCGATGAGCGGCATCGCCATTTCGCGCCAGTTTCCGGCGGAGCAGGCGTCGTTTGGGTGAAGCTCCCCATAAAGATAATGCGGCGCCTGTTCCTTTTCTTCGGCACTTGGCTGGGCCGTGAGGATGGGAAGCGCATCGTATATCTGGCGGGAATCAACATTGATGACGGCGCCGCCCGCCGCGCGGGCGCGTTCGATCGCAAGGGTGGATTTTCCGCTCCCCGTCGGGCCGGCGATAATGTGGACGGGCTTCTTCATCCCCCATCCGATAGACGGGCGGGGGATGAATTGCAATTATTTCTTAAACCGCAAGGCGACAAAGCGCATATCGGATTCCCGTCCGACAAGCAAAAGAACGGAAGATTTCCCTTCTTCTTTCGCCCCGGCGATCAGGTCTTCGGCCTGTTTGGGCGTGGTGACGGCTTCCTGATTGATCTCGACAAGGACGTCACCGACGGCAATGCCCTTGGAGGCGGCTTCACCCGCCGGATCGGTTTTCAGGACGATGACGCCTTCAATATCCGCGGGAACGCTGAAGGCGCGGCGCGTGCTTTCGCTGAGCGAGCCGATATTTATGCCGAGATCAGTCAGCTCCACCCCTTCGGATGGCTGTTTCTGGGCCGGCGCGGGCTGTGCGTCCAGAAGGCCTTCTTCCTCGGCCTTTTCAAGCTCGTCCACGGTGATCGTGTCCGTGATGCGCTTGCCGCCCCTTATATAGGTGAATTTCACCGTCTTGCCGATGGTGGTTTCGGCGACGATGCGCGGCAGGTTGCGCATGGCATTGACCTTCTTGCCGTCGAATTCGACGATAACATCGCCGGCCTTCAGCTTTGTTTTCGCCGCGGGGCCGCCTTCGGTGATGCTGGCGACAAGCGCGCCATGCGCGTCGGGCAGGGAGAGGCTTTCGGCGATTTCCTCCGTCACGGTCTGGATGCGCACGCCGATCCAGCCGCGGCGCGTCTTGCCGAATTCAATCAGCTGCGTCACGACATTCTTGGCAAGGTTCGCCGGAATGGCAAAGCCGATCCCGACCGAGCCGCCGGACGGAGAGAAGATGGCCGTGTTGATTCCGATAACCTCGCCTTGCAGGTTGAACATCGGCCCGCCGGAATTGCCGCGGTTGATGGAGGCGTCCGTCTGGATGAAATCGTCATACTGCCCCGCATTGATGTCGCGCTGCTGGGCGGAGATGATGCCCGCCGTGACAGTGCCGCCAAGGCCGAACGGGTTGCCGATGGCGAGAACCCAGTCGCCGACGCGCAACCGGTCGGAATCGCCGAATTCGACTTGCGTCAGCTTTTTGTCCGTTTCGACTTTCAGGACGGCGAGATCCATTTTCTCGTCCTTGCCGATGATTTTGGCGGGGATGGTGCTGTCATCCTGAAAGGTGACGCGGACTTCTTCGGCGTCTTTCACGACATGGTTGTTCGTCACGATAAGCCCTTGCCTGGCATCGACCACGAAACCGGAGCCGAGGGAGGCGGGCGGGATGGCCGGCGCGCCGCCCCCTTCGCCGCGGCGTCCGAGGAATTCTTCAAAGAAGTCGCCAAAGGGCGAACCCGGCGGGAATTGCGGCATGTCGGGGAAGGTCTCTTCCAGCGAGGTGGAGGGAGCGCGGGCCTTCATGGTCGATGAAATATTGACGACGGCGGGGATTAAATCCTCGGCGATATCGGCAAAGGAATAGGGCGCGCCCGGCGGAATGGGGGACGGGGCGGCGGGGCGGTTTGCTTCCGGCTGCCTGCGTGCGGGAGATTCTGCAAGCGGGGCCTTGGGCGCTTGTACGCTCGCCGCTGTTTCTTCTTTTGCGGTTTTTGCGGCGGCTTCCGGCGCGGCCTGCGGCGGTGCGGTTTTTTCCGCCTTTTCGGCTTCGCTCATGGCGTGACACATGGCGGGAATGCTGGCGGCTGCGAGCAGGGCGAGAACAGTAAAAAGTCCGATATATTTGCGCATGATCAAAGTGCCTTCACATCCTTAATTGTCTGAAACTGTGCATGGTAATGTAGGGGCAACGCCGCGTGCGGTCAATAAAGCACCGCCGGAAACAGCGCAATATTAGGCGCGGAAAGAGGGTATAAAAAAGGCCGCCTTAACGCGGGCGGCCTTTTGATATGATTATGACTTTCCGTCCGGCGCTTAACGGGCTTTCCTGTTTTCAAAATAGCGGAAGAAATCGCTCTGCGGGGAGAGGATGAGGCGCGTGTCGGGATCGGCCAGCGTGTTCCGGTAGGCTTCCATGGAACGCATGAAGGAATAGAATTCCTTGTCCTTGTTGAAAGCTTCGGCATAGGTCTGGATCGCCGTATTGTCGCCTTCCCCGCGGAAAATCTGCCCGTCGCGGCCCGCCTCGGCAAGGATGACGGTGCGTTCGCGTTCGGCGCGGGAGCGGATTTCAAGCGCGAGCTGTTCGCCATGCGCCCGCGTTTCCGTCGCGCGCTCCAGCATCTGGGAGATCATCCGGCGCACGGTAGAATCGCGGAGCGAGGGGCCGAGATCGGCGCGGACGATCCGCACATCGACAATCTGGATGCCCATCTTGTCTTCCTTGATCTTGTCGTTCAAACGCTGGTTGATTTCCGCCATGACGCGGGTGCGGTCGCTGGACAAAAGCTCCTTCAGCGTCGTCTTGCCGAGAACCGTCCGCGTCGCCTCGTCAACGATGCTTTCAATCCGCCTGTTGGCATTGTCGATGCTGTGCAGGGTCTTCATGAATTGCAGCGGGTCGCTGATGCGGTAACGGGCGTAAGAATCGACGATAATCGGCTCCCCGCTCACATTGCTGATGGGCGGGATGACGATCTCGTCTTTCGTGCCGGTTTCCAGCGGGCTGGCGGTGGGCTCGTCCTCTCCGGCTTCTTCATCCGCAGCGGCGGCTTCTTCTGCGTCCTCTCCGCTTCCGTCCGCGGCCAGCGCGTCGTTATCTGCGGGGGCGGGGGGCGTGCTTGGCGCCGCGCGCAGGACGCTTTCCGGCTGGCGGATATTGGTGCTGGCGATAACCATCTGTTCCGGCGGCGGATCGATGGAAATGATGCGGCGATCGTAATAGCGCACTTCCTGCACCATCGGCAGTTTGAAATGCAGGCCGGGCTGGCGGACGTCGCCGACGGGCTGGCCGAGCTGGAGGACGATCGCCTGCTGGGTCTGATCGACGATAAAGATGGTCTGCGAAACGGCGACGAGGAAAAAGCCCGCGGCGATGAGCAAAAAGGTGAGCTTGTTATTCATTATTGCGTGCCTCCGGCTTTTTGCGTGCTTGGGGCGGGATTGCCGCCTGCGTTCGTGTCGCCGCCCGCGGCTGGCGCCGTGCGCGAGAGTTCGTTCAGCGGAAGATAGGGGACAACGCCGCCGCCGCCGCTGCTTTTATCGTCAAGGATGATTTTCTGGGCGTTCGCAAGGATGCTTTCCATCGTTTCGATATACATGCGCTCCTTGGTCACGTCTTGCCCGGACTGATAGGCCGCAAGGACGGAATTAAAGCGATCGGCATCCCCGGTCGCGCGGGCGATAACGGCTTCGCGGTAGGCTTCGGCCTCCTGCCTGACTTTCGTCGCGGCGCCGCGCGCTTTTGGAATAATGTCTTCACGGTAGGCTTGCGCGCGGTTTTGCACGTCTTCGGCGTCCTGTTTCGCGCTCTGGACATCCTGAAAGGCGCTCTGGACGTCGGGATGGACTTCCGCCGAGTTCAAAAGAACCTGCGTAATGTTAATGCCCGCGCCGTACTCATTCAGGATATTTTGCATGATGGCCTTGGATTTTTCGGCGACCGCGCCGCGCTCCGTGGTGATGACCGGGAACATGCGCGTTTGCCCGACCACCTCGCGGATGGCGCTCTGGGCGACCTTGCGGAGCGTGTTTTCGGGATTTTGGATATTAAAGAGGAAGTCTTCGGCGGAGGAAATATTCCACTGCACGACAAAATCGAGATCGACGATGTTGAAGTCCGAGGTCAGCATCAGGCTTTCTTCCGGAACGTCGCGGATCCCCGCGCCGGGGCCGCCGCGTCCCGCAGGGCCGATAAAGCCGATATTCATGGTGCGGATCTCGTTGACCTTGAATTTTGCGGCCGATTCAATCGGGGCGGGAAGATGGTATTTCAAACCTTCAAGCGCGACTGTGCGGTTCCATGCGCCGAAACGCTTGACGACCGCATGTTCCCCCGGATTGACGATATAAAAACCGCTGGCGAGCCAAAGGGCGGCAAGCGCCGCCGCGCCGAGGAAGATATAGCGTCCGCCCCCGCCGAGATTGCCCGGAAAGATAGTCTTCATGCCGCCTTGCATGCGGTTCAGGAAGTCGTCGAAATCCGGCCCGCCGGGGCCTCCGGGGCCGCGTCCGCCCCCGCCGTGATTGCCGCCGCCGGAACCGCCGCCCTGGCCGCTTCCCCAAGGATTCCGGGGGCCCTTATTCCCGCCGCCGGCGGTTCTCCCGCTGCCCCACGGGTTTTTATCCTTGTTTCCGCCGTCTTCGTCCCAAGCCATGAGCTTTATCCGTTCCTTGTTGCGCCTATAGGCGTGATGGAGTGTAATAGGCCATAAGGATAAAGCTTTTTCAACCGGGGACAACCCCTATATCGGTATGTATCAACGATGGATTCTCTCGAAAAAAAGATAGTGCAAGCGCTTGAAACCCTCGCCGCGGAGCAGGGCGAATCTTTTACGCCGCTCGCGGGGGCGACTGTGGAGGTCGCGCCGGACGGCCATGCGCTCGTTATCGTGGAGGTGCCGCCTTCCATGGGGGCGGCGATGGAGGATTTGCGGGCTGCGGCGGAGCGCCGTGTCCGCGCCATAGAGGGCGTGGCAGGCGCGGATGTCATCCTGACGGCAGAGCGCGGGCCGGAAGAGGCGGGGGCCAAACGGGGGCGGGCGGCGCAGGCCGATCCGCACGGCATGGCCAAAAATCCGCCTCTCACCCTCCCGTTCCGCCACGTCATCGCGGTCGGCAGCGGCAAGGGCGGCGTCGGGAAATCGACTTGCGCCTTTAATCTGGCCGCCTCCCTCGCGGCCATGGGCTATGAGGTCGCTTTGCTGGACGCCGATATTTACGGCCCCTCGATTCCGGTTCTTACCGGCGCGGGCGGGCAAAAGCCCCCTCTCAACGATTCCGGAAAACTTGTTCCGCTGGAGGCGCATGGGCTGAAACTCATGTCGATGGGGTTTTTAGTGGAAGAGGAAAAGCCGATGATCTGGCGCGGCCCGATGGTGCAGACGGCCTTTTACCAGATGTTGCGGGACGTAGCGTGGCGAAATGATGCGGGCCTGTCCGACTTCCTGATTATCGACATGCCGCCCGGAACGGGGGATGTCCAGCTGACCCTCGCGCAAAAAGTGCCGGTGACCGGCGCCGTGATCGTTTCGACACCGCAGGATCTCGCCCTCATCGACGCCCGCAAGGCGATAGCGATGTTTGAGAAAACGAATATCAAGGTACTGGGTTTAATAGAAAATATGTCCATGCATATTTGCTCTCATTGCGGCCATGAAGAACATATATTCGGCCATGGCGGGGCGCGGGAGGAAGCGTCGAAACGGGGCGTTCCGTTTTTGGGCGGAGTGCCGTTAAGCGCTCGAATCCGCGAGGATTCTGATCGCGGCAAACGCCCTGCCGAAGATAGTTATGCTAATATCGCGCGCTCTCTTATAGAAAATCTAGGATGATTTCTGCTGGTATCGTTCATTCCCGTTGAAAAATTTTAAGCTTGTGCGGAAGTCCTCCTTTGGGGATTGAAGGGATGGCGGGTGCGCCTGTTTGGCCCGAACCTGCCGTCAACCCGTAATGGCTGGACTGATTAGTCCAAATAATTTTTGACAAAATGCATTCGGTGTTTTATGAAAAAAGCAGTCTGGTGTGGAGGGAAGAGTAAGATGAAAGCGGGGCTTTCCGAAATATATGCGGCTCTAAATGGCGTGGTCTTTGCCGGCGTTTCGGTTTGCCGCGACGGGCACGATACGAAAGAGCATCCGGTCGCCGACCTCGCTGTGTGGGCCGCCAGTCTTGCGTATGATACACGCAGCCATCTTGCGCGCAGCCAAGAGGCCACGCAAACCGCGGAGAAAACTGCGCAAAATATTATTGCCTTTCTTGAAGCGGCTCTTCCCGTCATGGAAGATTACCGGAATGTGGTTTTGCAAGAACCGTCCAGAAATCTGGTCGGCGGCACGCTGGCCGATGTTTCTTCCCATATTCAGGAAATCCTTCGGCGTGAAGGCGGGATCTCCATTCTGGATAGGCCCGCCGATAAATTGAAAATGGATGGGTCTGTTTTGAAACCCTATATGGCGAATTACCTGCCGGTGAAAGCCGAACGCAAATATCCAAAATCCATGGAAGAGGATGATCCCTCCGTAAGGCAAAGACGCGTAGGCATGAGAAGAATCGCCCAGCTCAGCTTGATATGATCCCTTTTAGAGCGGTAAGGCGGAGCCGCTTGTTCGGCCTTGCAGCTTTTCATATAGCTGGAAGGAAAATCCATCATGGGGGTCTTCTTCCGCGATGACCCATTCGGGGCCGAGGGCGGGGAAGAAGGCGTCGCCTTCGACGTCTTTGTGAATCCGCGTCAGGTAGATTTTATCCGCGCAATTATTTTGAAGGGCCTGCGCGTAAATTTGCGCGCCGCCGATAATGCAGATTTCATCCGTATCCGTTTTTGCCGCCTGTTCGATGGCTTCTTCCAGATCCTTGCAGGTCAGCGCGCCGCCATGCTGGTAATTGCTCCGGCTGACGATGATATTGACGCGGCCCGGCAAGGGCTTGCCGAGCTGCGCCAGAATGGATTCAAACGTCTTTCGGCCCATGATACAGGGCTTGCCCATGGTTATGGCTTTGAAATGCCTGAAATCTTCGGGGATGTGCCACGGCATGGCGTTGTCCTTGCCGATGGCATTGTTATCGGCGGCGGCGACGACGAGGGATATGACTGGTTTCATGGGAGAGGAGAATAGGAAAACGCGGCGGCTTTGTCCATCCGCGCTCTGGAAAAAGCCGGCTTCGAGGGATGCGGAGAACTCGGCCCATGCGGCTCCGCGCTTGCAGGTTATTACCCGCGGTTATCAATGAGGCCATTTATAAAGGGGGTTAAATCCGGGTATCGACCTTGGTAGCCGTCTGGCCGCTATTCTCCAGCTTGTCCAGCTGCGATCTTATGTCCGGAAGGGCCTTGCCTTTATTGATCCATTTCAAGGCGGCGCTGAAAAGCTGAAGGTAGCCGTTCACCTTGTTGGACTTATCAAGCTTTTCCTGAAGGGCCGGGCTGATATCAAGCTGATCGACGAGCTTTTGCTGTGCCGTTTTGGATGGCGGAGCCATTTGCGCGGCGGGCTGCCTTGGCTGCGCGTTCTTTGCCTGCATGGTTTTCGCGCGGGCCAGAATATCAACGAGCGGGCTTCCAGCGGGAAATATAATCATGCGATGATTATATCATACAAGGGTTCAGAAAGGGATCAAAAAGGCGTTAAAAACCCGCCTTTTTGCGTCCTTAAACCGCAACCGCGCCCTTGATATGCGGGTGGGCTTCATAGCCGACCAGCTCGAAATCCTCGAATTTGAAATCAAAGATATTCTTCACATGCGGGTTCAGGTGCATTTCGGGGAGCGGGTAAGGTTCGCGGGAAAGCTGTTCCTTCACCTGATCCATATGGTTGGAGTAAATATGCGCGTCGCCGAACGTGTGGACGAAATCGCCGGGCTTCAGGCCGCAAACCTGCGCCACCATCATGGTGAGCAGCGCATAGGAGGCGATATTGAACGGCACGCCGAGGAAAATATCGGCGGAACGCTGGTAAAGCTGGCAGGAAAGCTTGCCGTCCGCGACATAGAACTGGAAGAAGGCGTGGCAGGGCGGCAGGGCCATTTTCGGGATCTCGCCGACATTCCATGCGGATACGATGAGGCGGCGGTCGTCGGGATTGGTCTTGATCCGCTCTATGACGTTGGTAATCTGGTCAACCGTGCGGCCGTCGGCTGTGGCCCAGCTACGCCATTGATGGCCGTAAACAGGGCCGAGATCGCCGTTTTCATCCGCCCATTCATTCCAGATACGCACGCCGTTATCGGTCAGGTATTTGATGTTGGTATCGCCTTGCAGGAACCAGATCAGCTCATGAACAATGGATTTGAGATGCAGTTTTTTGGTGGTGACCATGGGGAAGCCTTCGGATAAGTCAAAGCGCATCTGGTGGCCGAAAACGCTTACCGTTCCGGTTCCTGTCCTGTCTTCTTTCTTTGCGCCTTCTTCGAGCACGCGCTTCATCAGGTCGTGATATTGCTTCATGGCCGTTCCTTTCCGCTGATTCTTTCTATATATGGCTGACTATAGCCCGAACCTTGCAAAGGGGGCAGGGTTAAAAGGTTAAAATCCAGCAAATAAACATTGACATAATCATAATTTGGGGGTAGGGTTTCCGCCAAATAAGCAAAATGCCGCCAAAGCGTATGGGGCGGCAAGCGTTCAAAACCGGTTTAAATGCCAATAGTAAAACGCATAACAAAACATATAAAACGGACAAGGTGTGATCATGACGACGCAAAAACCCTTCCTGCAAGTGGTAACGGCTGATTTTCAGGCAAAGGCATCGGGCGGCGCTTCGCGTGCCGGCTATATTCTACTCGATGACGGCTCCAAAGACGGGCTGGAAATCGGTGTTGAGGCCATTTCAAAGGTTTTGCCTCCCCTGCTCGCGGCGGATGATGCTGCCCGCACGGATTTTATGGTGTCGGTGGCTTTTGACGAGCCGTTCCAGACAGAGGGCGGCAGGAAGCTGGAGCGCGCTATTTACGGCATCGCGAAAACGCCGCAATTCCATGCGACGGTTCAGAATATCGTCCATAGCTGTACGGTAATGGTTCCGGGCGGGCCGATTTTCGATGCAACACGGATTACGAGCAGGCTCGGTGCGGACGAATGGCAGAAAATGCAGGCCGCCTACAACAACCAGTGCGGCCTGAACAGCCTTGTTGACGAGCGTATCGAGGCCCAGCGGCGCGGCGCGAAACCGGAAGACGGGTTTAACCCTTAATCCCCCACGCGGTTTTGCCTCTCTCCTTGAATTCTTAACCTTTCTTCCCTATATTAAAGATACGGGAGCAATCCCGTTATGACGCTAAACGTGACTACGGAATAAGCGTCGTGGACCCGGGGGCAGTGCCCGGCGGCTCCACCATTTTTCAAAACCCCTTTGCGGGGGCGGTGCAAGATGGCGGGGCCGAAACAGGATCGACACGCGTGGTAAAGGTAACTCATGGCGTTCGGAATGATACCGCCGGGACTTTATGTCCGCAGGGTCAGGCAAATATAAATGCCAACGATAACTTCGTCGTAGCGAATGATAACAGCCAGCTGGCTGCTATCGCTGCCTAATCTATCAGGTAGTTAGTAGTTACAAATCAATTCCTGCGGCCTAGACAGCCACAGGTGGGGTTAGGGCGGTTCCTCGCAACAGAATACCGCCCATATTATCGTTTGACTGCCATATTGCGGGCCGGATTTTCCGGCCCTGTTTTTTTGCCCGGAACAGCGCCGTCCGCCCGCCCTCCGTGAAAAGCGCTGTATAATTTCCGATGCCCTGTTTGGGCGCAAGGGCGGCTCTGCTACAAAAGATCCATGACACAAAACAAGATAATCCTTCCGGCGGCGTTATGGCTGCTGGCTTTTTCGGCCTCGCTCTTTACCGCGTCCGCATGGCAATTGCAGTTATTCAGCCTGTGCGTGCTTGCGATGTTCGGCTGGGCGTTGATGCTGCTTGGACAAAAGCTGAAAGACGGGTGGGAAATTGCGCGCAGCCCCGTTTTATGGTTTGCGGGGGCCTTCTGGCTCCTCGTCATGGCCAGTATTCTATGGTCGGAAGTGAAACCCGTCAGCCTGATGGCGGCCTGTTATTTTTCCGTTTTCCCGCTGACATTCTTCACGCTCGTGATCGCGGGCAGCCCTGAATTATTCAGGAAACTGGCGTGCGTTCTGGCCTATATAATCGGGGCGCTCGCTTTGTGGGCCGTTATCCAGTTTTTCTTCCTTAACACCTATTTCATGGGGCAGGCGCGGCATCCGCTGAACGATCCCTCGTCGCTCGGCGCGGTCTTTTCGATGGCGCTGTTCGGCGCGTTCGGCTGGATCGTGCTGGCGAAAGAAAAGCGGGAAAGGGGTGCCGCCATTATTCTCGCCTGCCTTGTTTTATGCGGCATGATGGCGACGGTGGCGCGCGGGCCTGTCTTTGCGGCCCTGCCCGCGCTTGCGCTGTTCGTCTGGCTTTTATGGCCGCGCGTCAAGGCGCATGGCCGCTCTTTCATGATGGTGGCGCTGTGCGGCCTCGCCTTCTATGGCGTGATGCAAACGGGCGCGCATAAGCGCTATGATCTGGGCGAGCGCTTGTTCGGGACGATGCGCTTTTATGAGGGCGATGTGTCCAATAACCGCCTGAATATCTGGCGCGGCGCTGCGGAGATCGTGAAAGAGCGCCCATGGCTTGGGACGGGGACGGGGACGTTCTTTTTATATTATCCCGAACACCGCAAGGCGGAAGAACATACGGGCGCTCTTCTTGTCCATAACGATCCGCTGCAATTCTGGGTCGAGCTTGGAATCCTGGGGCCGCTGCTTTTTTACGGCTTTGTTCTGGCCGCGCTGGCGCGGACATGGAGGGCGCTCAAAGCCTCCGCCGCGCAAAAGGAAGAGGAGCCGGAAAGCGCAAACAGGATTATCCTCGTAACCTGCTTTACCGCGCTGGCGGCGATGGTCGCGCACAGCCATGTATCGTTTAACCATTATAATATCATGATGCTGATGCTGTCCGGTTTTGCGCTGGCCGTATGGTTTTTAACCGCCGGTGAATTGCTGAAGGAACAAAAAAAACGGCTGGAACTGCCCGCGTTTTTATCCCCCCCCGCGGCGAAGATCCTGCTGGCGGCGCCTTTTGCCCTTCTCGCATGGCTTTATACGGGGATCGTGGCGGGGGAATATTTCGTCAACCGCGCGCGGGACGATTTGTTCAAGGAACAGATGTTTGAATTCGCCGAAAATATCAACGCGGCGGGCCGCGTGTCGAACGGCATGAATTACCGCGCCTATTTACTGGCGGTCAACGTGCCGCTGGCCATTCTGGAACACAACACGCCAAAGCTTTCCGCCGAACACCAAAGAAATCTTTACGGGCAGGTCGTGTCCTATATGGACGCGGTGGAACGGCTTAACCCGCGCGATCCTTCCGCCCTTTATTACAGGGCGCTGGTGCAAACGATGGTGGATGAGGGCGTCGTGCCGGACGGAACGAAGCCGCCGGAGGACTATTACCGCGAGGCCATAAAACGCGATCCCGCCTATCTGGGCGCGCGGATGGGACTATACCGGCTTTTACGCGCGCAAGGGGCCGATGAGCAAAGCCTGCTTGCGGTGATGGAAGGCGGCGCAGGGTTTCTTTACACATTGCCGATCGCCGCGGAGTATTACGGCGAGCTGGGCAGGCTTTATCTTTATGAGGGAAGTTACGGAAAAGCGCAGGAGGTCATGGCAAAAGGGCATGAATTCCGGCAGCGTTCCGATTTCAGCCGCGTGCGCCTCAACACCCCCATTCCGCAGGCTTTGATCGGCGGCGACGGGATTTTCCATGGAGCGCCGCCGGAATAGGCAAAAAACTTCTGGAAAAACGCGCTCGGGGGTGCGAGTCTGAAAACCATGATTCGGCCCCGCGCCGTATTCTTGAAACGAACCTCTTGATTTTCCATTCCGATCTTGCGACCAATAGAGCCATGATTGAAGACGATGAAAATACACTGCGCTACGACAGGATGGTGGAGTCTGCCCTCCGCGGCGTCGTGCGCGATGCCGTTGAAGAAGTGATAGAGGCGGGGGAGCTTCCGGGCGACCACCATTTCTATATCACTTTCATTACCGATTTCCCCGGCATTAAAATTCCGGCCTATCTGCGCGACCGGTATCCGGGCGAAATGACGATCGTCCTGCAATACCAGTTTTATGATTTGAGCGTCGATGACGAGAAAATGGGCGTGACCCTTTCCTTCAACAACGTGCCGGAGCGTCTGGAAATTCCGCTGGCGGCGATTACGATTTTCGCCGATCCGTCCGTCAATTTCGCGCTGCAATTCCAGCCGATGGGCGACGACGCGGAAAGCGATTTCCCGGATGACGGCGGTGACGACGACACGCCCGCCGGCGGCGGTTCCGATGACGGCGGCGACAAGAAAACCGGCGAAGTCGTCAGCCTCGATAAATTCCGGAAGAAATAACCATGACCGCGTTCTGGCGGGCGGATATCACGCCCGATGATCAGCCGCATCCGATCAAAATGGTGCGCGGCGCGCTCGTCGATTTCGTGCGCGGCAACCGCCCGGTCGGCCTGAAACTCTATTATCCGCAAGGCGCGGGGCTTTCGGGGCTGCCGCTGATCGTCTGGAGCCACGGGCTTGGCGGCAGCGTTGACGGGGCGGCCTTTATATCGCGCTATCTTGCGGGCCATGGTTTTGGCGTCCTCCATGTGCAGCATGCGGGGACGGATAGTAGCCTGTGGGAAGGCAAGCCCGGCCATCCGTGGGATATCATCAAGGCCACGCATATACCGCGCTCCGCCAGCCTTGCGCGGTTCGGCGATATTCCTTTCGTCCTTGATAATCTCGATGAATTCCTCGCGGAACATCCCGAAGCCGCGTCCATGATCGACCGGAAGAATTGCGGCATGTCCGGCCATTCTTTCGGCGCGATGACGACGCAGGTCATATTGGGCCAGCAATTCCCCGACGAGCAGGGAATTTTACAAGATTATGCCGATCCGCGTTTCAAGGCGGGCATTCTCTATTCCCCCGTGCCGGCCTTCCACCTGACGGGCGAATTGCCGGACAGGATTTACGGCTCCATCGACCGCCCGATCTTCCATATGACAGGGACGGACGATTCATCGCCCGTCGAAGGGTTCGATTATACGCGCCGCCTTGCCATCTATGATTATTCGCACAGGGCCGAAAAAATGCTGATGATCCTGAAAGACGGCGATCACATGATCTATAATGGCAGCCGCGGCAAGCTGGGCCAGAACCCGAACCGCGCCCTTCATGAAGAAATCATCAAAATCGCGGCGCTGGCCTATTGGGAGGCGAAATTAAAAGCGGATGCGGCGGCAGAGCGCTGGTTGACTGGCGGCGGTTTCGCCACATATTTGAACGGGCGCGGCGAATTCCGTTTTGAAAGTTAGGTTCCATGTCCGGTTATGCGATAGAAATTGAAAATCTTTATAAAACCTATGCTTCTTCAGGCAAGGTGCCGGAGAAACATGCGCTGCGCGATATCAACCTGACAATCCCCAAAGGTTCCATTTACGGGCTTCTGGGGCCGAACGGCGCAGGAAAATCGACGCTCATCAACATCATGGCGGGGCTGGTTATCAAGACGGCGGGGACGGTGAAGCTCTGGGATCGCGACATCGACGCGGAACCGGAAAACGCCAAGGCCGCCATCGGCGTGATGCCGCAGGAGATTAACTATGATCCGTTTTTCTCGCCTAAAAAATTGCTCGATATCCAGGCCGGCCTGTACGGCGTCCCGAAGGCGGAGCGGAGAAGCCTCGAACTGCTCGATCTCGTCGGCCTGAAAGACAAGGCGGACGCCTATACGCGTTCCCTTTCCGGCGGGATGAAGCGCAGGCTCCTTGTCGCCAAGGCGCTGGTGCATAATCCGCCGATCCTCATCCTCGACGAACCGACCGCGGGCGTCGATGTCGAACTGCGCCAGATGCTGTGGGATCGCGTGCGGATGCTGAACCGGCGCGGCGTCACCGTCCTTTTGACGACGCATTATCTCGAAGAGGCCGAAGAGCTTTGCGACAATATCGCCATCATCAACCATGGCCGCATCATCGCCGACGAAAGCAAGAAATCCCTGATGGCGCGGCTGGACAACAAGGCCATGATTTTCAAGCTCGACCGCGAAATCGGCGCTGTGCCGGAAAGCCTTGGCGGGCTTCATGCCGAACTGGAAGATCCCCGCACGCTGACCGTCCGCTATTCGCCCAAGGACATTACAGCGGGGCATATTATCGCCCTGATACAGGGAGCGGGGCTGAATATCGCCGATCTCTCCAGCGAGGAATCGCGGCTAGAGGATGTTTTTCTGCAACTGACGCGGGCCTGATGCCGCATAAAGAAGGGCGGACAGCCCTTAAATCCTTGTTGAACTACCGGTAATTTTAAGGCTACAAAGGGGCCACGCGCCCGTGGCTCAGTGGATAGAGCGTTGCCCTCCGGAGGCAAAGGTCGTAGGTTCGAATCCTACCGGGCGCGCCATTTCCTTCTTTTTCCGCTTGATTTCATTTGCGTATCAAAAATCCCGCTTTTCATGGCAAAGCCGGGAGAGCGGATTATATGGTGCGGGGAATAATCTTTTAATTTCATGCCATTAGCGCCGCCGCCCAAGGCTCAAAACCGTTCCTTTTTGAACTGTTGGAGCGCAGAGAAAGGCGGGAGCGAATTGTTCAATGAAATTAAGGGGAGAAAACTTTGGAAAGACGCGCTATACTGTAAATAGAGTACCGTTCAAAAAGGAAGGATTTGGAGCATCGTTTGAAATCAAGTCTTTATAGAAATCTATTTATATTTATTGCGGCCTTTGCATTGGCGGCCTGTTCCCAAAAACCCGCCACATCCGAAGCCGATATGGCTGAACTGGTCTTTATCGGCGCGGGCGAAACAAAGGTGATCGACCGCCATGGCCGCTGCATCATCCATGAGGATTTAAGAGCGCCGGATGCCCATGAGGGCTATTATGTAGCCACGAATAAGCCAGTCTGGCTTTCCCTTAGCCTTGGCGATTATGACGATGAAAGCGGCGAAGTCGTTGTCCGCATGAGCGAGTGTCCATGACGATGCGCGCGCTTGCCATGGCTCTTTTGATGATGCTGGCGGGTGCGGCGGCGAGCTATGCCGCCAATGGCTATGATGTACCCGTAGGCGCAACCGTCACGATTGACGAGCATGGCGAGTGCCGCGAAGTAACCAATCCGGCGGGCCAACCGGCTAGCCGCTTTGTTTCCACCAGAACCGCGCCCGAATGGCAGAGTTTTCGCGATAACCCGAATGGCCTTGTCATGGCGGCGTGTGTTGTAAACTGCACGGCTCCATGGGGCGGGACGGTCGCGCATGGCACAGGCATCACAGCTTATCAGGCGGCGAGCGTCCCGCATGGCAGCGGGTGCGGCGGCGAAATCCGCGTATGTAACAATGGCATCCTGACCGGTTCCTATATGCATCAGGCTTGCACCGTTGATCCGCCGCCGGGCGGGTATCTTGTGCCGGTCATGTTAGCAAATGGACTTCCAACCTGCGCGGGAACTATAGGAGATAGATGCTCTCCCATAACTCACTATTTTCCGTCTGGCACCAGTCCCGCAATATGGATGACCCAAACTCCGACCTGTCAAGAATGTGGTGGTGATGGATGCATAGGCATGGTCTGTAATGCCAATCCGAAAATATTATGCGCCTACTTTAACTCAATCGGGCTACTACCCGATAATATTTATGCGGCAGACCTACGCTATGCGCGGCAATTCGTGCCTGATTCCGTGAATCGTGGCTATCGTCTTTGGGCCGAACCGCTCACCGCATATCTTAAGCGCAACCCTGATAGCATCCTCATTCCAATCCTGCATCCGCTCGTAAATGGCTGGGCCGAGGAAATGGCTTACCGCATGGGCGAGGTCGATAAGCCAAACTGGATTGGCCGTGTGCTTATCCATATCGGAACGCCGATTGCATCGGCATTAGGATGGTTTGCCAATCTAACTAGCGGCGCCGATAATATTGGCGAGCAGCAGTAAAAGTAATATCCGGCCTGTCTTTAAAGCCCGCGCTTGGCGCGCAATTCTTCAAGGCTCGGAATCGCCTCTTTCGGTATCTGCATGGTGGCATCGTCGCGCGGATAGCCGGTAAATGTTTCGCGGAAGCCCAAAGCCTCGTATCCGGTGATGGGGAGGCCCTGCAAGCTCTTTTCCAGCCCGCTAATCGCCAGTTTGAGAAGGGCGGCTATGCCCTCATCCGTGCAATCGGCAAGCCGCGCTGTCATAAAGTTTTCGGGCAAACAGGCCGGACAGGAAGCCCTAGGCTTCTTTTGCCTGGCGATTATCCTTTTTAGCTTGCGCGTTCTTTACAAACTGGGGAACGCGGCCGCGTTCGGAGCCGGTAATATCGATAGTGGGTTTCGGGCTCGTCACGGAGATTATGCCGCGGTTTTTATAATGCCGGGGGAAGGGCGGCCATTGACCGGTTTTTCCTCCGCTTGCCGCTCGCGGGCGATGGGGATGCTCATAATATGACCTTATCGTCTGTGGCTCGCCCACGATTGGGGCTTGTGGAAAGTTTCGCGGAATTTATTGAAATATAACAATTTATGAAAAAGTTTTTCTTTTAAAATGTTTTTATCTTGCCCCTATTCTGTGCGAGCATAGGCGGCATATTCAAGCACTAAGGACTCTTATGGCCGTACCACATGATCTCCCCCTCGTTTCCACTGTTGCCGTCGGCCTGTCTGCGGCGTTCGTTTTGGGGATGGTGGCGTCGAAATTGCGGATTCCGCCGATTGTCGGCTATCTCCTCGCGGGCATCATTATTGGGCCTATGACCCCCGGCTTTACAGCCGATATCGACCTTGCGAACCAGCTTGCGGAAATCGGGATCGTCCTTTTGATGTTCGGGGTCGGGCTGCATTTTTCCCTGAACGACTTGATGGAGGTCAAGCGCATCGCGATACCGGGGGCGGTCGGGCAAATGGGCGCCGCCATCCTGCTCGGCGCGGGGCTTGCGCATTTATGGGGCTGGCCGCTGGCCCACGGGTTGATGTTCGGCCTTGCCATGTCCTGCGCCAGCACGGTGGTGCTTATCCGCGCCATGGAAGAGCATAATCTGATGCATACGATGAACGGGCATATCGCGGTCGGCTGGCTCATCGTGGAAGATCTCGCCACGATCCTTGCGCTGGTGCTTATACCGGCGATCGCAATGTCGGGTATCGCCGGTGAATATAGCGCCCGGCTTGCGACGCAGGATATGGATACGGGGGGGATGGGGCCGTCTTTCCTGATCGTCCTTGCGGTCGTCAAGATTATCGCCTTTATCGCGATCATGCTGATTGGCGGAAGGCGCATCCTGCCATGGCTTTTAAAGGCCGTATCCAAGACGGGGTCGCGGGAATTATTCACGCTGGCGGTTTTTGCCGTTGCGGTCGGGCTTGCTTTCGGGGCTGCGACCTTGTTCGGCGTGTCTTTCGCGCTCGGCGCGTTCTTTGCGGGCATGATGATCCGCGAATCCGACATGAACCACGAAGTCGCGGACAGGGCCTTGCCGTTTCAAGACGCCTTTGCCGTTTTGTTTTTCGTCGCCGTCGGGATGCTGTTTAACCCCTCTATCCTCATAGAGCAGCCGCTTCATGTTTTCGCGGCTGTCGCCATTATCATGATCGGAAAGTCGATTGTGGCTTTCCTGATCGTCCTTATTGTGGGCTATCCTATCAAAACGGCGCTTTTAGTGTCGGCCAGCCTTGCGCAGATCGGGGAGTTTTCATTCATCCTCGCCGCGCTCGGCGTTGCTTACGGGCTTTTGCCCGAAGAGGGGCAAAACCTCATCCTTGCGGGGGCGATTGTTTCAATTTCCCTAAACCCGGTTGCTTTCGTGGGCGTTAAAAAACTCTATGCCTTCCTGAAATCCCATCCGAGATATTCCAGGGTGCTGGACATACGCGAGGATAATCTTTCCCAGCTTGCGGCGGAAGAGCAGAAGAATTTGAAGGATCTCGTTATCGTCGTCGGCTATGGGCGCGTCGGGCGCGAAGTGTGCGACAATGTTCTTGACGCGCATTTTGACCTTGTCATTGTCGATGCGAACAGGGAGCGTGTGGAGATGCTCCGCGAGCTGGGCTACCATGCAATTACGGGCGACGGAACCCATGGCGACACGCTTGTCGAAGCCGCTATTCATAAGGCCAAGGCTCTTGTGATTGCCGTCCCCGATCCATTCGAGGCGCGCCGCATTCTGGAGGCCGCGCGCGAGGCAAAGCCCAATATCCGCACGCTTGTGCGCGCCTATAATGACGAGGAAGTCTATTACTTCATCGAGCAGGAAGTGGATTTCGTGACAACCGGCCCGCGGGAAATAGGCCGCTCCATTATCCAATATCTGGAAGGAATGCGCAGCGGCGTCCTTCCCCTCGCCAAAACCGGCCACTGATGGCGCCGTGCCGGGCGGAGGCGATAAAAGAAAAGGGCGGCATGGATATGTGCCGCCTTTTTTCATCGTAGCCTATGCCGCCACCTAACCGGATTAGTTGAGGATGAGATTGGCTCCCAGAGGCCGCCAATTCGGCAGGTGGCGCATAATGACCTCGCGGTCGCGTTCAGGCGGCTTGCCGAATTCCTCTATGAATTTCTTCGCAAGGGCGTGGGCGGATTCTTTTGTAGGCGCGCTGTGCTGCGGGAGCAGCTTCTTGTTGAGGAAGCGATCAAATCCTTCTTCCTTGAAGACCTTGTCGTATAAAACGCGGGAGAAACCGTTAAGGAGATCGATTCTCGCATCCAGCCTGCTGTAATTGCTGCTGGCTGTCCGGCGGTCGCTGGTATCGCGAACCGAGGCGCAGCGTTTGTAAAAGTCCGGCAGCGCCTCATGCATCGTCTGACGCGTGATGCCCATGAAACGGCGGGTCATGCGGTTCAGATCCTGTACGCATTCAGGCTCGAACTTTACTTCGGACAAGATGGATTCGCCGGCGAAAAGTTGATCGTCGGGGATCGTTGTCCGCCAGATGGATTTATAATCGCGGTAACCGTTGCTTTTCGGCTTGTAAAGCGAGTTTTTCCGGCCCAGCGCCATGGCCGGTTCCGATTCAACGGCCATGATCGCATCGCCCATGGCGTTCAGGCTGCGTTCGCGCGCGGCCTTATGCGGGCTGTCATTCAGGAAGATATAAAGCGCGCGTGAATAATCCTTGATGCGCTCTGCCGGATCCAGCTCGTTCTTGAGCGTGGCGGATTCAAACGGTTTGACGCACGGCCCGACGATCGCGACCTGCGCCCGCGAGTCCAATCCATGCTGCTGGCAATAATCATCAAGCCATTCGCGGAAGCCAAGCCGGCCATGTTCGTATGACTGGTTATAGGCATCGGGCGAGATGAAAATATAGGAAAGATCCTGTTGCTTGCAAAAAGCGGCCAGTTGTTTTTGCAGGGCGGGCGTGCCTTGCGCCGCCAGATCCAGATAGGTTTCAACGTCGAGGCCCCTGACCGGCTGTGCCAGTGTGTCCCACCCCCAGGAAGGATTGTAGGCGTTTTCCGCCGCGGCTTTCAGTTCTTCTACTAAATCAAGACCCATAGATCCGTACTCCCTCAAATACTGATCTGACCCAAAAACAATATTATGTATAAAGGATTGCAAAAACCCCTTATCATCAATGCGTTGTAAGAATGGTAACAAAAGAACCAAGCTGAATACAAGGATAAAATAATATTCTCCCGCCAGCTTCTTGAGATAAGCCCAACTATCCATGGTCTGTACGGATTTTTATCTATATTTGCCTGTGGATAAGATGCTTGTCACGGGCCGGCCTAAAAAAGCTTGTATCCATGCGGGGGGCTGTTTATAAGGGGCGCGATCCGGCTATACGCAAAATCTTAACGAAGCTTAACACAGAGGTTAATTATGGCGATTGAACGCACCCTATCTATTTTGAAACCAGACGCCACGCGCCGCAACCTGACGGGCGCCATCAATGCGAAGTTGGAGGAAGCGGGCCTGCGCATCGTCGCGCAAAAACGCGTTCGTCTTTCCCGTGAACAGGCCGAAAAATTCTATGACGTCCATAAAGAGCGCCCGTTCTATGGCGAGCTGGTTGATTCCATGATCTCCGAACCGGTCGTCGTGCAGGTTCTGGAAGGCGAAAACGCCGTTCTTAAAAACCGCGAAGTGATGGGTGCGACAAACCCTGACAATGCGGATGCGGGAACGATCCGTAAGGAATTCGCGCTGTCCACGGGCGAAAATTCCGTTCACGGCTCGGACAGCCTTGAAAACGCGCAAACGGAAATCGCGTTTTTCTTCAAGGATGAAGAAATCGTCGGCTAATTTTTTTCCGCATGAAGAAATGTGATGGGCGGGGCTTTATTGCTCCGCCCATTCTTTTACGGCCTTCTTCCCGCGCTCTCTGGCCGCGGGGAGGGCGGCGACAACCCCCTCAAGCCCTTCCGGCGTATTTGCCTTTGACAGGCTTTCCACCTGTCCCGCAAGGGCCGCAATCTCATCAAGCCCGAAATTCCCCGTCATGCCTTTCAACTCATGCGCCCGCGCCGCAAGGGCGGGCATGTCCTCTTGCGTATAGGCATGGGCGATAGCGTCCACAATCTCGTCCGTCTTATCAAAAAGTTCGGTAAGGAGATCCGTAAGCTGCTTTATGCCGATAGCGTCTTTCAGGCTTTGCAGCATGTCGGGATTGAAATTGCGTTTCTCCGGTGCGGCGGCGGATGAATGGGGCGGAGCAGACTCAGCTCCAGAGGCAAAAGCCTCTTCGCGCGCATGGCGTTCCAGGACTGTTTCGGGCTTTTGCGGCGCGGCAAAGGAAATGCCCGTTTTATCCGCTTGGCCATGCGCGCTGTCGCCGTCTTCTTGCAGCGCGCTTTCTTCGGCCAAATTCTCATGCAGGGTGTTTTCTGAAACCGCGCTTTCCTCTATCAACGGCGCTTCGGCGGTTTGTCCCGCGTCCGGCGGCGCGCGGTTCGCGGCAGGGCGCTGCGCGATATCATGCACGATCTTGCGCAATGTTTCCTGATCGAAAGGCTTGCCGATAAAGCCGGTCATGCCGTCCGCCATATAGGCTTTGATGTGATCCTCGCCGACATTGCCCGTCATGGCGATAACGGGAAGGGCGGCAAGGGTGGGGTCCGGATTGCCGCGGATAAGCCTGACGGCCTCGTTGCCATGCATGCCGGGCAGTTCGATATCCATGAAAACCATGTCAAAGGATGTTTGTTCGATCGCGTGCAGGGCGTCTTCCGCACTGGTGCAGGTTACGATCTCATGCCCGTCTTTTTCGAGGAAGGTCGTTGCAACCTTGCCGGTGATCGCGTTGTCATCGACGAGCAGGATGCGCATGGGCCTTGCCGGGGCGTTTCTTTGCCGCGCCATGCCTGCTTGCGCCGGCATATTCTCTCCCGTTCCCGTGATATTGCCGACGCCCTGATCCATTTCAAGCGTGAAGAAAAAGGTGCTTCCCTCGTTCTCCATGCTGTTGATGCCGATATTGCCCCCCATCATTTCCACCAGCCCCTTGGAGATGGCAAGGCCCAGCCCCGTGCCGCCGAATTTGCGGGCGATGCTGGAGCTTGCCTGCGAGAACGGGTTGAAGAGATTCTTTTGCGCTTCGGCCGGAATGCCGATGCCGGAATCCTGAATGGCGAAATAGATCGTGTGCTTGTTGGTGATTTGCGTATCGCGTGCGGAAGGGGAGCCGTCCAGCGTATCGGGCGCACCCATCGCCCTGACGGTCAGGGTGACTTCCCCTTGCGAGGTGAATTTAATGGCGTTGCCCATCAAATTAAGCAGAACTTGCCGCAAACGGGTCGGGTCGCCCTTGACGAAGCGGGGGATATGGTCGTCCATGCGCCCGGAAATGCCGATATTCTTTGCCGCCGCATGGCCGGACATAAGGGTAACGGCCCCGTGGATAAGGCGGTGGAGATCGAAGCTGATATTTTCCAGCTCGATTTTTCCTTGCTGGATTTTCTCAAAGTCGAGGATATCGTTTAAAAGCCCCATCATGGCTTCGCTGGATTCCTGAATCGTCAGCGCGTAATCACGCTGCTGTTTCGTAATGTTGGATTCGAGCAGCATGCGCACCATGCCCATGACGCCCGTCATCGGCGTCCTGATTTCATGGCTGACGACGGCCAGAAACGCGGATTTGGCCCTGTTGGCCTCATCGGCTTCTTCTTTCGCTTTTTGCATTTCATGAATGCGCAACTCTTCTTTCGCGCGGAATTCGGCAAGCACGGCGCGCTCTTTTTCGATGACCTTCAACAGGCGGGAATGGTCGGCATTGTCTTTCGTTTGTTTAAGCTGTTCCGCATCGAAAATGCCTGAAGCCGCGCGCACCGTTTCTTCGGGCATTTCGGATGACTGGATTTTTTCGTGCGAGGCCATGGCGAGCAAAACGCCTTGCGGCAGCAGGCTGAACCAGAAGGCGTTCAGGAAGAGGATATGGGGTGGCAGAATGGAGGTGGAAGCCAGTGCCGTAACGACAAGGCCGGCAAAGGCGCAGGCCCATGAAAAGAAAAATATCCTGTGGCCGCTTGTTCCGTTTTGAGATTTTGCAAGCGACATGAGCATGATGATCGCAAGGGTCAGGAGCGGCGTGCCGTAGAAGAGCGCCGTATGCGTCATGCCGCTATAAACGGGGAAGGACAGCGAGAAAACCGCGCTGGCCGCGTTCAGCCACAAGAGTCCGTTCAGGACATGGCGTTCGGTGAAATATGTTTCGTCGATATCCCAGTGTATTTTTGTAATGATGACGGAAAGGATTGCGAGAATAAGCGTGAAAGCGGGCATCAGAACGATCGAGATAAGCGACCCGCTCCCCGCGCCGATGCTGTTATAGGAAAGCCACATCAGGGCGGCGATCACATAAAAGACGGTGTAAACCGCATATTTTTTTTGGTAAAAACCCAGCGCATAGGCGGCGAAGAAAATCGCGAATCCTATGAGCGTGAGCGTATAGAAATCGTTGAATGCGGAGCGCGACTGTTCATGCAGGATATAGGCTTCGGGGCTGAATATATTCGCAACGAGCGTCGCGGGCCTTCCTGCGGTGCTTCTGACCTGCATTGTAAAATATTGTTGTTCGCTTCCCTCGATTTTAAGCGTATAGGCCCCGTCCTTGAAAGGAGGGATCATTACCGCATGCAGGCCGGAGCCATCCTGCTGAAGGGCATAAAGCCGCAGTTCGCGTAAATAGCCGATACGGCCTTCCCCGCGCTGGCCTAAATCGAGGATCCATTCATTGCCGCCATTTTCACGCATAAGCTTGAATGTCAGCCAGTAAGTCGCGCCGCTATAGCCGAGATGCACGACCTTTGATTGATTGATATTGCCGTTGAGGATGGCGCCGTTCGTTCGGCGGATCGATTCCGGCGAAACCTTGCCGTCCGGGTCTTCCTGCATCAATAAATGGGGGCCGAGCGGATGCGGCTTTGCATCTTCGGAAAGGAGGAGGGGGAGAAAGCTTTGCTGGCTTGTCTGGCCGGACGCGCCGCCCGCCAGCATGAAAAAGCAGGTTGTCAGCGCGAGGAGAAAAAAAGCCGGGGCAAGGCGCCGCGAAAAAGGGGCCGCCCGCGCGGTAAAAACGCCACGGGGGGCCGCCGCGGGCCGTCGTCTTGCCCATGGCATCCCTAAAATCCGCCGCGGCGTTTTATATGGATTCATTTTCTTTCCTTATGCAGGCGCGAAATACAGGCCTCCTTTGTGCATGATGCGCTGAAAGATTTAAGGAAAAATGAATGACATAAGGAACTTAGATAGTTAAAAATCCCTTAAAGCGCCGTAGCAGGCCGCGGCCTTCGATGTCTGCGCGCCCGCCGCCGGGATGGGCAAGGGGGCTAGAGCAGGAAAAGCGCCATCAGGCTAAGGATGACCGCGCTGGCAATAATCGCTGCCAGAACGCCCTTGGAAAATATATCCCATAATTTACGGGAATCAGCGACCGCTTGCCGGTCTGGTTCTGCTGCTATATAGGCGTTGTTGTCTTGGGCCATGATAATTCTTCTATCTTTTTAAAGTCCTGATATATTTTAGTCCGCCTATTGAAGCATATTTTTGCGCCATTGCAAGTGCGGGCGCAGGACTGGTTGGAAAATTCAAGGGTGCAGGAGCGCCTCTTCATTGTCTATGAGGATGGAGGCCGCATTTGCTCCGCCCTCGCAGGTGATAATTGCCCCGATTTTTACAGGGCTTTCTCCGGCTTCTTTTAAAATGCCCATGACGGTTTCGGCCTCTTCGGCGGCGGTAACCAGCGCCATGCCGATCCCACAATTAAAGGTTTTTGCCATATCCGCGGCCTCCAGCGCCCCTGCCTGCGCCAGCCAGCCGAAGATTGCCGGACGCTCCCACGCCGCGGCATCGAGGCGGGCGCATGTGTTCGCGGGAAGGATGCGGGGTATATTTTCGCTAAGCCCGCCGCCCGTAATATGGGCCATGCCCTTGATGGCGCCTTTGCGGCGTTTCAGGGCTTGCAGGATAGGTTTAACATAAATTCTTGTCGGGGTGAGGAGCGCTTCCCCCATAGTCTGCCCGGCGGCAAAGGGGGCGGGGCTGTCATAATCGCCCTTACGGGCTGTTTCAATAATCCTGCGAACCAGCGAATAGCCGTTGGAATGGATGCCGGAAGAGGGCAGGCCGATAATAACGTCGCCCGCCGCGATGGTTTCGCCCGTGATTTGCTCTCCCCGCTCGACCGCGCCGACGGTAAAGCCGGCCAGATCATAATCGCCTTCGCCGTACATGCCGGGCATTTCCGCGGTTTCCCCGCCGATCAGCGCGCATCCGGCCTCTTCACAGCCCTTGGCGATGCCTTCGATCACGGCCTGCGCCGCCGCGACGTCAAGCTTGCCGGTCGCGAAATAATCAAGGAAAAACAGCGGCTCCGCGCCTTGTACCACCAGATCGTTGACGCACATGGCCACCAGATCGATGCCGACCGTGTCGTGCTTGCCGGCCTCAATGGCGATTTTCAATTTCGTGCCGACCCCGTCTGTCGAGGAAACGAGGATAGGGTCGTTATAGCCCGCCGCTTTCGGGTCGAACATCGCGCCGAAACCGCCGAGCCCGCCCATCATGCCGGATCGTGCCGTGCGCCTGACGGCGGGCTTGATGCGTTCGACCAGCGCGGCCCCGGCCTCTATATCCACACCTGCCTCTTTATATGCGCTTTGTTTCATTTGGTTTCCGGCCCTATTCGCGTTATAAAATGGCCATACTTCAAGACAAGGATGATAAAGAATGGCCGAACTCCTTCCAGTCTATAGGCAATCCGTCCTTTTTCGTACAGTCCTTTATGGGCTGGCGCTGATGATTCTGACGGTCTGCGCTATCGGCAAAGAAGCATTGGCGGTGGAAAACGATTACACGGTCGAAGGCGTCGAGGTTGACGTCACCGCGAAGAATGCCGTGATGGCGCGGGAAGCGGCGCTCGCGCAGGCCCAGATCAAGGCCTATGAGGAGCTGGCGGCAAGATTGCTGCCGCCGGAGCGGCTCCAGTCCTTCAAGGCGCCGGACGCCGATACGATTTCCATGTTCGTGCAGGATTTTGAAGTCACGAACGAACAGCTTTCGACGACCCGCTATAAGGGAACCTATACGGTGCGTTTCCGCCCGACGGCAATCCGTCAGCAATTCGCCCTTGGCGGCCCCGCGGGGATGGACGGCTATCATCCCGCCGCCGCCGGACAGCTCCCTTCCGGCATGGCGCGCCCCGTCCTTGTACTGCCGATGTTCGAACAATCGGGACGGGTGACGCTGTGGGCCGATCAGAATCCGTGGATGCAGGCATGGCGCAGCCTTCCCGAAGATCGCAGCATGGCACAGCCCACCGCCTTGCCTTTGGGGGATATTCAGGATATCGGCGCCATCGGCGACCATGAAGGGCTGCATTATGACCCGATGCGCGTGCAGGAAATGGCCACGCGCTATCAGGCGGAAGATGTCGCCGTCCTGCTGGCGTCCGCCGCCGCCCTGCCGAACGGGCAGGGGCAGCTTGTCGTCAATATCTATCATAACGGGTTTGAAGGCCCGCGCTTTGTGCAAAAGCTTACCCTTGACCAGCTTCCGGGCGAAACCGATGCGGCATTGATGACCCGCGCGGCCACGCGCGTGAAATTCATGATGCGGGAAAACTGGAAAGGGGCGACGGCCTATCATCCGCAAGCAGCGCAAACACAGCAACAACAAACGCCGCAGCTGGGCTCTTACCGGCAAACGCATCAAGCGCCGCCCGCGGGAACATACACGCCGCGCTATCAGGGGAATAATTACGAGCCGCGCATGGCGGGATCGCCGCAAGTGCCGCCGCACGTTCAGGGCGGGCCGCCCGATACCGCGCCTTACCATACGCGCCAGGCGCTGGGGACGACGACCGCCTATGTCGCGACGGCGCGCTTTGCGTCCGCGCAGGACTGGGTGCGCATGAAAAATGCGCTGGATCGTGTCTATGGCATGCAGGCCGTGATGGTAAAAGCCCTGAAGCCGCGCGAGGCGCAAATCGAACTACGCTATGCGGGGACGATTCCGGCGCTGCAAAGCGCCCTTCAGGGGGCGGGCATGACCATGCGCGGCGGTTATAACGGAACGGTCATAGAATTGTTCTTTTCTCCGGCGGGCTCGCACAGGCCGGCCTATTAAAGGCGCCTTAAAGGCGACAGATAAAGGCGATACAGACAAGGGAGTCACGACATGCCACTTTCCACCCCTGTGAAGGCAGGCTTTTGGGCGGGGTTCGCCCTGTTTCTTGCAGGCTTCCTGTGGCTCTTTAACAGCATATTGGCGCCCTTTATCCTCGGCATCATCATTGCCTATTTGCTGAACCCCGTCGTCCAGCGTTTTTCGCAAAAAAGGATTCCGCGCTGGGCGACGGCTCTCATCATCCTGCTTTTGTTCTTCGGGACGCTGACATTGATGTTCCTGCTGCTCGCGCCGATGGCGCTCCGCCAGACGCAGATGTTGATTGAACAGATACCGAACTATCTGCAAAGCGCCCTCGATTACCTCCATCCCTATATAATCTGGCTGCAAGAGAGGATGGGCGATAATTATCTCGATCAGATAAACGCCTATCTGAAAGACAATGCGGGAAAAGCCGTTGCGGCATCGGGAGGGATCGCCGCAGGGCTGGCGCAAGGCGGGAAAGCGCTTGTCGGTTTCATGACAACGCTCGTCATCACGCCGCTGGTCGCGTTTTTCATGATTCAGGAATGGCCCAATATCGTCCGCTGGGTCGAGGGGCTTTATCCGCGCAAGTATAAGCGGCTTTTACAATCGCTGGCGCACCAGATCGACGTCAAGGTCGCGGGTTTTATCCGCGGCCAGATCTCCGTCGCCTTTATGCTCGGCATGATCTATGCGATCTCGCTTTCAATTGCGGGGCTGAATTACGGCTTTCTTATCGGGATCGGCGCCGGCGTGTTTTCCATCATCCCGCTGGTCGGATCGACGCTCGGCCTTCTGGTCGCGGTCGTTGTGGCGTGGTTCCAGACGGGCGAGATTGCCTATACGGCGATGATTGCCGCAATCTTTATGTCCGGACAGTTTATCGAGGGGAATTTCCTTTCCCCGAAAATTGTCGGTGACAGCGTCGGGCTTCACCCGCTCTGGGTCTTGTTCGCCCTGATGGCCGGCGGGTCGCTTCTGGGCATTACCGGCATGCTTATCGCCGTTCCGGTCGCTGCCGTTATCGGCGTCCTCGGATCGTTTGCCGTTTCCCAATATAAGGCAAGCTCGCTCTATCAGGCGGATGACGGCGAGGCCCCGCCCGTTATTATCACGGACGAAAAGGACTAGGCGGATTTCATGCCGGACACGGGTTTGAACAGGCAGATAATATTCGATTTGGGGCATCGCACCGCCTTGGCGCGTGAGGATTTCCTGATCGCGCCGAACAACCAGGACGCGGTCGCGTGGATCGATCTCTGGCCGGAATGGCCCGCGCCCGCCCTTGTCCTTTACGGCCCGGTGGCAAGCGGAAAGACGCATCTTGCCGCCGTATGGGGCGAAAAGAGCAATGCCGCCTATATTGATTTTTCCGGCCTGAACGACAGCAGCGTCCGCACCCTTGCGGAAAAGGCGGAGCATCTCGTCATCGAGGATGCGGATCGCATTATCGGCGATGTCGAACGGGAAAAAGGTTTGTTCCATCTTTATAATCTTTTCAAGGAAGAAGGGCGATCCCTTCTTTTGACGATGACGGAGCCGCCTATCCGCAAGGGTTTTGCCGTTCCCGATCTCGCCAGCCGCCTGCGGGCAGCGCCGGCCGTCGCAATCCGCGAGCCGGATGACGTCCTGCTCGGCGCTATCCTCGTCAAGCTGTTCAATGACCGTCAACTCCGCGTATCGCAAGACGTCGTGAATTATATTACGGCACGCATGGAAAGATCTTTCAGCGCGGCCCGGCGGATAGTCGATGATGCGGATCGTCTTGCGATGATTGAAAAAAGAGCGGTTTCGATTCCGCTCGTCAAACAGATTTTATATGAAGAAACGGAATAGGAAGATGGGCGCGTGGAATATTTTGCAAAATTACAATCCGGACTGGAATCCGCATTATGATTTCTCCAACCCCGCCAATCTTGCCGAAATAGAAAAACAGGAAAAATATGACGCCGCCTTCAAGGCGGGCGATTGGGATTATCTCCGCGCCGTTGAAAGCGAAACACTGGGCGGGGCCGCAGCCTATGCCATAGGAAAGAACATCCCGAAAGACTGGGGAACGAACGTCGTTGCCGATGTCTATGAAGAAAAAGGCGAGAATATCTGCATCAAGGAAATAGGCGTTTATCCGAACTGCATGCTTTCCCTCCAGTCCCATCTGGGCCGCGCCGAAAAATGGGAGGTGCTCGAAGGGACGCTGACCGCCATCGCCGATGGCAGGATCTATGAAATATCCGCGCAAGGCTGTTTCGATGTCACGGACGGGACTCCCCGCAAACTGTCGGAAAATCCTTTTATCGATCTGCCGAAAGGATGCGTCCATTGCATGATAAACCGTCATGACACATTGGTGCGGGTCAAGGAAACGCAGCGCGGCATTACGCTGGAATCCGATAATAAGCGCTTTGTCGATCAACTCCGCAACCGGCGGGAGCCGCGGGCTATTATCCCGCTCGCGACGGAAAACCACTATGCAAGCGCGGGGCTTTACTGGCGGATTGAAAATGAAATCGCGCAAAAGCCGGGGGTCGGCTTTGGCGTTAGTTACAGTACCGGAAAAGGCAAGAGAACAGGATAGAAACGGTTAGGGAGAAAGAATAGGGAGAGGGACTATGCAGCAGCAATCTTCGGCCCGCATCGGGATTGATTTCGGGGGAACGAAAACGGAAATTATCGCCCTTGATGCCGGGAACGGCAAAGAGCTGTACCGCAAACGGATCCCGACCGTGCGGGGCGATTATCAGGCGACGCTCAAAAGCTTTGTGGATCTGATTGAGGAGGCTGAAGGAATTATAGGATCCGCGGCCACGATTGGATTCGGGATACCGGGGACGATTTCGCAGGATACGGGATGCGTCAAGAACGCCAATTCCACATGGATGAACGGACAGCCGATGAAGCGCGATATCGAGGCGCTGCTTGGCCGCGAGGTGCGCATCCAGAATGACGCGAACTGCCTGACCGTATCCGAGGCAACGGACGGCGCAGGCAAAGGCGCGTCCGTCGTGTTCGGCGTTATTATCGGCACGGGCTGCGGCGGCGGTGTCGTCGTTGACGGCAGGCCGATAAGCGGGCGCAACGGCATCGGGGGGGAATGGGGGCATAACCCGCTTCCCTATCCACGGGTCTTCACCCCGTCGCCCCTGCCGCATGGCTTTGATGAGGATGCGGTGAATAACCGCAAGGGCATTACATCTTTTACAAATGATAAAGCATGGTCTGAATGTCCCGGCCCCGCCTGTTATTGCGGCAAGGCGGGATGTCAGGAGCTGTGGATTTCCGGCACGGGCTTCAAAGAGGATTACCGGCGCGTGACGGGGGAAGATCTTTCAACGCATGATGTGATCGCCAACATGAAAAAAGGCGAGAAGAAAGCCGTCGCCGCCTATGATCGCTATGCGGACAGGTTGGCCCGCGCGCTTTCCGTGGTGATCAATGTGCTGGATCCCGATGTGATCGTCCTTGGCGGGGGGATGAGCAATGTCGATGCGCTTTACAAGGACGTGCCGGCGTTGTGGGGGAAATATATATTCTCGGATTTCGTGCATACGCAATTAAAGCCGCCCGTGCATGGAGATTCGTCCGGCGTGCGCGGCGCCGCGTGGCTTTGGCGCGAAGGGGAAACCCCGCAAGCCATCGCGCAAGCCCACGGGGAAAATCGCCAGAAAGCATGATCCCTTCTTACATGATCCCTGCTTAACCGCCCGGGCTTAAACCGGCTTCTTTACGATTTTGCCGTTTTCGATCAGAAGCGCGATTTTGCCTTCCTTCATGGCGATCGCGTCGCGTCCGAACATCTCGTAGCGCCAGCCGCGAAGGGCCGGGATGTCGGGATTGTCCTCGGCCGCGATGCGTTCCAGATCGTCCGTGCCGGCGACAAGTTTCGCCGCGACATCCTGTTCGGCGCAATTGATCCGCAAAAGCATTTTGAGCATTTCAAGCGTAGCCTGCGCGGTTTTTGAAAGGCCGTTTTTGCGCGGGATTTTAGGCCAGCTATCGCGCGGTGTGCTCTGTGCCTCCTTTACCAGCGACAGGATTTTTTTGCCTACCTTGCCGCGCGCCAAATCATTGGGCAGGGATCGGATCTGCAATAAGGCGTCCTCGTCCCGCGGTTTGAAAAGGGCGATGTCGGCGAGCGTGTCATCCTTCAGGATGCGCCCGCGCGGGACATCGCGGCTGATGGCCTCTTGTTCGCGCCATGCGGCAAGATGGCGCAGGATAGCAAGAATCTCCGGCTTGTCGGAGCGTATCTTGATCCGCCGCCATGAATCTTCAGGCGATGTTTGATAGGTTTTCGGATTGGCCAATATGGCCATTTCCTCCATCACCCAATGGTCGCGTTTTTCCATGACAAGGCGGGTATGGAGTTTTTCATACACGCCGCGTAAATAAATAACGTCGTCGAGCGCATAGCGCGTCTGTTTTTCGGAAAGCGGGCGGCGCGCCCAATCGGTGAACTGGGCGGATTTTTCAAGCTCGTTGCCGAGCAGCTCGCGCACCAAGGCATTATAGGCGACTTGTTCGCCAAAGCCGCACACCATGGCGGCGACCTGCGTATCGAAAAGCGGGGTTGGAAGGACTCCGTAAAGATTCCAGAAAATCTCCAAATCCTGCCGCGCCGCATGAAAAACTTTAATGACGTTCTGGTTGGCCATCAATTCGCGCACAGGCGCCCAGTCCAGATCCTTTATAAGCGGGTCGATGGCGGCGGCATCCACGTCGGGGCCGGCCATTTGCAAAAGACACAGGCGCGGGAAATAGGTTTTGTCGCGCAGGAATTCAGTGTCGATGGTAAGGTACGGGCCTTTTGCCAAGGCCGCGCAGAAAGCGTTTAATTCGGATTGCGTTGAAATAATCATGCGTTTGTTTAATGCGGGCGCTCTCATAATCCAAGTGATTTCCTCTTTCGCCTATAGACATAATGCAAAAACAGCGCTTTTTATGCCTGTTGACGGTGAGAAAAAGAAGGAAGAGGTGAACAGGATAGGGCTAGGCCACAAGAACCGGCGCCTATCAAGTCCATGCGGTATCGCCGCCGCCGCCGCGCCGCCATATCAGGCTTTTGGCTGTTTTTCCTTTGATTTCCGCCTCTTTGCCCGCTATAAAACCCTTTGATTTGAAAGGGTTTATAAATAATGCACAGCTTTAGAACGCACACTTGCGGGCAACTCGGAAAATCCAACGTGGGCGATACCGTCCGCCTGTCGGGCTGGGTGCATCGGAAACGCGACCATGGCGGGGTTCTCTTCGTTGATTTGCGTGACACATATGGTATTACGCAGCTTGTTGCCGAGGGCAATGAAGAGCTGGAGCGCGTGCGCCTTGAATCCGTCATCACCATCGAAGGCGAGGTCGTCAACCGCGCCGAAGGGACGGTCAACCCGAAAATGGCGACGGGCGAAATCGAGGTCGCCGCAAAGACGGTCTTTATTCACTCTATGGCCGATATCATCCCGTTCCAGGTCGCGGAAAATGACGGGGCAGGCGAAGATATCCGCCTGAAATACCGCTATCTCGATCTGCGCCGTGAAGGGATGCATAGCCGCGTGCGCCTGCGCAACAACGTCATCGCCGCCATGCGCCGCCGCATGTGGGATGAAGGGTTTCAGGAGTTCAACACGCCTATCCTGACGGCAAGCTCGCCGGAAGGCGCGCGCGATTATCTCGTGCCGTCACGTTTGCATCCGGGCAAGGTTTACGCCCTGCCGCAGGCGCCGCAGCAATTCAAGCAATTGCTGATGATGTCCGGTTTCGATCGTTATTTCCAAATCGCGCCCTGTTTCCGCGACGAGGATGGCCGCGCCGACCGCTTGGCCGAATTCTACCAGCTCGACATGGAAATGAGCTTTGTCGAGCAGGAGGATATTTTCAAGATCATGACTCAGGTCATAGGCGGTATTTTTGAAGAGTTCAGCGATTTCACGAATGAAAAGCGCCGCGTCGAATGGCTGCCCAACATGCCCTACCGCGAGGCGATGGAAAAATACGGCTCCGACAAGCCGGATTTGAGAAACCCGCTCGTCATCTGCGATGTCACGGATGTCTTCAAGCGCGATGACGTGACGTTCAACGCGTTCAAGGGCGTGATTGAAAAAGGCGGCAGGGTCAAGGCCATCCGCGCCCCGAAGGTCGCGGACAGGCCGCGTTCCTTCTTTGACAAGCTCAATGACTGGGCGCGTGGCGAAGGTGCTGTCGGGCTTGGTTATATCACGCTGAAAGACGGCGCGGGCGCCGGCCCGATCGCGAAATTCGTCCCCGCCGAAGCGCAGGCCGAACTGAACAAGGCGGCAGGGCTGGAAGAAGGCGACGCGGTTTTCTTTATCTGCGACAAGGAAGACAAGGCGCTTAAATTCGCAGGCCGCGCCCGCGACAAGATCTGTGATGACATGGATATCCGCGAGAAAGGCGTTTTCAAGCTTTTCTGGCTTGTCGATTTCCCGATGTATGAACGCGATGAAAAGACCGGCAAGATTGATTTCTCGCACAACCCGTTCTCCCAGCCGCGCGGCGGCATGGAGGCCTTGAACGGCGATCCGCTCGCCGTTATCGCGAACCAGTATGACTGTGTTTGCAACGGGTTCGAGCTGTGTTCGGGCGGCATCCGCAATCACAGCCCCGAAATCATGGAAAAAGCCTTCGCGCTTGCGGGGTATGACCGCGGCGTGATGGAAAAGAAATTCGGCGGGATGCTGAATGCTTTCCGTTACGGCGCCCCGCCGCATGGCGGCTGCGCGTTCGGCGTTGACCGGATCGTGATGCTGCTGGCGGACGAGCCGAACCTGCGCGAGGTCTATGCCTTTGTCATGAACGGCCAGTATGAAGATCCGATGATGAATGCGCCGAGCGAGATTACGGAGCAGCAGCTGAAAGACCTGCACCTCAAGCTGAACCTGCCGAAAAAGGTCGAGGCGGCGTAGGCGCCTCCCTGTCTTTCCCGTTATCCGGTTCTTTGCGCCGCGTGATGAAAGTTACGCGGCGTATGAACATTCCCCGGCATCGTCATTCCATGTGCCGCCTGTTTCAAGGCAGGTCTGGGGTTCCAGCTGCGTATCCGCCTCCGGCTTCAGCTGGTTGACGAGCGTCGCGATGAGATAGAGGACAATGCAGGTCGTGACGAAGGCAACGCACAGCCATTTCCAGTAACGCCAGAATTCTTTCGCGATGATCTTGAGCATGGAATAAAGTCTATAGGGCGCATGGCGGGATGGCAAATCCCTTTCGGCTCCTCAGCGCAAAAGCACCAGCGAAAGCGCGAGGGCACCCATGCCGGCCACCATGCCATAGACGGTTTCATGGCCTTTGGCGTATTTCTTGGCGGCGGGGAGAAGCTCGTCCAGCGCGAGGAAAACCATCACGCCCGCGATAATGCCGAAAATCCACCCGTAAACGGCGCCCGTCAGGTAGGGGCCAAGCAGGGCATAGCCGAGCAGCGCGCCGAACGGTTCCGCAAGCGCGGACAGGCCGCATGCGCCGATCGCCTTTATCTTGCTTTGCGTGGCGAAATAGACGGGGATGGCGATGCCGACCCCTTCGGGGATATTGTGGATGGCAATCGCCACGGCAAGCGGGAAGCCGATAGAAGGATCGTCAAGCGCCGCAAAAAACGTCGCCATGCCTTCGGGAATATTATGCGCGGTAATCGCTATGGCGGCCATCAGCCCGATGCGCGCGGCATGGGTTTTCGTCTGTTCCTCGAACTTGCCGCTATCAAGCCCCTCATGCGGGTTTGGAAGAAAACGGTCGAGGGCGGCGACAAGCAAAACACCGCAGAAAAAAGCGCCGGTGGCCAGAGCGTAGCCTGTTTTGTCGTCATAAACAGCCGTAAAGGATAGCTGCGCCTTCACCAGAATTTCGGCGAGGGAGATATAAACCATCGCGCCGCCCGCGAAAGCAAGGCCGAAGGCAAGCAGGCGCGGATTTTCTCCCTTTGCCCGGAAAAGCACAAGGCTGCCAAGAAGGGTTGCAAAGGCGGCAAAGGCACAGATGCCAAGTGCAATGGTGAAATTTTCGTGCATAAGAATTTTTTAAAATGGAGAAAGAAAAAGGGCGCGTGATGCGCCCTTATCCCTGTTAGTTATGCATCCAGACATAGAAATTCAGATAGGATGCATAGGAAACCCACGCGATATAGGGGACGAGCAGGAAGGCGGCGCGTCTTTCGGGATTCCACAACCGCTTGAAGAGCCACAGGGCGGTTGCGACGATCGCAAGGAGCAAAATAAAGCCGGGCAGGAGCAATTTTGCCGTAAAGAACACGGGTGTCCATGCCCAGTTCATAAGCATGTGCGCGCCGAAAACGGTCAGGAGCGTTTTACGCTCGTCGCTTTGCGGCAATTGCCACACAAGCCAGCCGGCAACGGCAAGGGCCACATAAAGAAGCGGCCAGATAATCCTGAAAGCCTCCGGCGGCGGGTTGAACGGCGAGCGGTTCAGGCCGTTATACCACGGCTCGATATCCTGCACCGTGAGATAGCCCATCAGGGCGCCAACCGCCTGGAACAGGACGATGAGAAGAATAAGGGGGAGATATTTTTTCATGTTCGATGCCTCGCATGATGCGGTGTGAATAAAAGAAAAACGCTTTAGTGACGAGCGCGTTGCCTGTCCGGCTTCCGGCGTCCGGCATACGCTTCCGGGCCATCTTACCCCCAATATGGCAGGCTTGTTAAGGGGGCAGGGACTTTTTCAAAAAGGCGGCCCGGTGTCTGGGGAAACACCGGGCCTTACGCCTGCCAGTTGGGGTTCACGGTTAGGGAGGGGCGGCAGGCGGATTATTCTATATGCGTTCTATATGGCGCTGCGGTAACTCCAGTCATATATGCCTTTGTTCCGGCGTTTTTCCGCATAAAGCTTTGTGTCGGCGGCCCCGAAAACATCTTCGGGCGTGTCGCCTTCCGTGTAATCCTTGAGGCCGAGGCTTGCGCGGACGGGAATTTCCGCGCCGTACCAGACAAGGCTTAGGCTGTTCAATTGCTTGATAAGATTTTGCGCGCGGACGAGGGCCTTGTCGCGTTCCGTATTCGCCAGAAGCAGGACGAATTCGTCGCCGCCGATGCGGGCGCAGGAATCCATCTTGCGGCTGTTGCCCAGCAATGTTTTCCCGACCAGCCTGAGCGCCGCGTCGCCCGCGGCATGGCCGTATGTATCGTTGATCATCTTGAAATTATCGAGATCGATAAGGATAAGCAGGCCGCCTTGGCCGTAGCCGCGCGAAGCGCGATCGATCTCGCGGGTAAAGGCATCGGTAAAGCCCCGGCGGTTCAAAAGCCCCGTGAGGTCGTCAATCGTGATCTGTTCCTGCAAGGCAAGGATGCGTCCTTCCTGTTCGCGGATTTTATCCTCGGCTTCCTCAAGGCGCTTATGCGCCCAGCGCAGGAAGGATAGGGTCGCACTGATCGTTCTCCACCACCCGTCGCGCTCCAGCTCCCTTTGCTCGGCGGCATAAGGGGCGCTGCGGGCAAGGCCGCGTGCCTTTGTCCTGACGGCCGGTGCGGGCAGAGCGTGGCCGCTTGCCCCGTGTTGCCTGTTATGCGGAACCGTATCCTGTATCATGCCTAACCACCCATATTTCCAAAATCTTGCTTATCCCTAACCATGCGAAGCCCGTGCCAGTTCCGGCCAAGCTGGTAAATAACGGCGCTGCAAAGGGTTAGGGGCGGCAAAGGCTCTTATTTTCGAACGGTGAGGCGGGGCAAAAAATGCTGGTGCGGGCAAGGATGGCCCCAAGGACGCCCCAAGGGCGGCAGAGTTTGCCGCCCTTTCCATAGAACGGCTTTTCAGGATAAGGCTTTTGCTGGGCTGTGCTTTCCATTAGAATGAAAGACTAAGCCTACCGATCCCAGCCGGAATTTGCCAACGCTATGAAATATATACGTTTTCTATCACTCTCTTGCCTGATGGGCGTCCTCGCGGCACAGGCCGGCATGGCCGAGGCCGCGCCGCCGGCGGGGCTGGTGCCGCATAAGGCGCTTTATAATATCGAGCTTGTGGCCACGCATAGCGGTTCCCAAATCCTTAATGTCAGCGGCCAGATGGCCTATGAATGGACGCCGTCCTGCGAAGCCTGGGTTACCGACCATAAATTCGATATCTTCTACGAATATGCGGAATTGCCGGGAATGCGGATTGCGTCCGGCTTTTCCACCTATGAGAGTTTTGACGGGCGCGATTTCCATTTCAATTCCCGCCGCTCGCGCGAAGGGGAGATGTATCAGCAAATAAGAGGATATGCCTCTATAAAGCCGGGCCGGGCCGGAAAGGCCGTTTATTCCCAGCCTGAGGATATTCGCTATGATCTGGCGGCGGGGAGCCTCTTCCCGATGGGGCATACGGTTGAATTGATCAAGCGGGCCAAGGCGGGCGACAAATTCTATGCGGCGCAGGTCTTTGACGGCAGCGACGAGGAAGGCCCGATTGAGATAAGCAGCTTTATCGGGAAGGAAGCGAGCCGCGGGGAAAAAACCGCCCGCAAAAAAGAGGCGAAGGTCGATAGCGTCCTTCTCGGCGGGCGCGCATGGAATATGCGCATGGCTGTGTTCAAGGGCGATCAGGATGAAGAAGAATCCGATTATGAAATGAGCATGGTTTTCCATGAGAACGGCATTATCAGCGATATGATCATCGAATATGATGATTTTTCTGTGCGTCAAAGCCTGCTGGCATTGGAAAAGCTTGAGGCCCCGTCCTGCCCTTCCGGGGGCGGGAAGAGCGGCAAGCCGGCGCGCTGACGGTGTGATACAGGGAAATAACCCTTATCCGCCCGGTGATTTTTAGGCTTTTATTAACCATTTCACGGCTACCATCGCGAAAGGACTGGTTCACTGATTCATTCGGATAAAGGCTTCAAAACATGACAAAAACGGTTCTCATCGTCGAGGACAACGAGCTGAATATGAAGCTCTTCCGCGATTTGCTCGAAGCGCATGGTATCGCGACGATAGAAACGCGGAATGGAACGGAAGTCCTTGATATTGCGCGGAGCCAAAAGCCCGACCTGATTTTGATGGATATCCAGCTTCCCGAAGTATCCGGCCTCGACGTCACGAAGTGGCTCAAGCAGGACGAGGCTTTGAAAGCGATCCCCGTGATTGCCGTAACGGCCTTCGCCATGAAGGGGGATGAAGAAAAAATCAGGCAGGGCGGATGCGAGGATTATATTTCCAAGCCTATTTCCGTCATGCGCTTTTTAGAGGTTATCCGCAGGCATCTGGATAAGGAGCGTGAAATACCGGCTTCTGAAGACGGGGATGAGCAGGCGGATTTGGCTGTTTCCGCCGGCGACGCGCCGCCGTCTTTTGAAATCCGCGAACGGGGCGGGGACGATGACGAAGACGGCGTGATGGAAGAAGATTTACCGTTCCTTTCGGGGGACGATGCGGATGAAGAAGATAAAACGGATGAAGCGGCGGCTGAATCCATTGGCGGGCCGGATACGGAAGCCCGGAACCAATAGAGGGATAGATATAAACCATGTCTGCACGCGTATTGGTCGTTGATGATATCTTGCCGAACGTCAAGCTTCTCGAAGCGAAGTTGATGAGCGAATATTATGAGGTCATCACGGCGACGAACGGCGAACAGGCTTTGGAGAAAGTCGAAAATCATAGCCCCGATATCGTTCTTCTCGATGTGATGATGCCGGGAATGGACGGGTTCGAGGTTTGCGCCCGCATCAAAAACAACCCTGCGACCGCGCATATTCCCGTGGTGATGGTGACGGCTCTGACGGATGCGTCCGATCGCATTCGCGGTCTTGAATCGGGCGCCGACGATTTTCTTTCAAAACCGCTTAATGATATCGCGCTCATGAGCCGCGTGCGCTCCCTCGTCCGGCTTAAAATGACGGTCGATGAATGGCGCGCAAGGGAAAATACGGCAACGCAGCTTGGCGTCGTCGAAGGCAGCCTGACGGCGATGAACGAACCCGTCGAACATGCGCGGATTCTTGTGATCGAAGACCAGCTTTATGAAAGCGAAAAATTCGTCGAAGGGCTCAAAGTCGATAACGACATCGTCATTATCGTCCAGAGCGGCGTCGAGGCCATGGCCAAAATCCAGGAAAGCGAATATGACCTGATCGCCGTCAGCCTGAACCTTAAGAATGAGGACGGGTTGCGGCTTTGCTCCCATTTGCGCTCCAGCGAGCGGACACGCTCCGTTCCCGTCCTGATGATAGCGAATGACGAAGATATGCCGCGCATCGCCCACGGGCTTGAAATCGGCGCGCATGACTATATTTTGCGGCCCGTCGATCGCAACGAGCTTTTGGCGCGGGTCAGAACGCAAGTGCGCCGCCGGCGGTTTCAGGAACGGCTGCGCTCAAGCTTTGAGTTGAGCCTGTCCATGGCGCTGACCGATTCCCTGACGGGGCTTTATAACCGCCGCTATTTCGAAGTCCACCTGCAAAAGCTTTTGCAAAAAAATATCAGCAGCAAGAAATCCATGGGCGTTTTGATGATCGATATCGATCATTTCAAATCCATCAACGATACGCACGGCCACGGCGTCGGGGACGAGGTTTTGAAAATCTTCGCCCACAGGCTTCAGGATTCATTGCGGAGCTTTGACCTTGTCGCGCGTTTGGGCGGGGAGGAATTCGTGGTTATTCTGCCCGACATCACGCCGGACATCGCCTATTATGTCGGCGAGCGATTGAGGAAGGCCATCGCGGATGAACCTTTCGCTTGTGGCGCGGATGGCGGGAAATTGAGCGTTTCCGCTTCCGTCGGCGGCATTATCCTGACCGACGAAGAGCTGAGCAACGAAGAAATACTGCGCCGCGCCGATGAGTGTCTTTACGCGGCCAAGGAAGGCGGGCGTAACCAGGTCGTCTTTGAAGGGAAGGGGAGGCTCGATCCCGCTTCCTATCAAAAGGAAGCGCGGGCCTTTTTGGAATAGCGTACGGGCGGCGCTTATAGAGCGACATCAAATACAAAAAACCCGGCGTGAAGGCCGGGTTTTGTAATTTTGCCAAAGAACCGTTTAGTTCTTTTTGGAAGGCGGCATTTTCTTTTCTTCAAAGACGACATGCATGCCGCGCTTGCCCGTTTCAGCATTGACTGCCCACGGGTCGTATTTTTTCAGGTTCAGCTTTTCGGTCGCTTTCGCGCCTTTTTTCTTATAGTAACGGAAACCCGTTCCAGCCGAAGATTCCATGCGGACTTTCGTTGCGCCGCCGCCTTTTTTAGCCATTTTTCCAGCCCTTTGTTTGAAATTCAGATGCGCAAGATACGGATTTTCCCCTGATTGTCAAGAACTCTATGCGATTTTGGAGGCCGCATGGAGCGCCGGCCTTTGTTGCCGGAATATCTCGCGATTTTCGGCATAAAGGGCGGGGTATTTATCCTGTATCTGCTTTTCATAACGGAAAAGCGTGTTGCGGGCCGCCATGGCCAGCTTATCCACGGCATATTCCCGTATTCCTTCAATGGCTTGGGCCATTTTTGAATCGTGCCGCACCTCTAAAACGGCCTGCATGAAATCCGCATAGGCCTGTGGCGGTTCGTTTAGCGCCCGGCTGACATGGGGCAGGATCTTGTTTCTTGCCGCGGAATCCTCGTGTTTGAACTGGATAAAGGCCGTGGCGTCGCGCAAGATTTCGTCCTGCTCCGTTCCGGCCCCTTGCGTGGCGATAAGGTGGGCGAGGCCCGAAACCTGCCCGCGCAGGTCGTTTTGCTTACCGCCAATATCGCCGGCGAACACCATGACAGACCCTTCGCCGAGGCGCCCGACCAGCAATTCGGCTTGCTGCATTGTCAGGTTCTGCGGTTCATCGACCAGAATAAAGGCGTGGTCGTAGGTTTCGCCGCGCTCGAAGTCCGGCGTGAAAGCGCGGACGATCTTTTTATTCTCAAGCTCTTGCAGCCTGCTGGTAATGATTTTCTCGATATTGCTTTCAATGCCTCCTTTGAGATAGGGGGCCATTTTTGAGCGCGCATTGCCGGGCATGGCGCCGGGATCGCGCCCCGTGGATGCGGACGGGCGGATGATCATGATCTCGTCATAACGGCTTTCCGCGTATCCTTCAAATGCCGCGCGCAAGGGGGTGAATGTCTTCCCGCCGCCAAACGGCCCCGCGGCATAGACATAGGAATTATCCGCGTCTTTTGCGGCAAGGTAGGTCAGGGCCTGTGACAAATTGCGCGGCGTGAAGGTGCTTTGAACGAATTTAAGCTTTAGCGCGCGGGGTTTGGGTTTCCATTCCGCATCCGTTTCAAGATTTTCATCAATATCCGCATCGCCGGCGAATGAAAGCGCCGCCGCAGCCGAGAGATCCGGCGTGGTTTCACTGGCGATATCTGCTCCTGATGCTGGCGGCGAGGATTTCAGAAGCGCCTCTTTGTGCGGCGGTTGCAAGGATGTTTTTTCTTCAATTTGTATCGACGGCTTGAGGGCGCGTTTTGCGCTCGCCAAAAGGGACGGAAGATGGACTTCAAGCAAAGAATAATCTGTACGGGTTACAGAGCCTGTTGTTTTCAGGACATTTGTGCCGACGATGATCTGGGCCTTCTGGTCTAGCTGGGTAATAAGGTCTTTCGCGGCCTCGATATGAATTTCGGACGGGCCCTTGATATTGACATGGGGGCGGTCGCTGGTCTTGGTTTTGATGCGGACGCCAAGCTCTTCTTCGATGCGTCTTGTGAATTCGCCTTTATAGCCATCGATCAGGCGGCGTGTAACGAAAGAAATAACAGGCACGTTCACGCCGTGGCGCGATGAATAGCTTCCCAACATAGTAGCAGTCCCCTTGAACAAATTAAAACAAAGTGTTTACACCACTGCCGTCAACGCCGTTTTTTACCGCCTGTTTTTGTTGTATTTTTCCTTGGCCCCTTCGAGCCTCCGCGGTTATGTCTATCACCCTTACGCCGATTCCGCGGGGGCTGCAATCTATTATTAGAGGGTTTGAATTTTACCCCCGGCAAATCCGCGCCCCCATCGCCTTCCAGCGCGAAAATCGAGCTTCCCGTAAAGCCGTCCGCCTCGGCAATCCTGATGCGCAGGCTCGCGCCGAGCCTGTAGATGCGTTTGTACCTCTGTCCAATAAGCGCATGCTGCTTCTCGTCATGGATATAATAGTCGGAAGGCAGGGTGCGGATTGGCACAAGCCCGTCCGCGCCGTTTTCGTCGAGCGTGACGAACAGGCCAAAGCGCGTGACGCCGTTAATCCTGCCGCTGAAGGATTCGCCGATGCGCAGTTCCATCCATTTCGCGGTAAAGCGGTCGATGGAACTGCGCTCGGCCTCGGCGGAGGTGCGTTCGGTCTGCGATATATGCTCCGCCCGTTCTTCGAGCGTGACCGTTTCCTCGTCGGTAAGCCCGCCGGTTCCAAGCCCGTAGGCGCGGATGAGCGAGCGGTGGACGAGCAAATCGGCATAGCGCCTGATGGGCGATGTGAAATGCGCGTATTTTTGCAAGGCCAGCCCGAAATGCCCGATATTTTCCGGGTCGTACAGGGCCTGCGCCTGTGAACGCAGGATGACTTCGCTGACGAGATGCGAATAGGGGGATTCCTTCGCCTTCTCCAAAAGCAGGTTGAGCTGCGCCGGTTTGACCGTTTGCCCTTTGGGAAGCGAAAGGCCGAACGCTTCGAGGAACTCGCCCGCGCTGTCGAGCTTTTCTTTCGACGGCCTGTCATGCACGCGGTAAACGCAAGCCGCATTCCTTGCCTCCAGCGCCTGCGCCGCCGCGACGTTGGCGAGGATCATGAATTCCTCGATAAGCTTGTGGGAATCATAGCGCTCGCGGTTTTTAACGCCCGTCATGTTGCCGTTGGCGTCGATGATGATCTTGCGCTCCGGCAGGTCGAGATCGAGCGCCCCCCGCGCGCGGCGGGCCTTGTCCAGAATTTCATAGGCTTCATAGAGCGGCGCAATGACTTTATCCATGAGCGGGCCGGTGAGATCGGATTTCTCGCCGTCGCGGGCCGCCTGTACCTGATCATAGGTCAGGCGCGCTTCGGAACGCATCAGGCCGCGCACGATTTTATGTTTTTTGAGAGCGCCGTTCCTATCAATCCAGAGATGGAAGGCGAGGCAGGCGCGGTTTTCCTTTGGCCGCAGGGAGCAGAGATCGTTCGAGAGCGCTTCGGGCAGCATCGGGACGACGCGGTCTGGGAAATAGGTGGAATTGCCGCGTTTATAAGCCTCGCGGTCGAGCGCGGAGCCGGGGCGCACATAATAGGCGACATCGGCAATCGCGACGATAATGTGATAAAGCCCGTCTTCCCCGCGCTCCGCAAACACCGCGTCGTCGAAATCGCGCGCATCTTCGCCGTCGATGGTGACGAGCGGATAGGCGCGCAAATCCTCGCGGCCTTTGAGATCGGGGACGCCCATGCCTTTTGTTTCGTCGATGACGGCTTGCGGGAAGCTTTCCGAAAGCCCGGCTTCGTAAAGGGCGATAAGCGATATGGCTTTCGGGTCGTCCTGCCGTCCGATAATGCGGGTGACGCGGACTTTCTTGTTGTTGAGGCCCCGGGCGGGCTGGATTTCCCCGACGACGAGATCGCCGTCTGCCGCGCCGTTCAAATCATTTTGTGCGACGTCGAAATCATGCTTCGCGCGCTTGCTGGAGGGCTGGAGGACGTAACCGCTTTTTTGCCGCCTCAGCACGCCCATGACCATGCCGCGGGAATCGTCAAGGCGGCGGATGATTTTCCCTTCATAGAGCGCGTCCGAAAAGCGGCGGAGCGACACGAGGGCGCGGTCGCCTTCCTTCATCGCCGGATGGCCTTTTTTTTCATCAGGCACGATCTCGACGCGCGGCGGCGGGCCTTGCAGTTCCGCGTTCCAGTCCGCGGGGCGGGCGAAAACATCGCCGTCCAGATCGATTTCGACGACTTCGACAATGGCGACGGCGGGAAGCCCTTTGGGAACCGTATATTCCTGCCCGCGCGCCTTGACGATCAGCCCTTCTTCGAGAAGTTCGCGCAATATGTCCTTTATATCCCGCCTGCCTTCGCCCTTTATGCGGAAAGCGGCTGTAATATCCCTTTTTGAAAGGGGGACGGGGCTTTCGGCGATGAGGCGGAGCAGGGCGTCTTTGGCAGGTTTTTCATCCATGGAATTGATTGTAAGCCCTTACGGTGCTATTCCAATGACTTATTTACAGCGGAAAGCGGACTATCCATGAAAAAAATACTGGTAACGGGGGCGGCGGGTTTTATCGGCTTTCATCTGGCGCGGCGGCTTTGCGAAGGCGGGGCGCAAGTGCTGGGCGTGGATAACCTGAATGATTATTACGATGTTTCCTTAAAAGAAGATCGTTTGGGCATGCTGGAAAAACTGCCCGGTTTTTCCTTTGAAAAATGCGCGCTGGAAGACGATCGTTTTTTGGAGATAGCCGCCTCTTTCAAACCCGATATTATCGTCAATCTCGCGGCGCAGGCGGGCGTGCGTTATTCCCTCGAAAATCCCCGCGCCTATGTTGACAGCAATCTTGTCGGCTTCCTCAACGTGCTTGAGGCCGCGCGCGGCAACGGCGTGGAGCATCTGGTCTTTGCGTCGTCCTCATCCGTCTATGGCGCGAACACGAAATTGCCTTTTGCCGTCGCCGATAATGTCGATCATCCGGTCAGCCTGTATGCCGCGACGAAAAAGGCGAACGAGCTGATGGCGCATTCCTATGCCCATCTTTACAATATTCCCTGCACGGGCTTGCGGTTTTTTACCGTGTACGGCCCGTGGGGGCGGCCCGATATGGCCTATTTTAAATTCACCAAGGCGATTTATGATGGCGCGCCGGTTCAAGTGTTCAACCACGGCGACATGAAGCGCGATTTCACCTATATCGATGATGTGGTCGAAGGCGTCGTCCGTATCATGGACGTGCCGCCCGCAAAAGGTGAAGGCGGGAAGGCGCCTTATGCGCTCTATAATATCGGCAACAACGCCCCCGAGGATCTGATGCATTTTATCCATATCCTTGAGAAAGAAACCGGATTGATGGCGAAGACCGAAATGCTGCCGATGCAGCCGGGCGACGTTTATGCGACTTACGCCGATGTCGATGATCTGCAAAAGGCGGTGGGGTTCAGGCCCGCAACCCCGCTTGAAAAAGGCCTGCGCGATTTCGTCGCATGGTTCCGCGCCTATTATAAAATGGGCAACGGCCCGGCGGGGCGCTAGTTATTCTTTTGGTTTCTTCGCCGCGGTCTTTTTTGCCGCCGGCGCTTTTTTAGCGGGGGCCTTCTTTGCGGGGGCTTTTTTCGCGGGCTTTTTGGCTGCCGCTTTTTTCGCGGGTTTTTTCTTTGCCGGCGCCTTCTTTGCCGCTTTTTTGGCCGCTGCTTTTTCGGCTTTGGCGGCTTCCGCCTCTTCTTTTTTCTTGGTGCGCCAGTTCGGCTTGGTGGGCTGGGCCAGCAATTCGACGGCGCGGTTCATGCCGATCATCAGGACGTCATCATCCTTCGGGATCGATTTGAATTTGCCGTCATGCTTCAGATAAGGGCCGAACCGCCCGATGCCTGCCTCGATCTTCTTGCCGGTTTCGGGGTGGAAGCCGACTTCGCGCGGCAGGGCGAGGAGATCGAGGGCGGCGGCCAGATCGACATCGGCGATATTCACGCCGCGCGGGATTCCCTGCCGCTTCGGCTTGTCCTTGGAGGTTTCATCCGGCGGGTCGATTTGCACATAGGGGCCGTAAGGGCCGCGGCGCAAGGACACGGTGCGGCCCGTGCCAGGGTCGGTTCCGAGGATTTTGGGTTCGTTGGAGAGCGCCGCCGCCGTGTCGGAATCGCTGTCTTCCGCGCCCGCGATTTCAAGCGGCTTGGTGAAGCGGCATTCCGGATAGTTGACGCAGCCGATAAAGGCGCCGAACTTGCCGAATTTGAGCGAGAGGCGGCCTTTTTCGCATGCCGGGCATTTGCGATCTTCCTCGCCGCGCGGGAAGAAGTGCGGGCCGAGCGCTTCATCGAGGTGATCGATGACTTCGGAGATTTTCAGCCCCTTGGTCTCCTCGATAACGGCGCTGAAATCAATCCAGAACTGGCGCAACGCTTCTTTCCATGCGGTCAGGCCGCCGGCGATGGCGTCCAGCTCTTCTTCGAGGTTGGCGGTAAAGTCGTAATCGACATAGCGGGTGAAAAAGCGCTGGAGGAAGGCCGTGACGACGCGGCCCCTGTCTTCGGGGATGAAGCGTTTCTTGTCCATCCGTACATAGTTGCGGTCACGCAGCACTTGCAGGATCGAGGCATAGGTGGACGGGCGGCCGATGCCGAGTTCTTCCAGCCTTTTGACGAGCGTGGCTTCGGAATAGCGGGGCGGCGGCTGCGTGAAATGCTGGTTCTGGCGGACGTCGAGAAGTTTTGTCGCGTCGCCTTCCTGCAAGGGCGGCAGGCGGCGGTTTTCTTCCTCGCCTTCCTCGTCCTCTTCTTTCGTTTCCTGATAGAGCGTCAAAAAGCCGTCAAAGGTAACGGTCGAACCGGTCGCGCGCAGGATGACATCGTCGGTTCCGTCGGAAATATCGGCGGAAACCTGATCCATCACCGCATTTTCCATCTGGGACGCCATGGTGCGTTTCCAGATGAGATCGTAGAGGCGGCGTTGCTGGTCGTCGGAAACCGCGTTCGCCTTGACGGACAGATCCGTAGGGCGGATGGCCTCGTGTGCTTCCTGCGCGTTCTTGGCCTTTGATTTGTAAAGGCGCGGCGCTTCGGGAAGATATTTGTCGCCGTAATCTTTTTTGATAAGCGAGCGCGCTTGCGTAACGGCATCCTGGGACAGGGTCGTCCCGTCCGTCCTCATATAGGTGATAAGCCCGGCCTCATAGAGCTGCTGCGCAAGGCGCATGGTTTGTGAGGCGGAAAAGCCCAGCCGGCGCGACGCGTCGATTTGCAGGGATGACGTGATGAAAGGCGGGTAGGGATTGCGCCGCACCTGCTTTTTTTCAACCTTTTGGATCTTCAGATCCTTGGCGGTGATGCGCTTGGCCGCCATCGCCGCTTCTTCGGCGGTCTTGATGTCGAGCTTGTCGAGCTTGTTTCCGGCCAGATGGGTCAGGCGGGCGGTAAAGGGCGCGCCGTCCTTGCTGTGGAGCAGGGCTTCGAGGCTCCAATATTCCTGCGTGACGAATTTTTCAATCTCGTCCTCGCGCTCGCAAATCAGGCGCAGCGCGACCGATTGCACGCGGCCCGCCGATTTGGAGCCGGGCAGTTTCCGCCAGAGAATGGGTGAAAGGTTGAAGCCGACAAGATAGTCGAGGGCGCGGCGCGCAAGATAGGCGTCGATCAAATCCTGATCGAGCCCGCGCGCATGGGTAAAGGCGTCCTGCACCGCTTTCTTGGTAATTTCGTTAAAAGTGACGCGTTCGACCTTCTTGCCCTTGAGCAGGTCGCCGTCCTCAAGAATTTCCTTGATATGCCATGAAATAGCCTCCCCCTCGCGGTCGGGGTCGGTTGCGAGGTAAACGGCCTTGGCCGTCTTGACGGCTTTTTTAATGTCGCGGACATTCTTGTCGGCGCGGTCGGAAAGCTCCCATTTCATCGCGAATCCCTCGTCGGGGAGGACGGAGCCGTCCTTGCTGACAAGGTCGCGCACATGGCCGTATGAGGCCAGCACGAAAAAGTCGCCGCCAAGATATTTATTGATGGTCTTGGCCTTGGCGGGCGATTCAACGATGACGAGGTTCTCTGCGCTCAAATGCGTAAGTCCTTAATTTATCAAAACAATCCGGTTCGAAGGCAGTTTTTGAATCCGGCCCGCCAGCTCCAGTTCCAGCAAAACCGACTGGAGCGCGGGTATGCTCACATGACAGTTTCTCACCAATTCGTCAACTGTGATAGGCGTGAGGGATATGTTCTGTAAAATTAAATCATGCAGGTCGGCGGCCCCCTCTTCAAATGCCGGTGCGGTGTCTTCATCGGGGAAGGGGGCAGGGGAAAAGCCATGCTGTTCTTCTTCCAAGGCCGGGCGGCTGCCGGAAAAATGGACGATATTATCCAGAATGTCGCGGGCGCTTTGCACCATGGTCGCGCCGTCTTGAAGGAGCCTGTTCGGCCCCGCCGCGCGCGGGTCAAAGGGGTGGCCCGGCACGGCATAAACGTCGCGCCCCTGTTCGGCGGCGGTACGGGCGGTAATCAGCGAGCCGGATTTCAGCGTGGCCTCGATAACCGCGACGCCCGCCGCGAGGCCGGATATGATGCGGTTGCGTTTTGGGAAATGGCGGGCGAGCGGTTCCATGCGCAAGGGGTTTTCCGCGACGATACAGCCTTCCGAGGCGATCTGCCCGTAGAGCGCCCTGTTTTCCGGCGGGTATATAATGTCGATGCCGCCCGCGACGACGGCGATGGTTCCGGTTGCAAGCGCGCCTTTATGGGCCGCCGTGTCAATGCCGCGGGCAAGGCCGGATACCACCATCTGCCCCGCCGCCCCCAATTCGCGCGCGAGCTTTTCGGCGAATTTGCAGCCATTGAGCGAGGCGTTGCGCGATCCGACGATGCCGATGGACGGGAGGTTCAATAATTTCGGGTTGCCCAGCACCGAAAGAACGGGCGGCGCGTCTTCGATGGAGGAAAGGGGGAGCGGATAGTGTTTATCACCCGCGAAAACCATCGTCCCACCCGCCGATTGCAGCGCTTCCATCTCGGCCAGCGCGGCCTCTTCCGTATGGAGCGTCAGGTTTTGCAGCCTGCCGCCCTTGCGGGAGAGAGAGGGGAGGGCCTCCATGGCCTTTTGCGCCGAGCCGAACCGGTCGAGCAGGCCGTAAAATGTTATCGGCCCGACATTTTCGGTGCGGATGAGCCGCAGGCGGGCGATGCGTTCTTTTTCATCAAGGGGAAGCGCCCGCTGTGGAGCGGGAAAGAGGCTCATGACTTCTGCCCTATTTTCGGCTCCTGCCTGCCGAGCAGTCTTTTTACATTTGCGCGGTGCTTGATAAAGACGAGCGTGGCGATGGCGCCGCAAAGCCCCGTAAGGTTGGCGTCGTGATAGAGGGAATGTGCGATAGCCGGCGCCGCGCCGATGGCGACAAGGGCGGACAGGGAGGAATAGCGCGTGACAAGGGCGGTCAGGAGCCACAGGCCGCAGGCCGCGATCCCGACAAGCGGTTTCAGCGCCAGAAGGATGCCGAGCGCCGTCGCGACGCCTTTGCCGCCCTTGAAGCGGAGCCAGAAGGGAAACAGGTGACCGAGCAGGGCAAAGAAGCCGGAGAGCAGCATCAGTCTATAAAAAAATTCCGGCGCCGCGCAATTATCCGGCGCGGCGCCTTCCTGAAAGACCATGGTGGAACAGTCCGTAAAGAAAATCCGCGCAATGATGAAGGCGAGTGAAACCGCCAGCGCGCCTTTCGCCGCGTCCAGAAAAAGTGTGGCCAGCGCCAGCTTTCTATTGCCGGTGCGCAAGACATTGGTCGCGCCGATATTGCCGGAGCCGATGGCGCGTATATCGCCGTATCCGCCAAGCCGCGTCAGGATTAGCCCGAACGGGACGGAGCCGACAAGATAGCCGCCGATGGCGGCGGCGAGATAGGCATAGTCCATTTTCTAGCTCCTTCTCAAAGTCTTTCCTTGAGCAATAAATCAAGCACCGCCATGCGGGCGGGCACGCCGTTTTTAACCTGTTCCAGAATAAGCGATCGCGCCGGATCGTCGGCGACGCCGCCGTCGATTTCAACGCCCCTGTTCATCGGGCCGGGATGCATGACGACGGCTTCGGGCTTGGCATAGGCCAGCTTTTCATGGGTCAGGCCGAAATCGCGGAAAAACACGTCGTCGGATTCGATAAGCCCCGCCTGCATCCGCTCTTTCTGGTTGCGCAGCATCATCACAACGTCGCATCCGGCAAGCCCGTCTTGCATCGTGTCGAAAGCTTTGACGCCTTCTACCGGGAATTTTTCGGGTTTTAAAAGCGGCGGCGCCACGACATGGATTTCCGCACCCATTTTATGGAGCAGGATCATGTTTGAATTGGCGACGCGTGAATGGGCGATATCGCCGCATATGGCGACCCGCAAGCCTTCGATGCGCCCGAAATGGCGCTGGATGGTCAGGGCGTCGAGCAGGGCCTGCGTCGGATGCTCGCGGTAGGAATCGCCGGCATTGATGACGGGGCATTGCACGAGGTTCGCGATAAAGCGCGGCGCGTTATATTCATGATGGCGCACGACGATGGCATCGGGATCGATACCGGCCACAAGCGTCTGGATGGTGTCGGTCAGGCTTTCGCCCTTGCTCATCGACGATGTGCGGATATCCATATTGACGACGTCGGCCCCGAGGCGTTTGGCCGCCATTTCAAAGGAAACGCGGGTGCGGGTGGAATCTTCAAAAAAGAGCGTGAGGACGATGAAGCCGCGCAAAATTTCCGGTTTAAAGGATCTGTCGCCCAGACGATCGGCATAGTAATTCGCAAGCTGGAGGATGATGCCGATCTCCTTGGCGGAGAGCGCGTCGATGCCGATCAGGTCGTCATGGCGGAAGGCCGATCGGTCAACCTTTTGAAAGCTGGTCTGGGGGGCGTTTGTCATGGTCATTAAAAACGGATGATTACAGGCACACCGCCCCTCTGTCCAGTGCGTTCGGCCCTATATAACCTTCTTTGCACGTAATTCCGCGAGTTCCGCTATGGTGAAGCCGAGCGCAGAGGATAATATTTCATCGGTATGCTGCCCCAAAAGCGGCGGCGGCATGCGGTAGGAAACGGGGGTTGCCGAAAGCCGCAAGGGGCTTCCCACCAGCTTGACGGGATTGGGCGAGAGCGGATGTTCCATGGCGATTTCCATGCCGCGGTGCCGGATCTGGTCGATTTTGAAAACATCGCCGATCATGTTGACGGGGGAGGAGGGAATGTCGATATCCTGAAAAAGCGCGGCCCATTCCGCGGCATTCTTTTGCCGGATGATGTTGCCGATAAGAGAGGTCAGCAGATCCCTGTTTTCGACGCGGGCGCTGTTGCGGGCGAAGCGCGGATCGTCCGCCCATCCGGCATGGCCGAGCGAAGCCGCCAGTCTTTTGAATTGCTGGTCATTGCCGACGGCGATGACGATATGGCCGTCTTTTGCCTCGAAAGACTGGTAGGGGACGATGGTCGCGTGTGCGTTGCCGAAGCGCGCGGGCGCGTGGCCGGAGGTCAGGTAATATTGCGCTATATTGGTCATGGAGGCGAGGGTGACGTCCAGAAGCGCGAGATCCACCATCTGCCCCTCCCCCGTTTTTTCACGGGCCTGAAGAGCCGCGAGCGCGCCGATGACGGCATGAAGCCCCGTCATGACATCGACGAGGGCGACGCCCGCCTTGGTCGGTTCCTGATCCGGCCCGCCCGTATGGCCCATCAGGCCGCCCATGGCTTGCGCCATCAGGTCATAGCCGGGTTCGGTAGCAAGGGGGCCGTCCTGCCCGAAGCCGGAAATGGCGACATAGATAAGGCGCGGGAATTGTGCGTGGAGCGTTTGATAGTCCAGCCCGTATTTCTCCAGCCCGCCGGGTTTGAAATTATGGATAAGGATGTCGGATTGCGCGGCAAGCCTGCGGATAATCTCCTGCCCTTCCGGCGCCGCGAGATCGACCGTCACCGATTTTTTATTGCGGTTGCAGGAAAGATAATAGGCGCTTTCATCCGTATCGTTTCCATTCGCGTCTTTTAAGGAGGGCGGCCCCCAGCGGCGCGTGTCGTCGCCTTCGCCGGGCCGTTCGATCTTGATGATTTCCGCACCGAGATCGCCCAGCATTTGCGTGGCGACGGGGCCGGCCAGCACACGGGAAAGATCCAGAACGCGTAATCCGTCAAGGGCAGGGGGCATGGCTTACCTTTCGTTTTCTAGGAGAGAAGGCCCGGCAGCGTCGCCCGAAGCCACGGCGCGAGCATAAACGTCCCCGCGCCGAAAATACCCACGGCAAAACCGGGGCCTGCGGGGATGGAGAGCCGGTGGATGGACGGGGCCGCACCGGTTTTATATTTCAGCCAGCCCGCATAGGCAAAGCCGTGGAGGAGTCCGGCGAGCGCGCCCAGCGTAATGGCCTGAAGCACGCCTTCCGGCCCCAGCCACAACCCCGCCGCCGCAAGAAGCTTGACGTCGCCGAGGCCGAGGGCGTCCTGCCCGTAATAGCGGTTTGCGATAAAACGGATTCCATAAAGCAGTCCACCCCCCGCCAGCGCGCCCGCCAGCATGGAGCCTGCATCAATAAGTGCAAGGCCTGTGAGAATATGAAAAGCGATGCCGGTGACTGCGAGGGCAAGATTAAGCTCATCCGGCAGGATCATTTCCCGCAAGTCGATAACAGAAAGGGCGATGAGCAGGCCCGCCGCGACGGGAAGACATAAAAGGGCAAGAATCTCCGGCATGATTTTTAACGTCTTGTAAGGTTTCTTATGTATCATACAGGAGAAATCCTTCTATGAAAGAGGGGTGCAATCGTAAAAAACATTCAGAGGAATCATGTGGACTCTTGCGCTCTTCAAAAGATTGCGTATTGTAAAACCATCCTTTAACCTAATGGTTGAATGATTCGTTCTGTATATTTCCCATAAGGTTCCGTCCGGTACCATGCCTAATAAGAAGAAAATTCTGGTCGTTGAGGACAATGATTTTGTCCGCATGCAGATCGTCCGTTACCTTGCCGAAACGGGGGCCGATATCATTGAGGCCACGCAGGGCGGTGAGGCGCTCGACCATATTAAAAAGCAATATGTCGATAAAGATCCTGTCGCCCTTGCGATTGTCGATGTGCGGATGCAGCCGGTTGACGGGTTTGAATTTATCCGCAGCGTGCGCGGGCTGGATATGGATACGCCCGTTATCCTTGTAACCGGGGACAATAACCCCGATCTTCTGGAGAAGGCAGGGCAGTGGGGGGTCAGTGCGGTGATGATGAAGCCTGTGCAAAAAGACAGGCTTGTTAAAACGGTTCATAGAACGCTCGAAGCCTCTAAGAGAAAAGGTTAGGACTCCGATGAAGCGCATGAATTATGTTCGTTGTTTGAGCGTCGCGGCTTTCGGGGCTTTATCTTTTACGACCGCTTGCGCACAGGTCGATGTCGCGGATGGGCGCACCGTGCAGATCCCGTCGCCCGCAACGGCCGATCAACGCACGCCCGCCTTGAACGAGAGGCCGGACAGTGTGATGTATCTTCCGTTGGGCGAGGATATTCTTGTGCCTGAACTTGCGGAGGGCGAGCCTTTCCCCAAGGAGCAGGTCGGGCCTTTTGAGCTGCGCGGGGAAACTGTCGCCGGCGCGCTGCAATTGATTCTGGCCGAACATGATGTGTCCATTGCCTTTGAAACGCAGGAAGGGCTGACCCGCCGGGTAACGGTGGCCAATCTGCGCGGCGAATTGGGGCAGGTGATAAATCAGGTCTGTTCCCTTGCCAACCTTTATTGCTCCTATGAGCATGGCGGGATCATAGTCAAGGACAGGCAGACATTTACTGTTGCGCTTCCGCCGCTGGGCGGTGCTGAAGGAAGCACCTTTTTCCAGGACGTTACGGCAGGTTTGACGGCCATCCTGAACTCCGGGGAAACGGGCGCGCCTGCGCCAATCGTCGATACGTCCACGCGGACGATCGTTTATTCCGCGACGCAAAGAACGGCCGACATGGCCGCGCGCTATTTTCAAAGGCTGCGCGCCAATACGGCGATGATCGTGTTTGAAACATATATCTGGGAAGTATCCCTCAACGCCGGCAACGCGATGGGGATTGACTGGTTCAAGCTCGGCTCGTTCGGAAAATTCAAAACGGGTATCCGGATTGACGGCGATATCGGCACGGATTTCACAAGCCCCATCAGCATAGGCCTGCCGACGGTTTCGGGTTCGTTTGACGGGACTTCCGGCGATATCGTCCAGTTCCTGTCGCAGTTCGGCGCGGTAAAGACAATTTCCCAGCCGCAAATTACGGTTCTGTCCGGCTCGCAGGCGGAACTGCGCGTTGCCGATACGCAAAACTATGTATCGCAAATCGCGACGACCTTAAGCGAAGGGCAGGCGACGACCTCCGTTAATACAGATTCCGTCGATTCCGGCTTTACGCTGTCGATCGGCAGCTCGTGGGATAAATCGACGGTTTACGCCAATATCGAGATGGAACTGACGAATGTGAAGCAGATTGACGACTTCGCTTTTGCCGACAACGTCAATAGCGGCGACCCGAATGCGGGCGGCCAGACTCGTATTCAGCTGCCGCAGACGACCGAGCGGCAGGTCACGACACAAATCCGCGTCCGCCCCGGCGATTCCGTCCTGATTGCAGGGCTGGTGCGCGAGAACGATAATTTCAGCAAGCGCGGGCTTGGCCTGATGGAACCCATCATCCCCGATAGCCGTACGGCGCAGACGGAAAATCTCGAACTCGTCGTCCTGCTGCGCCCGCGCGTCATTGTTTATACGGCCGCGAACGACAAGCGCTATATCGACTATGCCATGAAAAAACATACGGCTCCGGGTACGGGCGTGCAGCATAGCTCCGCCATGGAATTGAGCGAGCCCGCCCGCTATGGCAATGTCTATAAGCCCGTTTCCATCGACGCCGCCACGTCATTGCAGGATGAAATTCCGTCCGGAATTCCCGCGGCCCTGACGCCCGAACCGTTTGCGGACAGGCCCTCCGCCACGGAGCCTGTAGCAATCATCCGCCCGATGACGGAAACGACGCCGCAACCGTCAGCGCAGCCCTCATCGCGACCATCAACGCCGCGTATTTCCCCGCTGGTAAATGAAACGCCGCGCGCGCCCGAAGCCGCGCCGCGTCCATTGCTGCAACCATCGCCGCAGCCGCGCCTGCCCCGCGTTCCGGCGCCGGAGCCTGCCCCCCGTGCTATCGCGCCTCCGGCCTATGTTGCGCCCGTCGCCCCTGTGACCTCCATTGTTCCCGCCGCGCCAGTTGTTCCGGCGGCGGCGGCAAAGGCTCCCGCACAGGCCCCCGTATCATCCGTGCCGCCGAAGCTGCGCGAAGTGCGTGACATACTTGCAGAGCTGCCGATGATTGACGAGCCTGCAACGGCTTCGCCCTTAACGGCCCCGCCGCCCTCCCCGGGCCAGTCGGAGCGAATGATTAGCGGCCAGATAAACGGCGATGCCGGAGCGGCAGGTTCCGGCCCGTCGATTCGCCGCAGCGAAGGATTTTCTTCGAGCGGTTTTATCCGCAGCAACGGCTCCGCCGGAACTGCGGCACGATGAAGACACGATGAAGATATGAAATGGGAAGGCCGCAGGCCAAAGCAGACGGTTTTTTGCTTTTGTTCGCTTAAGTTTTCCGCAACACTTTGTTTTTTATGATAGACTATGCTGTGTACGCTGCCGAAGATAGACAATAATCTGGATTTTGCGGGTTTCCCTTGGTTGAATGATGGACATGAAAATTTATAGCCGCTTTCGATATGGTTTTTTTGCCGCAATCCTTTCTGCCGCGGTGTTTCAGGCGGCGTCGGCCTTGGCGCAAAGCGCTTTTGACGATCCCGGCAGCCGGACGGCGGCGAGCGGGGTTTCGGGGGATATCCGCCCGGTCGCCGACAAGGTTGAGGCGGGCGAGATACAAATGGGCTCGACATCGCAGGTTGTCGTCCTGTTCCGCAACGACGATAACAAGCCGCTCAAGACAAATTCCATCAACCTGTATCCTTCATCGAATATTGCCGCCAATGTCGGTGAAAACCAATGTCTTGCCGATGCGATACAGCCGGGAGAAGTCTGCGCCGTTTCCCTTGAGGTGAAGGGCTTGCAAAGAGGGGCTTTCCGGATCGAAATGCTGATGCGCCATGAAGGGCGCACGCGCCTGCTGACGACGACGGTCAACGGGACGGTCGCCAGTACGACCGATAGCGCTTCCGACCTGAACAGCGAAATAGAAACAATCCCGCCGGACGTTGATTTCGGCACGCTGGACGCAAGCGGTTCCCAGACCAAGGCGATTATCCTGCGCAACAAGACGTCGCAGCCGATCGATATTGAATCGATCGATGTCGAAACCGGCTCCCAGTCCGGCTTTAGCGTCAATTCAAACTGTACTTCCATCAATACGGGCGCGGCCTGTGTGGTTGCTGTTAAATGGGAGCCGCAGCAAAAGGGTGCGACTTCCGGCAGCATCATCGTCCGCCATTCGGGCGCGACCGAACTGACGACCGTGAATTTGTCCGGCACCTATAACCCAACCCGTACGACGGCGGCGGAATTATTTCCCGAAGCCGTTCCGGGCAAGGGGCTGCTTATTACCTCAAGGGAAAATATAGATTTCGGCACGGGCGTCGCGCAAAGCTCCTCCATCACAAGCTCTTTGGTGAATGTCGGGGATGTTCCGCTGACACTGACCGATATCCGCATGGCCAACGCCGAGAACGGCGTACAGGTCGAAAGGAACGGATGCTCGAAAGGGATGGTGCTTGCGCCGCTTGACGCCTGTCCGCTGACGCTGACATGGGAGCCTGTGCGCGAGGGCGGCATTGTTGACGATGTACAGGTTATGCATACGGGGACGCGCGGCGTGCTTGTGATGCCCATTCGCGGTTCCGCCGCCCGTGCGATCAACAAGGACGCCAAGACGATCATGTTGTCCGGAACGCCGGGGGCCGATGCCATATTGAGCCATATCCAGCCTTTGTCGATCGAGGATATGGGCGGCGAAGATTCCGATGATGCGCCGGCAAGCGTTGTACGCAAGGCGCGGGGCGCGCCGGCTGCGATGAATGTGCGCGGGGTTCTTGACGGCTATGTCATCACGTCCTATTCAGCCAGGCGGGCGATTATTTCCGGCCCCGGCGGAAGCCGCGTCGTGTTCGATGGCGAAAGATCCGTTATCGGCGGCGTTTTGTGGGAGATTTCAATCCGCCCCAGCGCGATAGAATTCCAGCATGGGGAGCAAAAAGTTCTCCTCTTGTTCGATAAATCTTTATCTTCTTTTAACGTTCTTGACGCACAATCATCTAGTGGTAACGCTTCGTTAAACAATATTGCGCAGCCCGAATCGAGTAGTTCTGCAACGTCAATCCCATAAAGGGTGGTTCAGGATGAGCGACCAAGACATACCGGATAAAACACCAGATATAGCAGCAGACGGAAGCCCCTACCCGGAGCGCCGTGGCGGCGACAGGCGGCAGCAAACGATGCCTCCTCCCGGCGGCGTCGAAAGGCGTTGGGCCGATCGCCGCAGGGTGCGTGCGACAGAAGGGCGGGAGCGCTATCTGGACATGGTGCAGCGCGAGCGCGCCATGTTTATCGAGCAAGGCGTTTCCCGCTCGACGGAGCAATTGCTCGATATGGCGGGGGCGAGCACCTCTTCGGATCTTGAGGAGGAAGGCGTCAGGGATCGCGCGACGGGCGACCAGTTGCGCTCTGTCCTGCCGGTTCAATCGTGGCTGCCGCTCAGCATCCACCTTATCTCCCTGCGCGATGCCGTCTTGCGGATTGCGCCGCTGAATGAATTAAACGAACGCCAGCTTGAAGCGCTCATCTCCACGGCGAACCGCTCCGGTTTCCGGGTGGATCATATCCAGATTGAAATGTGGGATCGGGCGGAGCTTTTGGAAACGCTCCGCTCCGTGCATGACCTGTCTGCGGACAGGTGCGAAAAGACGCTCGCCCTCTGGCTTTCCGATACGGATAACGGGCTTTTGCTGAACCAGTTCCAGCGCGACATGCTGGCCGAGGCTTTGCAGATGCGCGCCTCTGATATTCACCTCGTTCATGAGGCGTCGGCGGACGCGCCGAACTGGATCAAATACCGGATTGACGGTGACTTGATCCCGATGCACCTGCTTCCGGGTGAGGCGATGGCGCGTTTGACGACGCTCCTCAAACGCGATGCCGGCCTCAACTTCGGGGATCGGGTGACACCGAAAGACGGCCGTTTCGGCTTTATGTGGCAGGGACGTTCGGTTGACGTGCGTGTTGCCGCGGGGCCGCAGGCGCAAGAGGGGGAAAAGGTCACGCTGCGTCTTCTCGACCGCGCGGCCCTCAAAGGGTTTGACGAGCTGTTCCGCCGCCACGAAGATGTCGGCGACTTTCTGGCGAATGCCTTGTCACCTGAAATCAAGGGCGGCGGCGGGCTTATCCTTTTGTCCGGCCCGACAGGGTCGGGGAAGACAACGACGCTTTATGCCTGCGTCCAGCAAATCGACCGCCGCAGGCGTCACGTCCTGACGATTGAAGATCCGATCGAATATGAACTGCGCTATGCAACGCAATGGCAGGTGAGGCCGGGCATGCCGGGCGGAGAATTCGCCGACCTTATCCGCGCCGCCATGCGTCACGACCCGGATTATATCGTTATCGGGGAGATGCGGGACGGCGATACGGTTGAAACGGCCCTGCGCGCGGCGGAATCCGGCCACACGGTTATCTCTACCGTTCACGCCGACACGGCGCTCCAGACCTTCGAGCGGCTGAGGTCGCTCATGCCGCCGGAGCGGGAGCGTTCTTCTACCTATACGCTGGCCCAGCAGGTGCGGGCGATTTTGAACCAGCGCCTTGTCAGGACATTATGCCAGGGATGCGCCCATCATCATAAGGTCGGCGATATTCTCAATGCCGATGAATTGGCGGCGCTCGACATACCGCTGGAAACGCCTGTTCGCACGCATAATGGTTCCGGATGCGATCTTTGCAACAGGACGGGGATCGCGGGCCGTACATTGCTTCTTGATGCGATGCTGATCACGCTGGGGCCGGGGCAAAGAAACGAGATATACGAAGCGCTTACGAATAACGTGAACCAGATGGTTCATGAAGAGGGGATCGTTGTGCATACGCGCAGGGAAGGGTTGATAGATTTGATAAGAAGCGGGCTTGTCGATCCTAAGGCCGGCGTTTCTTATCTTGAACAATAAATGGACGGAACGGACGTATTGTAGTCAATGAAACAGTGGGTTGCAGAGATAGCATATGACAGCACATCGGGGCCGAAAAAGGCTCTGGAGTCATTCTACATGCCTTCCGAAGACGATGTCCGCGCCGCCATAGCGCAAAAGGGCGGTTATGTCCTTTCTATCCGCCCGCATAAGCGATCGCCCCTTGAAAGGCTGCTTGCGCGTTCAAGCTGGTGGCAGGTTCAGCTCTTGCGCGGGATCATGTTCCGTTCGCTGTCCCAGTCGCCGGGGGTTGCCTTCTGGAAGATTATCCAGGCCGAAACCAACCCGCAGCGGCAAAATATTCTGGCGCCCGCGCGTGAGGCGCTGGCCCGCGGCCTTGGCGTTATTGATGCGCTGAAGGCGCTGAACATCTATGATCCCGGCACGCTCGCCATTCTCGCGGCGTCGGAGCGGGCCAACAAGCTTGCGGAAGGTATTCCGCATGCCATCCATTCCATTACCCAAAAGAAAAAGAACCAGCGGGCGATTATGGGGACGATGGGCTGGCTCGGCTTCGACCTGATTACCATTGTGCAATCCCTTTATTGGGGGCAGGACATGGTGCTGGGATGGTTCAGGAACAACGCGCCGGAGGATCCTGTAAAATACGAAGAATACACCATCGTTGTCGGCAATCTTGAGCTGACGTGGAATATCCTTATCTATCTTGCCTTCGCAATCGGTAGTTTTATGGTGTGGGCGATTATTTCCTTCTTCCTCAACCGCGGCAAGACCGACTGGCCGACGGCGCGGATTGTGCGCCGGATTCCCTTGATTGGCTCTTATTTGCGGGATCTGGGCTTTTCGGATTCCATGATGGCCTGTGCGCGGATGCTGCGCGGGCTGGTGCCTATCAATGCGGCGCTGACGCAGGCGGGGCAGGCAACAACGGCGCCGGAAGTTTCACGTTATTGGCAAGAGGCAAATATTGATCTGGAGCGCGGTATTTCGCTGGGGGCGGCCATGGACAGGGAACCGCTGACCCGTTCAGAACGGCTCGAACTCGCGACCTTGTCGGATCTGGGGCAAGTTGCTACAATCATGGAATCAATCGCCGAAATGCGCGCGCAATCGGCAAAGACAAAACATTCACTCATCGTGTGGCTCGCTTTTGCGCTGACCGGTGTTTATCTCGCAATTGCCTTCGGTTCCGCTATTTATGCTTTGACGGTTATGAATATGAGCATGGATAGCATGATGGGGGGACTCGTAGAGGGAGTTATTTAGTTTGGCGCTGACCGGCAGAGATAAAGATGCAATGGAAAAGGGGAAGCCCGCAGCAGAACGCCGTGCAGGACAGGGCGTTACGAGGTTGCGCCCCGGTATGGCCGATTATATCGCCGGAGAGGCGGCGCAATTCAATGCCGATTTGTCGCCTTACTTGCCGCATGAGCTGGTCGGCGGATCGGTTCCGCATCTGGTCGGCTCCGAGGATGAGGCCGTATGGAACGCGGCGGCGCAAGCCTGCAGCACGGAAAAAGTCCACTATGTCTATTCGGCGGAAGGCGGGCGTTTATGGTATCTGGCCTGCCCGTCCTCGGTTCTGGCTTCCGCCCCCGATAGCTGGTGCCCGCTGGCGGCGGCCTTGCCGGGACATAGCGAGTTCTGGGATAAGGAAACGGTTTATTTGTATGAGCAGGAAGGGATGGCTTCGGCCTTGCGCTGGGATCCCGATACGGGCCGTTTGCAGGTGTTTTTGGGCGCCGCCCGGACATTGCTCCCGCGAATGCAGAGCATGGATGCGAACTTTGTGACGATCAATCCGGCGGTTGCGGATGTAGTGCCGTGGAAAAACCGTCAGCTTAAAACCGAAAAGCTTTCGCGCGCCTCGGCCCTTTCCCTGCTTTATGTCGGGATCGGGATCAATATTATCATCTTCTTGTTTTTAATTTTCCAGTTTATCCTGACGAATACCCTGATCCGGTCTTTAGACAGTGTGGAAGCTGCGACGCAAAAAGCATCGCAAACACTGATGATCAGCGCCTATGATGCCTTGCAGTCGGATTCCATCCGGCACATGGTGCGCGTACATGAAATGCTTGATGAGCTGGCTAAAATAGACGGCACGCTCGTAAAATATGAGGTCAACGGCAAGGCGGTCGAATGGGAAGTTCTGGTACCGCTTATATACGGGCAGGCCATAGGGCAGAGCGATTATCAGGGCACGATTAAGGGGCAGGTGCAGCCGGGGCTGGAGCCGGACGGGCGCGTGCGCATTAAGGGGAATCTGTAATTCTATAAAATTTTAATTAAATCAGTTTGTTGTGTAACGTGTTTTCAATATATTTTAGGTAAAATTTTATGAGCATTATAGAGGTTTGAACGAGGCACATGGCGCTTGATCTAAAAAAACTCGACATAAGCGCGTTAAAAAAACTGACGGATCCCAAGGCCGCCGGCGATCTCAACGTGTTTCTTGAGAAAATGCCGCAGCATGTGGGGCAGACCGTCCTGATTGCGGCGGGAATTGCATGGGCTATGGCTGGCGCGCTCGGCCTCTATGCCAGCGTACAGGCGCGCCAGCTGACGGAATTCAGGGCCGATCTGGCAAAGGCGGAAGCAACGCAGCCAAGCGTTCCGCGAATCAGCGACGTCCCGATTGCACCGGCTGAAGTCGAAGCCTTTATCACGAAAGTGGCGCCCTCCTATCCGGGGCTGAATATGCAGGTCAAAGGTTCCAGCATCATTATTACATCGAGCTATACCGGGGATTTCGGCAAGTTCCGCGAGGCTATCGGGCATATGCAAAATGGCGGTTCCGGCTGGCGGGTAACCCTTGAAAAACTCTGTGTTGGGCGCGAATGCGGCGACAAGGACAAGCTTGGGGTCTCCTTAAGGGTTAATAAGGTTTCTGTGGAAAATCCCAATATCGGAGGATAAAGTTATGTGTTATATAGTTGTTATGTGTTATATAGTTAAAGTATGTAGCGTTAGGCTAGCTCAGGAGGGAATATAATGAACGGCCATAATAATAATAGGCAGGCGGAAAAGGGGAACGTCTTGTTCCTTATCCTTATTGCCGTTGCCCTGTTTGCGGCACTCTCTTATGTTGTGACGCAATCGACACGGTCGGGAAGCGGTTCCACTGAGCGCGAGAAAAATATTCTTTCCGGCGCGCAGATGACGCAATATCCGACCGCGCTCAGGACATCCATTATCCGCATGGTTCTAGGTGGCTCATCCGTCGAAAATATTAAATTCGATGCGCCGGGTTCGACCGGATTCACGATGGTTTCCGCTCCCTTGCTGGTCTTCCACCCGCAAGGCGGCGGCGCAAGCTATCAGATGGGGGCTGCCGAGCTTTCCGCTGATGGCGTTCCGTTGCCATGGTATTATAACGCCGAATTCCAGGTCGATGGTATCGGCATGAATGGCGCGGGCGGTAACGAGCTTATCGCTTTCTTGCCGGGGGTTGCAGGCGGCGTATGCCGTCAGGTGAACGAACAAATCGGCATTAACTTGACGGGATGCGATATAACTGTCGGCGGAGTGCCGCTGGTTGATGTTGCTGTTACCAGTACGAAAATTACAGAAAATATTGTCCGCGGCGAAGACTTCCCGCTGACTGTGATGGACACACTGAGGGCAAGTGGCTGTGATGCATTCTTGCGTCAGGCATCCGGTTGTTTTCGTGAAGCGGGTGGCCGCTACACTTTCTATTCCGTTCTCCTTGAACGGTAAGAGAAGGCTTTGCCCGGATATAACGGCTTTTGCGATCCGGTCTTCCAGAAATCTGGAAGACCGGTTCCGGTTTTTACAGATGAAAGCGGCGATATAATGCATACACGCTCTCCCTTCATTCCGTTTGTTACGGCTTCTCGGATTGATCCGGTTATTCCGTCTTCTTCCCCCGCTTCGGTTTCTGAGAGGGAGCGCGGGAGCGCCCTTGTCTATATCCTGATAGCGATTGCCTTGCTGGCTTTGTTGACATCCGTCTTTGTCGGCGATTCATCGAACCAGCAGGCAACAGCGCAAAACAGCTTGCGCCTTGTGACGGAATTCAAGAACCAGATAAATGTCATCCGGACGGCGATAGATGAATGCGCGTTTGTCTATCCGAACGGCGACATAACCATGCCGCCGGCCAATCCCGTCGGAGGGCAGAACCCGATCCGCCCCTATCCGCTTCAGCCGGACAACGCCTATCTTTCGGGGCCAAGCACGAGCTCTTTGGTAAAAGACATACGCTGCCCCGGCATACCGGGAAACAGCAGCGATCATGCCCGTATTTTTGCGGGCAGTTCAGGACGGTTTTTGCCGCCGCCGCCCAATCTGTTCGATCCCTGGCTCTATTATAATAATACGGATGGCGTTTTCTTCATGGCAAAAACAAGCAAGACGGATCTTTATATCGATCTTGCGCTGAAAAAGCTGGATGAAGAATATTCCGCCTGCGAGGTGCAATATATTGACGCGGCATCGGCCGTGCAGACGACATCGCATGCCGCCGCCGCTTATGCATGTCCCGCCAATAACAGGTGCCTTGTCGTGCGCGTCATAACACGCGCCAGCGCGGTGTATCCGGGTGAAACAGGGTGCAGTTAATAAAATTCTCTGCCCCCGGCGGCAACAAGCGAAAGACGTTTAAAATGCTATTAAGAAAATATTGCGCAAAGCCCGCGGGCGTGGCTGATACGGCAAAGGATATCAAATATGACCGGCGCGGAAGCGCACTTATTTATATTCTGGTATTGATAGCGTTGCTGGCCATGCTGACATCGACCTTGATGGATACGTCGAGTTCGCGTTCATCCGCGGCAAGCGTTCATAATACGGTTTCGGAGATTAGCTCTCAGATAGAATTTATCCGCTCTGCCATTCAGGAATGCGTGCTTGCATATTCAGGCGGGGATGCGGGCATGCCGTCCGCCCCCGTGGGCGGCCCTGCCGGGCGCGGGCAATATCCTGTCCGCCCCTATCCGCTGGTTCCGCATAATACTTATCTTGCCACACCGCGCGCTGCGGGGCCGACAGTGAGCGATTTGCGCTGCCCCGGCAACCCCGGCAACAGCAATAATCATGCGAAAATATTTTCGGGCGTCGCCGGCAAATTCCTGCCGCCGCCGCCTTCCTTGTTTTCGCCGTGGCTCTATTATAATAACGTCGATGGCGTATTCTTTATGACGCGGACGGATAAGCCGGACGCTTTTCTGGATTCCGCGCTCCAACGTCTTGACGAGCATTATAGCCGCTGCGAGTTCAGCTATATCAACGCCGATTCGGCCAATGTCCATGTGACGTCGAACAGCGATACGGAATATATGTGCCCGGCCGGATCGAAATGTATTGTCGTACGCATGCTTACGACGGGCTCCGCTATCTATGCGGGGGAAGCGCCGGGAACCTGCCCCTGATTGGCGGGGCGCGGAAGGGTGCTGGGCGCTGGGCGCGGCAAGGCGCGCTACAGTTTTTCTATTTCCGCCTTTGCGCGGGAAAACTCATTTTCAATTTGCGTGACAATGGCCGTGCAGTCCTGCTTATCCTGCGCTTTGTCCTGAAGCAGGGACGCGGCATCGCCGAGCCTGTTCAGGCAGGCGGAACGCGCCGCCCCTTTAAGACTATGGCCCGCTTCCGCCAGATCGCTGTAATCCCGTTCCCCCCACGCGGTTTGGATGCGCGTAAGCAAGGGGGCTGTCATGCCGATAAAAGCCTTCAGCATATCGGCCACGTCATCGTCGAACGCGCCCATCTGTTCGATGATAGCCTCGCGGTCAAGAGCAGGCTCAAGGGAGATTTCCTCTTTTATGGCGGCATCTTCCTCCCCCTTGTCCGAGTCCGTTACAGGAAGAGCGTGCGGGGCGGCCACAGTGGCGGGGGCGGCCATAGTGGTAGCTGCTTCGCCGTTCAAAAGCCCCCAGCGCGTCAACAGGCGGCGGAGCTGGCCGAGCGATACGGGTTTGAGAAGACATTCATCGAACCCATGCCCCATATAGATTTGCCTTTGCGCCATCTGCACATCGGCGGTAAGGACGATGACGGGGAAATGCCGCTCAAGCGCGGCGTCATCTTCGCGGACAGCCTGAACGACGCCGAACCCGTCTATCTCCGGCATGTGCAGATCGGTGATGAGGATTCCGTATTCGCCGCTGCGCACCGCATAGAGCGCCTCGCGTCCGTTCTGGACAAAGCTCGCCTCGATCCCCAGCGTGTGAAGCTGGCGGCGTAGGACATCCTGAACGCTTGCCGTGTCTTCCGCTATCAGGAGCTTGCGCGGCCCCGATGTCTGGATATAGCTATTCTTGACAGCGGCGTCCTGCACGGCTTCACCAAGGCCGATCCGGCTTGCGGGTTTTGCAAGATAGGTGACGCCGAGCGATTGCAGGGAATGCTGCAAGCCTGCGTCGTCGCGCACCGTGTACATGACAAGCCCCATGAAGGGGCGCAGTTCCATGATCTCGCGGATAAGGTCGAGCCCCAGCCCGTCAGGGAGTCCCTGATCGATAACGCCGACATCGAAGGGGCGGCGTTTTACGAGGGCGCGGGCTTCTTCGATGGTCGCGCAGCTTTCGACTGTCGCGCCCATGGAGCGAAGCGATTTGACGATTTCCTTCGCGCCCATCGGATGATCTTCGACGGACAGGACGGAAACGCCGTCGAGGGAAGGCAGGGTCAGGATGTTCGCGTCCGTCGAAACCTCTTCGGTCGGGATTTCGAACCAGAAAGTCGAGCCTTCGCCTTCCTCGCTGTCAACGCCTATCCGGCCCCCCATCATCTCGACCAGTTTTTTGCAGATGGAAAGGCCGAGCCCCGTCCCGCCATATTTTCTTGAAGTGGAGTTATCGGCCTGTGAAAAAGGGCGGAACAGGCGGGAGGCCGTTTCCGGCCCCATGCCGATCCCCGTATCGGCGATTTCAAAGCGGAGGGCGAGCCCGTGCGCCGGCGCCGGTATGTGCCGCGCGTTGCGGCTGATGCGGATGGTGATGGAACCGTTCTTTGTGAATTTCATCGCATTCCCCATCAGGTTGACGAGGATCTGGCGCAGCCGTTTGGGATCGCCGACAATGACGAACGGCACGTCATCCGCGATATCGTCTTTCAGGATAACGCTCTTTCCCGAAACCTTGACGGCCATGGCTTCGAGAAGGCCGCGGGCGAGGGTGCGGAGCGGGACTTCAAAATAATCCAGCTCCATTTGCTCCGCGTCCATCTTGGCGAAGTCCAGCACGTCGTCGAGAATTTCGAGAAGGCCGCTTGCGGAATCGCGCGCGGTTCTCGCCATGGTCAGGATGTTCGGCGGCGGGCTTTCCAGCTCTATCATCTCAAGCAGCCCGTACACTGATTGCATCGGCGTGCGGATTTCATGACTGATCGTCGCCAGAAAATTCGATTTCTGTTCCGAAGCCGCGTCCGCTTGCTGAACCGCAAGCCGCATCTTTTCCTCGGCTTCCTTGCTTGCCGAAATATCGGCGGCCCAGATTGTATAGCTGTCGTCTTCCCCGTGCCGCGTTTCCTGAATCGATAAAAGAACCCAGCTTTTGCGCCCATCCCTTTCCAGTGACAGGGTTGCGTTGAGGGGAGGGACGGGCCCGCGCAATTTTCTGGCCAGATCCCTGATATCTTCCGACGGCCAGAAGGATTCGATGTCTTTTCCAAGCGGATCGGTTCCAATCAGGCTTTTCAGGGCGGCATTGGCATAAAGACAGACAAGCTCTTTCCGCCCGCGTTTGAGGACGCAGACGCCAATCGGTATATCGTCGAAAACAGGCAGGTTCATGGTGCGGGCTGGGCAGAAAAGGCTTGAGTTATATCCGGCCTTCATCATATCACAGTAAATGTTCAAAAATAGTGAAAAGAGGAAGAGATGGGCTATAAGGTCGCGGTTGTAGGGGCGAGCGGGAGTGTCGGGCATGAAATGCTCAATATCCTGCATGAGCGCCAGTTTCCGGTGAGTGATGTCGTCGCCCTGGCGTCGCAGCGCTCGGCGGGGAAGCAGGTATCTTTCGGGGAGGAGGATCTCGTTATCCGGGATCTGGCGAAATTCGACTTTAAAGGCGTCGATATCGTCCTCTCGTCCCCCGGTGCGAAAGTGTCCGCGGAATTTGCGCCGCTTGCCGCCAAGGCAGGCGCCGTCGTCATCGACAATACGAGCCATTTCCGCATGGATCCGGACGTGCCGCTTGTCGTGCCGGAAGTCAATCCCGAAGCCATCGCCGGCTACACGAAAAGCGGTATTATCGCGAACCCTAATTGTTCGACAATCCAGATGGTCATGGCGCTCAAGCCGCTGCATGATGTTGCGAAAATAAAGCGTGTCGTCGTGTCCACCTATCAATCCGTGTCGGGCGGCGGCAAGAGCGCGATGGACGAGCTGTTCAACCAGACGCGGCATTTTTATATGAATGATGCGGCCAATCCGGAAATTTTTCCAAAGCAGATATCCTTTAACGTCATCCCGCAGATCGATGCGTTCATGGATGACGGGGCGACCAGGGAAGAATGGAAGATGGAAGTGGAAACGCAAAAAATCCTCGATCCGTCCATCAAGCTGGTTGCGAACTGCGTGCGCGTTCCCGTCTTTATCGGTCATTCGGAAATGGTGAATGTCGAATTTGAAACGCCCCTGTCCGCCAAGGACGCGATGAGGGCATGGAAAAAGTCAAAAGGCATCAGCATTATCGACCTTGAAACGGATCTGGGCTACGTGACGCCCGCCGAAATTGCCGGTGAGGACGATGTCTTCATCTCCCGCATCCGCGAGGATAAGAGCGTCGAAAACGGGCTGAATTTCTGGTGCGTGGCCGATAATCTGCGCAAAGGGGCGGCATTGAACACCGTGCAGATTGCCGAGCTTCTGGCGGGCAAATACCTGAAAGCGGCGGCATAGGGATTGCGGCGATAAAAGCGTTTCCCCCGCTTTTACAGGGTCTGTGGCGCGCCATTATAACGGTGTATGTGGCGCTGACATATAGACGGAAACGGGGGAGATAAGGGGCAAATCAAATTTTTGCGGAACAAGGGAATCGAGCGGCGAACATGGATTCCACTATATGCCCGTCCTTATTGCCCGGTAAGTTAAGCGGAGTCTTGTTCCATATCCCCCTTTCTATGATGTGTTTTTGGCGTATATTAAGGGGATGATGCATTCACTCTCACGCCGCTATTTCCTTGGCACGGCTCTTGGCTGCGCCGCCCTGATGATGATTCCTTCCGCAGCGAAAGCGAATGAATGGGTGCGGTTCAATTTCATCCGCAGGCGCGGCGATAATTTCCCCTACCGTCTGGACGAAGCCCGGTGGCGGGCGAAGCTGGGCGATGAGGGTTACAGGATTTTGCGGGACGGCGAGAATGAAAAGGCCGGCACATCGCCTCTCCTGCGGGAGCGCCGCAAGGGAACCTATCATTGCCGCGGCTGTGAACAGCCCGTTTTTTCTTCCGGCGCAAAGACCATGGCCAATGACTGGCCGACATTCCGCGCCCCTTTGAGTCGCCGCGCCATCGGGCTTTCGACGGATTTCGGGATTATCCTGCCCCGTACGGAGGTGCATTGCGCCAATTGCGGCGGGCATCTGGGCTATCGTTTCGCCACCGATAATGCCGCCGAAACGTGGCGTTTCGCCATAAACGGCGCATCCTTGCTGTTCCGCCCGTCATAAGCCTATAAAAACCATCATATTCGGGCTTTAAAATTGCTTTTTGGCGCTGTATGCTCGCCCCCATGAGCATAAAAACACGCCCCCTTTCGCCGCATCTCCAGGTTTACCGCCTGCCCATGACGGCGCTTATGTCGATTACCCACCGTATTACAGGCGCCATCCTCGCGGGCGGCTTTCTCCTGATTGCCGGAATCCTTATGGCGGCGGCGGCGGGAGCCTCCTCTTTCAACGCGGTGATGGATTTTGCGGGAAGCCCTTTCGGGACGTTTATCATCGTCGGCTGGGCGGCGGCGCTTTACTATCACATGCTGAACGGCATCCGCCACCTCGTCTGGGACGCAAAGCCCGCCACGGTGACGAAACCCAAGGCGGAAATATCCGGCTGGATCATATTGATTGCAACGGCTTTGCTGACGGCGGGCACGCTGTTTATCGCGCTATAGAACGGGCCGGAAAGGGAGAGAGCAATGACACATCACCACGCGCACAAGGACGGCGATGACGCCTCTTCCTGCTGTTGCCACCATCATGGCGGCGAAAGCCATGCGAAGGGTGCGGCGCTGGCCCAATGGGTTCACCTGCGCCTGTCCGCGGTTATTTTGCTACCGCTGACTTTGTGGGGCATTTATTCCGTGTTTTCCCTGCGCGGGGCCGATCATGCGCTTTTTACGTCATGGCTCGCCGCGCCGCTCAATGCCGTTTTGCTTTCGCTCTTTATCATCGTGAGCTGTTATCACGGCGCGCTCGGCGTGCAGGAAATTATCGAGGATTATGTTCCAGACGATAAGGCACAGCGCTTTGCCGTCTCCTTTGAAAAAATGGTCTTTGGCGTCGTCGCGCTGCTAAGCATTGTTTGCATCGCAAAGGTGGCGCTATGAGCGGGCCTTGCAAAGAAAGAGGCGCGGTAACAATCCTGCGCGATATTTGCGGCGCGGGGATTGCCTTTAGCGCTGCGGCGACCTGCAAAGAGGCCGCCCATACAAGTTCCGACTGGATTGCAACGGCTTTCAGCGATGCGGTCTATCAAGGCGTTATGTACGATGCCGCCGGAAATGCGGGAGTCTTTTTCGGGACGTTAATGGCCCTTTCGGCCACGGATAAACTATACAAAAAAATGTTGGGATAAAATGTCGTCTGCCTATCAAATTATCGATCATGAATATGACGTCGTCGTTGTCGGCGCGGGCGGGGCGGGGCTTCGGGCCGGTTTCGGGTGCGCTGAAAAAGGCTTGAAAACGGCGCTGCTTTCAAAGGTCTTCCCGACGCGCTCGCACACAGTGGCGGCGCAGGGCGGCATTTCCGCCGCGCTCGGCAATATGGGCGAGGATGACTGGCGCTTCCACTTTTACGACACGATCAAAGGCTCCGACTGGCTCGGCGATCAGGACGCGATCGAATATATGTGCCGCGAAGCCATTCCCGCCGTTATCGAGCTGGAGCATTACGGCGTTCCGTTTTCGCGCACCGAGGACGGTAAGATTTACCAGCGTCCTTTCGGCGGCATGACGACCCATTACGGGCAAGGCACGGCCCAGCGCACCTGCGCCGCCGCCGACCGGACGGGGCATGCGATGTTGCACACGCTTTACCAGCAGGCGCTCAAACACAGGGCCGAGTTTTTCATCGAATATTTCGCCATCGACCTTATCATGGGGGAGGAGGGCGAATGCCTCGGCGTCATGGCGTGGAATCTCGATGACGGAACCATCCACCGTTTTCGCGCGCATCAAACGATTCTGGCGACGGGCGGTTATGGCCGCGCCTATTTCTCCTGCACTTCGGCCCATACATGCACGGGCGATGGCGGCGGGATGGTTTTGCGGGCGGGCCTGCCGCTCCAGGACATGGAATTCGTGCAGTTCCACCCGACCGGCATTTACGGCGCGGGCTGCCTGATTACCGAAGGCGTGCGCGGCGAGGGCGGGTATCTGACCAATTCCGAAGGCGAGCGTTTCATGGAACGCTACGCGCCGAGCGCGAAAGATCTGGCCTCCCGCGACGTCGTGTCGCGCTCCATGACAATCGAAATCCGCGAAGGGCGCGGCGTCGGCAAGAATAAGGATCATATCCATCTGAACCTCATGCACCTGCCGCCGGACGTGATCCATTCGCGCCTGCCGGGCATTGCCGAATCCGCGCGTATTTTCGCGGGTGTGAATGTCGAAAAAGAACCGATTCCGGTTCTGCCGACCGTTCATTACAATATGGGCGGCATCCCGACCAACTACCGCACGCAAGTATTAAGCCCGGCGCCGGACGATCCGAACCGCATCGTGCCGGGGCTGATGGCGATTGGCGAAGCGGCCTGCGTTTCCGTTCACGGCGCAAACAGGCTCGGCTCCAACTCCCTGCTAGACCTTGTCGTTTTCGGGCGGGCAGCGGCGATTTGCGCGTCCGAGGAAGTAAAGGCGGGCGCGCCGCATAAAAAGGCCGGTGATAACGGCGATAAGGCCCTTGCCCGTTTCGACGCGCTTCGTCATGCGAAAGGCCCGATCCCGACCGCCGAATTGCGCGGTGAAATGCAGCGCACGATGCAAAACCATGCCGCCGTTTTCCGTACCGGCGCTATATTGCAAGAAGGCTGCGATATGATCAGCGCGACCTATGCGAAGAAAAAAGATATCGGAATCAAGGATCGCTCCCTTATCTTCAACACCGATCTGGTCGAAACGCTGGAGCTTGAAAATCTTTTGGGGCAAGCGGTCGCGACGCTTCATTCTGCCGTGAACAGGCAGGAATCGCGCGGCGCCCATGCCCGCGAGGATTTTCCCGAGCGCGACGACGCGAACTGGCTCAAACACACTATCATGCATGTTGACGACGCCGGTAAAACGTCCATCGGTTACAGGCCGGTTATCCTTCAGCCGCTCACGAACGATGTCGAAGCGATACCGCCGAGGAAGCGTGTTTATTAGGTTTTTTCGCTTTTTTCAGGAACCTTTCAATCCTCCGTTTGTTTTTGCAGACGGAGGATTATTTCATGCGGATGACAGTGATAGAGAGCGCGCCCAACGCATCGGAAGAACTTGCGATGATGAGCCTTAACGCGCTTATCATGTTCGCCCAAAAGGATGGAGAGGTGCGCGTTCTGCATATTGACGTGCAAGAACATGATGGCGTTTTCATTGCCCGCGCCCGTGTGGAGATAATGGAATTCGAACCCGAAAGCGAAGATGAAAAAACGCAAGGTGAAAGCGGTTCAGGAGGCGACAGGGAGGGGCGCGCGCCGGGCGGGGATAATAGCGGCTATTATTACTATTCGCAAAACCGCGATTTAGGAAGCCGGCAACAGCTATTCCCCGATATGGCGGATGATGTTTTCCCGGAGCCGGATCTTCCCAATCCTGACGCTGTCAGTGAAGAATATATAGAGATAGCGCGTAACGACGCCGCGCAAAGCGAAGCGGAAGATAAGGACTGGTACCTTGCCGAGGCCGGCCTTCAAAACCCGTTCCCGCCGGAAGAAGATTCCGGCGGCATAATGCGGCAAGCGGACGACATAATGGTGACTGGCGGCACGGATGTGGCCGATGACGCCTATCTTGTGGCGGCGCGGGGGGCGGAGGGGACTTACGATGCCGGAGCGGATCTTGAAACGGATTGGGATGAGATTCGGGAAGCGCGGCGCAGGAGAAGCCGTTCCCTTGATATTCCCGCAGCGCCCGCGCCGCAAATATGATTTTACGGGAAATTTCTTTGAATTTCAGCCTATTCGCCCTTCACAGCGCCGCTTGAAAGGTCTATTTTAGCTGTGCTGGAAAAGATGCTGAAATAGACTTTACGAAGGTTTGCTATGGCTGAATTTACGTTGCCACTGAATTCCCGGATAATGCCGGGGAAAAAGACGGACGCCGCGGGGAATGCCGCGCGCAAAAAGACGTTCAAGCTTTACCGCTATGACCCCGACAAGGGCGAAAATCCGGCGCTGGACGAGGTGACAATCAATCTGGACGATTGCGGGCCGATGGTTCTGGACGCCATCATCCATATCAAGGATACGGTCGATAGCTCCCTGACCTTCCGCCGTTCCTGCCGTGAAGGGATTTGCGGTTCCTGCGCCATGAATATCAATGGCCGCAACCGTCTGGCCTGTCTTGAGGCAATTGACAACCATGGCGGCGATATAAAAATCACGCCCCTGCCGCATATGCCGGTCGTCAAAGACCTCGTGCCGGATCTCTCGCATGTCTATAAGCAATATAATTCGATCGAGCCGTGGTTGAAGGCCGATGCCGCCGCGCCCGAACGCGAGCGCGAGCAATCCGCCGAAGATGCCGATATGCTGAACGGCCATGACGGGAAAGGCCCCGCGGCCTGCATCCTTTGCTTTTGTTGTTCGACATCCTGCCCCAGCTATTGGTGGAACCCTGAAAAATTCCTTGGGCCTGCGATCCTTTTGAACGCATGGCGCTGGATTGCCGACAGCCGCGACGATGCGCGGGACGAACGGCTTGATCAGCTCGAAGACCCGTTCAAGCTCTATCGCTGCCACACCATCATGAACTGCACCGAGGCCTGCCCGAAAGGATTGAATCCCGCCAAGGCCATCGCCGAAATCAAAAAGATGATGGTAGAACGCAAGGCCTGATAACGGCCTCCCGCCTGTCGGGATGATATTTGCGGGCGGGGTGAAAACCGGCCTGTCTTACAAATATCGTTCGGCCCTTCGTTTGTCATATGCTTCCCGCCGGCGCCCTGCTTGTATCCTTTGAAGAAAAATTACCTATAAAGGGAAGCGGGGCCATAAACCCTCCTGCCCGTTCATACTTTTTTATCATTTTTATGATTGCATCATAGTTGAAGAAGCCGGATTTCCCAGCAATTCCATATTGCTGCCGGGCCTGAAAGAATTGACGCTTTGTATCTCTCAATGGATAATCATAAAAATGGCCATGCTGGCCGGACTGGAAAAAGGGGAAGCCTCGTATGTTCAATAATGTAGAGATTAATTTTGCGGCCTTTGCGCTGTCTGGCATTCTGGCCTTTTTGCTGGGATTGCTTTGGTACCACCCAAAAGTCCTTGGCGGACGCTGGGCCGAGGCGCGGAATGTCAACGGCACTATCCGCCGCGATTCCCCGCTCCCTTATATCGTTTCCTTCTTCCTCTGGATGATGGCCGCGTGTTTTTACGCATTTCTGGCCCAGTTTCTTGAGATTGATACAGCCGCGGGATTCTTCTGCCTGTCCTGCCTGTTATGGGTCGCCTTTGCCTTGCCGCCGACCTTTATGAGCGCGATGCATTCCGGCTACCCGTTCGAGGCGATGGCGATTGACGCCTCGCACCAGCTTGGCGGCTATTACATCTTTGCGGCGGTTCATATCGTGTTTCTTGAAGTGGGCCTGCTCGCTTAAGCCCGAATCCGCTCTTTTTTCAAGGCGGTATTTCTCCGCTGACCTTCAAGACTTTCAGCCTGTCCGTTTCGCCGCGGATCAGGCTGAAAGCATTTTTGGGGAGGCGCCATTCTTTGGAAAGAAGATTGATGAGCGCCTTGTTCGCCTTCCCGTTTTCGGGAACGGCTGTAACGCTGGCCTTTAAAACCCGCGTTCCGTCGGCCAGTTCGGCCCAGCCTTGAACCGCGTTGCGTGCCGCCTTGGGGGTAAGCTTTATAGTAATGCGTGTTTCTGTCATATCCCACCATAGCGATTCCTTTGTGTAAATGAAAAGGCCGCGTTTGCTTTGGCATTTCTTTGCTTTAAGATGGTTCCGGCTTGAAAAGACGAGAAAGAAACGCCCATGACCGATCCGCAACTATCGCCGCCCGGCGCGAAAAGATCCATTTTCTCATGGTGCCTGTATGACTGGGCTAACAGCGCTTTCACAACCGTTATCATTACGTTTGTCTTCAGCGTGTTTTTCACGCGCGGCATGATCGGCGATGAAACGCAGGGCGCGGCCCTATGGGGCTATGCGATTGGCGTTTCCGGTATCGCGATTGCGGTTCTGGGGCCGGTTCTGGGCGCGGTCGCCGACCATGCGGGGGCGAAGAAACGCTGGATTTTCTGGCTTTCCATGCTCTGCATCGTTTTCACCGCGCTGCTCTGGTTCGCGGAGCCGGTGGCAGGTACGGCCAATATCTATTTTATCCTTTTTTGCGTCGTCATGGCCAATATAGGCTGCGAGCTTGCCATTGTGTTCTATAACGCCATGCTGCCGCATATCGCGCCGCCACATTTGATAGGGCGTGTTTCCGGCTGGGGTTGGGGGATCGGCTATCTTGGCGGGCTTGCGGCGCTTTCTTTGGCGCTGTTCGGCTTGATGGGTGTCGGTGATATGGAGCCGTGGTTCAGCATTACAGGGATGGATAGCGCGAATGTCAGGGCGACGGGGCCGCTGGCGGCGCTGTGGTTCTTCGTGTTCATGCTGCCCTTGCTTTTCTTCACGCATGATGTCGAGCGTTCGCCCCTCAAGACGGGGGAGGCCATCAAGCGCGGACTGGCGCAGCTTCGCCAGAGCTTGCGCGATATACGCAACCACAAGAATATCGCCCAGTTCTTGATTGCGAGCGCGATTTACCGCGACGGCTTGAACACGCTCTTTACCGTCGGCGGCATTTACGCCGCGGGCGTGTACGGCATGGATTTTGTCGAGATCCTTTTCTTTGCTATCGGCCTGAACGTCACGGCGGGGCTTGGCGCTTTCCTGTTCGCCAGCCTTGACGACAGGCTCGGGTCAAAGCCGACCATCATGATTTCCCTGTGCGGGCTTATCGTGACGGGATTTTGCGTCCTGATGACGGACGACAAGGCGATCTTTATGGCTCTTGCGCTGGCGCTTGGCGCTTTTATGGGGCCGGTGCAGGCGGCAAGCCGTACTTTCGCAGGGCGCCTCGCCCCCGCCGGCATGGTGACGCAGACATACGGGCTTTATGCGTTCACGGGGAAAGCGGTTGCCTTTGCCGGGCCGATAGCCTATGGCGCGGCGACCCATTATTACGGAACGCAGGAAGCGGGAATGTTCACGATCCTTCTTTTCTGGCTCATCGGTTTTGGCTTTCTTTATTTCGTGAAGGAACCGCGCAATGGCTGAATATGAGGAAATCGCATCCCCCAATTTCAATGAACGCAAAGGGGAGGGAGTCTCCCTTATCGTCCTGCATTATACGGGGATGGAAACGGCGCGGCAGGCGATAGAGCGTCTGACCGACCCGCAGAGCGAAGTCAGCGCCCATTATACCGTTGATGAAGACGGCAGCATTTACCGCCATGTCGATGAAGCGATGCGGGCATGGCATGCGGGCCATTCCTGCTGGCAGGGCGAAAGCGACATTAATTCGGTTTCCATCGGCGTCGAGCTGGTCAATCCGGGGCATGAATGGGGCTATCGGCCGTTCACGGGCGCGCAGATGAAGGCGCTGACGGCCCTGTGCAAGGATGTTATGGCGCGGCACGGGATAGAGCCTGAAAACATCGTCGGCCATTCCGACGTCGCGCCGGCGCGCAAAAGCGATCCGGGCGAATATTTTCCGTGGCGGGATCTGGCCTCGCAAGGCGTCGGCGTCTGGCCCGACATATCCGACGAGGACGCGGTGAAGGCGGCGGGGATAAATATTGAGCGGGCCTTGCATGATTACGGTTATGACCCGCGGGTGAAATTGCGGGAAAAGATCACGGCTTTCCAGCGCCATTTCGTGCCGGAAGCCTTCGTAAACGGGCATGCGGGAGAGGCCGATAATCTGACCCGCGTGCGGCTTTACGCGCTTTTGGCCGGGCATCTTCTTGAAGAGAACGGCGCTTGGTGATAAAGATGCGCCTGACCGGAGGGCCGGACGACCGCTTTGCGCCATGTAAATGGTTCGCGGGGAGGAAAGTCCGGGCTTCATGGAAACAGGATGCCGGGTAACGCCCGGACGGGGCAACCCGATGGAAAGTGCAACAGAAAGCAAACCGCCGATGGGCCGCAAGGCCACAGGCAAGGGCGAAAGGGTGCGGTAAGAGCGCACCGCGGGACTGGCAACAGGAACGGCATGGCAAACCCCATCCGAAGCAAGACCAAATAGGGGCCGCGCATACACCCGTTTCCAGTGTGTGGCCCGGGTAGGTCGCTAAAGATCTTTGGTAACAAAGAAACGAGATGAATGGTCGTCGGTGCCTTTTGGCATTACAGAACCCGGCTTACAGGCTCTCCGGTCATATTTATTTGTTTTTATTGATAAAAACCGCCCTAAAGCCGGAAGCTTTGGGCGGTTCTTGTCTTTTTGCCTCGATTGGCCGGTTTTTATCCGGCTTATGCCAGATGGATAAAGTCCGCTTTTTGAAGCAAGGCGATGGCTTTTTCCAATTCAGCGAATTGGTAAGCGGAAAAAGCAATCGTTCCCGCATATAAGCCGCCGCTAATAGCCACGGCTATGGCAATCAGTATTATAATCATTGGTTATACTCCCCACACACAGTTTGAAGACGGTGTCCCGTCGACAGGGCATATTGTTACCATAACGCCTTAATCTTTGCAACATATATTTTCATAAAATTTTAGTGTTGCTTGTTTAAAAGGCGCGGCGTGGCTTAATACGCTGATTTACAATAATTATTTTAAGATAATCATAACTCTGTGGTTTATTCCGGAACAAAAGGAGTTATCCACAGTTTGCGCAATATTCTGTGCATGAGTCTGTGGAAATATAAGCGGCCAGATTGTCAGTACCAAAAACCCATGCTATCCCATAAATATCCATGTTATACCATATAGGTAGAGCGGGGTTTCTTCGGTCTTTTGACTTCACATCCGGGGCAGGGTTCAGGCGCAGTCGCAATGGCATTATTTTTGTCAACGCATATCAATAAGGTGGACAAAAAAGGGCGGGTTTCCGTGCCTGCGCAGTTCCGTGCCGAACTCGCCGCCGAATCTTTCCAGGGCATCGTCCTTTTCCGCTCCCATACACAGCCCGCCCTCGAAGGCTTCGCATGGTCTTACATGCAGGAAATCAGCCGCAGGGTTGAAAATTTCGATCTGTTCTCGTCAGAGCAGGATGATCTCGCCATGACGGTGTTCGGTGAATCCGTGCAGCTCGCCTTTGACGGCGATGGCCGTGTCGTCCTGCCCGCCGAGTTAATAGAATTTGCAGGCGTTGCCGAACGTGCGGCCTTTGTCGGGCTTGGCAACAAGTTCCAGATTTGGGATGAAGATATTCTTGCCCGCCGCCGTGAAGAAGCGCGCCGCACCGTGCGGGAAAAAGGGCTGACGCTACCCAAGGGTGATGCGTCATGAATGCGCCGCACTTACCCGTAATGCTTCCCGAAGTTTTAGCGACCCTTGTCCCCAAGGATGGCGAGGTTTATGTCGATGGCACGTTCGGGGCCGGCGGTTATACGCGCGCGTTTTTAGAGGCGGCCGATTGCACGGTGATTGCTATTGATCGCGACCCTGCGGCTTTGTCCCGCGCCGATGCGATGCGCCGCGAATTTGGCGGGCGGCTTATTTTCATTCAAGGACGTTTTGGCGACGCGCTGGAGCTTGTAAGGGCCGCAGGGTATGAACAGGTGGACGGGTTCGTTTTAGATGTCGGCGTATCGTCGATGCAGTTCGACGAGGCGGCCCGCGGCTTTTCCTTCCGTTTCGATGCGCCGCTTGATATGCGCATGGATATGTCGTCCGGTGAAACGGCGGCTGATATCGTCAATAACTATGATGAAGACGATCTTGCGAACCTGATTTACCGCTATGGCGAAGAGCGCAAATCCCGCCATATCGCCCGCAAGATAGTGGAGGAGCGCGGCACAGCGCCGATTGAAACGACGCTGCGCCTTGCGGATATTATCCGCTCCGTTGTCCGCAAATCGCCCAAGGATAAAATCGATCCTGCAACGCGCAGTTTTCAGGCGCTGCGCATCGCCGTGAATGACGAGCTTGGAGAGCTTGAACGCGGCCTTGCCGCCGCGCAGGAGCTTCTCAAGGACGGTGGCCGCCTTATCGTCGTTTCCTTTCATTCCCTTGAAGACGGTATTGTCAAATCCTTCCTCTATCAGCACAGCGGCAAGACCCCGTCCCCGTCGCGCTATCTTCCCGCCGATCCGCAAAAGATCGATCCCGCCTTTATGCTTTCGCCCCGAAAGCCCCTTGATCCTTCCGAAACAGAAATCTCCCGTAATCCCCGTTCCCGCTCCGCCCGCTTGCGCGGCGCAATCCGCATCAGGAAAGAGGAGGGCGCATGAGAATATTCCGCATCTCGAACCTTCTCCTTTTCGCCGTCGCGGCTTTTCTCGGCTTCCTTTTATTCTGGACGTCGCAAGCCGTACAGAACAAGGAGGATCAATATCGTACAGCCAAGAAAAAACTCGCGCAGGAAACGGAAACGATCCGCGTCTTGAGTGTTGAATGGGATTATCTTAACAGGCCGCAAAGGCTTGAAGAGCTGGCGGCCGAAATCGGCATGGTTCCTTCCGGCCCGTCGAGCATGATTAAAAATGCATCGCATATCCCGGAGCCTGTGATCGAAGCCGATCCTTTCATCCATTACCAGGAGGGGATTACGCAGGCCGTTTCCCTCTCCCCTATCCCCCCCCCGGTAAAAAAGCCCGCTGCCGCGGCGGAAAAACTGGAAAGGGAGGGGGATATTATTTCTCCCTCTTCTGCAGAGCGCCAAAGTTTTGAAAGGCTGATCGAACAGCTGAACGCGCCGGAAAGGGAGGGGCGATGAATCCGTTCTCCCGCACCAATATAAAATTCACGGGGCAAAAACGCTCGGCGCTGGATATGGCGCGCGGGCGGCTTATGCTTCTCAGCCTTTTCTTTATTCTCGCCTATATTATCGTTGCCGCCCGCATCGTCGATCTCTCGCTCATACAGGGGGAATTGAAGAAGGACGAAAAAACCGTTTCTTATCTTGAGGCGGAACCGGTGCGCAAGAATGAAATAAGGCGGGCTGATATTCTCGACCGCAACGGGGTAATCCTTGCGCGCTCGTTAAAAACGGCTTCGCTTTACGCAGATCCGGCCCTTATTACGGAGCCGAAAAAAGTGGCGGAAGATATTGTCCGCATTTTTCCCGATCTGCCCTATGGCGAAATCCTGCAAAGGCTTCAAAGCGAAAAACGCTTTGTCTGGATTAAGCGCAACATCACGCCTGAAGAGCAATATAAGGTTCTGTATCTCGGCCAGCCGGGCCTGTCTTTCAGGGAGGAACAGCGCCGCATCTATCCGCAAGGGACGCTTGCATCCCATATTCTCGGCTATACGAATATTGATGGCCGCGGCATCGCGGGGCTTGAAGCTTCGTTCGACAAGCTTCTGACGGATGAAAAAGAGCCATTGATGACAACGATCGATGTGCGCATCCAGCACGCGCTGCGCCGTGAAATAGCGCATGCGGTAAAGCGGTTCCGCGCGATTGGCGGAAGCGGCGTCGTCATGGAAGTGAATACGGGGGAGATGCTGGCCGCCATATCCCTGCCTGATTTCGACCCGCATGATGTCTCCTCGAAAACCAAAAAAGAGGCGTTGTTCAACAACCTGACCCTTGGCGTGTTCGAGCCGGGCTCGACTTTCAAGATTGTTACGACGGCGGCGGCGATAGAATTATCCGGCGCGGCGATGGGCAAGACTTATGACGCCCGCACGCCCGTGGAGTTTGGCCGTTTCAGGATCAATGATTATTACGGGCAGCGCCGTATCCTGACCTTGCCCGAAGTCTTCATGTATTCATCCAATATCGGCTCCGCCAAAATGGCGCAGAATATCGGAACGGATCCTTTTGTCGCGTTTATGCGCGACCTGGGGCTTTTGAACGCGCCGCAGGTTGAGATTCCGGAAGTCGGCGCGCCTATTCTTCCAAAGCCTTGGCGGGAAATCAATACGGCCACGGCCTCTTACGGCCATGGAATCGCCGTATCGCCCCTGCAGCTCGTCGCAGCGGCTTCTTCCATCATGAATGGCGGAACGCTGATCCGGCCTACGCTCGTTCTTGATAGGGTGCGAGGCCATGCGGCAGAAAATAAAAGCAGGGTGCGCGTCGTTTCCGAGAAAACATCGCACAGGATGCGCCAGCTTATGCGCCTTGTCGTGACGGACGGAACGGGAAAGCGTGCGGATATTGAAGGATATAATGTCGGCGGCAAGACGGGGACGGCAAATAAATCGGAAAATGGCCGCTATGCCAAGGACAAGCGCCGTTCGTCCTTTATGGCTTTCTTCCCGTCCGAAGCGCCGAAATATGCCGTCTACATCATGGTTGACGAACCGAAGGGAACGGAGGATACGCACGGGCTTGCGACGGCTGGCTGGGTCGCCGTTCCTGCTGTGGCAAAAGTTATAGAATCCATCGCCGCAATTGAAGCGCTGACGCCCATGGAGCATGACGAGCTTGAGGGAAGCTTGTCGGCCTATGTCAAAACCAAAGAAGAGATAGAAAAGGAGCGCCGCCTTGCAGCTTTCCAGACTCATTGACACAAAACATGCCGTAGAGATAAGCGGTATCAGCGCCGATAGCCGCCGCGTGCGCGCGGGCTATGTCTTTGTGGCCTTGCCGGGCAGCCGCGAAGACGGCGCCAAATATATCGGCGATGCGGTCATGCATGGCGCTTCGGTTATCATCGCTGAAAGGGGAGTGCAGCTTCCGCCTGGCAGCAACGATGCCTTGCTCATCGAAGTTGATAATCCGCGGCTTGCCCTCGCAGAAATGGCGGCAAAATTCTACAATGCCCAACCTGAAACCATCGTCGCCGTCACCGGCACGAGCGGGAAGACTTCAACTGCCTCTTTCACGCAGCAGATCTGGGAGCTTTCCGGCATTGAAAAAGCCGTATCGCTTGGCACGCTTGGCGTGCGCGGGGCGGGGCTTGTCCGCTCCGGCGCATTGACGACGCCGGACGCCGTGTCCCTCCATGCAGAACTTTCCGATCTCGCGGCGGCGGGCATTACCCATCTTGCAATGGAGGCTTCAAGCCATGGGCTTGATCAATACAGGCTGCATGGCGTGAATGTTTCGGCGGCGGCCTATACGAATCTTTCGCACGATCATCTCGACTACCACCAGACGATGGATGAATATTTTTTGGCGAAAGCGCTTCTTTTCACGGATGTGATGAAGAAAGGCGCGGCTGTTTTATGCGCCGATGATGCGCGCTATGAAGAGCTTGCCGTGATGTGCAAGAAGGTGGGGCATAAAATTATTTCATACGGCGAAAATGGCTGTGAAATAAAGCTTCTTTCGCGCGCGCCGGATCCATTGGGCCAGAGCATAAAAATATCCGTGTACGGGAGCGAATATGAACTGCTGTTGCCGCTGGTCGGGCAGTTTCAGGTCATGAATGCGCTGGCGGCGCTGGGGCTTGTCCTTGCGGGCGCCGGTAAGAAAGAAGCGCCGCGTTTTGTTCCCTTGCTTGAAAAGCTTCAAGGTGTGCCGGGGCGCTTGCAACGCGTCCCGGATGCGGGAACGGGTATCGCTGTCTATGTCGATTATGCCCATAAGCCGGCGGCGCTTGAGGCGGTTCTTGGCGCGCTGCGCCCACACACGCGCGGGCGGCTCGTTTGTGTTTTCGGTTGCGGCGGCGACAGGGATTCCGCCAAGCGCCCGGCAATGGGGCGGATTGCGTCCGGTCTTTCCGATCTTGTTGTCGTAACGGATGACAACCCGCGCAGCGAAGATCCGGCGATGATACGCGCGGCGATCATGGAAGCTGCGCCGGACGCGAAAGAAATAGGCGACAGGCGGGAGGCAATAAGATGGGCTATCGAACAGCTTGCCGATGACGATGTGCTTGTGATTGCCGGAAAAGGCCATGAGAGCGGGCAGATTATCGGCGACCGCGTCGAGCCTTTTGACGATCTCGAAGAGGCGGCGAAAATAATAAAAACTCTAAACACCAATGAAAAGGCGTGAATATGCAGGGAGCGAAATTAATTTGGAGCGCGAAGGAAGCTTGCGAGGCGATGGGCGTCCCCGTTACGGGGAGCTGGGCCGCGCAGGGCATATCCATTGATTCCAGAACGCTGCAAAAAGGCGATCTGTTTTTCGCCCTGTCCGGTGATAACGGGGACGGGCATGATTATGTTTTAAAGGCCATTGAAAACGGCGCTTGCGCCGCCGTCGTTACACGGGCGGTCGATGGCGTTGAAAATGACAGGCTGGTCGTCGTGGATGATACGCTGCGCGCGCTGGAAAAACTGGCCGCCGTATCGCGTGAAAGGACGGGGGCGGCGATTATCGGCATTACCGGAAGCGTCGGGAAGACAGGCACGAAAGAGTTTCTTGCAACGGCCTTCCGCGCGCTGGGACAAACCCATGCGAGCGTCAAAAGCTATAATAACCACTGGGGCGTTCCGCTGACATTATCCGCGATGGCGGCGGGTGCGGATTACGGTATTTTTGAAATGGGCATGAACCATCCGGGGGAAATCGCGCCTCTTTCAAAAATGGTGCGCCCTGAAATCGCTATTATCACGACGGTTGCGCCCGTCCATGTCGGTAATTTTGAAAAAGGCGTGGAAGGGATCGCCGCGGCCAAGGCTGAAATCATCGAAGGAATGGAACGGGGAGCGAAAATTATCCTGAACCGCGATAATGAATGGTTCGAGTATCTGCGCCGCCATGCCGCCGCGAAGGGCGTGGATGTGTTCAGCTTTGGCGAAGACAAACAGGCCGATGCCCATATTGAAAACATCATCGAGGCCGCCAACGGTTCGCGCATCACGGCGAATATTGACGGTGAAACAATAGAATATTCCCTCCAGATTGCCGGGCGGCACGTGGCCGTCAATTCCCTTTCCGTCCTGCTCGCCGTCAAGCTGGCGGGGGGCGATGTGGCGAAGGCGGCCAAGGCGCTTTCCAAACAGGAGGCGATTATCGGGCGCGGCAAGCGCGAGCTTTTGCATATCGGCGATAAAAACAATCCTGTGACGCTGATTGACGAAAGCTATAATGCCTCTCCCGCGTCGATGCGGGCGGCCTTCAAGGTGCTTGCCCTCGTCGATCCGGGGCGCGGCGGGCGCAGAATCGCCATTCTGGGCGACATGCTGGAGCTGGGCGCGGATGGCGCCCGCCACCACGCGGATCTTGCGTTGCCGCTCAAAGCCGCTAATGTGGATCTCGTTTATACATGCGGGAAACTCATGAAGAACCTGCATGATGTTTTACCGGCCAACCAGCGCGGCGAACATAGGGACAGCAGCGGCGAGCTGGCGCAAATCGTTCCCGACGTCCTTGTTCCGGGTGATGTGGTGATGGTGAAAGGATCTCTTGGCAGCAAGATGGGGACGGTGGTCGAGGCGCTGCGCGCATTGCCGTTGAAGTTCAATAAAACAGGATCGGCAAATTAAACCATGCTCTATACGTTTCTGGCACCTTACGCGAATGATTTTATCGCCTTTAACCTGTTCCGTTATCTGACGTTCAGGACAGGCGGGGCGGTGATGACGGCGCTCATCATATGCTTCCTCATCGGGCCGTCCATGATCCGCTGGCTGAAGAAAAAGCAAAAGGAAGGGCAACCTATTCGCAATGACGGGCCGGAAGGGCATCTGAAGAAAGCCGGAACACCGACGATGGGCGGGTTGATGATTCTGATCTCTGCGGGAATTTCCGTCATTCTCTGGTCTGACTTTACCAACCCTTATGTGTGGATTGTCGCGGGAACGATAATCGGTTTCGGGCTGGTCGGCGCCGCCGATGACTATGCCAAGCTGACCAAGCGCAGCCATCACGGCATTCCGGGAAAAATAAGGCTCCTTTTTGAATTCGGCATCGCGTCCTGTGCAATCGCCGCCTATCTGCATTTTTCTCCCGCGGAGATTTCGACAGGGCTGGCCATCCCGTTCATGAAGGATTTCCTGATCCCTCTCGGCTTTTTGTTTATTCCTTTTGCAATGCTTGTGATTGTCGGTACGGCGAATTCTGTGAACCTGACGGACGGCCTTGACGGGCTGGCCATCGTGCCTGTGATGATTGCGGCGGCTTGTTTCGGTTTGATTGTTTATCTTGTCGGGAACTCCGTTTACGCGCCCTATCTCGGCATCACCTTTATTCCGGGTACGGGGGAGCTTGCCGTTATTTGCGGGGCGCTTATCGGCGCCGGTATGGGGTTCCTCTGGTTCAACGCGCCGCCCGCGATGGTTTTTATGGGCGATACGGGATCGCTTGCCATGGGGGCGGGGCTTGGCGCGATTGCCATGGTGGTCAAGCACGAGCTGGTTTTATTCGTCATTGGCGGCCTGTTCGTCCTTGAAACCATTTCGGTGATTATTCAGGTGGCGTCGTTCAAGCTGACCGGGAAACGCGTTTTCGCGATGGCGCCGCTCCACCACCATTTTGAAAAGAAAGGCTGGTCTGAACCGAAAATCGTCATACGTTTTTGGATTATAGCGGTCATACTGGCCCTTATCGGATTGGCGACGTTGAAATTAAGATGATCCGGATTGATGTTTTTGCAGCAGGATTGGAAGGCAGGCCGGTAGCGGTTTGCGGGCTTGGCCTGTCCGGCCTGTCCGTTGCAAAAGCGCTGATTGCCGCGAATGTAAAGGTCGCGGCATGGGACGATAACGAGGAAAAACGCCTCGCGGCGGAAAAGGAAAATATCCCGCTGCTTGATTTTACGTTGAGCGGGCTTGCGGGCTATGCGGCTCTTATCCTGTCGCCCGGCATCCCCCTTTACCTGCCGCAGCCGCATCCTGCGGTCTTGCGGGCGCGGGAAGCCGGGGTCGGGATTATCGGCGATCTTGAAATCCTTCACCGCATCAATCATGGCCGTGAAACAATCGGCGTTACGGGGACGAACGGAAAATCGACGACGACGGCCCTTATATCCCACATCATGCGCAGCGCCGGAATGGATGTCATGACGGGCGGCAATATCGGGCGGGCCGTTCTCGACCTTACCTTGCCGAAAAGGGACGGGGCGATCCTTTTGGAAATTTCATCCTACCAGATCGATCTCTGCCCGTCCTTCAGGCCGGATATTTCCGTCCTTTTGAATATCACCCCCGATCATCTGGACAGGCATGGCGATCTTGCCGGTTATGCGGCGGTGAAGGAGAGAATATTCGAAGGCGAAGGCACGGCGATATGCGGCATTGACGATGCACCGTCACAGGCCATCTTTGAAAGGATAGCGGCGGCGGGCATCCGTAAAGCCATCCCCGTTTCCTATAAGCGCGAAGCGCCGGGCGGCGTATTTGCCAAAGAAGGCATCCTGATGGATGCGATGGCTGAAGGCGAGCCGAGGGAAATAGGCAATATTTCCTCTTATTCCGAACTTCCCGGCCCGCATAACCAGCAAAATATCATTGCGGCCTATGCGGTTTGCCGGATGCTGGGCATCGCGCCCGAAGAAATTTTGGAACATATCAGAACATATCAGGGACTAGCGCACCGGCAAAAGCTCGTGCGCGTGATTAACGGCATTGCCTATGTCAATGACAGCAAGGCTACGAACGGCGATAGCGCCGCGCGGGCCGTCGCCTGTTACGGTGCGAATTACTTGATTGCAGGCGGGCAGGCGAAAGAAGGCGGGCTTGCGGCGCTGGAGCCGTATCTCAACCGCCTGCGCCATGTCTTTTTAATCGGCGGGGCGATGGATGAATTTGCCGCCTGGCTCGACCATGCGGGCGTCGCCTATACAAAAAGCCATTCACTGGATATTGCCGTTCTGGAAGCCCATAAGCTGGCGCAAAGCGAGCGCGGGCAGCCGGGCGGCGCGGGGACGGTCTTGTTATCGCCTGCCTGCGCGTCATGGGATCAGTTCCGCAATTTTGAACATCGCGGCGATGTCTTTACGCATCTTGTCGAATCCCTTTCGGACGAGGTCGGCGCATGAGCATTTTTGCCCGTACCGATCAATCTGTTCTGGGCCGCTGGTGGTGGACGGTAGATCGCGTAACCCTGACCCTCGCTTTTGTCCTGTGTGTGCTTGGCGTTGTCCTCGTTGCGGCGGCGGGTGCGCCTGTGGCTTTGCGCAACGGCGATCCCGCCCATCATTTCATTATCCGGCATCTGATTTATCTCGTCCCGACTGTCTTTGCCATCGTGTTTTTATCCATGCTGAGCATCCAGAATGTCTGGCGGGCGGCGCTTATCGTCCTTGCCTGTTCGATTGCGGCGATGATCCTCGTCCTTCTGATCGGTGTCGAGGTCAAGGGGGCGCAGCGCTGGTTGCAATTCGGGCCTTTGTCGCTCCAGCCGTCCGAGCTTGCAAAAGCATCCTTTCTGGTTGTCACTTCATGGCTTCTTGCGCGGCAAAAAGAACAGCCGGGCTTTAAAGGGATTTATGCGGCGACGGCCTTGTTCGCGCTGATTACCTCCTTGCTTGTGCTACAGCCGGATATGGGGATGACATTCGTCATGGCGGCGGGGTTTTTCACGGTCGTCTTTCTGGCGGGGCTGCCTTTCCGCTGGATTGCGGTCGTCGTTATTTTTGCGGCCGGCTTAAGCGTCCTCGCCTATATGGGCTTTGACCACGTTCAAAGCCGCGTCGACAGGTTCATCAATCCCGAAAGCGGCGATACGTACCAGATAGACCGCTCCTTGCAATCTTTCCGCCATGGCGGGGTCTTCGGGACGGGCGCGGGGCAGGGGACGGTCAAAAACAACCTGCCTGATGCCCATGCTGATTTTATTTTCTCCGTCGCGGGGGAAGAGCTGGGTATGATCATAACGATATTGATTGTCGGTATTTATGGCTTCATCATTCTGCGCGGCTATAACCGCATCATGGATACGGATAATATGTTCGTTATCCTCGCCTCCGGCGGGATATTAACGCTGTTCGGCCTTCAGGCGCTTGTCAATATGGGCTCGGCCCTGCATCTTTTACCGACCAAGGGGATGACCTTGCCGTTTATCAGCTATGGCGGATCGTCCTTGCTGTCGTCGGGCATAGGGATGGGAATCCTGCTCGCCCTGACGCGGCGGCAGGGGCGCTCGGGCATTGCGCGCGGCGGCCTGTCGATCCGCCCGATTGGCGGGAGCGCGAAAGCATGATGTTCAAAATTAAAGCGAGGGCCGCATGAACGACGCCATTAAATCCGCACCCAAACTTATCCTGCTGAGCGCCGGCGGGACGGGCGGGCATATGTTTCCGGCGGAAGCGCTTGCGCAGGATTTGATCTCGCGCGGCTACCGCGTTGCGCTTGCCAGCGATGTGCGCGGTAAACGCTATGAACCTTTCGCGGGTGGCATTCCGGTCTATATATTGAAATCAGGCTCCCTTGGTTCCGGGCTTTTCAGGAAAATGCAATCGGCCTTTTCATTGATGGCGGGCTTTGTTCAGGCCCGCAAATTATTGTCGGATTTGAAACCGGCCGTTGTCGTGGGGTTTGGCGGCTATCCGTCCGTTCCCGCAATCTATGCGGCGCAGATGATGAAGATCCCCACCGTTATTCATGAACAGAATGCCGTCCTTGGAAAGGCCAATGTTTTCCTTGCCCCGAAAGCCGAGCGGATTGCCGTGGCATGGGCGCATGTCGAAGGGCTGGACAGTTCCGACGAAGCGCGCGCCGTCGTAACGGGGAACCCCGTGCGCCCGGATATAGCGGCGCTTTATAACAAGCCCTATCCGACGATCGAGCATGACGGCTCTTTGCGGATTTTCGTGACGGGCGGCTCACAAGGCGCAAGCGTCTTCAGCGACATCCTGCCGGAAGCGCTGGCAAAGCTGCCGGAACATTACAGGGAGCGGCTGGAAATCATCCAACAATGCCGCTCCGAGGATCTTCCGCGTGTCGAGAGCATCTATGATCAGGCGAAAATAAAATGCGACCTGCGGCCCTTTTTCAAGGATATGGCGCTCCAGCTCGAACGCTGCCACCTCTTTATAGGGCGCTCCGGCGCCGGAACCGTGTCCGAGGTAACGACGGCGGGGCGGCCCGCGATTTTCGTCCCCTATCCGCACCATGCGGATCAGCAGCAAAAGCGCAATGCGGATTCAGTCGCCGACGCGGGCGGCGCATGGGTAATGACGCAAAACGGCTTTACGGCGGAAGCCTTGCTGGCAAGGCTTGAAACCTTTCTCCAGAACCCCGAAACGCTTTTCCGCGCGGCTGAAAACGCCCGCTCCTGCGGCCGCCCCGACGCCGCGAGGAAGCTCGGAAACATCGTTATGGCGCTGGCCAGCGGGTGGGAGAGGCACTAGGCGGCTTTGGCCAGCGGCCTAACGGCATGAAAACGCTGTAAAACCACGAAAAGCCCCGATATTTATTGTTATTTCGCAATCGATCCGCTAGGTTTCGGCTCATGCGTATTGTACCCCAAAGCGTTGGAACGCTTCATTTTATCGGAATTGGCGGCATCGGCATGAGCGGTATCGCCGAAGTCCTGCACGCCCATGGCTATACGGTTCAAGGCTCCGACATGGCCGAAGGCTATAATACGGAACGCCTTAAAAAACAGGGTATGAAGATTTTCACCGGTCATGATGCCCGCCATATTGACGGCGCGGTGATTGTCGTTATTTCTTCGGCCATCAAACCGGACAATCCCGAATTGGTCGCGGCGCGGGCGGCGGGGCTTCCTATCGTCCGCCGTGCGGAAATGCTGGCAGAGATCATGCGCTTGAAAATGGCTGTGGCCATTGGCGGCACGCACGGCAAGACGACGACGACTTCTATGGTCGGCGCGATGCTTGAAGAGGGCGGGTTCGACCCGACAGTGATCAATGGCGGGATCGTCAATAAATATGGAACCAACACCCGCATGGGGGGCGGGGAGTGGATGGTTGTTGAGGCCGATGAAAGCGACGGGACGTTTACCCGGCTTCCCGCGACTGTTGCGGTCGTGACCAACATTGATCCCGAACATCTCGATCATTACGGCGATTATGCCGCCGTTAAAAAAGCCTTCCGGCAATTCGTCGAAAATATCCCGTTTTACGGCTTTGCCGTCTTATGCCTCGATCATCCCGCGGTGCAGGCGATGGTATCGGGGCTTTCCGACCGGATCGTCATAACATACGGCATGAACCAGCAAGCGGATGTCCGCGCCGACAATATCCGCAGCAACGGCGACGGCAGCGTGTTCGACGTGCATTTTTCGGATGATGTTGACGGGAAGGGGGCGCTCGTCCTGCGCGATGTCTTCCTGCCGGTACTGGGCCAGCATAACGTCCAGAACTGCCTTGCGGCCCTCGCCATCGGGCGGCGCATGGGAATGGCGCCGCAAGCGATGAAAGACGCTCTGGCCGGTTTTACGGGCGTCAAGCGCCGCTTTACCAAGACGGGCGAGGCGGGCGGAATCACGGTCATTGACGATTATGGGCATCATCCGGTGGAGATTCAGGCGGTCTTGAAGGCCGCGCGGCAAGCAGTAGTCGGAACCGGCGGGCGCGTCCACGCCGTGTTGCAGCCGCACCGTTATACGAGGCTTGCCAGCCTGTTTGAGGATTTTTGCAAAGCTTTCAACGATGCCGACAGCGTCCTGATCGCAGATATTTATGCGGCGGGCGAAGCGCCGATAGACGGGGCGTCGAAAGAAGCCTTTGTACAGGGGCTGCGCGACCACGGCCATAAAGATGCGGAGGTTTTGGCAGATCCCGATGCGCTTGCCGCCTTGGTGGCCGCCGCCGCCCGCCCCGGCGATTTCATTATTTGTCTTGGCGCAGGCGATATCACGAAATGGGCCTATGCCCTTCCGGCGCAGCTGGAGGCGATCTTCGCGGCCGGGCAAAAGCAAAGGGCATAATCGCCGATGAATAATCCGCAGATAAAATCCGCAGAGCTTCCCCCCGTTCGTGGCCGCTACACCGAAAACGCCCCGCTGGGCGCGTCCGGCTGGTTCAAGTGCGGTGGTGCGGCGGAAATCCTCTTTAAACCCGCGGATTACGATGATTTGCAGGAATTTCTTGCGGCCTGTCCCAAAGAGATTCCCGTGCGGGTTTTCGGCGCTCTTTCCAACACGATTATTCGTGACGGCGGCCTGCCGGGGGTTACGATCCGTCTGGGGCGGGAATTTGCGGGGATCGAAACGCATGGAACCACCGTCGAGGCGGGGGCGCTCGCGCTGGACGCCAATGTCGCGCAGGTTGCGGCGGAGGCGGGGATTGCGGGGCTTGAATTTTTCTCCGGCATTCCGGGGACGATCGGCGGCGCCTTGCGGATGAATGCCGGATGCTATGGCGCTGAAACAAAAGATGTTCTGGTGTCTTGCGAGGCCCTCGATCGCGGCGGCAATCTCCATGTGCTGAAACCGGCGCAGATGGGCATGCGCTATCGCCATGTCGATGTGCCGGACGATTATATTTTTATCTCCGCCACTTTCGGGGGTGAAAAAGACAATCCTTCAAACGTGTCGGCGCGCATTGCGGAGATTAAAGCGAAGCGCGAGGAAAGCCAGCCCATCCGCGAAAAGACGGGCGGCTCCACCTTTGCGAACCCTGCGGCGGAAGAACTGGCGAAGGCCGGATTGCCGGAGGGGACGAAAGTCTGGCAGTTGATTGACGCCGCCGGCGGGCGCGGTCTTCGCGTGGGCGGTGCGCGGATGAGCGAAAAGCATTGTAATTTCATGATAAATGACGGCAGCGCGCGCGCCGCCGACCTTGAAACCCTCGGCGAGGAAATCCGTAAAAAGGTTTCTGAAAAATTCGGAATTACGTTACGCTGGGAGATAAAGCGAATGGGAGTAGCGGCATGACAAAAAAGAAAAAAGTGGCCTTGTTTGTCGGCGGATGGTCGGCGGAACGCGCCGTATCGCTGGATAAGGGAAAGGCGGTTGAGGCGGCGCTCACCGAGGGCGGTTATGATGTCCGCGTCATCGACGTCACCCATGATTTGCAAAGTCTTTTGAAGGATTTAACCCCGCGTCCTGATGTGGTCTTTAATAATCTCCACGGGCGCGGCGGTGAGGACGGGGTTATTCAGGGACTTTTGGAAATCCTTGAAATTCCCTATACCCATTCCGGCGTGACGGCTTCGGCCATCGGCATGAACAAGCCTTTGGCAAAACGCATGGCGGCATCTGTCGGCGTGCCTTCCGCGGAAGGCAGAATTGCCAGCAAGGACGATGTGTTGGCGGGAAATGTTATGGATGCGCCTTATGTCGTGAAGCCGCCTTGCGAGGGGTCTTCCGTCGGCGTGCGCATCGTTTTGGATAATGACAACCATCTAGCGCTTGATGTTGATAGCTGGACGTTCGGCGACGAAGTGCTGGTCGAACGCTATATTCCGGGCAAGGAGCTGACGGTCGCCGTTCTGGACGGCAAGGCGCAGGCCGTGACCGAGATTATTTCCCACGCGCGCTTTTTCGATTATGAGGCGAAATACAAGGACACGCGCACGGAGCTGGTTTTGCCCGCGCAAATCCCCTCCAGCGCCTATAAGGCGGCCATGGATTACGCGGAGCGGGTCTATACTGTCCTGGGATGTTCCGGCCTTGCGCGCTGCGACTTCCGTTATGATGATTCCCTTGAGGGGCCGGAAGGGTTATACTTCCTTGAAATTAACACCCAGCCGGGCCTGACGGCGGAATCCATCGGCCCGTCGCAGGTTGTCTATAACGGCTCCTCTTTCGTAGAACTTTGTTCCCATCTGGTTGAAACCGCAAAATGTCACGGTCAGGCACAAGACGATCTTCCATCCTTAAACGGCGCGCGAGCGGCTCAGAGCGCCTGATCCTCTTTATCAAGAGGTTCGGGCTCGTTCTGGCAATTCTGGTGGCTGTGTTCTGGGCCGGGTCATGGTTCGTCCTGTCCGGCGCGGCGGCGCGCGCGCAGCACCGGATCCATGAATCCATCCTCGATATATCCGCGGAATGGGGATTTGCCGTCCGTACCATCCTTGTCGATGGCCGTGTTTATACCGATCCCGATACGCTCAAAGCCATGATCAATATGGAACGCGGCGATCCGGTCTTCGCTTTTGAACCGGCGGCGGCGAAAGAGATGATTGAACGCCTTGCATGGGTTAAAAAAGCCCATGTTGAAAGGCGGTTGCCGGACACGCTTTACATCAGGCTTGAGGAACGCGTGCCGCTTGCCCTGTGGCAAAGGAACAGGCGCTTATCGCTTATCGACGCCGAAGGCATCGTCCTGACCGAGCAGGATTTGCAGCGGTGGAAGGATCTCCTGATCGTGATCGGGGATGAGGCGCCGGAAAAGACCGCGGCGCTTTTGGCGATGCTGGAGGCCGAACCGTCCATCCGCGAGAGGGTGGAGGCGGCGACCCTGATTGGCGGGCGGCGCTGGGATCTCAAATTAAAATCCGGCGCGGACGTCAAGCTGCCCGAAGACGGGCTGGGCGTCGCCCTGCGCCGCCTTGCCGTCAATCATGAGGAAGAAGCCATATTAGACAAGGATGTTTTGAGCATTGACGTGCGGGAAGAGGGCCGTATAACTGTAAGAACCAAACCCGGCGCCGCATCGGATTTCCACGCCGGCCCCAAACCAGCCGCAGGCAGCCCGATTTAATGAAACACAAGCTCAAACCCAAAGGCTCCATTTTGGCCGCACTGGATATAGGCAGCCACAAGATTGCCTGTTTCATTGGCCGGATTGTCGATGACGAGGGCGCGATCGAGGTTTTGGGCGTCGGTAATCAGGCCTCGAAAGGCATCAAGGGCGGCGTCGTCATCGATCTCGATCTGGCCGAAAACGCCATCCGCTCCACTGTCCATGCCGCGGAAAACATGGCGGCGGAGGCGATGAAGGGCTACCCGCTGCGCGAGGTTATCATCAACGTGCCGGGCGTTTACGCCCATTCCCATGTGATGGGCGCGTCGATTCAGGTCGCCGGCCATTCGATTACGGGCAACGATGTCCGCCGCGCGCTCGCCAAGGCGCAGGATCAGGTGCTTTCCGCCGATTACGAGCTTATCCATACCATCCCCATCGGCTACCGCATCGACGGGCAGGAGGGAATCCGCGACCCGCGCGGCATGGTGGGGCAGCAGCTCGATGTCGGCATTCATATGGTGACGGCGGATCTGGGGCCGCTCCAGAATATCGCGTCCTGTATCGAACGCTCCCATCTCGATATTATCGCCCTCGGCTCCTCGCCCTATGCGGCGGGGCTGGCCAGCCTTGTCGAGGACGAGATGGATCTGGGCTGTACCGTCATTGACATGGGCGCAGGCGTGACGTCCTTTGCCGTGTTTCAGGGCGGCCATATGATTTATTCCGACGCCATTCCGGCAGGCGGGCAGCACGTGACAAACGACATAGCCAAAGGGCTGATGTGTTCCGGCGCGGATGCCGAGCGGCTGAAAACCCTTTACGGCAGCGCCATGGTGACGAGCGGGGATGAGAGCGAGCTTATCGAAGTCCCGCAACTCGGCGAAAACGACCGCCATGCGCCGAATCATATTCCGCGCTCGCTCCTGATCGGCATTATCCAGCCGCGGCTGGAGGAGATACTTGAAATCGTCCGCGGACGCATCCGCGATTCCGGCCTCGGCAGCGGCATTGGCCGCCGCGTCGTCCTGACGGGCGGCGGTTCGCAAATGCCGGGTATGCGCGAGCTTTCCCAATCCATTCTGGACAAGCAGGTGCGGCTTGGCCGCCCGATCCGCCTCAATTCCCTCCCCGACGCCGTGAGCGGCCCGGCCTTTGCGACGACGGCGGGGCTTTTGACCTATATCACCGAGCGGCATGATGAAATGCCCGCCGAAATTATGGCGACGGTGGAGCCGGGAAGCCTGTGGGAGCGCATGAAATTCTGGTGGAAAGAGAATTGGTGATGGGCTTCTTTACGAAAAGCATAACGCTTTTGGCCGCGATTGCCGCCGGCGTCGCCGTCCTTTATTTTATCCATGACGCGCGTATCCAATATGGTTTGGGCGGCGCGCTGGGACTGGCCGGGGCGCTTTTGCTGGGACGATCGGTTCAATCGCGCGGCAAGAATAATTTCTTTTTTGGCGTTTTATATCTTCTTCTGGCCGTTCTCATTTTTATCGGGCCTTTCCGCTTCTAGGCTCCCGCCCGTTTTGGGTGCGGCAATCCTGTTTCAATATATATTCAAGAAATGTTTCGCTTCCGCGCGCGGGGGCCGCTCTTGCCTGTCCGGTTTTGAGAAAACGGCGGGCGGGCATAAAGCCGTTTACGCCACCGCGCCAAAGCCTTGCAGGTGCGGAGAATTTTGCGGCTGTTTATATTGATGTTTAAGAGCGCCGCACAACCCTATGAGATTGCTTGCTCTATGGCATGCGCGCATAAAATGCGCACAGTCTTTCTTGCTGGAATCTTTGAAAAAAGTAGATTTCATCCTAAAGTTATCCACAGTTAAATATGTGCATTTTCTTTGGGTTTTCCTGCGTCCGTGACAAAATCCAATGTGCGAATCAAAAGAATCACTTAAGAGATTCTGTTGTCGCTTTTATGCGGGGCCGGATGCGCCTGAAAAACGCTTTTGCCCGCCGTTTGTACCGTTCCTACGAATTTTCATGATTCCGTTCCGGTACGAACATCCATAGAATCGCCTGCATAGCCTAACCAAGAGGTCGTCATGATAAATTTGAGAATTCAAACGCCAGAGGTACAAAGATTGTCCCCTAAAATTACAGTCGTCGGTGTGGGCGGCGCAGGTGGAAACGCCGTAAATAATATGATTTCCAGTGGATTGGAGGGCGTTGAATTCCTCGTCTGCAACACGGACTCGCAGGCTCTTGAAGGCAGCTTGTGCGAGGCGCGCATCCAGCTCGGCACGCATGTGACGGCGGGGCTTGGCGCCGGGGCAAAACCGGAAATGGGGCAGCGCGCGGCGGAGGAAAGCATTGACGAGGTCATGGATCGCCTGCTCGGTTCCAACATGGTCTTTATCACAGCCGGCATGGGCGGCGGGACGGGGACGGGCGCAGCGCCTGTCATTGCCCGCGCTTGCCGCGATGCCGGTATCCTGACTGTCGGCGTTATAACCAAGCCGTTCCATTTCGAGGGAACGCACCGTATGCGCCAGGCCGAATCCGGCATCAGCGAGATCCAGGATTACGTGGATACGCTGATCGTCATCCCGAACCAGAATCTTTTCCGCGTCGCCAATGAAAAGACGACCTTTGCCGATGCGTTCCGCATGGCTGATTCCGTCCTGCAATCCGGCGTTCGCGGCGTGACCGACCTTATTACCAAAGAGGGTCTTATCAACCTCGACTTCTCCGACATCCGCTCCGCGATGCTGGAAATGGGCAAGGCGATGATGGGGACGGGCGAGGCCGAAGGCGAACGCCGCGCCATCGAGGCAGCCGAAGCCGCAATCAACAACCCGCTTCTGGACGATATTTCGATGAAGGGCGCGCGCGGCGTCATCATCAACGTCACGGGCGGAACCGATATGACGCTGTTCGAGGTCGATGAGGCCTGTAACCGCATCCGCGACGAAGTCGATCCGAATGCCAATATCATCTTCGGTTCGACCTTTGATGATAAAATGGAAGGCCGTATCCGTGTTTCCGTCGTTGCGACGGGGATCGATGCTGCCGAAGCCAGGCAGCCCGTTTCAACGACGGGAACGGGCGGGGTGCGTGTGACTTCTGTGGGAAAGCCCGCGCCGCAGGCTGAAAACAAGCCTGTATTCGAACGCGCGAAACCGCAAACGGCCACGGCTGTCCAGACATCCATCCCTGCTTCTGCCGCAGCAACTCCGCCGGCAGCTCCTCTTGTGCGCGCACCGGCCCAGGCCTATGCGATTGAACCGGCCCGGCAGGCCGCCGCCTATACGGCGCCCCAGCCCGCGCCCGTCCGTGACGAGCCGGAGCGCGATATGTTTGAACAGCAGGAATTTACCCCTGCCGCGCAAACGGCACCGTCACCCCAGCACCAACAGGCTTCCGGCCTGCGTGGGACGCTGCATGATGGGCATTTTATCCCGCCGAAAGCCGTTATTCCCGAACCGCAAGACCCTGCCGGCGGTTATGGCATGGGGGGCGGTTATACCGCGCCGGCCCAAGCCGGGCATGGATATCATCTGCGCCCGCCGACACCGGGTGCAGGACAGGCAGAGCGCAAGAAAACGCCCTCTTTGTTCGAGCGTATTACCAGCGGCGTCCGTCATGCCGCCCGCCAGATTGAAATGGAAGAGGGCGCCGTTGCCGATGATTACCAAGGCGGAACGCAGCGGACAGGAACCGGCGGCGGTGGTTTCCACAACAGCCTTCGCGCCGCGCCACGCATTGCGGAAAATCCGGCACAAGGCCAGTTGAATATCGACGCGCCCGCGGCAAGCCGCCCGAAAAACGAGGAAGAGCTTGATATCCCTGCTTTCTTGCGTCGTCAGGCGAACTAAGGCCGGACTTTGATTGAAAGATTTGTTTTTTCTGAGTGTCCTCCAGAAAAAATATAACTAGGGGAGCCGCATGGCTCCCCCTTTTTTATGCCGGATAGCGCCAACCATGAAAGGGCAGGGTAGTCATGGGGCGGCGCAGGACGGGAGTTGAAAAAGAACCCGCCCGTTATTCCGGGCGGGTTCTTTCCAGCTCTGTGATGTCGTCCGCAGTGCTTTGACTTTTAAGCGGCTATCCTGCCCAGATGGCGGAATTCTTCATTATCCTGACCGTTCAGCGGCGTTCCCGGCCCTTCCATAAGGGAGATAAGCTGGCTGCGCGCGCGGGAAAGGCGGGAGCGGACAGTGCCGACAGGGATTTCCAAAAGATCGGCTACTTCCTGATATTGCATGCCTTTGACACAAACCATGACGAGGATTTCCTTGTGTTCGGCAGACATTTTTTCCATTGCGCGGCCCAAAGCCTTGACCTCTGATTTTATATGCTGGTCAGCCTCGATCGAGCGGTTTTCAATATGGAAAGTTGGGTCGTACTGGCTTTCAAATTTTGTTTTCCGGCGGTAGCTGGTAACGAATATGTTATACATAACTTTTGACGTCCATTTGAACAGATTGGTTCCCGTTTCAAAATAGTCAGCTTTCTCCATGGCCCGCAGAAGGGTCGACTGAACGAGATCGTCAGCTTCGCTTGTATTGCGGGTCAGTTTGACTGCAAATTTTTTCAATTTCGGCATTTCCGCTACAAGTTCTCTTTGCGTAAACATTGTTAAGCTCCTATCGTTGCTTATTGCTGATGATTTCGAGCCTAGCGGAGCTTCGTAACGAAGATTTGTCCTTTATGTTACGGGAGTGAAAAAGTTTGTATCTTTTCTGTAACAAATGATTAAGATAGTAAAATCAATTCATTAGAATTTTTGCATGTAGAAGGAATTCTGCCGATGCCCAAGGCGACCGTTTTGAGCGTTGACGATGATGAAGGCCTGCAAATGGTCGTAACCCATTATCTGAACGGCGAAGGCTATAAGGCCCTGTCCGCCGGGAGCGGCAAGGAGCTTATGAAGCTTCTTGAAACGCAGACACCGCAGATCATCCTGCTCGATCTCATATTGCCGGATACGGACGGCATCAGCCTTCTGGCGCAGCTTCGCACGATGCAGAAAATTCCCGTTATTGTTGTTAGCGGCAAGAGCGATACAACCGAGAAAGTCGTTTGCCTTGAAATGGGGGCCGATGATTACATGACAAAGCCGTTCGAGATGCGCGAGCTTTCCGCGCGCATCAAAGCTGTTCTCCGCCGCGCGGAAGAAAAGCCGGCTGTCCTTATGGGCGACGGGGCGAATGATAAAACACAAAGGCTTGTTCATTTTGATGTATGGACGCTGGATCGCGGGCAGTTCCAGCTATTCGATGAAAAGGGTGTATCCGCCGACCTTACGACGGGCGAATATAAATTGATTGAGGCCCTTGTCGACGCGGCAAATAAGGTGCTGAGCCGCGAGCGTTTGTTTGAGCTGACGCGCGAAAGCGATTATGATTCTTTCGACCGGGCCGTCGATATCCAGATAGGGCGCCTGCGCAAAAAGCTGAATGACGACCCCAAAGATCCGCGCTATATCAAGACAATCCGCGGCGTCGGCTATATGTTCTGCGGCGAAATCAAAGCATAAAATCCATTTTTTGTATGTCACGGGCCGGGTTTCTTTTTTCCCGGAACAAAAACGCGTTTTTAGCGTTTGTTTCCTTGTCACTGTCATATTTTGAAAAGGAGATTTTTATGGCCAAGGAAATGGTAAAAGACGCCGCGAACACATTATCCCGTGAGATTGACGGTGCCAAAAGCCGCGCGAATACGAATATTATCAAGGAAGATTTGCAAGTATTGAAAGAAGACGCCGAAGTCGTATTGCAGGATGCAAAAGTTCTGGGCCGCGATTTGAAGCATGAGGGCAAGAAGCAATTGGCCCATGCAGAAGCGCGCGCCAAGGAAGCGCTTGATGGGGCAAAGGAACGCAGCCGCGACCAGTTCGAGCTAATCGCCGAATATGTCCGCAACAATCCGGGGCAATCCATCGCCATGGCTTTTGTCGGCGGGGTTGTCGCGAGCATGCTTGTTGGCCGGAGATAAAACCCATGTCACCTTTGATAAGGGAATTGCTGGTAAATGGCCTCATGGCCGGCACCGCCATGCAAAAGGCTAAAAAGACGACGGCAGGCATCGGCTATTACGGGCTTGCCGGAGTCGTTGCTTTTATCGGCATGTTGTTCTTTGCGGTTGCAGGGTTTTCGTGGCTTCTTGCTTATTATTCCATGCCGATAGCCGCCGTCGCTACGGGGGCTACGCTTATGCTGATTGCGTGCGCCGTCTGCGGATGGGGCCATTACCGTATCAGGAGCAAAAAGCATTTCAAAAAACCGGCGGCGAATGCGGGATTTATTGATAATGTCGAAAATACCGTGAAAACCATGCTCGACGGATTCGAAGAGCCTGTAAAGGACAACCCCAAAATGGCCTTGCTGCTTGCCGCCCTTGCCGGTTTTGCCGCCGGTGATCAAATTGGCGATAAAATAAACACGCATTAGCAATAATTTATAAAATGCCCGGAACTTATCAGTATGCCGGACGTTCTGAATTGCATTGAAAACAATGGATTAAAAAGGATAAACAATGAAAAAGCATCTTGTTATGACGATTGCGGCCCTTGTAATGGCAGGTTCACTTGCCGCCTGTGCAAATACGCTGCACGGCGCGGGCGAAGACATTGAAAATGCCGGCCAGAATATTCAACAAAACACACCCAAAAAATAAGAGCAGGAACATAGTCATGAGCAATCGCGGAATTTTGATTATTATCGCCCTTATTGTAATAGGCATTTTGGGCCTGCTGGTTTTCCAGCAGAGGGAAAAAGCGCCTCTTGGAGAGCGGATTAGCGACAGCGTAAGCGAAACGGTTGAAGAAATCGGCGATGAAATAGACGATAACACGACCGTCCGATAAGAAAATTTCTTGCTCCACAAGAAACGGGAGAAGCTGCGGAATAATTTTTCGCAGCTTTTTCTGCGTCTTATGGAACTGAAGAAAGAGGTCATACGTTTGCGCCGCGATTAACCGGACAGACGGATAGTTAGAAACAAGAAGGAGAATAAAATGTTAAATAAAATTCTTATGGGCGCCTCTGTTTTGGCTGTTATGGCGGCGATGCCGGCAATGGCTGAAACAAATATGAAGGCAAAAGCAGATGAAGCAGGCACTAAGATCGAGAATACTCTGGCAGAGGCCGGACAGGCTATCGAGAACACGGCTGACAAGGCCGCGGCCAAGACAAAAGAAGCCTATCGCGATGTGCAGGCCTATTTCTCCGATGACGATGATATCAAGTCCGTGAAAACCTTGAATATGGCATCGGCCCTGACGTCCGACCAGTTGCTTGGCGCTTCGATTGAAAATCCGCAAGGCGAAACAATCGGCAAGATAGACGATATACTCGTTGATTCCGACGGCGATGCCGAAAGGGTGATCGTGAATGATAACGGCTTCCTCGGCCTTGGCGGGAAACGCGCATCGTTCGATTTCGACATTATCGAAGGGATTACGGGCAATGAAAATATCGTCGTGAGGTTGAACGAGAAGTCGATTGACAATGCGCGCGCCTATGACCCGGACGCAATGCCGGCGGGACTTTACAGCGTCAATAAAATCAAGGGCGCGAAACTTCTTGATGCACAAGGAAAAGCGATAGCGGATGTCGATACGGTTGTCTTTGACGGCGATGATGCCGATTATATTATTGTATCTTTCAATAAAATACTCGGCATAGGCGGCGACAAGGCTGCGCTCGATTTCGATGCGCTGAATCTCGTCAATAACGGCGGAAAATACAGCTTCAAGCTCAATGCCCAGCAAACGGCGGAATTCCAGACGCGCAAAGACTCCAGGAACTAAGCTATTCTATTATCGTGACTTTACGCCCCGCCATGGAAACATGGCGGGGTTTCTACTGGGCTTTTACAGGGAACCATTATTTATCTTTATGGTTTGCACTGTATCGAACATTCAAGGATTTGATGAGGAGGTTACGATGAAACGCGATAACTCTATGCAGGAACCTGAGAGTGTGGACAGGATTATTTCCGTATGCTTCGGTGCGCCGCGCGGCGATGAGCTGCCTCAGGTTGCAGGAGAGGCGGATATTCTTGCCGATATCTATAGCGATGTTTTGAACGTATCGCGGGGCTATGCCGCGGGCAGGCTTCGTCATCAGTTCGATGATGATTACGGTATCGACGACATGATCCACTAGGGCGGATAATTAAAGGAGAATAAGAATGAAGATTATAACAATGACATTGATTATGGCGGGCGCTTTGGCCGTAGCCGCATGCGGTAATACGCGGGGCGAAAGAGCGCTGAGCGGCGCCGGCATCGGCGCCGGGGCAGGCGCGCTCGGAACAGCCGTCACAGGCGGCAACCCGTGGGCAGGTGCCGCGGTCGGCGGCGTTGCGGGCGGTGTCGTCGGCGCGGCGACCGATAAAAGCCAGATCAATCTGGACTAATCCCGCTCCTAGAAAAAGGGCTTGAAAGAACAGGGCGGGAGAGGATTCTCCCGCCCCGTTTCTTTATTGAAATGCCGCCAAGGAGTTTCTATGCCGCTTTCCGGGATATTTTCTGATCATATTCCCCGACAGAAGCGATGCCGGCCAGCACCCCGTCCAGATATTCAAACATATCGTGCATGTTATCTTCGGAAACAGGGCTTTCCACCACTACGACAAGCGAGGGCTTGTTGGAAGAGGCGCGGATAAGCCCCCATGTCCCGTCTTCCAGCGTGATGCGGATGCCGTTGACGGTGGTAAGATCGTGAATGGTTTGACCGAGTATTTTTTCGCCGGAATTTTTTCTGGCCGTAAAATCTTTAATAATCCCATCGACCACGGCATATTTTTCGTCATCCGGGCAATAGGGGGACATTGTCGGGCTGCCCCAGGTCTTGGGAAGGGCTTCGCGCAGGTCGGACAGCGTTTTCCCTTTCGCCCTGTCCATCATCTGGCAGATCCGAATGGCGGTCAGGACGCCGTCGTCATAGCCGCGGCCGATTGGCGCATTGAGAAAGAAATGCCCGCTTTTTTCAAAGCCGGCAAGCGCTCCAAGCTCGTTCACGCGGCGCTTGATATAGGAATGCCCGGTTTTCCAGTAGTCCGTTTTCGCGCCAAGCTTTTGAAGCTCCGGATCGGTTGCAAAAATTCCTGTGGATTTGACATCGACGACAAAGACGGCGTCCTTATGGATTGCGGCCAGATCGCGCGCCATGATAACACCCATCTTGTCCGCGAAGATTTCTTCGCCCGTATTGTCGATGACGCCGCAACGATCGCCGTCGCCGTCAAACCCGAATCCGAAATCGGCCCCCGTTTCCATGACCCTGGCGGAAATAGCATGGAGCATTTCAAGATCTTCCGGATTTGGATTATAGCGGGGGAATGTATAGTCGAGTTCGCAATCCATTTCGATGACCTCACAACCGATGCGGCGCAGGGCTTCGGGCGCATAGGCCCCGGCGGTTCCATTTCCGCAGGCGCAAACGACCTTTAGCTTGCGCTCAAGCCGGACATCTTTGGTGACGTCATCAAGATAACGGGTCTTCATATCGCCGATAAATTCATACTTGCCGCCGTCCCGTGCGGAGGTTTTGTCATTCAGGACGATTTCTTTCAAGCGGGTCATAAGTTCGGGGCCGAAGGTCATGGGACGCTCCGCGCCCATCTTTACGCCCGTCCAGCCATTTTCATTGTGGCTTGCCGTAACCATGGCGACCGCCGGGCAGTCCAGTTCAAATTGCGCAAAATAGGCGACAGGGGAAAGGGCGAGGCCGATATCCTTCACATGACAGCCCGATTGCAAAAGGCCGATAATAAGGGCCTGTTTGATGCTCGCGCTATAGGAGCGGTAATCATGGCCGACCGCGATAGCGGGCGCGTTCATGCCCTTTTCATGCAGGATAGTCCCGATGCCAAGGCCGAGCTTTTGCATCCCGCGCAGGTTGATTTGCTCAGGATAGAGCCAGCGTGCGTCATATTCGCGAAAGCCATACGGATTGATCAGGCTTTCGCGCTCAAAAGCTTCGGAGTTAGGCTTTATGGCCGGAGCAGAAGTCATTCTTGTTATCCCTTAATTATCCCGTCATATTAAATTTTAAAAACTTGGGGGTATATTGACGCCTCAGGCCAGTTTTTCAAGGAAAATCAACGGACAATAAAGCTGACGGGGGAGAGATCCTGCCGAACGCCATTATAGCGGTGTATTGTCACGGAAAGCTTATGCTCGCCTCGTTCGACGGGCCATAAATAGGTCGGGGAGGCGTGTTTGCCCAGAGTTTCGCCGTTTAAAATCCATTCGATTTCCTCACCGTCCTGCAAGCCCGCAAGCTCAAAGCGGAATTTCTGGTTTTCGGGTGGAATGCGCGGGTCGTAAGCCATCATCAGCCCCTGTGTCGGCCTGACAAGTTCCCGCCTTTCACGGGCATCATGCGTGTCCATGCGGCCCGCAGTCATAATCTCATCGCTTTCCAGCATATATTCGGTACGGCGCGGACATGCGCCATCGGCCCCGGCGGGGCGGGTGCATATCTCTTTTTCGAGGAAGGCGGGGCTGAGATAGAGCGGTTTCGTTTCGCGCCCCCGGTTTAGAACATGGAAGATCGACCGCAGGGCAAGCGCCGGCCCTGTCGATCCGGTGACTTCATGCATGGAAGCGCGATCGAGATTCCCCATCCATATGCCGACCGTATAACGGTCGTTATAGCCAACCGTCCACGCATCGCGGTAATCGGTGGAAGTCCCTGTTTTGACGGCCGTTGGAAAGGGAAGGTTTAAAATACTGTCACTGCCGAATTCAAGGGCGCGGGCGCGGCGGTCTGAAAGAATGTCCCCGATAAGGGAGGCTGTTTCTTTTGTATAGACAGCTATGTTTCGCTCTTTCCGGGGCGTTTCATGTGAAAAACGCGGGACGCTATAGACGCCGCGATTGGCAAGGGCGGCATAGGCGCGGGTAAGTTCGTACAGGGAAACCTCGCCATTACCAAGCGCAAGTCCTTCGTCATAAAAATCGGCGTCTTGCGTCAGGCTGTCAAAGCCGAGCCTGTGCAAGTCATGAAGGAAAGCCGCTACGCCGACATGGTTGATTGCAAGAACAGCCGGAATGTTCAGGGAGTTGCCAAGCGCCTCGCGCAGGGGAATGGGGCCGTAATGCGTATTGCTGTAATTGCGGAAACGGTGAAGGCCGGAGCCGACGGCTTCGGCGAGCGGGGCATCGTTTAGGAATGTTGCGGCGTTCCATCCCCTTTCAAGCGCCGCGGCATAGACAAAGGGCTTCAGGGTGGAGCCGGGCTGCCGCGGGGCAAGCACAGGATCGATCTCGCCTGCCGGTGTGGCGCTATCCCGCGCGCCTGCCGCGACCCACGCGACAATCTCCCCGTTCTCATGATCGATAATGATGGCGCCGCCATTCCGGACGTTTCTGGCCGCAAGGGATTTAAGCCGCGTATCGAGAATATCCTGAACCTTGTTTTGCAGGCCGCCGTCGAGTGTTGTTTCCTGTATGGGGGACAGGCTGTTTAATTGCGCAAAGCGGACAAAGTGCCGCGCCTCGACGGGCAGGGAGGGAGGCGCCAGCGAAAGGCCGGATAAGACGATGTCGCGGTGCATTTCATGGGTTATGGCCCCGCTTTTTAAAAGCCCGCCGGCAAGGCGGGAGAGGGGCTTTTCCAGCCGTTCCGGATGGCGGTAGAGATCATAGGCCGAGGGCGCGCGGGCAAGAATGACAAGGGCCAGCATTTCTTTTGCGGATAATGTTCCGGGGCTACGGTTGAAATAATAACGGGAAGCCTGTGCGATGCCGCGCCTGTGCGCCGCATAGGGAAGCTGGTTCAAATAAAATTCCAGAATCGTTGCCTTGTCCGCATGGCGTTCAAGCGCAAAGGCCTCCCATCCCTCGACCCATTTCGACCAGAGGGTGCGGGGGCGTGGGTGAAGGATGCGGACGACTTGTTCGCTGATAGTGCTTGCGCCCCGAACCGCGCGCCGCTGTTTTATATTCTGCCGGAGGGCGGAGGCCCGCGCCCGCCAATCAATCCCGCTATGGCCGTAAAAACGCTTATCTTCCGAAAACAGGAAGCCTGTGACAAGAAGTTCCGGCAAAGCGTAAAGCTTTAACGTGTCATGGGTGTTCCATTGTTCCTGATAGCTGATTGACAGCGGCGCGCCATGGCGATCCGTCATGCGTGCATGATATGTCCGGGCGAGGACGGCATCGAAATCCTTGCCCGCGGGTTTCATTGCCGCCCATGTGAAAAGGGCCAGCAATGCAGCGGCGCAGAGTGATGCGGCAAGGATTGCCTTAAGGATTTTCATCGACGACGACCTGTTCTTTCAGGCCCATCCCGTATATATCCGGATCATACATTTCCTCCGCCTTGACGGGCGGGGCGTCAAAGCTTCCGGCGGCGATGGCTTGCGCCATATAAGAAAGCCTGTATTTTCCGGCGGGGAGCCAGTCCGCATAAAACCGCGCTGAATCATGCCGGAGTTCCTTATGATAGAAGCTCCAGCGGGAACTGCCGAACCCTGTCCACTCATCTTCGTCTTCGGCGCTTGCGGCGTCATGCTGTGATGAGGTTGCCAGATCGCGGTTGATTGTTTCCAGCGCGCCCGGAAGCGGGTCGTCGACAACCACGAAATTACGGGCCGTCGGGATGGAAAGATAGAGATCGACCCGGACGAGATCGCCGCGCTTGAGAGTGGCGGGGGAGGAGATTTCTTTCCATGCCCCGTCCGAAAGCGCCGAATATACGCGCCTTATATCCATGCCGGCATTGACCGTATGGGCGCCGGCATCCTTGGGCGCATATTGCAGACGCGCCGTATAATAATACCGCCCCTCGCCTTCTTTTTTCATGGAAATAGTGCCGCCACGCCCCTCCATGCTTTCATCAAGCGGCTTTTCCAGCGTCACGGGAGAATCTTTGAGAGAGTTAAAAGACGCCGCGCCGAATATTTCTTCTCCGAGCTGCGCTTTCAGGGTCATTGCGGGGTTTTGCCCTTCATATTGCCGCGCATAATCTATGAGCGCGTTCATGCAAAAGAGGTTTTCCTGCGTGTTCTCGTAATGGTCGCGCTTTGAACGGGTTTGCGTAATTGCGCGCACTATTTTAGGGGCCGTATCATTCAGCATATTCCGTTCATTTTGCGCCAGCAAAGCTGAAAGAACGGCGCAATTATCCCGCATGGGCGTTGCGAGGATGCGCTCATATCCCGCGCTATAACTTTGGTTAAAGGAGAGCTTGCCCGATGATTCAACGCCTTGTGCCAGAATGGCGTCGAGCGCTTGTTGCGCCGCTTCTTTTGTTTCATCGAATTTCTGCGCGGCAAGCATGTAATGCGCCTTCCCGAACAGGCCCATAGCCTGTATTTGCGGGCGCAGGCGCAAGACATCGTCCTTGGTTATCTTGTCCGCATAGGCCGCCAGAATAACCGCCCTGACCGTCGCAATCATGTCATCGCCGTAATGGGCGGGCGCGATATTATTGCGCATAAAGCCCATAAGGTATTTCTCAAGATTTTCCTCTACATTGGCCGGAATACGGTGTTCTGCCTGTTTCAACCACTGGAAGGCAAGGGCCGTATAGGCGGAAAGATAGGGATCAACATAGGCATCCTTACCGTTATAGTAAGTCATGCCGCCATTGGGGGCTTGATAAGACGGGGAAGCGGATAAGATATCCTGCGCCAGTTCTTCGGCGCCGTCCCAGACGGTATCATCGGAAAGATATGGCTTGAGGGCTTTATAATGGTTCGCCGCGACGGCCATGCTCAGCCGTTGTTCCCAGCACATATAGGTGTAATCGCGCATATAACGGAAAGCGCCGTCGAGGCTTGCGATAACGGACGGTGAAAGCGTAACGGAAATTTCTCCTGTGTCGCTATGGACGCCGGAAGGAACGGAGAAAGGCAGGCTGACAAGCTCTTCTGTTGTCGAACCATAAAAAGCCGCCATCTCTGTTATACGTGATTTCAGAACCGGCAGGCTATGTTCCAGCCCGTCGCGGTCACTGGAATCGCCCGCGCTCACGGAAAAGAGGATCGTGCCGTTTCCGGCATCGCGGTTTACCGGAAGCATGGCTGCCTGCAAGGGGACATGCACGGTTTCACGTTTATAGGGCTCCAGTGTGAGCGTATAATCCTGCGCTGTTTCCTTGTTTCCAGCCAAGTCCCCTTGGGCGTTGATGGAAATTGTAATTGTCCGCGGCGCGTCCGTGCGGTTCATCACAGAAAAGCCGGCGGAAAAGGAATCTCCTTCGCGGACATTGTTCGGCATGACAGGGCGTATTTCCGTTTCACGGTTGACCTTGAAGCCGGCCTCTCCGAGGCCCATCCGATCCGTCGGGCTGACGGCAAGCGCCAATATCTTCCATCCGGTCAGATTATCCGGCGCTTCAAAGCTTATTTTTGCTGTTCCATCCGCGCCGACGGGAACCGAGGGGTTCCAGTAACTGACGAATTTGAATATGTTGCGCATGCCGATATCGACGCCGCCGTCACCGCCGGGATTGGCGCCTTTCTTTTCAAATTTCTGGCGGCCCAAAAGGCGCGTCATCAGGCTGTAATTGGCGACGTCAACCGCATCGAGGCTATAAAAACCGGCATAAGGATCAAAAGCCTTTCGGCCTTCGGCCATTAAGTCGAAAACGGATTCGTCAAGGACGGCGACGGCAAGCTCTAAAGGCTCTTGCCGCCCGTCCGGGTTGAGGGGGGAGGCGGAAAGGGAAAGCTGCACAGTCTCGCGCGGGCGGTAGATGTCCTTGTCCGTTACGGCTTCAACTTTTACCTGCTTATAGGGATCGATAATATCCGTCTGGATATAGCCCGTTCTAAAGGCGGGCTTGCCCATATCTATCTGGCCCAATTCCGGCGGCGGGGCATCGACGCGCGGCGACGCGACGGTTGCTGACAGATAAAAGCCGGGGACGTAATCGGGCTTAACGGGAATTTCGATGACAGGGGTGCTGGAATCAAAAGTCTGGATGAATGAATCCAGAATGCCGTACCGTTCGATCGTTATCAGCGCCCTGGCGCCGGGATAGGGGTTTTGCACGAGATAGCGGGCGGTGTCGCCGACCTTGTAGCTGCCGCTTTCCGGGACGATGGAAAGGGCATGGCTGTTGCGCCCGTCATGCCATTGCACATAGTCTTTGCCGCTGACCCATAACCTATAGGTTGTTTGGTGGGCGCGGCCTTTTGTATCGGTAATGATGGCGGTGGCCTTATAGGTTCCGGCTGTTTCCGGTGTGAAGACGCATTCTTGCGCTGTGGCAGCGGAGGTGATGGAGCATTCGGCCTCTGGGCGCCATTCCACTGTATTATCATTGATATAAGCATTTCCTGCCCCTTTGACCTTGGCCGCGGCGATCTTCTGCTTTTCAATGACGATTTTTACCGGTGTCCCTGCGGCAGGCGTGCCGTCGGGGGTTACAACGATGGCCTGAATGGATGCGGGCTCGCCCGCGCCGAAAACCCATTGCGCTGTTTTCAGGCCGACAAGCCTGTCAACGCCGATATAGTCTGCCTCGGCATATCCCGCGATTGATTTTCCGCGGTCGTCGCGCACGGCGCTTTCTACATTGAGCTTGCCATAGACAATCTCTTTTTCCGGAAGGGTGAATATATCGCTCCAGCTTCCGTCCTGATCGAGCTTCGCCTCTTTCTGGTAGATGTCCTGTGTGTGTGTTTCTTCATCAAAGCTGTCAAAAGAAAAATCCTTTGCAGCAGGATGGGGTGAGCGGAAAGGGCGGCTCTTCAGCGTGATCGTTGTCCGCGAAGCGGCGTCCGTATAAGGGCCGCCGGAATGAAGGCTTGCGGAAGTCTGCAATTCCATTTTGTCGCCCGAAGAGAAAACAGTGCCGTTTATTTCAGCCGTAACGCGGAAAGCTGCGGGCGTAAAATCGCTGACAAGGACGCTCATAGGATAAAAATCCTGCGTTGAAATACGGCCATCCTTTGTAATTTTTGCGGATAGCTTAAAGCTGTACCATCCTATGGCGGCGCTTTTGGGGATCGTATATTCGCCGGAAAAGCTTCCGAATGGGTTTAACGATATGCCGTTTATTTCTTCAACTTTCTTGCCCGCCGCATCGTATATTTCCAGCGTGTAGTCAGCCTTGGGCGGCTCTATAAAGCGATCCGTATCCTGATGACGGACATAGACCTTATATTGCATCGTGTCGCCCGCGCGGTAGATGCCCTGCGCGGTCATGCCCCATGCTTTCATATGCGCGAATTCGGGTTGCATATAGGAATAAATCCCGCTCGACACATCCCACATGCTGATTTCATAATCATAACTTACAGGCAGGAGAGCCATATCGCCGTCTTTGTCCACACGGATGAAAAGGCGCGGGTCGCTATCTTTATAAGATTGGAAAAGCGAAAGATCGGGATCCATTTCCGATAAGCCGGGAAGGGCGGCAATTCCGCTCTCATCCGTTTGCACGCTTGCGCGTATATCTTCCGGCGGCTTTAATGCCGAGAGAACGCCTTTATAAACGGTTACCGTCGCATCTTGTACGGCTTCGCCCGTCGCCAGATCCGTAACCCATACGAGCGAGGAAAAATGGCCGAGCTTCGCATGGAGTTGATAGGGCGTTACTTGCGCAAAAAGGCGCGCGGATTGAGGCGCTTTGTGCGGCGCTTCGGGGAGGGTTTCTATATGGCCGTAAAATGCGCCGCTTTCCCCGCCCAAAAAGCCGCGAATGCCCGCGGGCACGGCAAATTGCACATCCTGAACCTTCGGCACGGCGGCAGGCTCGCTTGTATGTTCTGCCAGACCTTCGCTTGTTATTGTGGTGTAATTAAAGGAGAAAGCGTCCAGATTATTCACATAGACCGGAACGTCGCTGTCGCTGTTTTTTTCAAGAACGGCATCGCGGTAGGCAAGCTCGTAATTGGGATTGCGGTGGCCGGTTGCGAATTCAAAGCTGAACGGGGCCAAAGGGCGGCCAAACTCATCCTTGAGGCCGCTGAGCCGAACCGTTTTCTCACGCTTGATAAAAGCGATTATTTTTTGCCAGATTGTTTGTTTCTGATCGCCAAGCGTAACGGTATAGGTTTGTGCAGCGCGCAGATTGACAGGCAGGGCAATACGGAAATCGTAATCATTGTTAAAACGATCGGAGCGTAGCCCCGACCAGTCCCGGCCATGAAAGCGCTCCCACGGGTTAAAGCCCTTAACGCCGCCGGATAGATCGGGCGTAAAGGCAATATTCTTTTCCACTTCGGAGCGCAGGACGGGGGCGCTGAAAGCGAGAGCCGCGGTCTGTAGCGGATCGCAGAGCGATTCCGCCTTTTGCGGAGCGGAAGGGGAGATGACGACTTCCTTGCGATCCTTGTCGCGGCAGACGAGGCCGTTAAAGCTGAACTCAGGAAAGGTTGCCAGCTTGCGCAAGGAAAAATCACGGATGCTTTTTTGCTCCCCTTCGACGGATAAGAGGCCGGGGCCTTCCTTCAATTCATACTGGATGCCGGGGGCAAGCGGGGTGCGCGGCTTGATAAGCCATCCTTGCCGCGCCTCGGCACCGTCCTTGAGCGCAGGCGGCGTTTCATCTTCTTCATCCGGGCTTGCCGTGACATAAACGCTGCTCTTATCGGCCGGGTTATAAAAATGAATGCTTTCTTCAACAGATTGCCGCGTGACGGCTTGCGTAAAATTCAGGCGCATGACAGGAAGGGCCGGCCCTTCCCACTCGCGTAAATAAGCATACTGACCGGCGGGAAGTTCTGTCGTAAAACTATGGCGGGTTGTTTGTGCAAGCGACGCACCGTCTTCGGCCCTGATGACCGGCTTTATTTCCAGCGCGTAGCTTGTGGCTTTTTGCAAAGCGTCGTTTTCGCCGAGATTGCAGGCAAGGGCGGAGCTGTTCAGCCAGCGCCATTGACATGCAACGGGAGGGGTGATGGTTATACCGACTTCTTCCGCGCTTCGCTCCATGCGGCCCAGAGGGACGACCGGGCGGTTGAATTCCAGCACGATTTGCCGCGTGGTCTGGACATTATCGCCGGCAGGGGTTATGCGCAATATGCTTAACCCGCTGTTTTCGCTTGATAACGCCTGCGAAGTCAGTGCAAAAAACATAACGCAGAACACGAACGAAAAGAAGCGATGCATGGCACGGCCTTTCAGATATATGATGCTGGAAAGGCGACTATAGAAAAGAAAGATACTGGCATCAACGCCTATATTTGCCTTAATGAGGGAAAGATATATCTCTATTCGCCAAGCGGGGAGGACGTAGCATGAATAAAAAAGAGGTGGAAAAGCTTATAAAGGATGCGGACGCTTATTGCCGCGAGCAAGGCTTGCGTTTTACGGAGCCGCGCCGTTATGTGCTGGAGATTATCGCCTCTTCCGCAAAACCTCTCGGCGCCTACGCAATCCTCGAAAAGCTCGGCTCCTATATAGAGTCGCCCAAACCGCCAACAGCGTACCGCGCCATTGAGTTTTTAAGCGGGAACGGTTTTATCCACCGGATAGAAAGCCTGAACGCCTATGTCGTCTGTGGAACCGATCACAGGCATACAGGCTCGCAGTTCCTTATATGCGGTTCATGCGGGAAGGTTGTCGAGGCGCATCTATGCCATGTGCCGGAAGGGCTTGCAAAACAGGCGGAAATAGCGGGGTTCCGCCTGACCCGCTGGAATGCCGAGCTTCACGGCCTGTGTGATGCATGTTCATGATGGTGTAAGCGGGGAAGCGGCGCCGGAAACCGGTTGATTTATTTTTGCCATGGCGGCTGGCGGCGCCCGGCAGGCCTGTCTTTATCAAAGCAGATAGCTCAATCGGGTCTTCTACCATTCTAAGTCTTGTGCAGCCATGACGAATGCGACCGCCTGATTGCCTTTTTCGTTATAGGTTAGTTTATCGAAGCTAAGAGCCGCCGCATGAGCGATGCCGCGCCCGTGATGATCTTTTGCCCGTGCAGGCTCGATTGTCAGGTAGCGCTTCCATTGAAAGCCGTCGCCGTCATCGGTCACGATAAGGTAAACGCCGTTATCTTTCCTCATCATAACGGCTTCCGCATGTCTTCCCTGATATTCGGGCGAAGCCTGACGCCGCAGTATTTCTGCCCGCAGCGTCCCCGTTTCGATAAGATCCGTTTTTTTGCCGTACCCGATTTTATAAAGCCCGTGTTCAACGGCGTTCAAAAGAAGTCCGGCTATTCCCGCAAAAACCCGCTGCGGATTTGGGAAGCAGTTCGCAAGAAAGGGGGCGAGAGATTCCGCTTCTTCCAGTGTAGAAAAGCGGCATTTGCAGCTTTCCATCATCTGAAATGATTTTTGATAACGGAAAATCTCTTCGTTCAGGTTTTTATTATAGGAAGATTCGCGGCTGGCGGATTCGATGACGGAGCCAAGGATTCCTTCATCAAAAGGCTTGGCCATATAATAAAAAACGCCCGCCTGAATGCCCTCCTGAATGTCCTTTGCGCTGGAAGCGCCTGTAATCATGATAATGGGTATCCGTGAAAAAAGGGGATGTTGCCTGATATGATGCGCCGCGCTCATGCCATCCATGACGGGCATGATGCGATCCATCAGGATTATATCAATATCGCCTTGGGTTTCTTCCAGAATGCCGATGGCCTGCTGGCCGTTCTCGACGCAAAGAATTTCATGCCCCAACGGTTTGATCTGCTCAATCAGGAGATGCCGTTCCAGGACGTCATCTTCGGCGATAAGCACGCGCAGCTTTCTATCGTCTTTTTTGCGAAATTTAAGAATATTATCGGCGAGCATCGTTTTTCTTACCTTTCGCTAAAAGCCGTTTTGAATGAATTATGAATTGGCTTTAGAAGATATTGGAGAATGGTTTTCTCTCCGGTGATAATTTCCGCCATCACCGTCATTCCGGGAAGGATTATATTGGAAGGGTTGGAGCCGACATATTCACGGTCGAGCTTAATGCGCCCCTGATAATATCTCTCTCCGTTCTGGGCATTAAAGGTCGTTGCGGAAATATGGTTGAGCTTGCCGTCCAAAAGACCGTAGCGTGAAAAATCATAACTGCTGAACTTGACCTTTACCGGCTGGCCTTCCTTTAAATGGCCGATATGCTGCGGCGGTATTTTTACCTGAACAACCATTTCGCTTTCTATGGGAACGATTTCCATGAGCGTTTCACCGGGTTTGGCAACAGCGCCAATCGTATTGACGGAAAGCCCTTTGACGATCCCCGAAACGGGCGCGCGTATGTCGAGCCGCGCCGCGCGTTGCTCAAGCTTGTTGAGAATATCCTCGTGCTGAAGCCGCTCGGCCATAATGGCATCAAGCCGCTCGTTAATCTGATTCTCCTTCCCGAATTCAAGGGATGAAAGCCTGTTTCGATATTCGCGTATTTCTGCCTGCGTCGCCGCTATGCGGTTATTCAACCCGTCAATTTCACCTTTCAACGAATTCATGGTTTGCTGCGATTCAAGATAACGCGTTTCTGAAAGAAAGCCCTTTTGGTAAAGGGATTTGCGGTTATCGAATAGCTTCTGCGTGATTCCAAGGTTGTTGCGTGCCGTGCGGAGGTCGCCTTGCAGGATGTTAATCATACGCTTTTTTTGTTCTATCTGTTCCTCGATTATTTTCTTTTCTTCATTGCTCGTTTTCCCCATGGTAAGGAAAAAATTCTGCTGGTCGCGTATAATGTCCTGATGCTTTTCAGCATATTGGGAGAAATCCGGCTCCCGTTTTTCGATAAAAGCGCGAAGCCGCTCTTCCTGCAAGAGCAGCGATATTTGCTTGCTTCTGGCCCTTTGCAAGTCCTCGCTCGTACCCGAACCGTCGAGAACAAGGAGCAATTGCCCTTTTTCTACAATGTCGCCTTCTTCAACGCCGATGGTTTTGATGATGCCGCCCTCAAGATGCTGGACGACGCGTTGATAGCCATCCGGAACGACTTCGCCGGGGGCGCGCGCGACCTCGTTGATGTTCGTAAATGCCGCCCAGCCGATAAAGGCGAGGATCGCCGTACAGATAACAACCATCGTTGTGCGTAAAATAGCCGGGCTTACGGCTTCTTCCAGTTGTATGGCTTGCGACAGGTAGCGCAATTGGGGTTCTTTCGCATCGTTTTTCGTCATGCGGCCTCCAAAACAAGATCGATCATTTTACTGCGCTCCCCCACCACGGCGCTTTCACCGCGGCGAAGATGGATAATCATATCCGCAAGAGTGAGGAAATCTTCGCGGTAGCTAATCAGGATGCAGGTTTTGGCGCCCTTGCTATCTTGTAAATATTTATAAAAATTCTTTCCGCTTTCACCCGAAAGGGCCGCGTTGGGAATTTCGTCGATCAGCATGATAGGCGCCGCGTGCAAATAAAGCCGCGCGAGCGCGAGGCGGATGGAAAAATCGCCCGAAATAATATGCATATCATGACGGTTGATGATCGTATCAAGTCCGTTTGGCAGCGAGGTTGCATCATCGAGCGCCGCGGCCATAAAAAGCGCGTTTTCAATGTCATCCCGGCTTGCTATGGGGTTGGAAAGGCGCAAATTTTCAAGGAGGCTCCCTTCAAAAAAATCATGATGCTGTGGCAAATAGGCGATTTGTTTACGCAAGGAAAGCGCATCAAGCTGGCGCACATCAAAGCCGTCAATCTGGATAAAACCGCTATCAGGCTTATAGAGCCCTTTAATAAGTTTCAGGAGGCTTGTCTTGCCGGAGCCGTTTTCCCCTGTAATAACGGCAAGCTCGCCGGGACGGGCGGAAAAATTGACATTATTTAAAACCGGGTCGTCATTGCCGCTATATTTTAAAAAGACATTGGATATTTCAATCCCCCCCTTGATTGCGCCAAGCGTGGAAGACGTTTTATAAAGCTGTTCTTCCGTATCCATATCCATCAGCATGTTGACTTGCAGAATGCTGTGGCGGATTTGTTCCAGCCGCGGGATCATGGTGCAGGCACTATAAAACGGCGTTATAACCCGCCAGACAAGGATCATGGCTGCGACGAGCGCGCCGGTGCTAAGCGTTCCGGCCCAGACCATATGAACGCCAAAACCGATCGTCATGACGGCTGATAAGACCGTCAGGAAATTTCCAAGCGTTTCCCCGACCATCCCCAGATAGGAAAGGCGGAAATGGGCCATCATTTCCTTGCCGGACAGGTCACGGAATTTCTGCTCCCAAAGGGGCGCAAGCCCGAAGGTACGAATGCCCCTTATCTTTTCGAATGTTTCAATCGTAAATTGCTGGCGTGCCGTAGTCGTTTTTGCCGCAAGGCGGATGGCCCGCCGCACATTCTTGTAAACAACATAAAATAATATCCCGTAAAGCGCAGTAATGCCCAACGGGACAAGAACAAGCGGGCCGGCGATAAAATAAATGGCAAGGGCGGCAATGAGAACGAACGGCATCTCGATGGCAGAGAGGAAAACGGAGCCTGAGAAAAAATCGCGGATTGATTCAAATGTCCTGATCCTTGCCAATTGTGCGGAAACAGGGGCGCGCTCAAGCATATCCGGCGGAAGGTTTAAAAGATGCGAAAATATTTTATTTCCGACGATATTATCCATGCGCGCCGCTACCCATGACAGGCCGCGGGATCTAACGGCGCGCAGGACGATTTCAAAACAGGCCGCGATAATCATGCCCGTAACAATCATCGGAAGGACGCCTGCGGAACCTGTGCCGATAACGCGGTTATAGATCAGCATGATCATGAGCGGCGTTGTCAGGGATATGATATTGATGACCAGCCCTGCGCTGAGTATTTGCGCGAATGTTCCGTGAAACCGGCCTAAAAGAGCGTAAAACCAGTTGTGATTTGTGGCGGCCCGCATGAATTTTGACGTGGCCGGCCGGTTTTCATCATAATGTTCAAAGATGATAATATGCCCGCTTGTATTTCCTATCTTGCCAATGGGCGCGTAATAAACAGAATCATCTTTGAATATTTTAAACTTGTCACCCTCTCTTGCAATAACGACATAAGGCGTGCCGTGCGTATCGACAAAAAGTGCGGGAAATAATCTTTCATCGACGTCTTTCAGGCAAAGGCCAAGTTTTCTTGAAAAATATCCCAGCCGTGCAAGCGTATCCAGAATATCCATTTCATCATAACTGTCTTTACCATAGGGAAGGCTTTGCAGAAGCCTGTATGTTTTGCAGCGCGGATCAAGCGCGAGAACGAGAGCGCAAAGACAGGACGACCATGCGTTTTCTCCTTCAAAGGCCCTGACGCCGGAGCGCCGCATAATATCAATCATCTGCCAGACGGGTTCTAGCTTTTCCGGCGGATCTTTGAGGGGGTCATAAAATTTTTTCAAATTCCGGCCTCCTTGTGCGGGACGTATGCGCTTTTCCGTGCATGAAGGGGGATTTCCTTGATCGCTCCTTGTTCAATGTAAAAATGGTGGGATGCCTGGGATAAAAGATTATGGTCGTCGGTCGAGAGAATAATCGTGGCCTTACCTGCGAGTTTTGCCAGGAGGTTGTAAACAAGATTGTATCCTTCCCGATCAAGCGATTTATCGGCGCCGTCAAACAATATAAGGCGCGGCTTTGAGGCCAGCGCCCGGACGATGGAAATACGCTGTTTCAGTCCCGGCGGAATTGAATCCGATACGGTGCCGGAAAGGAATGTGTCAAAGCCTGACGGCAGGCAAGCTATCTCTTTATCGACCTTTAAGAGTGCGGATATTTCCTGCACATGGCTGTTATTCAGCTTCCCGAAACAGGTAAGATTGTCGCGAATGGTTCCACGAAAGATAATGCCGTCTTTTTGTATATAGCCGACATGCCTGATAATTTCCTGTGGGGCGAAATGGAGTATATTTTCTCCGTCAATCTTTATCGCCCCGCCCGTCGGCGGGTAAAGGCCTGCAATCATATCAAGGAGGGCCGTGAGCGCAGCAGGCATAGCAGCGCTGATTGAAACACATTCCCCATGCCCAAGCGAAAGGCCCGCAGCATTGAACAGGAGAGGGCCGTCATCATAGGCGCGGAATGAAAGATTTTCTATTGAAAGAGCCCCGGCAGCAGGCGGGGATGTTTCTGTCATTTTTACAAAAGGCTGTACGGGCATAGCAAAAAAAGATTCGACTTTTTTGCGTGCGACGGAAAAATCCTGATAATGCGTCCATAGCGCCAAGGCCCGCTGAACCGGCTGCATAATCCGTCCGGAGAGCAGGATGGTTGCTATTAAGGCACCGGTCGTAATATTCCCGCCAAGGACGAGGAGGGCGCCAAAGGCAACGACGCCGGTTATCATGAGGTTTGAAAAAACGGATGAAGTATCAAAAGATTTCGCAGAACCGCTGGTCGCCTTGAAATTTTCTATGGTTGATTTTTCTTTGAGATATTCATAGCGCCTTGCAAAAGCCTGCTCCTGCCCGAAAGATTTTAGCGTATGGATGCCGTCAAGGCTTTCAATAAGGAAATTATAGCGCTTTTCGTCAGCTTCATCCCGCTCTTCAAATATCCCGCGCAGTTTTTTCCCCTGCCCATAGGCAATAAGCATGAATAAGGTCAATATCGCCGCGGGTACGGCCACAAGGATGCCCGCGATGTAGATAATCAGTGCAAGAAATAAAGGGATGAAGAGCAGCTCGAATAGAACGATAAGCGAATAGCCGTTATAAAAATCCTTCAGGCGGCTGACGGATTCCATACGGTTCATATATTCGCCCGTGCCGCAGGAAGGCGGCGCGGAAAGATCCGTCTTTAGGAAATGATTTATGATTTTACAGGAAAGCCTGTGTTCGTAGGAGGCGCCGGCCCATCCAATCCCGTAAGCCCTGCCGAGTCTGAGGATGGTTTCAAGGAGGATGGCGACGCAAACGCCAGTAATGAGAATCGGCAAGGTTCCTGATGACGGGTTTGGAATAATCCTGTCATAAATTTGCAGCGTCATGGCCGGTACGGCAAGCGACAATATATTGATGGTCAGGGTGGAGAGCATTAGATTCCATGTGCCGATGCCGTATTCAGTCGGCAAAAGCCGGTCGCCGCCCTTCCCGTATGTGGCGCTCTTCATCCGAACAAGCCCCCATTGCCGAAAATTCCGCCAATATTTCCGCCGCCTGCAGGCAAGGCGGGAAGGACAGGAATTTCGGGCGCTATCATGGATGAAAGCGATGTGACGGGATCCGCGATATTATCAAAGACGTTGCCAAGAAGCCCGTCACCCAGCATGTTCTGGGCGTTCGGCAGAACGGATTCCGTCCATGACGGCAATGCGTCCGTCTGGCCGCCGCTGCCCGGAATAATCGCGCCGAGATCAAGGCCGCCATATTGGACGGGTAAGGCATCGATTAGGCCGATAGCCTGATCGATCAACGATTCATTGCCGTTCAATGCCAGTAGATCCGCTGTAATATCGAGGGCGATATCAATATCGCCGGCAATGGATTCCAAAGCATCTAGATTGAGGTCGAGCTGTAACGGAGGCACTGGCAGAATGCTTCCCGTCAAATCCAGATTGAGCGTGAGATCCGTATCGCCCGGCGATTGAAAATCATCCGGGCTAAGCAGGTTCAGGCCAAGATCGGCGGCTATATCCAGATCGCCTGTAAGGCTTTCGACAGGATCGAGGGCGGTATGAAGGGAGTCTTGAAGAAGGCCGCTATCCAGAAGGCCGATATCACCGCCCAGAGAAAGATCCGTATCGCCGCCCGCCGCGTTTCCGAATGGCAGCAGCGTCCCGGCAAGACTGCCGGCCATATCACCGGCGCCGGATAAAATATTTTCCGTTCCTGTGCCACCGGGCAGGGAATCGATAAGATTATCAGCGACCGCGCCGAACAGATCAGCCGCGATTCCAAGATCGAGATCGATATCGCCGATCAGCGCTTCTACCGGGTCAAGTGATACGGACAGGGCGTTTTCCACGAAATCATTGCCCGTAATGTTGAGATCCAGCGGAAGAACAATATCGGTATCCGCTCCCCCGTTATCGGTATCCGGCCCCAAATTCAAGAGATCGATATGTAACTTCCCAAGAACATCAATATCGCCGGCTGCATCTTCGCCATGGTTAAACAGGCTATCGACAAGGCCGGTAACAGGGGAGAGGGCTGGAATATCCGTTATGCCTTCAAGGGCAAGATTCGTATCGCCATTTTGAGCAGCGCCGCCAAGAAGCGGGATGCCGGCAAGTATCTCCCCGACATCCAGATCAATATCGATATCGCCCAGCAGCGCCTCGACAGGGTCAAGCGGGACATCAACGCCCGGCAAGGGAAGATTGAGCCCAAGCAATGTAATGTCCGTGCCGATGCTTAGGTCGATGTCGCCGGATGAGCCGTCATATTGGAACGGGTTTAAAATTATATCGAGCGATAAATCAGCAAGGAGATCGCCTGTTATGCTTCCCGCGGCATCGAGGACGGGCGACAGGTTGACGACACTATCAATAACATTGATGACTTTATCGCCAAGGAGCAGATCCAGATCAAGGCTGGTAATGGAATCAAGCGTCGTATCAAGGCTGATTCCGATGGGGCCGAGGCCGATGCCTTCTCCGGGGGATAAAAGATTGTTAAGGATGCCGGTAACATTTTCAACGGTATCGGTGACGATATTCGTAACGGAGGTTGTGATGTGATTAACATTTTCCGTCAGGTTATTTGTAATGTCAGTGACGATAGTTGTCACATCTGTAACGATATTGGTTACATTGCCGATAACGCAGACAAGGCTTTCTGTGACATTCGTAATGGCCGTATGACTGATTTCAGTGACGTCCGTAATGATGTTCGTAACATTACCGGTGAGGTTGTTCGTTATGTTTGTGACGTTAATAACGGTTTCGGTGATGTTGTTGATTATTTCTGTGACATCGCCGCATTCATTGCAGGAATGATTTCCGCCTTCACCGCCCCCGTCATTTCCGTTAGAGCCGTTATTTCCATTGCTGCCGTTATTTCCGCTCTGGCCGGTCTGTCCGTCATTGCCGTCCTGACCGCTGCGCCCGTTTGCTCCGGCGGCACCGCCCGCCCCGTTCGCCGGTGAAAAAGAGGATGCGGCGCCAGTGCCGGAAGCGCCGGTGGGGAAGGCCGCTGGTGCGGCAGAAAACATGTTGCCGTTGCTGCTTCCGGAAAAATCGCTTTGCAGATTATTGGCTTGCGCATGATTTAACGAAGAGGTCTGATGCGTGCCATCTTGAGAGAGCTGCCCGCCCGAAAACGCATGCCCGGTGGAATTATCGCCGTAATCAATTGCGTTCGGGAATATATTCCCCGCATAGGCGCTATTGCTGCCGCCCATATCCTCTGGCTGCGCTTGATAGTATCCGGTTGAAGTGGCCAGATCTCCATCCGTTTGCCCCGCCTGCATCATCAGGAAATTAAGATTGCCGGAGCCGAGCAGGCTTTCAGTGAAGCCGTCAAGATCGTGGGCGATATAGTCGTCTGCATCAAGCTTGGTGACGGGAACGGTTATGAGGCTGCCGAGAATATCTGTCGGTGCGGATGCCGTTCCGCCTTCCATCGTCAGTTCCATTGCATCATGGCTGGTTGTAGATTTACTCATTGCTTTCTCACTCTCCCGAAATTTGCCGATACAAAAAAACTACAACCACAGATTTAATTATGGGTTAAGGCAGTGATCCGTAAAAGATGGTAATGCGAAGGTATTCTTTAGCGTTCTCTCTTTGGGCGGCGGAATGTTTTGGATTATAATTAAAGCTCATGATTGTGTTTCTTGATTAGCATTCTGGCAATCGGGGGATATATCCTTATGAACATTTCCATGGAGGGTGCATGCCCGTCTTCCGCTTTTATTCCATCATTCTTGCTATTCTCTTCGTTTGCGCGAATGCCGCCTATGCCGGGCCGGAAGAGGATTTGACGCTTCAGGATGTTTTTACGCATGTCTATCTGGGAAATCCGGTGCTTCAGGCGGCAAGGGAAGGGCAGAGGGCCGCCGAAGAACAATATCCGCAGGCGAGGGCCGGATGGCTTCCAACGGTGGATGCCGAAGCGAATATCATTGCAACGGATATCAATACGGGGAATTTCAGCAATGGCAACGGCGCGACCACGAAAGGCGCCCTTATCAGCGTAGAACAGCCGCTTTTCCGCGGCTTTCGCACGACGGGCGAAATCGAGCGGGCGCGGCAACGTATCGCGGCGGGCGATGCATCGCTCCTGCAAACGGAGCAGGATATTTTTTTAAAAGCCGCCACGGCTTATATTGACGTCGTCCGGGACAGGCAGATTTTTTCGCTCCAGCAAAAGAGCAAGGACAGGTACGGTGCGGAGAGGGAGTCCGTACAGGCGCGTTTCGATGCGGGCGTGCTTACGCGCACCGATGTCCAGCAAACGGAAGCGCGCTATGCCAATGCTTTGGCGGAGGAAGCCGTTGCCGGGGCTGCGCTGAAGCGGAGCGAAGCGGCTTTTGAAGAGGTCACGGGCATTTTCCCCGTCTCTGCCATGTCCGTGCCGGTGATAGGCTTTTCTTTCCCGCATACGGCCGATGAATTTCTTTCTCTGGCTTCCGCGCAAAACCCCGAACTGGCCCGTACGCGCTTTAGCCACGGCGCGGCGCGCGAGGATATCACGGTCGCGCAAAGCCGCTATTATCCGGAAGTCGCCGCTTTCGCCTCTTACGCAAAAGATTACGACCCCCAGCCGGGTATCGTCGATGAAACGGACATCAGCACCATCGGCCTTCGCGCCCGGATCAACCTTTATGAGGGCGGGGTGACGCGCTCGCGGGAGAGGGAGGCGAAATTTCGCGCAAACCAGCGTTTGATCGAAATACGCGGGGCCGAAATAGCCGTAAAACGCGACCTTATATCTCACTGGCGGCGTTACCTGGCTTATGATGCGGAAATATCGGCGCGGGAACTCGAAGTGACGGCGGCCAGATTATCCGGCGAAGGCGTGCGGGAGGAGGCCCGTATTGGCGATCGCACCGTTCTTGATACTCTGGAGGCCGAGCAGGATGTGCTGACGGCGGAAAAAAACCTGATCGAGGCGAAAAGGGGCCGTTTCCTCAGTGCTTACCAGCTTGCCGCCGCATTGGGGATGCTGACAGCAGAGCGTTTGGGTGTCTTGACCGAATAAGGTTGAGTTTTCGGAAGAAAAAAGGCACTTTCCGTGGCCATGAGCAATGGCCAATTGATTTTAAGCGTTCGCGACGCCCTCGTATCTTTCGGGGGCGTCCCCCTGTTCAAGGATTTAACCTTCAATATCCATGAAGGCAGCAGGATTTCGCTCGTCGGCAAAAACGGTGCGGGAAAATCGACGCTCATGGACATCATCACCGGAAAGCGCGACCTTGATGATGGCGAGCGCTGGATTTTGGAAGGTTTGAGCATCGGCTATCTCGAACAGGAAGCGAAATTCAAGCCCGGCCAGACGGTGCGTGATTTTATCTTTGAAACATTCCCCGCGGACAGCGAGGAATGGATGGTCGATTACAAGATTGAAATGGTGGTAACGCCGCTCGATCTGGATGTAGATGAGCGCATGGAAATTCTTTCGGGCGGGCAGTTGCGCCGCGCGGCGCTGGCGCGCTCGCTGGTGGAAGAACCGGATCTGCTTTTGCTCGACGAGCCGACGAACCATCTGGATCTTCACGTCATCGAATGGCTTGAGAATTATCTTAAAGGCTACAGGGGTTCGCTGCTCTGCGTAAGCCATGACAGGACATTCCTTACCAATATTTCCAACACGATTTTCTGGCTCGATCGCGGCAATTTGAAAGTCTGCCCCAAGGGGTTCGGCCATTTTGAAGAATGGTCGCAAATGCTTATCGAACAGGAGGAGCGGGAGCTGGCGAACCGCAAGAAATTTGTGGATCAGGAGGTCGAATGGGCTTCGCGCGGGGTCAAGGCGCGCCGCAAGCGCAACGTCCAGCGGCTTGAGCGCATGAAGCACGAGCGCGAGCAGCTCAAAACGGATATGTCGGCGTTCCGCCGCATGATGGGAAAGGTCAGATTCGATGTTTCCGATGTCGAGATGACTTCACGCATCGTCGCAGAATTCTATAATGTCAGTAAGAAATTTACCGGCGATGACCGCGAGAAAATTATCCTTGAGAATTTTCACCTGCGTATCCAGCGCGGCGACAGGATCGGCATTCTTGGAAAGAACGGGTCGGGGAAGACCAGCTTCCTGAAGATGCTTATCGGCGAAATAGAGCCTGACGGCGGCACGATCAAGCGTAAGAAAGAGCTTGAGTTCTCGTATTTTGATCAAAAACGCAAAGATCTGAAGGAGGATGTCACCCTTTGGAAAACGCTTTGCCCCGATGGCGGCGATCACGTTGACGTCATGGGCAAGCCGCGCCATGTTTGCGGTTATTTGAAAGATTTTCTTTTTGACCCGGCAAAAGCCCATCATGCCGTTTCAACTCTTTCAGGCGGGCAGAAAAACCGCCTGATGCTCGCAAAAATCCTGGCGAACCCGAAAACATGCCTTATTCTTGACGAGCCGACGAACGACCTTGATATGGACACCCTCGATATGCTCGAAGACATGCTGACGCGCTATAATGGCACGCTCATTATCGTGTCGCATGACAGGGATTTTCTTGATCAGACCGTTACGAAGATTCTGGCCTTTGAAGGGGATGGAAAAGTCACCGGAATCATTGGCGGCTATAGCGACTATATAGACTATATGAAAAGCCATGCGCCGGAGAAAAAACCGGCTTTGGCTTCTGCCCCGCAAAAAGCGGGAAAAGCGGCCTCCGCCCAAGGCAAGCTTTCCGCGGTTCCTGCGCCTTCGCCGGAAGCGCGCCCTGCCAAACTGACCTATAAGCTCCAGCATGAGCTACAGACCATGCCGGACAGGATCAAGGAGATGGAAGCATCCATAGCGCATCTGGAAGCGGTTCTGGCCGATGCTTCGTTCTACGGGCGCGATCCCGACGGTTTTATCGGGGCCTCTCAACAGCTCGAAACATTGCGCAGCGAATTGGGGAAGGCTGAAACACGCTGGCTAGAACTATCCATGATGGCCGAAGCGCAATAGGCGGACTCCATTGCCGTTTCTTTTTGGAAATATGCGGGAGGCTTTGCCTTACGGTAAATGAAGCTATCTTTACGAATGGTTTTGCCGCTTTTTTCGTATAAAATATGCATAGTTTACGCAGTCCTGCCTTAACACTTTGATTTGGTTTGAATTTATGAAAATTTCCTGCCTTTCCGCTGCCTTGGGGCTTCTATCCTGCTTTTTATTGATGGCACCCCCATCTTGGGCGCAGCAGGCGCGGAGCGGCGGCGCGATGCCGGTTATTGTCGCCGAGGTTTTTATGGATGAATTCATCGATAAGGTAGAGGCACTCGGGACTCTGCGGGCGAATGAAACGGTGACGCTGGCGGCCAAGGTAACGGATACGGTCAGGGACATTCATTTCGAGGACGGGCAGGTTGTTGCCAAGGGCGATGTCCTTGTCGAGATGACCAGCAGGGAAGAGGCAGCGCTGCTCGAACAGCAAAAAGCGCTGGTGAGCGAGGCCCATAAACAGCTTCAGCGGACGCGGGAGCTTGCAAAAGGCGGCGCGGCGTCGGCATCGCTTCTGGATCAGCGCCAGCGGGAATATACGGGCGCGCGCGCCGGCATGGAGGCATTACAATCGCGGCTTGAAGACAGGATTATCACCGCACCGTTCGACGGCGTTGTCGGGCTGCGGAACATATCGGCGGGGGCGCTGCTCCAGCCCGGAACGGAGATCACCACGCTGGATGATATTCATATCATGAAGCTGGACTTTGCCGTACCTTCCATCTTTCTTCCGGCCCTGAAACAGGGCTTAAAAATCACCGCCAGGGCTGCGGGATTTGCAGAGCTGTTTGAAGGGGAAGTGTCGGCTATCGACAGCCAGATTGATCCCGTCACGCGCGCCGTCACTGTGCGGGCGCTTATCCCGAACCCTCAGGGGATATTGAAGCCGGGGCTTTTGATGACGGTCGAGCTGCAAAAAGACCCGCGCCGCGCCGCCGGCATTCCCGAAACGGCGATTGTTCCCGAAGCCAGAAAGCATTTTGTTTTTGTCGTGGATGAAAGCGGGGAAATACCGGTGCTTGAGAAGCGCGAGATTATCATAGGCGTGCGTGTTCCGGGGGAGGTGGAAGTTATCCGGGGGTTGCGGCAGGGCGAGAAAATCGTGACGCAGGGCCTGATGACGGCGCGGGCCGGCAACCCTGTGAGCATCAGCGCGGTTCAGGCGCGCGGGGAAACGGCCGGGCAGGTGTTGAAGCGTTTACGGGCCGACAATGCCGACGCGCAGGGAGCGCAATAAGACCGATGTTTATTTCCGATATCTTCGTCAAGCGCCCCGTTTTTGCAGCCGTCATCACGCTTTTGCTCATTACGTTCGGGATTGTATCCTTTACCCGCCTGTCGCTGCGTGAATATCCCGATATCGATCCTGCGGTCGTCACAATCCGCGTCAACTATACGGGGGCTTCCGCGTCCATCGTCGAAAGCCGCGTGACGCAGCTTATTGAAAACCGCATTGCGGGCGTCAGCGGCATCAATTTTATAGAATCTTTCAGTGAAGACGGGCGGTCGCGCGTAACGATTGAATTCGATGTCGGTATTGATATTGACGCCGCCGCCAATGATATCCGCGATAAAATCTCCGGCATTCTGGACAATCTTCCCGAAGAAGCCGACCCGCCGGAAGTGCAAAAGCAGGATTCCAGCGACGATGTTATCGTCTGGTTTTCCCTGACCAGCTCGCAGCGCGATACGCTGGAACTGACCGATTATGCGGAACGGTATCTGGTCGATCAATTTTCTGTCATTGACGGCGTTTCACAGGTGCGGCTCGGCGGCTCCCAGACTTATGCCATGCGTGTATGGATAGACAAGAATGAGCTGGCCGCGCGCGATCTCACCGTCAATGATGTCGAGGCGGCCCTGCGGGCAGAGAATATCGAGCTTCCTGCCGGCAGCATAGAATCGCTGGATCGGCAGTTCACCATGCGTCTCCAGCGCGTTTTTATGACGGCCGATGATTTCAGGGGGCTGGTGCTTGGGCGCAATGACAAGGGAGATATGATAAGACTCGGCGATGTTGCGCGGGTCGAGCGCGGATCGCAAGAAGATAGAACCATGTTCCGCGGAAACGGGATTCCCCAGGTCGGTATCGGTATTATCAAGCAATCGACGGCAAATACCATTTCCGTTGCACGCGCCGCGCAGAAAAAGGTCGAGGCAATCAACGAAACCCTGCCCGAAGATATGCGGATTGAAGAACGCTATGATAGCTCTGTCTTTGTGGAGCAAGCTATTCACGAGGTTTATATAACGCTCAGCATAGCCATCCTGCTTGTCGTCGCCGTCATTTATATCTTCCTTGGAAGCATGGGCGCGACAATCGTCCCAGCCATAGCAGCGCCCATATCCCTTTTATCCACCTTCATCATTTTGCTGGCGATGGGGTTTTCCATCAATATCCTGACGCTCCTCGCCCTTATCCTTGCTATCGGTATCGTCGTCGATGATGCGATCATCGTGATCGAAAATATCGTGCGGCGAATGAAGGAGCATAATGAAACCCCTTTGGTCGCCGCCTATCGCGGGACGCGGCAGGTCGGCTTCGCCGTAATTGCGACGACCCTGTCGCTTATGGCGGTTTTCTTGCCGATTACCTATCTGCAAGGCGATATCGGGAGGCTCTTTTCGGAATTCGCCGTGACCATTGCGGCGGCCACGGGATTTTCCGGCCTTGTCGCCCTGACGCTTTCACCCATGCTAGCATCGAAAATCCTCAAGAAAGATACGGCAGAGAATAAGGTCACGCGCATTATCGAGGAAAAATTCATGCGGCTGCGCCGGCTTTACCGCGTTTTTCTTATCAAGGTTCTGGCGCGCCCCGTCATCGTCATTATTGCATTTGCTTTGGTGCTGGGGATGATGGTCTTTTTCTACAACATCACCCCGTCCGAATACACGCCGCGCGAGGATCGGGGGTCTTTCTTCATCAGCGTGGACGGGCCGGAAGGCGCGACTTATTCCTATATGAAAGATTATATGGACGAGATCGAGCGCCGGTTGCAGCCCTATCGCGACAGTGGTGAAGTCGAAAGCCTGATGGTGCGGGCGCCGCGCGGTTTCGGAACGCTATCCTCCTTTAACAATGGCTTTGTCATTGCAGTCCTGAGCGATTGGGGGACGCGCAGGCAGGGGCAGGTGATTATGGACGAAGTGCGCGCCAACCTCTCGGATCTAACGGGCGTGCGCGCTTTTCCGATTATGCGCAGCGGCTTTCGCGGGGCATCGGGCAAACCTGTCCGTTTTGTCATCGGCGGCGGCACCTATGAGGAACTTAGGGAATGGCGCGATCTCCTCTTTGAAAAGATCAATGAGAACAACCCCGGATTGAACGGCCTTGATTCCGACTATAAGGAAACTAAGCCGCAAGTCGAAGTAAAGATTGACTATGAGCGTGCGGCGGCATTGGGGGTAACGGTCACAAATCTTGGCCGGACGCTGGAAACCATGCTTGGTTCGCGCCGCGTGACAACCTATCTGGATAACGGGGAAGAATATGACGTTATTCTTGAAGGGGAGCGCGACGAACAGCGCACCATTGCCAATATAGAGAATATCTATGTCCGTTCAGGCACGACGGGGGCGCTTATCCCTCTCTCGAACCTTGTCACGTTCGAAGAGCTTGCAGATTCTCCGCGCCTTGCGCGTTTCAACCGTGTGCGTGCGATCACGATAGAGGCCGATCTGGACAGGGGCTACACGCTGGGGCAAGCCCTGACCTATCTTGAAGGGATGGTGCGCGAACACCTGCCTGATTCCGCGGTGATTGATTATAAGGGCCAATCGAAAGACTATAAATATTCCGGCGGATCGATCTATTTCGTCTTCCTGCTTGGCGTCCTTGTAATGTTCCTTATCCTGGCGGCGCAGTTTGAAAGCTTCGTGCATCCGTTCGTTATCCTGCTGACGGTTCCGCTGGCGATGGCGGGGGCGCTTGCGGGGCTTTATTTCACCGGCCAGACATTGAATATCTTTACGCAGATCGGCCTGATTGTATTGGCCGGGCTTGCCGCCAAGAACGGCATCCTGATCGTGGAATTCGCAAACCAGCTGCGCGATCAGGGGCGGACGTTCCGCCATGCCTTGATAGAGGCGGCGGAATTGCGGCTGCGTCCGGTATTGATGACGTCCGTTACGGCGATGGCTGGGGCCATGCCGCTTATCATGACCGGCGGCGCGGGGGCGGAGGCGCGGATAGCAATCGGCATCGTGATTTTCTTCGGTATTGCGGCGGCAACGATCTTTACTATCTTTGTCGTGCCTGTGGCTTATCAGCTTATCTCCCGTCATACAGGCTCTCCGGGCGATGTGGCGCGGCAGCTTGAAGATGAACTGGCGAATCCCGGCGGCGCTGCTTCCGAAGAGCGTTCGTAAGGGGAAGGCGCCGGGACGGGATAAATAAAATCCGGCTGTAAGGGCCGGATTTTATTGTTTCCTATGAACCGGAAGGGCCGGCGCGGCGGCCATGGTTCGATATATAGATGGATTGAAGCCGATCGGCCATTTTATCGACATCCTCGATCCCTATCTGCATGGAAGACGCAAGCTGTAGCAACGCCGCTTTTGCGTCCGTGCTATTACCGTCTGCCGCGACCTTATACCATAAAAGCGCATCTTGCGGCTTCGGGCTTCCGCCGACAAGGCCGTTCTCGTAAATAAGGCCGAGATTATAGGCGGCCTCAATAACGCCTTTATTCGCGGCGCTTTCAAAGAAAGCGGCGGCAAGCGCCGGATCATATTCCGTCCCGATCCCTTCGATATAGGCAATGCCGAGATTATATTGCGCTTCGGGGTGGCCGCGTTTTGCCGCTTCACGGTACCAGTAAAGCGCATGGGCGATGTCGCGTTCGACGCCCAGCCCCTGATGATGAAGGACGCCGAGATTATAGGCCGCGTTCGCAATGCCGCCCTCGGCGGATTCACGGAACCAGAAAGCGGCCTTTTCAAAATTCTGCATGACGCCTTCGCGGCCCGCCGTGTAAATGGCGGCGAGGTCGTGCTGCGCTTCGGGAACGCCGGCAAAGGCCTGCTGCTGGAGTGACTTCACCGCTTCCGGCAGGGACGCATCATTCTCCGCGCGGCTGTTAAGGGGCTGATTGCCGCGCTCCTGTGCGATACGGTTCGCAAGTTCCGGATCCTGCGCGAAGGCTTTTCCCGGATGTGCGGAGAGCGGATCATATTCCAAAGCGCTTTGCTTTGCCGCGGCGGGCGCTTGCGGCGGGGCCGCTTGTTCGGAAGGAAGGGAGGCTATCTCAAACTCTTCAGGCCCGTCGGCGGCAAGCGCCGCATCCCCTGCTGTGACGTCATCAAGTTCCGCCGCAGCCTCAGGTGCGATCTCATTCAGCTGTGCGGCCAGCGCGTCGGGATCCTCTTCCAGAGCCGCAAGCAATTCGTCGTCGGAAGCATCAAGCACGGCTTGCGCTCCCGCGGGCTGCGAAGAGTCTGTGGAAGGCAACTCACCTTCCATATTATAAACCGGTATCAGCGTTGTTTCCGCCGTTTGCGCCGGTGCCGCCTGATCCGATACAAGCGGCTCCCACTGTTTTTGTTCAAGATTGATGCGGGCAACGCCGCCATTTTCAAGAATGGCTATTTGCGGGATTTCCGGCTGTTGGATTTGATTGATCGTCCATCCCAAAAGCAGCGCGGCGATAACCATAGAGGCCATGCCGACCGTTTGCATTTGCACGGATTTGCGCCACCACGGGGACGTTTCGTTATTCTGTGCGCTATCATCCAGTGCGTCACCATAGGCGGCAATGCGCGGAAAGGCCGTTCCGGCCGCGGCGCTCTGGTCTGTCAAAAGGACAAGTGCGCGCGCTTTTAATGTATCTTGCGTTTCATTCAGGATTTCTTCCATACGCTCGACCTTGCGGAGCATGCGGCTTTTATCCTGCCCGATTTTTTCCATCTGGCGGTCAAGGCGGGCCTGTTGGATAACCGATTCATCCATCCTCTGGGTGAGCAGGGCGTGTTTCGTTTCGGCATCCTTGATGCGGGAGCCAAGCAGGTTTTGCCCGGCCGATGCCTGTACCAGCTTATTTTCCGCTTCTTTCAAGGCGCGCTCGAAACGGGCCTGACGCTGTGTCAGGGCGCTGCTTTCTTCTTCGCGGGATTTAATCTTTTGCTCAAGATCCGCATAGGATTTTTGTGACTGCTCCGCCTTGTCTTCAAGAATATTAAGGCTTTTCCTGTATTCACGCAGCTCGGCAAGCAGCTCATAGCGTTCCGCTTCGGAGCGTTTAAGCTTGTCGCTAATCTCTGCAAGGGTGCGGATGATTTCCGTCGCGCGGGTATTTTGCGGGGCGGGGGAGGGCAGGGAAGCGGCTGTTTTTTGAGCGCCCATGCCGCCGCCTGTCGCTTCCGGCTTGTAATCATCCTGCGCGGGCCTGTGTACGATATGAACCCGATCCGGTGTGCGCCCTTGCTTCATGCCGCGTGTCCTTTGATAACCATAAAACCTGTTTTGAATGGCCCCAATATATAGATTTTGGAAAATCAGACCAAGGAAATAATAAATCCTGTCCACAATATGTGGAAGCTGCTGTTTTCTTTCTAAAAATTGCCTCTTGCCTTGAACCGAAAACTGCTATAGCTTGCGGCCCGTTCAGGCATTCTCTGCCATGTTGGGGCGTAGCCAAGCGGTAAGGCAGCGGTTTTTGGTACCGCCATTCGGAGGTTCGATCCCTCCCGCCCCAGCCATTCTTTACACCCCTCCCCCGCACTGTAAGAAAGCCGGCCTCATGAAAGCCGCGAACCGGCGGGATTTGGGGCTTTTCACGGTTTTTTGAAAAGGGCGCCGTAATCGTCCTCGTTAAAGCCTAAATGGATGTCGCTGCCATGGACGAGAAGCGGGCGGCGGATGAGCGATGGATTATCCATGGCCGCCTTTATGGCTTTTCCTTCATCCATGGCCGTCTTCACGTTTTCAGGCAGGGCGCGCCAGCTGGTTCCCTTACGGTTGATGACATTTTCCCATCCGTGCTGCCTGACGGCCTGTTCGAGTATGTCCATATCAGCGCCCGATTTCTTATAGTCATGGAAAATATAAGCGACCCCGCGTTTGTCCAGCCACGCAAAAGCCTTCTTCATTGTGTCGCAGTTTTTTATACCATAGATCAAAATATCCATTGCTTTCCCTCTTTCAACGGCCTGCCTTCTGGCGCCCATGGCCAACGATCCTTTATACCCTGTTTCCCGGATAACGGAAGTGCGGGGCTGAAACACCATTTTAACCTGTCAAAATATCTGCCCCCCTAAAAGCGGTTTGCCGCTATAGCCTTGTAAAACAGGGGGCTTATGATTAAGCATGAGAATGAATGCTACATAAAGAAAACCAGATTCAGGACGGGGAAAGAGGCGATTCAGACCCTCACGGCGTCCTGCGCGCCATTTTCGGTTATGAAGAATTCCGCGGCGAACAGGAAAGCATCGTCAATCATGTCATCGCCGGGAAAAGCTGCTGTGTTCTGATGCCGACGGGCAGCGGCAAGTCGCTGTGCTACCAGATACCGGCCTTGTGCCGGGACGGGGTGGGGGTGGTGATCTCGCCGCTGATTGCCTTGATGGAGGATCAGGTGGCGGCGTTGAAAGAGCTTGGCGTGCGCGCGGCGGCGATCCATTCGGGGGCTGAAAGCGGGAAGGCGGCGCAGACATTCAGGGCGCTACGCGAAGGGGGTCTCGATCTTCTTTACGTTTCGCCGGAGCGGTTGGTGATGGAGGATTTCCTCGACCTGCTGGACGATCTCCCGCTCGCGCTGTTCGCCATCGACGAAGCGCATTGCATCTCGCAATGGGGGCATGATTTCAGGCCTGAATACAGGCAGTTATCGCTTCTTTGTACGCGTTATCCAAACGTGCCGCGCATAGCCGTCACGGCGACGGCGGACGCGCCGACGCGCAAGGAAATTATGGAGAGGCTGCAATTGCCCGCGCTGTACAAGGCGGGGTTCGATCGGCCAAATATCCGTTATGAAGTCGCGGTCAAAAACAACCCGAACAGGCAACTGCTCGCTTTTCTGGATGGCCGGCCAAAAGATGAAAGCGGGATCGTCTATTGCCTGTCGCGCCGCAAGACGGAAGAAACGGCGCAGTTTCTTTGCAGCCGCGGATATACGGCCCTGCCTTATCACGCGGGAATGGATAATGCCGTGCGGGCGCGCAATCAGGAGCGCTTTATCAAGGAGGAAGGCATCATCATGGTGGCGACGATCGCCTTCGGCATGGGGATCAATAAGCCGGATGTACGATTTGTGGTTCATCTCGATTTACCCAAGACGATCGAATCCTATTATCAGGAAACGGGGCGCGCGGGCCGCGATGGGCTGCCCGCCGTGGCGTGGATGGTTTACGGGATGCAGGATGTCGTCCTGCGCCGGCAAATGATCGAAGGCGGTGACGCTCCGGCAGAACAAAAACGGCTGGAGACGCAAAAGCTGAATGCGCTTTTGAGCTATTGCGAAACGGCACAGTGCCGCCGCCTTGTGCTGCTTCGCTATTTCGGGGACGGGCCTGAGGATTGCGGCAATTGCGATACCTGCCTGCGTCCGCCGCAGACATTCGACGGCACGATAGCGGCGCAGAAAATCCTCTCTTGCGTCTATCGCACGGACCAAATGTTCGGCGCGGCCTACATCATCGACGTCCTGCTGGGGAGTGGCGACGAGCGCATACGCAGATTCGGGCATGATAGGTTGAGTACGTTCGGTATCGGCGGTGAATACTCGAAAAAAGAATGGCAAAGCATTATCCGGCAATTATTGTCCCACGGTTTCCTGTATGCCGATATGAACGCGCATGGCGGTCTGAAGATTACGCCGGAAGGTTTCAAGTTTCTCAAAGACAAGGACGGCATCTTGTTGCGCCTGGATGAAAGTGCCGCGCCTCAGGCCGGAAAAGCCGGGCGAAAACTTGCGGATGTTTCCCTTCTGGATGATGAAGCGGATCGGGAATTGTTCGGCAGGCTCAAAGCTTTGCGCCTGACCATCGCCCGCGAACAGAATTTACCGCCCTACGTGGTGTTCCACGATAAAACCCTGATCGATATCGCCCTTAAAAAACCTGCCAATATGGAGGAATTCGGGTCTATCAGCGGGGTCGGCCAATCAAAGCTTGAAAAATACGGGAAGCTTTTCCTTGATCTGGTGAACGGGGAAACTATGAATATGGCGCAGCCGGTTGAAAATTAAGAATTTCTATAATACAGCGCCGGTACCAATCTATTATGCTTCAGTTATATACATATGCCGGGGGCGCTTTGATAAGGGCTGTTTGGGAAGCGGTCGTAAGTCGGTCGCCTGGTCTTTCTTTACTAAAGCCTTGATTATATTATCCGCTAAAAGGGATTTCAGTTTTCCATATTTTTTAGTTGGGGGAGGGGCTTGTGCACATATATGGATTTATTGCTATAGTTGCTTGCTTTGGAAAAGCAGGAAAGGCTAGAAACACTGAATTATAACATTACGCTGGCGAACACACTATAGTGGTCGCCCGATAGCCCTTTTTAAAGAAAAGATGATGCTGATGACGCATTCAGGTTTTGTACCCGGTCGCGGTTTATTATTTATAGTGACCGTTTTGCTGCCGACCCTTTTTTCTATTGCCTATTTCGGATTTATAGCCAGCGATGTTTATATTTCCGAGATGCAGATTACTGTGCGGAGTCAGCAAAAGCAGAGTTCAACCGCTCTTGGTGGAATTATGCAAAATATTGGCGTCACTCCCTCTTCCCAGGACGCCTATCTTGTGCGCGACTTTATGATGTCGCGGGATGCGTTGAAAGCCGTGGATGAGGGAGGAGCCTATCGTGCCGCAGTAAGCAACACGGCGATCGACCTGCTTAGCCGTTTTAACAGCTTTGGTATATTTGACGGGTTTGAAGATTTGTTCAAATACTACAAAGACCATGTAAAAGTGGCGGTTAATGCGCAATCTTCTGTCGTTCGCGTCACAGTGCGGGCATACGCGCCGGATGAAGCTTTACAGGTTAATGAAAGACTCACCCGGGAAAGCGAAAAGCTGGTTAATATCTTAAATGAGCGGGCCCGCAAGGATATGCTGGCCTTTGCCGAGGGTGAGGTGAACCGCGCAATGGTGCGGGCGCAAAAAGCTTCTGAGGCCGTATCCGCGTATCGTGACGATACAATAGTTTTTGACCCCGAGCAGCAATCGGCGCTTCATTTGCAGCTTGTATCAAAGATACAGGATGAAATTATAGCGACGAGGACGCAGTTGGCGCAAATCAAGGTGCTTGCGCCGTCAAATCCGCAGATTCCAGCCATGCGGCAAAAAATTAAAAGTTTGGAAGAACAAGAAAAACTGGAGATCGCCAAAGTTGTCGGGAACGCCGAATCTTTCTCTTCAAAGTCCTCGGCTTATGAAGCACTGATTCTGGAGCGCGAATTTGCGCAAAAACAACTGGCAGCGGCCATGGCCTCTCTGGAAGAAGCGCATGATAGCGCAAAGCGTAAGCAGATGTATCTTGAAACGATTGAGGCACCCGGCCTGCCCGATACGGCCATGGAGCCGCGCCGTTTGCGCGCGATTATGGCGGCATTTATGATCGGTTTGATCCTGTGGGGCGTTTTGAGCATTTTAATCGCCGGGGTTCGCGAGCACCATGAGTGAACGGGCCGGTATGTTTATGCGCGCACTGCGCACCCAGGCGAGAGTGATATACGCGCTGTTGATGCGCGAGATTATTACCCGTTACGGACGGCATAATATTGGTTTTCTATGGTTGTTTGTCGAGCCGGCTATTTTCACGCTGGGAGTTATGGCCTTGTGGAGCGTGATTAAGGGGGGGCATAGCGGCGAAGATGCAATCCCGGTTGCCGCGTTTGCCATGACGGGATATTCCATGGTTTTGCTGTGGCGTAACATGTCGCTTCGTTGCGTAAAGGCGATTGAGCCGAATCTGGCGCTGATGTATCACAGGAATGTAAAGGTACTGGATATTTTTATCGCCCGTTGCCTTCTGGAATTTTTCGGCGCGACCGGATCTTTCATAGTTATATCGTCCGTCCTGACTTTCCTTGGCGTCATGCCGTTGCCGTATGATTTCCTGATGGTCGTTTCAGCATGGGTCTTGATGGCTTTCTTCGCTGTGGCGTTAGGCTTGGTTGTCGGGGTGGCGTCCGAACGGTCGGAATTATTCGAGCGGGTCTGGCATGTTTGTACCTATCTTCTTTTTCCATTATCCGGGGCGGTGTTTATGGTGGAATGGATGCCGGAAAAAATGCAAAAAATCATTCTGTGGGTTCCCATGGTGCACGGGACGGAAATGATCCGGCATGGTTATTACGGCGATCTGATCGTAACGCATGAAAACCCTTTTTACCTGTTTGTTTTCAGTCTTGTCATGATGTTTTTTGGCTTAACGCTTGTCCGTGATGTGAGCAAGAGAGTGGAACCATCATGATTCATGCGGTCGACGTTACTAAAATATATCACACATCCAGCGGCCCGCGCACCATTCTGGATAAAGTCGGCCTGTCGGTCATGCCCGGTGAAAAAGTAGGTATTTTAGGGCGTAACGGCGCGGGTAAATCTACCTTGATCAGGCTGCTTAGCGGAGCGGAGCAACCAAGTTCCGGTCATATTGCCAGAAAGATGCGTGTATCATGGCCTTTGGCATTTGCCGGCGGTTTTCAGGGGAGTTTAACCGGTATAGATAACCTGAAATTCATATGCCGTGTCTATGGCGTGGATTACCGGGACAAGATTGACTATGTCGATGATTTCTCGGAGCTTGGACGATATTTGCGCGAGCCGCTTAAAACATATTCCGCAGGGATGAGGGCACGCCTTGCATTTGCGCTCTCTATGGCTATTGAATTCGATTGCTTCTTGATTGATGAGGTCACCGCGGTGGGGGATGCCCGTTTTCATGAAAAATGCAGGGTTGAGCTTTTCGAAAAGCGGGCCGATCGCGCAAAAATTATGGTTTCGCATAACGATTCATTTATTCTCAAGCATTGCCAACGCGCCTATACGCTCCTTGAAGGAAAGATGTATGGTTTCCCGGACGTTCTTTCGGCTATTGATTTTTATAAAAAACAGGCGGTGTGATGAAAGGGCTGGGAATTTTTGTATCATATGGCTGTGATTGGGCCATGATGCAGATATTGCCGTTTATACCGGCGGCGTGGTTGCGCGCTTTTGGGCAATGGCGGTTTCCGGTTGTGCGTGCTGATGGCGGATTGAGGCAGAAGCAGCTACTGATAGATGTTTCTGTTATCCTGCAGGACGATGCGCGTACAGGGATACAGCGGGTAGTGCGCGCGCTTTACCTGCAGCTTTATAAGTCTCCTCCGGATGGGTTTACTGTCCGGCCTGTTTTTGCCACGCGGAAACGCGGCTATCGTTACGCGCCGCTGGATTTTCTCGAAATACGGCGCACGATTCCCGAAATGAATGCCCTGAATGTCACCGTTTCTGCCGGTGATATCTTTTTGGGACTGGATTTGACGACGCATTTGTTGCCTTTGCGGATACGACAATTTTTGTGGTGGAAATGGCGCGGCATGAAATTTTATGGCTTTGTCTATGATTTACTGCCTTTGGTGCATCAGGACTGGTTTGATAAGAAACTCGCCTCCAATTTTAAAAGATGGGCAAAGGTGATTGTAGTTTTTTCAGACGGTATTTTTTGCATATCGTCGATAGTGCGCCGGGATGTGCGGGATTTCCTTGCCCGGAAACTGCCGCAACCGGCGAATATTGAAACCGTCGTTATTCCATTGGGGGCGGATATAGAAAACACATCGCCAAGTATGGAGGAGAATAAGGCAGTCGATAGCGCGCTGACCATGATTTCCTTACACAAGGCTGTTTTAATGGTGGGTACGCTTGAACCGCGTAAAGGTCATAAATCAATCCTTGAAGCCTTCGAAGTTCTTTGGCAGAAGGGGGATGATACGCCGCTGCTCTTTATCGGGCGGCGGGGCTGGAAGATGGAAGATTTTATCGAGGAGATTATCCGGCATCCTCAATTTGGAAAAAATCTTTTTTGGCTGGAGGGGGCGAATGACAACCATTTGCGAAGATTGTATCAAGAATGCCGGGGCCTTATCATGGCGTCAAGAGCCGAGGGGTTGGGATTGCCCTTGCTGGAGGCCGTCCGCTTCGGCATGCCTGTTTTGGCAAGGGATATTGAAGTATTCAAGGAACATTCCTCGGATTATATATCCTATTTTCCTGATGGTGATACATATAAAATGGCCGATACCATTCGCCAGTGGTATAAAACACTGGATGCGCAGAAGAAACCGCAAGAATTGCCGGAATATAGCTGGGCATGTTCGGCAAAGGTTTTGAAAACCCATATAAAATGACGATATTTTTTATTTTTAGTTATTGTAGGTGCAAGGAAACTTCATGAAGAAAGCAATTGTTACAGGAATTACGGGACAGGACGGTGCCTATTTGGCGGAACTTCTTCTTGAGAAAGGCTATGAGGTTTATGGTACTTACCGCCGTTCCAGTTCGACAAATTTTTGGCGAATTGAAGAGTTGGGGATTCAAGAACACCCGAATTTGCATTTGATTGAATTCGATCTGGTGGATCAGGCAAATGCCATCCATATGGTTTCCAGCATCCAGCCTGATGAGATATATAACATCGCGGCCCAAAGTTTCGTGGGGGTGTCGTTCGATCAGCCTCTGCTCACCGCGCATGCCACGGGTCTTGGGGCGGTGCATCTATTGGAAGCTATCCGCATTGTAAATCCAAAAATAAAATACTATCAGGCCAGCACATCGGAAATGTTCGGCCTGGTGCAAGAAGTTCCGCAATCTGAACGAACGCCGTTTTACCCGCGCAGTCCTTATGGGGTTGCCAAGCTTTACGCACACTGGATGACGGTTAATTACCGTGAGAGCTACGGCATATTCGGAACAAGTGGTATTTTATTTAATCATGAATCCCCGCTGCGCGGACGTGAATTCGTGACGCGTAAGATTACCGATGCCGTCGCCAAGATTAAGCTGGGGCAGCTTGATTGCCTTGAACTTGGCAATCTCGACGCCAAGCGCGACTGGGGGTATGCCAAGGAATATGTTGACGCCATGTGGCGCATGCTTCAGGTGGATGAACCTGACACCTTCGTTGTGGCCACGGGCCGTACGGAAACGGTGCGTGATTTTGTGACTATGGCATTTAAGGCCGCGGGCATCGAGCTTGAATATTCAGGCAGGGAGGAGGGCGAAATCGCAAAAGACGCGAATAGCGGGAAAACACTCGTGCGTGTTAATCCGAAATTCTACCGCCCCGCCGAAGTTGATCTCCTGATTGGCGACCCGTCCAAAGCCAGAGCAAAGCTTGGATGGGAACCGAAAATCTCATTGGAAGAGATGTGCGCCTTGATGGTTTCAGCCGATCTACGCCGTAATGAAAAAGGGGCATCGTTTTAAAAATGGCTGGCCGCGTACTGATAACCGGCATTGAAGGTTTTACCGGCCAGCATCTTGCGCGGCATCTTCGGAAACGTGGATATGAGGTCTATGGCACGTCACGCAAGCTGCCTGTACCGGCAGAGCCGCCGGCGATCAGAGTTTTTAGCGCAGATCTCGCCCGCGCCGAAGATTGGCTCCCCGTTATCAAAGAGGCGCAGCCTGATTATATCATCCATTTAGCCGGTATATCCTTTGCAGCCAGCGGCAATCTAAAAGCCTATTATGATGTGAATACTGTCGGAACACAGCATGTATTGGAGGCCGTCGCCAAAAGCGGCCTTGATTTCAAAAAAATCATTACGGCCAGTAGCGCGGCAGTCTATGGCGCTCTGGAAGGCGGGGAGCTTACTGAAGAACACCCGCTGCGCCCGCAGTCCCATTACGGGATTAGCAAGCTGGCAACCGAGCACGTGGCACGCCTGTTTTTTGATTGCCTTCCGATCATGGTCGTAAGACCGTTTAATTATACTGGCCGCGGACAGCCGGAAAATTTTGTTGTTCCTAAAATTATAGCGCATTTTGAAAAGCATGCGGAGTTCATCGAGCTTGGGAATATCGATGTGGAACGCGAATTTAACGATATATCCTACGCCTGCGATGTTTATGAACGCTTGCTGCGTTCTGAAAAGGCGGTGCATGACGCGGTTAATCTATGCACAGGGCGCGGCGTAACATTGCGCAGTGTGATTGAGGATGCGGAAAAGCTCTATAATCATAAAATTGAAATCCGTATAAATCCTGCCTTCGTACGCCCCAATGAAGCGAGGCGGATGGTGGGGAATCCTGAAAAATTAAACAGGATGATTGATCCTGTTGCCGTTTGTCCTTTTTATGAAACCCTTGAAACGGTCAAAGGTTTATGATGCGGGAAAGGTCGTCTCATAATAGGGAAGAATTAATCAGCCGATTATTGGCAGAGACGCAGCAGCTTGTTTTTTCCTCTCTCCCACATATTCAATCCATGCGCTACGATGTGGCATGGAAACCGGATGGGAGTCCTGTGACGAAGGCTGATAAGTGGCTTGAAAATGAAATACGCTTCCTTTTGGAAAAACAGATTCCCGATCTTGTTTTTATAGGCGAAGAAAGCTGGGAAAAAGGGGGCATTCCGGAAAGTGGGTGGGTTGCTGTTCTTGATCCTATTGATGGTACGGAAAATTTTTGTTCGGGTCTAAAAGAATGGGGGACATCGCTATCCATATGGTATGATAAAACCCATGTTGGCAGCATGCTGATGATGCCGGAATTGGGCGAGGTTATGGTGAGTGGGGATGTTCCCCGAATCCCGTCCTCCCGAATTGTAGGGTTTTCCTCTTCCTATCATCATGATATAGGGCAGGGTATAGCGGAGCATCCGGAATCAAGGATTATGGGCTGTGCAGTTTACAACCTGTTTAATGTAATTCGCGGATCTTATGCGCGTTTTATCAACCCGAAAGGGGCGCGCAGCTGGGATCTGCTGGCAGGTCTGATGCTGGCCTGCGAAGCCGAATGTAATATTATTGTTAACGGACAGGTTTATGATGGACGATTTCTTGAGCCAGATCAGCGTTATCGCGTCGACATACAGCACAGATACGATATTCATTCTCGGTAAGGGAGCTTCCGCAGACCTTGTATTGCCCGAGGTTTATGCCGGATCTCTTGTAATCGGTATTAACGATGCGGAACGGATTTATCCCGCGGATATCTCGATTTTTCATGGCGACTGGGTTAAGAACGCGTTGAAAGAGAGCGGCGAGAAGGCGCGTCTGTATGTAACATCCACGGATTTTGTACCATCGGGGAGTGCCGCCGTCATTCGTGTTCCCCATGCGCCTCTCTCGCAGGATGGAAGCGATCTCATGATCCAGCGCCTGTTATCTGATGATTTCTATGTCGAAGATTTACTGTTTCTTTCTGCCCTAAAGGTGGCGCGCATTGTTGCGAGGCTGCGCGGGCGGCCTCAAACCGTATATATGGTGGGCTTCGATTTCCGGCTGGATCGCGGCTACGCCCAGTCGCTTGACAAGCACTATGAAATCGGAGCGGCAGATGAACAGGAATTTCGTATTGCCATTCAGGAAAATTTTTTCCTGAATGCCCTTTATATGTTGAGGGATACGGATATTGATGTTCGTCATGTCGGCAACCGCAGTTTTTCAAGCCTTGGCGCGGATGAACTGAATGCATTATTCCTGCCGCAGCAATTCGGCGTGGGTGGTAATCAAAAAAACTGGTCTGTTTCGATTATTGCCGAGCTGACGACGAACCATTTCGGCGATAGGGGGCGTTTGGAGCGTATGGTGCGTGCCGCCAAAGCCGCGGGAGCCGATTTTGTCAAAGTACAAAAACGTGATGTCGATAGCTTCTACACGAAAGAACAGCTGGCTGCGCCGTATAAGTCCCCATTCGGTTCAACATTCGCCGATTATCGCCATCAGCTTGAATTGACTGGCGATGATTTTACGTTTCTGGACAGGTTGTGCCAGTCAATAGGCATTGGCTGGTTCGCCTCTATACTGGATGAGCCGTCCTATCGCTTTATTCAGGATTTCAAGCCGTCCATGATAAAACTGCCTTCGACAATCTCCGAACATCGCGATTACTTAAGGCTGGTTGCTGATAGCTGCCGGGTGCCTGTTGTCCTTTCTACGGGGATGACGGATCGGGCGTATGAAAAATGGGTTCTGGAAACATTCCGCAAATGCGAAAAATTTTATTTAATGCAATGCAACTCCGCGTATCCGACGCCGGCGAATGACTGTAATGTCGGCGTCGTTCGCTATTACCATGAGCTGTCAAAGCAAAATCCGCGCATTGTACCGGGATATTCAAGCCATGATTTAGGATGGTTCGGATCGGCCCTTGCCGTGGCGGCAGGGGCGCGGATGGTTGAAAAGCATGTTAAACTCGGCAACAGCGAATGGGCGCATTTCGATGCCGTCGCACTGGATCTGACGAGCAATGACTTTAAAGAATACGTTAAAAAAATGCGCGAAGCGGAAATTGTCGTGGGAAGTGAAACGAAGCAGGTAAATGCAAGCGAACATCATAAGTATTTTGTCAGGAGTGCAAAATAGTGTCCCTTATTGGATTTATTCCGTGCCGCGCAGGAAGCGAACGGGTCGTAAATAAAAATACTTGCCCCTTTTCCGGCTATAAAAGCGGGCTGCTTGAATTAAAATTGCAGCAGCTCCATCTGGTTGGAGCGCTCGACAGGATTATTGTTTCATCTAACGATGAAAGGGTTCTTGAGTTTTCTGAGGCGTTTTCAAAGAAGGTGGATTCGCGCGTTGAGGCACTGCCCAGGCCCGATAAATACGGTCAAAGCTCTACTTCAATGGAAGCCTTCATTAAAGAATATATTTCCGGGATTTCGTCGGATGGGCATATTTTCTGGACACATGTCACGCATCCATTCGTTACTTCTTGTGTTTATAATCAGGCTATTGAAGCTTATCAGGATTGCATGGACAAGGGATTTGATTGCCTTGTGAGCGCAACAAAGCTACAGCGTTTTCTTTGGAAAAACGGAAAGCCGTTTAACTATGATAACCGTCTGGAGAAATGGCCCCGTAGTCAGGATCTTGAGCCAGTGTATGAAATAAATCATGCTATTTATGCAATACCCTTTTCTACTATGCGCAAAGAAGGCGATAGAATAGGCAAGAAGCCTTATTTCTTTGAGATGGATGAATCTGTGGCCATGGATATTGATTGGGAAGATCAATTCCGGCTTATGGATGAAATTGCACAGGCTCGTCTTGCAAGAGGCATGTCATTGCTTTGAAAGAGATCGAGAAATTTATAAGTTAAGTTTATATAAGGGCATATTGCGTTAAAGTACCCCTTTGATTTGAGGAGAGCGCTTGATGGAAGGCGATAGCATCAAAGAAGAATTCTATGATGATGTATTTTTATGCATTAGCAATATATTCATTATATCTACGCTTGCATTTGCAATGAAAGAAAAAGGAAGTAATCCCTCCTACAAATTCTGTATTATATCAATGACAGTGCCAAAAGAGTATGAGCTAAAATCTATAACTGATTTTGGCGGCTGTGTTTTTCAAGAAGCTGATTTGGCGGCAAGAAAAATCGGTTGTGAAACAATCAATCTTCACTCCTTTGGTTATGCAGAATGGCAAAGATCGATAATTGAAAAAATTTCTTATAACAAGCGTGGCGTTTATACCGACGCTATAAAGAATGGATTCCCTTGCGATGTATTTGGTGATATCTCTCCTCTTACTCGCCGCATTTATTTTGGTTTTGTTCTTCAAAGAAAGAATATTGGTGATCCTTATGCACATGTTGTTGAATGCAGTTACTATTTCAATGCGTTTGAATTTTGTAAGAGCCGTTCCCAAGATCTGCAAAATTTAGAGCAAATATCTGCTATTGATGAAGAGTTAAATCTGGTTTTTTTGCGTTATTGGGGGGGCGGGCCATATACCTTTAAGGTGGGATGCGAATTGAAAACAGCCGTCCTAAAGAGTTTGGATGGAACAGGATTTAGAAAAATACATATTAAAAGCGACCCGCGAATATCAATAGCGCAATATAATGATACGATTTCCTATTTAATGGAAGCGGGATATGAAGTCAGGGAATTTGGCGATCTATTTTCCATTGACAATAATATTGTAAATTTAATGCCTGCTGAATTTTTTCTTCCAAGGATAAAAAGTCCAGTTATCAATGCTATTGTCTATGACAGTGCTATTAGCATTTCTTTAAAATATATCAATAATGCAAATATAGTATTTCCTGATGAGGCTTCTATCGAGGGAATATTTGAGGGCGACACAGCCAGAAACACGATTATGCTATATTCGAAAATATATCAGGATATATGTTTGAAGATGGAGGAATCAGAGGATAAAGACGAAGTTCATATTGTTTCCTACTAGGAATCTTCTTATGCAGCTTTGGTGTTCTTTGAGATTGTGCTATATTGCTTCTGAAATTCATTGGGCGATAAAACTTGGTAATTAGCGCTTATAAATGTTTCCTGCTCTTCAATAAGATTTTTATCCAACCCGGTTATACGCAACCCGTAACCATGGGCGTTTTTATACTGTCCGGCTTCCGTTTTATAAACAAACTCAATATTATGCGTTTTGCGCAATGCTTCATACGCGCCGAGCATGGATTGGTCGCGTTTATCATCGGGTACGTCCATAATATCTGTTACATCTACAAAGAGGTAAGGCTTGTCAAAGTAACGGCGGGCAATATGCCGGTTTGAAACAATCAATCGTGCAATGCTCTCCCATTCATTCTCATTGTCAGGCCGGCCGGCATACTCCACCATGTGTTTTGCGAGCGGTGCAGGATTGGCTGCGCCAAACGCATAGAAGCTTTCAATCGCATCATGATATTGCCGGGCGCATGCATTTGGCGCATGCAATGTCCGGATGATCTTTTGCCCCTTTTGGCCGAGTTTTTTCCGCTCTTCGGGATTTTTGTATAGTCTCGTCAGTGCGTCGGTAAGATCCTCTGGCTTAAACATATCATCCAGCATGATTACGGCATCGCTTGGCAGTTCCGCCATGGATCCATGGGCATTCACAATCGTTGCCAGCCTGTAATTCATGCAATCCAGAACGGCGGCGGATGTTTCTCCCCGCGTCATGGTGCGGAGCTGTACGCCGACATCGGCCAGCCCCAGATAATCCCGGAACATGTCCATATCTGCCCAGCCGGTTATTTTTATATGCTCTCCGGCCGTCTTGGCATTTTCAATTTTATCCAGAAGGAGGCGGCCGTAATCGTCCGGATGGTTTTCACCGACAAAAACAAGGTGGCAATCCTTCTTCTCCGCCATCGGCGAGGAGAGCCATGCATCAAGAAGATCCATATTGCGTTTTGTCGGGCCGAGAAATCCAAAGCTGCAAACAATAAAATCTTTATCGGTGTAGCCGTATTTTTTACGCAATGTTGATTTATTTACCGGCGCTACCGCTTCCCGCATAAGCGGAATGACGGCCCAATCTTGCGCATATTGATTGCCGTACCATTGTGCCGCAAGATCGCGTGCGTGCCGAGCATGCACTATCACGCCCTGTGCCTGATCCAAAAGCAACTTGTTGCCTGGATAGTTCCACAGGCATTGTTGATCTTTCTTATATTTCGCCAAGGCATCGTATCCATGGGAATGCAGCATATGTTCTTCACAATCATTCGCATAGTTTTGGGGAGATACATGTCTTAGGGCGTTTATCGACTGGGACACAAAAAAATCATGCTGGACGATTGTTCCAGGAATTGTTTTTAACAGCTTAAAAATATATGCATGAAAAGGGGAATTTCCAATGTGGTAGAGAATTCTGTCAACTTCCTGAAAGTTGTTTTCTAGCCAGCCTTTGTCCCGCACAGGATATTCATTTGCCAGGCTGGGGCAAACATTTTCCTGATCGACAACTAAAGTTATATCATAATGCTCCGCCAGCGCAGGGATAAGCTCAGCACTGTAGTCCGCAATGCCGGTCTTTTCCGGTGGAAGCGGGGATATATAGGCTAATGATTTTTTTCTCTTGTTCTGAATCTGCTTTTTCTTTTGCGCATTATGGGCGCTTTCAAGGGCTTCGATTGCCCGCTTTCCGCATTCATCCCAGGAGAATTTTTTGACTTGCTCTAATCCGTGCGATGCTAATTTATTGCGGAATAAATCATCCGTTAAAGCCTGCTGCATCTTTTCGGTGATGCTTTTATCGTCTTTTGCATTGAAGAGAGCCTCATCCCATCCTACAACTTCCGGCAGGCTGGAATTGTTTCCTGCGATCACAGGGGCGCCGCAATGCATGGCTTCCAGAACCGGTAGCCCAAATCCTTCGTGGAAGGAAGGGAAGACAAACAGCTTGCATGTCTGATATATAAGGACCATCTCTTCGTCTGAAACAAAGCCGGTAAAAATGACATCTCCGTCTTTTAGACCGTTTTTCTTGGCAAGCGAGTTCAATCGCTCACGATCGCCATCCTGAATTGAACAAATAATAGCCAGCTGGTGGGATTTTCGTAGTGTTTTTGGCAGGGCGGCATAAGAACGTATTAAACCTTCAATGTTTTTGCGGTAGTCTATGCCGCCCGTGTACATAATGAATGGTTTATTTAATCCGTATTTTTTAAGGCATGTTACTGCATTTTGAGGGATGGACGGCGGCAATAAAAATTGTACGTTTGCTGCAGTGCCGACTTTAACGGCTTTATTCGCTGGAAATGATAAATATTCAATGGCCTCTTTAGTGGCGGATTGCGAGATTCCGAACAAAAGATCGGCGCGTTTCAAATTTTCGATGCGATCCATATACCAGTTTTTTACGGCTGGATTCATTAGATACAAATCTTCGTAAATCAGGGGTATCAGATCATACAAAGTTACCGCTGTAATGACAGAGGAGGGCAGTTTGTGCACGGTCGCAATGGCATCGTCGCCTAGACCTTCAAAAAGACTGCTGATCCAGACAGCATCGGGCTTTAATGATAAGATGAAGGCTTCGCGTGACAGTTCCGCGTTATAACGGTGCCAGCGCCTATCTTCCGAAAGATACCCCGTGCGTGGAAGGCTGTTCCAGACAATAATGTTCTCAGGTGGGATAATATCTTCAAACATATTCCTGATATGTTCAATAGAGTCAGGAAATGCAGAGTTAAGAATGACAATAACATCATGATTGCCGCTATGACGTGCAATAGATTGTGCCAGTGCTAGAGTATAACGTCCGATGCCGCGATTGCGATTTTCTGCCTGAGCGCCTTGAAGATCTAGAACTATTCTCATGCTGCTTTTCTCGCTGTTTCTTTCAATATATTTAGGACGTTATCAATTTCAGATAATGTGGGGCCGAAAAGTCCTGCCGCGCGCTTTGGATTTATCTCCATAAGAAGGCTTTTGGGGAAGATCTGCTTGTGAAGAGACTCTGGAGAATATGCCAGTTCTTCAAGTAGCTGTGTGCGAGGCATGCCATTGGCTAATTTCAACGCAAAATAATTATAGCCGTCTTGATCGGGCGAGCGTCCTAAAAAAGTTATATAGGCTGCTTTTAGAAATGTTTCTTCTTTGCATCGCAAAAAATCATCAAGCTTCTTGAAGGGCTGGGGGAGGGTAAAAACGCGCTGCCTTAAGAATCTGGCGCTATGCTCCCATGTTGTGACTTGCACGTTTGAGGCGGGTTTTTCTTTACCGCTGCTGAAGCCTGACTTCTCCCATAGTGCAATTGCCTTTGCCAGATCTTCAGGTTTTGATGTTTTAAAATACGTAACGCGCCAATCATCTTGCTCATGGAATACGGGAATATCACGTGCAAGGACGGGTTTATTGTGGCGAAGAGCTTCTTGCAGCGGAAGTCCGAGTCCTTCTCCTTTTGAGCACATAAGCACGCCTTTGCAAAGATCATAGGCTTTTAACAGGCATTCGTCGCTTGCCTTTTCAAGCCAGAAGAGCCTTTTTCCTTGCTCCGGATGATTGCGCAATTTGTTGTGAAACTTCTCCATGTTCCATCCGGGTTTGCCGATAATGACATAGGTAATATCATTGCCTTTCTTCCATAGAATTTCAAAAGCGGCGAGTGCGTCATCGATGCCTTTGCGGGGCTCTATTGTACCAACGGATAAGATTGCTTGTGATGTTTTAATCTTCTTAAGCGCAGCGTTGTCCTGCGCATTTAATCCCATTGATGGAATGCTTTTTTCAACATCGGATCCCAGTGGCATGACTTGAACAGTGAAAGAGTCCGGGGCTAAGCCAAATTCTTGCTGCGCAAAATGAATAAGATCATTTTTTGTTGCTTCCGATATGGCGATAATTTGATCCGAGAATGAAAGCAGCGTTCTTATCCAGCGTTTGAAAAGGCAGGATGCTGTTTCGTTAAACCATTCAGGATACTGCGCAGGTAGGATATCGTAAACAAGAGGGAAAAATCGAAGCCCGGCATCTTTCCACGCTGCGATAGTCGTTTCGTATTTTTGCAGCCGATCGTATAAAAGATCCAGCGCAAAGAAAATATCGCCTTCATTGACCTTCACTTCGCCCATGGCAATTTCATGGAAGGGCCTGAACCCGTCAAGGAATAACGGAAGGACATAGTGATAGGGTTTTCCATCTATGGCCGCAACGAAGCGTATCGTGTAGCCTTTTGGCGGAGTGGCCAATATTTCTTGCGCTATTGATCTAACGACACGCTGAATGCCCGTGCGGGCGTCTCTTAAAACCAGCTCGGAAACATCGACAAGCAGCTGATTTGATGTGGATGATGGCAGTGCAAATATATCTTGAGAACAATACTGTTTGCGTAAATCGGCAACGGATATTGATTCAAAATCATATGTTTGTAAGATTTCCGTTTTGGTGACGGAGGGATTTATAGTCCCTGCGTGGGGGACGCCCTTTCCGATTTTATGCCCAAGACTGTAAATCTGTCCCTCAATCATCGCTATTTGATGTTGTAGGGCGAGAATATCACTGTTGGAAAACAGTTTGCGCCACCGGGATCTTGTGCGTTTATGATGCGCCTTTAAAAAGCCCAGTGTCTTTGTGTCGATTCTGTTCCCGGCCAGACTTTCTTTTGACACGGCGATCTGCGCCAAGACATCCATACGGCTATGCCCCGTTCGAAGCTGTTCGAGATAATGCTCCAGTCCGCCGGTATCCGGTTCCCTGTCTAAAAAGGCGCGATATGCCGCAATGACCAGTGGCGCGTCATAAAGGGTGAGGAGGGAAGACAGGCTCCCGTCTTGCTGAGGCATGGTTTGCATTATGGTCTCGTATAAAATGGAATTATTTTCAAATATGGGCATATCTATTATTGTTTTTGTATTTTTGCCAGTAAATATTGCGCCCAGTCCGCGCAAGGGTCTCGTAATCTTCCATAGAAAGCTGTTTTTTATACTTAAAAAGGCATCCTGGGCTGCCCATAGCTGTGCCGATAGGTGGTTTATGGTCTTAAGCTTTTCTGCCAGCTCTTTTTCGGTGCCGTGGAGCCGGGCCTCTAAGCCCCTGATGATTTCCTGCCTGCTCTCGTTTTCTTGCTGCTTTCTGACTATGTCCTCATTTTTGCGCGCCAGTTCAGCCTGTTTCTCCGCTAATTCATGGTGTAGCGTGTTGACCTGTTGCGTATAGGTGTCTTGTATGGCCTGCGCTTTTGAACGCAGGGATTCGACCTCGGTTTTATGCGCGAGTTGCATTTCATCCAGTTTGGTATTCGCGGACGCAATTTGGCCGCGTAACATGGAAGCCAGGCCATCAGCTTGTTTCTTTTGCTTCTCCATAGCCTCGTGTAAAATATTTTCACGCGCTGCGAGATCCTTTTTTGCCTGCTCTTCCACGGCTTTTATGCTGGCTGCATGATATTGTTTCCAGCGGTCGTCTAATTCTTTTTCGCGGGCGGCGCCATCTTGTTGCGCTTTGTTATACTGTATTTCCCATTTCTTGTTTAGCGCCGCCTCATTATCCTGGGCTGCATTTGTAATGGTGCGGATATCCGCATTAAGCCGTTCAACCTCAACCGTAAAATGCTCTTCCTTTGCCTGCAGGGTTTTTTGAAGGGCTGCGGCCTGTTCTAAAGCAGCTTCCTGCTTTTGGCTTAAGAGGTTGATGGATTGTTGCAGCATGTGCGTCATGTTGCTGGTGGCCCGGCCCGACAAATGAAAATCATCGAACACATTGGGCGGCGTATTGAAGAAACGGGCGCGATCCTTTTGTTCTTCTGAAAGATAATAGCGGTTAAGCCCGTCAAAATAGACGAAAGTATAATTTCGTTCTAATAATTCATTTTCCCACTCACTGTAATTCTCCACCTGTGTGCGGGGAAGGGTGCTTTCGATGACAATGATCCATGGGCGCGCCTTGTGGCTGGCCCAGCCTTGCAAAACGTCTTTTTCCATCCCCTCGACATCGATTTTTAGCCAGTGAATATCCTTGGCGCCGATTTGATCGAATAAATCGGCCAGCGTGATGACGGGGACGGTGATTTCATGTGTTTCAAAGTCCGTATAGCGGCTCGCAATATCGGCTATGCCTGTAGATAGTCCCGTATGGGCGACATCGTAAAGCCTCATCGTCCCTGTTTGTGACGATAAGGCGACCTGAAGAACAGTTTCGTCAGGTCTGTTGTCCCGCAAGGCTTGCGCCATGACAGGAAGGGGCTCTATATGCACGCCCCGCCAGCCTTGCTCATAGAAGCCGCGACTTACGGAATCTATCACGGGGTCATGAGCGCCAATGTCAATGTAAAAGCCGTTGCGGACATCTTTTAGTGCGCGTGACAGCATAACATCTTCGAAATTCTGGGCATAACTTATCAATGCCATGGTGTTCTTCAGCCGGATCTTTCATTACTATGGAATTGTTGTGTGAATACACTGTATTATCGTGGCTTCGTCAAGGACAGGCGGGTATTCCTCCCTAAGAGTTTTGGTAGGAAACCGGATACGGCATTTTCAATGATTATGCAAATAATTGTGAGATGTTCACTGCCTGTAAAGACTTTTAATCTGATGATATGCAAACCGAGGGAAAGAATATGGGTTTTATTAACATTAATTGCGTCCTTTGCAACGCTGAGGGGCCGGCCTCTCCGGTTGCGCATCAGGTTAAAGGGGATCCGCATGGGAAGTTACGTGTCGTTGCATGTGCTAACTGCGGGCATACCCAGCTGAATCCACCCCAATACGACCTCGAATTTTATGATGAGGACGGGCAGGTTGAGAATGTCAAGAAATTCTATGGAACGCCTTCGGAAGTGATTTACCGGCATGCATTTATTGAGGCGCGCAGGCGCACGGAGCGTTTTGTAACATCCGGCCCGCCGCTTGATGGAGATATGGCGGACGGCGCGCGCAAGAAAATACTGGATGTCGGCGGCGGATATGGTTTTTTCGGGGCGCATGTTGTGCAACAACATCCATGTGCCGATGTTGTTGTTTTAGAGCCTAGTGCGCGAAGGCTTGAGATGGGCCGTGAGAAAATGCATGAAAATGGCGTTTTACCGGATGTTGGAGCGGAGCGTTTGGATCTTCGTATTGGATTGCTGGATGATGATTTTGCGCGGGCGCATGCTGGCCGGTTTGATCTTGTCACCTTATGGCATGTTCTGGAACATGTGCCGGATCCTGTTGGGTTGCTCCGTTTGGCCTCTCAGGTCGTCAAGCCCGGCGGTACGGTGTGCGTAGAGGTTCCAAACCTGAATGATGATCTGATGCGCCGTTCTCCGGCCTTTCGGGACAGATGGTTTATGGTGGAGCATATATCCTATTTTTCGCCGGCAATACTGGCGATGGCCGCAAAACGGGCGCTCCCCGGTGCCGAAGTCGAAGTGTATGGGTATCAGCGCTATGGCCTCTTCAATTATATGCATTGGATCTCTTTCAACGCTCCGCAGGGAGCAAACCCGGACATGTTTGAAGGGAAGGATCGGTGGTGGCTTGAGGCGTCATGGCGCGCTACGCGGGAACAAACGCTTTGCAGTGACGCCATTTATATGACGATGACGCGGTCCCTGTAACTTGTAATTGATATGGTTTTCTCTGAGTGAGGGCAGGGAACCTGTCACTTAAAATTATATGCCGCCGAAGAGGGGCTGCCGGAAAGTTGCACCATGCTTCATGCTCTGGCTTCCCTTGAGTGCAGGGTAAGACTCAATTGTTCCGGCGCCGATGGGGCGCTGGAGGCTTGGTGAAATCAGGGTAATGCATAAAGCCCGGGGTATTGTCCCAGGCTTTATGATATGCTTTCCCGATTAAAAGTCATACTGGGCGCGGATCGCGATGGCCTGCGGATCGTCGTCCGGTATGGCGGCGCCGTTCAGGGCGCTGTTATCCGTATTAGCCCTGACATAGTTCATCTGGAATTTTACGTTGCCTTCAGGATACCAGTTCAGGCCAAGCGAGATATTGTCCGCCTCGCCTCCATTGATGCCGGAGTCCGTTAAATCAAGATGGGAATAACGGGCTGCGAGTTCCCATGCGCCAAATCCGCCTTTACTGAGCGGGGCCGCCGGTTTTACGCGGCCAAAAGCGCCGTTTTTAACGGAATAGCTTCTATTTTCACCGGTCGGGAACCATGAACCCTGAATATAATAACCGTCAAATGCCGGATCGCTCCCGGCGCTCCTGTTGACTTCCGTACGCATATATTCTGCCTGTAGTGCGAAATTCTTGTGCGTCATCGCAAGTTCGGCCCCGTAAGTCTGGCTGTTATCGGCGTTATTGATATTGCCCGTATCGACTTGCCAGAAATTATTGGCTTGCGCTGATTCAGGGCGGCTGCGGAAACGCACGACATCATCCGTCGGCTTGAAATGCCGCGCCGAAAGGCCCGTATGGACGATTGTATCGCCGTTATGAACGGGGGCATAGGTTGCGCGGGCGCCAAAGGCATGGTCTTCATTGCCCGGCCCGTTGCGGTCATCACTTTCCCCTTCGCCAAACGCGCCGGCGGATACAGACCAGCTATCGCCATATAGTTTCCCGGTAACGCCGAGATTGCGCCCAGGGTTAAAGGCGCTATGCATCGCCGAGTTTTCCAAAAAAGCGGTGTGCAAATTGCCCGAGATTTGCTCAAGGGAATTAAGCTCGTTCTGGTTCCCCGCCGTTATGGCGATATTGTCAAAGCCCTCATAACTCAGATAGGCGTCTTGCAAGCTGTCATTGGACAGGTCATAGGCAAGCTTCCATTTCCAGTCATGGGCGATTTGCCCTTCCGCGCCCAGCCAGAAACGGCGGACATCGCTTCCCGACGGGAAATCACGCTTGTCATCCACGAAATGGGTATAGTCCAGCGCGGCGCGCCCGCTGATTTTAAAGCTGTGCGCCCCGTCGGCTGTTTCAAACCGGGGCGCGCCGCCCGCCCAAGTGACTTTAACGTCCCCGCCTTGGGGGGCGCCTGTTTCCGGAACTTTGGCTGTTCTGGCTTCCGTGGCCGCGACTTCCGCTTTCACCGCCGCCTGTTCCGCCGCGACGGTGCGGGTTTCCACATTATCCAAAAGCGTTTCAAGCTTTTGCAGCCGGGCCTTTAATTCCGCGACCTCCGCTTTCAACGCCGCTTCGTCTGCGAGGGCTGCCGTGGTCATGCTGCACAGCATGGTTGTGGCTGTGAGGGCCATGATTGTTTTCTTCATGCTTTTTCTCCTTGCCCTGAAGCTACAGGGTAATTGTTTTGCCGGTGCGGCGTCATGGAACGGCACGAACTGCGCCGGCGCAAGGATAGCGTGGCTTGTGAGGGCGGCTAATAAAAAGTTCCGTTTGTAATAAAAATATTCACAGATATGATCGGGAGTGCTACTTTAATGGCCAAGTATTCTTTGCGGTCGCATCCTTTAAGGGATTCCGTCTTGCGCTCTTCCCTGAATTTACATTTTACGCGTTTTCTCCAAGGAGGCTTTCTGTGAGGTTTTTTCGCAATTTTCTTTTGTCGGGGCTGGCCGTTGCCTGCGGGCATCTGGCGGCTTTTTCGGCGCAGGCCGCGCCTCCTTCCAGGGAAATATTGACGCCCGATATTATTGCGGATATCCGCGCTTTCATAGAGCAGGATATTGTCCGTCTGTCTGTTTTGAACCAGAATGTAAAATATAAGGGCTTTAAAGAAGACGATATATTGAAGCTCGACACACAGTGGGTCGGTGAAATCAACTCCAGCGCCCAGCCGCTGATATCGGCGACATTGTCCAATCCCCTTTCTGCCTATCTGACGCGGGTGCAGGCCCATTCAAACGGGCTGTATACCGAAATTTTTGTTATGGATCAGTGGGGGCTGAATGTCGGGCAGAGCAGCATTTCTTCCGATTACTGGCAGGGGGATGAGGCGAAGTTCCAAAAAACATATCCGCTTGGCGGGCAGGCTATTTTTATAGATGAGCCGGAATATAACGAAGACAGTATGAGCTGGAATGCGCAGGTTAATATTTCCATTGCGGATGAGTTGGGCGGGGAGGCTATCGGGGCCGCTACGATCGAGGTCAATCTCACGGAGCTGCAGCGCCGACAGGCCGCAAGCCGCGTAGAAGAGCCGGCAGCGCCGGAAACAACCGGAGAAATTAACGGGGCCGCGGCCGAAACGCCTGAAACATCCGGTATTGCCGGTTCATCCTGGGATGTAAACGCTGCAAACGACAATTCTTTTGCTACCGAGTAGGAAGACAATCTATGTTGAAAAATATCTCTCTTCAAAAAAAGCTTATTCTGGCGATGAGCGTCCTGATAGCCATCAATCTCGGGATTAGCGGTTATATATTCTATAATGTGATGCATCTGGAACGCAGCGTGGAGCGGGTCGATACGGTGCAGTCCGCACGTAACGCGGTTCTTGCCTTTAATAGCAGCGTGCTGGATGCTCATAAGAATTTTTCTGAATTCATCAATTCCGGCGATTTATACAAACGCGAGAGATATAAGGAAATATGGGAGAAGCTTGAGGGCATTGAAAACGAGTTATATGAAATTGTTGCCGCTATCGACAAATCATTCCTGCCCGAGCTGGAGCAGCTATACAGCAATTTGAATCAGTGGGAAGAGGAAATAGCCGCCAAACAGCTTAGCTACATGCTTTCGCCTTTGTCCGTGGATTTGGCGCGGCTCTATGAGGCCTCCGAGGAAAATGCGCAAATCTGGAGCGGGATCAACCAGAATATCCAGCACGTCATCGCGTTCCTTGATCGGGAAATGGCCGATAAGACCGCCCAGCAGCACGCGCTGATGAAGATGACGAGCCTGGCCGTCATCATCGGCAGTGCCATGATCTTTATCGGCGCGGTTCTCACCTCGATTTTCCTGGTCCAGACTATCTCAAAGCCTTTGTCGGAGCTTGTTTCCGTGACCTCAAGGCTGATTGATAAGGATTGGGGCGTCCATATTACCGGCGTGGAGCGCGAAGACGAAATCGGCCAGATGGCCAATGCGCTGCTGCTTTTCCGCGATAGCGGCAAAGAGAATGAACGCTTGCAGGAACTGCAAAAGCAAGAGGATGCTAAACGTCTTGAGCGGGCGCAGCGTATCGAGGCCCTCGTCGCACAATTCCGCGAGGATTCCATGCAAACGACCGCCGCTCTGGAACAGGCGACGGTGGATATGAAACGCGCGTCGGAATCCATGACGCATATCGCCGCCGAAACCAGCAATTTGTCGTCGCGGGTTGCCCAGGCTGCCAATGAAACAGGCATGAATGTGCAAAGCGTGTCCGCCGCCACCGAAGAACTGACGGCCTCGATCAATGAAATCAGCAGGCAATTGAACCATACGAACCATCAGGCGCAGAGTGCGCAGGGTGTCGCCCAGAGCGCGGTTGAGAAGATGAAGCTGCTCGAAAATTCTGTCGGCAGCATCGGCAATGTCATCCAGATTATTTCGGATATTGCCGAACAGACGAACCTTCTTGCGCTGAACGCAACCATCGAATCCGCCCGTGCGGGAGAAGCCGGAAAAGGCTTTGCCGTCGTGGCGCATGAGGTCAAAAACCTTGCTAATGAAACCGCGAGCGCCACGGATCAGGTGCGCGTGCAGATTGAAAATATGCAGCAGCAAACGAACGACGCCGTAAGCATGATCGAGGATATTTTCAATGCTATTGACGAGCTGACGGCTTCATCCGGCTCCATCGCCGCGGCAATGGAGGAGCAGACAAGCGCGACCAAGGAAATATCGCGCAATGTTTCCGAGGCCGCGGTCGGTACCGATACGGTTGCCGAAAGCATCAGCCACGTGAATGCCGCGACGGAGGAAACGGGCGATACCGCATCCAAGGTGGCCGGCGTTTCCGACGAGCTTTCGGCGCGCTCGCACAAGCTTAAAGACAGCATAAAAGTCTTTATTGAATCGATTAAGGCTGCCTGATATTTCCTTTATGTGCGGGGTGCGGCGGGGCTTGCCCTTTGCGGCGCCCCCCCCGCGCGCTTCTTTATGCGGAAATAAAAAGAAGCGTGAAACGCGAATCTGTCAAAGCAGGGCGGGCGGTTATTCCGTGACTTTCCTGACGAATTCCGACTTAAGCCCCATCGCCCCGATACCGGGAATCTTACAGTCAATATCGTGATCGCCATCGACAAGGCGGATATTCTTCACTTTCGTTCCGACTTTCACGACATTTGACGAGCCTTTGATTTTCAAATCCTTGATAACGGTTACAGTGTCGCCATCCTGAAGCGGCGTGCCGTTGGCATCGCGCACGGTTTCTTGCCGCGCCTCGTTTGCGGTTTCGGAAGCTGCCGTCCATTCGTAGGCGCATTCCGGGCATATGTATAAAGTCTGATCCTCATAGGTGTAGGCGGATTGGCATTACGGGCATGGGGGAGTCTGGCTCAATGTAGAACCTCTTCACTCCTGTTGAATGTCATAATTTCTTCTTTTTCCAGCTTTATCCCAATTAGGCGGCAGGGGCAATTTTTAACATTGTATCATTCGGTGCAATTTCCTACCCTGCCTTCTGCTGGATTGAAAGGAGCATAACCCATGAAAACACGCGCAGCGATTGCTTTGCAGGCAGGCAAGCCTCTTGAAATTGTCGAGCTTGATCTGGAAGGCCCGAAGGAAGGCGAGGTTCTCGTTGAAATCATGGCGACGGGCGTTTGCCATACGGATGCTTTCACGCTTTCCGGCGACGATCCCGAAGGCGCTTTTCCGGCAATCCTCGGCCATGAAGGCGCCGGAATCGTGCGTGAAATCGGTGCGGGCGTTAAATCCGTTGCCGTGGGCGATCATGTAATCCCCCTCTATACGCCCGAATGCCGCGAGTGCGATTATTGCCTCCATCCAAAAACAAATCTTTGCCAGAAGATCCGCACGACACAGGGGCAGGGGCTTATGCAGGACGGAACATCGCGTTTCTCCCTGAACGGAAAGCCCGTCCTGCATTATATGGGCTGTTCGACATTCTCCAACTTTACTGTGATGCCGGAGATCGCCGTTGCGAAAATCCGCAAAGACGCGCCCTTTGACAAGGTCTGCTATATTGGCTGTGGCGTGACGACAGGCATTGGCGCCGTGGTTTTCGATGCGAAGGTCGAACCCGGCTCGACGGTCGCGGTCTTCGGCCTTGGCGGCATCGGCCTGAACGTCATTCAAGGGGCCAGAATGGTCGGCGCGTCGCGCATTATTGGCATTGATCTCAATCCTTCGAAAGTCGAGCTGGCCAGAAAATTCGGCATGACCGATTTTATCAACCCGAAGGATGTCGATAACGTCGTGGATGCGATTATCGATCTGACCGGTGGCGGCGTCGATTATTCCTTTGAATGTATCGGCAATGTAAACGTCATGCGTCAGGCGCTGGAATGCTGCCATAAAGGCTGGGGTGAAAGCGTCATTATCGGCGTGGCGGGTGCGGGGCAGGAAATTTCAACCCGCCCGTTCCAGCTTGTGACGGGGCGCGTATGGCGCGGCTCCGCTTTCGGCGGCGCGCGCGGACGCACCGATGTCCCGAAAATCGTTGACTGGTATATGGATGGCAGGATCAATATTGACGATTTGATCACGCATACCATGCCGCTCGATGATATCAATAAGGCGTTCGACCTGATGCATGAAGGAAAATCGATCCGCAGCGTGGTGATGTATTAAAATGAAAGAGATTGAAAGCCATCGTTGTTTCGGCGGGACGCTCTCCGTTTACGAACATGAAAGCAAGGCGCTCGGCTGCGCCATGCAATTTTCGATCTTTCTGCCGCCTCAGGCGAAAGACGGGAAAGTGCCTTTTATCACTTTTTTATCGGGCCTGACCTGCACGCATGAAAATTTTACGACCAAGGCCGGTGCTTATGCGGCGGCCTCCCGTGAAGGAATTGCGGTTGTCGCGCCGGATACCTCGCCGCGCGGTGAACATGTGCCGGACGATCCTGACTCCTATGATTTCGGCAAGGGCGCGGGATTCTATATCGACGCGGTGCAAGAGCCATGGGCCAAAAACTACCGCATGGAAACCTATATCGCGGATGAGCTGAACGATCTCGTTTGCAAAAACTTTCCAGTTGCCGGAGAAAAACAGGGGCTTTGCGGCCATTCAATGGGCGGGCACGGCGCGCTTACGCTTTACCTAAAATATCCCGATCTTTATAAATCCGCATCCGCCTTTTCGCCGATCGTCGCACCCGCGCAAGTGCCATGGGGCAAGAAGGCGTTTGCGGGCTATCTGGGCAATGACCCTGCATTGTGGGAAAAACACGATGCTTGCGCCCTTATGCGGGGCGCGGGAAACAGGGGGGCTTACCCCGCTATTCTCATCGATCAGGGAATGGCGGATCAATTTCTGGAGGAACAGCTCAAGCCGGATCTTTTTGAAGCGGCGTGTAAAGAGGCGGGCCAGCCCCTTATTCTCCGGCGGCGCGAGGGCTATGATCATAGTTATTATTTCATTCAGAGCTTTATGGAGGATCATATCCGCCACCATGCTTCTATTCTGGCATAGGCGCGGTTACCGCTCTTGAGCGCCGTTCGCGCTTTGTAAAAAGAGGGTGAACGCTCTCCCTTCCCTTGATTTTGTATATGTAATATTATAACAGTTTCTTGCCGGCGGCAGAGCCGGCAGGAAACATGGTTACATTACGGACATTCTTGCGGGGCATCTATGATATTCACGGGCGCTAACCTTGAATTTAAAAGCGAAGGGCGCGTTATTTTTTCCCTTAAAGACTACCGCGCGGCAAAGGGGAAGCATCAGCTTCTTTTGGGGCCGTCCGGTTGCGGTAAGACGACGCTCATGAATATTCTGGCGGGATTGCTGAGGCCCGGCAGCGGGAATATTGCGTTTGAGGGACAAGATTATTCGCGGCTTTCCGATGGCGCGCTCGATCACTTGCGGGCGCGGAATTTCGGTTTCGTCTTTCAAAAACTACATCTCATAGGCCATCTGACGGCGGCGCAGAATATAGCGATCGCGCAGGAAAAATCCGATCCGGAACGGGTTCATGCACTTATCGGCGATATGGGCCTGTCCGGCAAAGAAAGCCGGAAGGCGCGGGATTTAAGCGTGGGAGAGGCGCAGCGCGTGGCCATTGCACGGGCGCTCGCCAATAATCCGGCGGTTATCTTTGCGGACGAGCCGACATCCGCGCTGGACGATGCCAATACGGAGCGTGTTATGAATCTTCTTTTTGAACAGGCCGGAAAGACCGGCGCGACCCTTATTGTCGCCACGCACGATGCCCGCATCAAAGGGCGGTTCCATGACATAGTGGAGATGGCGGCATGAACGATATGATATTGATCCTGTCATCCTTGAGATCGCGCTGGCTGGGCAGTTTGCTTTCGGTTTTCCTGACGGGGTTCGGGGTGATGCTTGCGCTGATGCTTCTGCAGTTCGGTCACCATGTCCAAAGCCGCCTGAGCGCCGACGGGCAGGGCATTGATATTGTCGTGGGGGCAAAGGGAAGCCCGTTGCAGCTGATTTTATCCTCCGTCTATCATATCGACATTCCGACCGGAAATATCCCTTATAAGGACGCCGAGAAATGGATGAAGCATCCGCAAGTCCGTACGGCTATTCCGCTGGCGCTGGGCGATAACTGGAAAGGCTTCCGCATCGCCGGAACGACGCCTGCCTATATAGGCCATTACGGCGCGGAACTTTCCCGCGGCCGCCTATGGGACAGGCCGTTTGAGGCGGTTGCAGGCGCTTCCGTAGGGCTTAAGGCGGGTGAAATATTCACAGGCGCTCACGGCCTGATGGAGGGCGGCCACGGGCATGACCATCATCCCTATGAAATCGTTGGCGTCCTAAAGCCTACGGGAACCATGCTTGACCGCCTGATCCTGACCTCGCTCGATTCCGTTTTGAATATCCACGGGCAGGGAGGCGTAGAATATGCGCATGACCATCACGAAGGGGAACGCGGCCATAGCCACGATCACGGGCATGGCCACCCGCATGATCATGACCATGACCACGATCATGATGCGGAGCCGGAAATTACGGCCCTGCTGCTCACCGTAAAATCCCCGCTTGCCAAAATGAACCTGCCGCGCAGCATCGATCGTGAAAGCGCGCTGCAAGCGGCGAATCCCGCTCTGGAAATGGCGCGCTTAACGTCTATGCTGGGGCTTGGAACAAAGACACTTGCCGTGCTTTCAGTCCTGCTCGTAACAATTGCGGCTCTAAGCATTCTGACAGGCCTCGCGGCAAGTCTTGAGAACAGGCTCGGCGATCTCGCCATATTGCGCGCGCTCGGCTATTCCAAAACGCGCCTGTTCAAGATCATCGTGCTTGAGGGCATGATGATTGTCGCCATGGGGCTTGCCCTTGGCGTTCTATCGGGACTTGGCGGTTTTATCGTTATGATACGGGCCATAGCGCCGCTGAGCGCAAGCGGCGCCGCCATCAGCTTCATGCCCGGGTTTTTTGCCGTGATTATGGCCGTCTTGCTTGCCGGGCTGATTGCGGCGATAATCCCCGCCATACGCGCTTCGCGGGTTGACGTGGCGCGGCGGCTTTCTCTAAGCGCCTAAAGGAATGGCATGAACCGGAATAAAAAGAAAATATCCGGCAGGACGGCCTTGAAACCGCTTCTTATCCTGCTGGCCGTGGGCGCGCTCCTTGCCCCGTACCTTTACAACAAAATCATGCGGTCTGGCAGCATGGGCGAGAGCCCGCTTGTCACCAGTGAAACCATGGAATCGGAACAGACATTTACGCTGGACGATCTTCTCTCCAATATCGATGAATTTATAAACCTGCCCGAAGGCGGCACGCCGTGGCAGATATTCGGGCAAACGGAGCAGCAGGAATATTCCTATAAGGATGCAGACGGTATGGATTGGGGCGGTGTGCGGCCGGTTTTTTCCGATGAGCTTAAAAAGCTGGACGGGCAGGAAGTCTTGATTCAGGGCTATATGTTTCCTTTGGAAAATGAAGAAAGGCAATCGCTCTTCCTGATCGGGCCGTTTCCGCTCAGCTGCCCTTACCATTACCACGTAACGCCTAATTTGGTTATCGAGGCGCATGCCGTACGGCCAATGAAATTTTCCTATGATCCGGTGAATATCAAAGGAAAGCTGGAGCTTGTCCCAAAGGACGACGAGTATAATATTTTCTACCGTCTGAAAGACGCCCGGCCCGCTTCATAGGAACGACAGCTAAGGGGATATTCTATCCTCTTCCTTCAAGCCGCCGGTCTGAACCATAATTTAATCTCTTTGTGGGGGCGGAGCGTTACGCGGCTGACCGGCTCTGGCTCGTTCTTTTGTGCCGGTTCAAGATTATAGGCGGAAACGATCGTCGCGATGATAAGCAGGGCTTCCTGCTGCGCGAATCCTTGCCCGACGCAAATACGCGGGCCTTTGCCGAAGGGCAGGTAGGAACAGCGGATGGATTCTTGCTGCGTTTCATCGTCCCAGCGATCGGGATCGAAGAGATCCGGCTCCGCCCATTGCGCGCGGTGCCGGTGAATGAGCCACGGGGAAACGGAAAGGACGGATCCTTTTTTAATGGAGCGGTCGCGAAGCATGCTGTCTTGCACCGGTTCGCGGGGCATAAAACCGACGGGTGGATAGAGGCGCAAGGATTCGCGAAAGACATTGCGCACCTGCTTGAAATGGCGGAGCATTTCATGCGTGATTTCGCCGCCGTCACGGATGGCGTTGACTTCCTCCCGCATGGCGGCCTGTAAATGCGGGCAGCGTGAAATAAGATAAAGCGACCATGTGAGGGCCGAGGCGGATGTTTCATGGCCCGCAAGGAACAACATCATGACATGGTTGGTAAGTTCTCCAAGCTGAAAAGCCGCCCCCGTATCCGGCGCGCGGGCGTTAAGGAAGCTGCCGATAATATCATCCTTGTTCTCGCCGTGGTGATGATAGGCGTTATAGCGTTCTTCGATAAGCGGCGCGAGGACGGCGCGTATTTTTTTTGCCGCTTTCCCCTGCCTGCTTTTTAAGAACAGGGAGGGCAGGCCATAGAGGCGGCAGGTGATGATTTTTTGCGTGTAGTCCTGATAGATGTTGAAATTCTCGAAAACATCATAGGCGTCCGCGCTGTCCAGCGTCCTTGACAGGATCGTCCTGAAAATAATATCCGCAGTAATATAGGTCATCAGGGGATCGATGCTGACGGGCCGGGATAAATCAGCCTGCCCAAGCCGCTTCATCATGGCGTCCGCCGCGGCCCGCATCGTCGGAAAAGACAGGCTGAGGCGCGTATGGGCAAAGGCGGGATTGATCATCTCCCTTTGCCGCCGCCATTCTGCGCCGTTCGATGTGAAGATGCTGTTGCCGAGCAGGGGGCAGAGAATTTCATGCTGGATACTGTGCTTGGGAAAGTCGTCATGGCGCTTTTCCATGATTTCTTTGACGGAGGCAGGCTCGTTGACAAGATAAAAGTCAAGCTTGCGCATGCGGACATAGCCGATGAGATTGTGATAGCTTTTTTCAAAGAGCGTATGGATCCATGAATTCCAGCCATAAAGGAAACGCCAGAAAGCGACCAGTTTCGTCTTATGCGGGCGGGGGTAATGCGGCGTGAATTTTTCGCTCTCAAGCATGGCGGCTGGCATCCGTTTTTATTTTGTCTATATGGTCTTCCAGCGGCGCTGCTTCCAGCGTGATGGACGGGTAATTATAAGCCCCTAAAATATCGCTGCATTTCAGGTACAGGAAATGAAAATTGAATTTATCCCGGCGCAGGGTTTTATATTTATCCGGCGCATATTGCGTATGAAGGCGCGGCGAGGCGACGGTCAGGTTGGGCGGGAAATCCGGCACGGTCTTATAAAACGGGCCGATAAGCGGGAAACAGGCGGGATCGCCGGCGGCACTGATATCGAGCCACGGGGTTTTGATGGTTTGCAGCCTTTCAAGCGCCTTGCGGATATGCCCGCCGCCCCGGTGCATGGTTACCATCTGGACAAACTGCCCAAGGCTCAGGATTTTCAATTTTCCCGTATCGGCGCCGCTTTCCATGACAAGATCGAGCGTTTCAATCAAAAGCGTAACGCCGTTGCTGTGGCCGATAAGAAGAATTTCATCATGCCTGTCCTCTCGCAAGGCTTTGATGACGGCATCGGCGTAAGAGCGGCATCTTTGGCGGATGTCGCTGCTTTCCTCACTGCAAAGCCTGCGGTTGAAGGAAAATGTGTGGAGCAGCCATGTCGGCTGCCATTTGCGCGTCATAAAAAATAAAAAGGATGCGAGCGCAGGGAAGGCGCCGAGGCCCCATATCCATCCCGCAAGGCCGGCAATAACAAGCGATGCAACCATTGCGGCGAGGATGGCCGCCAGCGGGTAGAGAAATGCCTTGACGGTTGCGGGCGCGATTTTGAACGCCTCGATCAGGCGTGAGCGCGTAAGATAGGACGCATAGGTCGCGGCAATGTCCCGCACGATATGGCTGCGCCTTTGCTTCCAGAGCGAGCGGACAATATCGTCCCAGCCCAAAAAAGCGTAATCGGTAATGCAGCTATCGTTTTCTATCACCCAGTCGGTGCGGTGCGGCGAGGCCGGGCAGCTTGCCCGCTCGGAAATCCCGGCGGCGGGGATGTTTTTCAGCGATGCGTATTTTTCCGCTTCCTGCCGGTAGAGCCTGTAATAAAAGCTGCTGCCGCGCGGGTCGAAGCCGCTAATATAGAATATCTGGCGCCGGAATTTTTCCATGGACATGGTTATAGGTGCGTTATAGTTTCAAGACTATGAAAAAAGAGCGCGATTACTGCCTTTTTATAGATTGCAGGAAATATAACAGGAATGCCGGCTGCCAGAAACATGATAATGCCTATGGCATCAATGGCGGCGGGACGGAAGCGGATCGCAAGCGCGCGGATCGCGCTTTCTATGATTATATGACCCGTGAGGGCGATAGTCTGGCATTGTTATGTTATATTGTCTGCCGCAGCTTCGGATGGCTGTTTTTTAACTATCACGGAAAGCCATGGAACGGACAGCTGGTGAAACGGCTGTTCAGATGCTATAAGCCGGGCTGATTTATTGGGAATAGGGTGGTTTTTCGCCGCTTTTGGGATTGCAAGGGCCGCCGTTCCCGATATGCTGTGCCCCATTCAGGATATATTTATACAAAGCCATGATTAAAATGAATAATCTGCCCCTTTCGCGCTTGCTGCTCGTTGCCGCCATGCTTCCACTATCCGCTTGTAGCGGGAGTTTTATATCGGGGAGCGGGCCGAGCGGCTCGGCTGTCCGCGCGGCGCCGAACAGCAGCGGCATCGCAAACCAGATAAGCGTCCTGTCTGTGACGCCGGATCTGACAAGGAGGCTGACGGAACATAGCCGCCTTTCAAGTTTTTCCGATGTTTTTCCAACAGAGCAGATTCAAGATGAATATGTTCTGGGCAATGGTGACATAATAAAAATCGTACTGTGGGAAACGCCGCCTTCCCTGCTTTTTGGCGGGTCGGCGACGCTGCGCGATGGGGAAACAGCGGTAAAATCGCTCGATCTTCCCGAACAGCGCATCAATAGCGAGGGGAAAATATCGGTGCCGTTCGCGGGTTCCATCGAAGCCGCCGGAAAAACGCCGCAACAGCTTGAAGCCGCCATTCTTGCCAGGCTGAAAGGCAAAGCCAACCAGCCGCAGGCTTTTGTCCAGATTGCCGATAACAGGACAAAATCTGTGACCATGGTCGGCGACTTCAATGAAAATACGCATTTTCCGCTGACCTCAAAAGGCGAGCGCCTTTTGGACGCCATTGCGGCGGCGGGCGGTGTGAAACAGGCCGTGGACAAGGTGACGATCCAGATGGCGCGGAACGATATCGTGCGCTCCATGCCGATGGATAGGATTATCCGCGACCCGCATCAGAATATCCAGCTTCTTCCCGGCGACGTTATTATGGCGCTGGACAAGCCTTTAAGCCTTTCCGTTCTGGGCGCGACGCAAAAGAACGAAGAGATTGCCTTTGAAACGCAAGGAATCACGCTGGCGCAGGCTATGGCGCGGGCGGGGGGCCTTCAGGATCAGCGCGCCGATGCGAGCGGCATTTTTATTTTCCGCTTTGAAGATCCGGAAATTATAGGCAGACCGGCGCAGCAAGAGGCACGGGCCGCCGCCGCGCAAGCCTCCCCGTTGCCGATTACGCCTGCCGGCATGATTGATCCTGTAACGGTAATGGCTCCGGCGGCGCTTGTCCCTGTGATCTATACGCTCAATTTAAAAGATCCCGCATCTTTCTTCCTCGCGCAAAACTTCCAGATGAAGGACAAGGACGTCTTGTATGTTTCAAACGCGCCCGCGGCTGACTTGCAAAAATTCATGAATATCATAACAACGGGCATTTATTCTGTCTTGGTGCCGGTCAATACCTTTAAGTAATATGAAGGCGGACAGCTTTATCCTGATTGATGTAACGCGCCTGATTGGCCGCATGATGGAGCGGGGCGCGCCGACCGGCATCGATCGCGTGTGCCAGCATTATATATGCCGCTATAGGGAAAAGGCGCAGGCCGTCCTCTATTGGGGCCGCTACCGCGTCGTTTATTCCCCCGCAGCGTCGCTGAAAATATTTGGCGCTATCGGCGCATGGCGGCGCATTTCGCCGCTCGGACTCTATGGATTATACTGGGCCGATCGCCTGCGGTGCTTTATCCCGCGCACTCGCGGTAAAATATTCCTGAATACAGCCCATAGCGGGATAGAGAATGATTGGTACGCCGCCGATTTACACAAGATGGGGGTGCGCCCCGTTTTCATGGTGCATGACCTGATTCCAGTCCTTTACCCGGATTATGTGCGGGAGGGGGAGGAGGCAAGGCATCATGCGCGCCTGCGTAACATGCTCCGCAGCGCGGCGGGGTTTATCACCAATTCACGCCAGACCTTGGCGCAGCTTTCATCCTATGCCGATGACCATGGATGGCTGATGCCGCCCGCTCAAGCCGCGCTTTTGGGGACGCAAAAGCTGGATCTGTCCGGCGTCAGGGCGCGGAAACCATATGAGTCCCCCTATTTCCTCATCCTCGGGACGATAGAGGCCCGCAAAAACCACCTCATGCTCCTGAAGCTATGGAAGGAACTGATCTCTGAAATGGGGGAGGCGGCGCCGCAACTGGTCATTGTGGGGCAGCGCGGCTGGAAATGCGATGAGGCGGTGGGAATGCTCGATCATGACGCTTCTCTAAAAAACCATATTCATGAAATCGGCGCATGCGACGACGCCCGGCTTTGCGCATGGATGAAGGGCGCGCGCGCCTTGCTCTTTCCATCGCTGGCCGAAGGATACGGGATGCCCCTTTCAGAGGCTCTTTCTGTCGGCGTCCTCGTCATTGCCTCCGATCTGGCGGTTTTCCGTGAAGTCGCGGGCGATGTGCCGGACTATCTTCCGGCGCTGGACGCGGACAAATGGAAAGCGGCGATAAAGGATTACTGCCACGGGGCAGGCGGCGGTTTGCGGCAGGCGCAGGAAAAGCGGCTTGAAAATTACAGCGCGCCTTCATGGGACGCGCATTTTGACGTGATAGAGGCCTTTCTGGCTTCGGCGGAAACCATGACGAGGCCGGATTTTGCATGGGCCTATGGATTTTCATGGCGCAAGCGCAGGATTATCAAGCGTTTCTTGCCGGATATAAAGCTTCGCTTTACATGCAAGCTCGATAATGTACCGGTGGGGAGCCCCCTTATCGTATGGGGAAGCCCGGCGCAGGATCTTGCGCGGTGGAACGTCATCCGGGTAGAAGATGGGTTTATACGCTCTGTCGGACTTGGCGCGGCGCTGGTAAAGCCCTCCTCCCTCGTCATCGATCCCGTAGGCATTTATTACGATTCAGCGCATCCTTCGCAGCTGGAGAGAATATTAGAAAACCATATTTTCTCCGAAAGCCTTCTGGAGAGGGCTGGCAATCTCAGGAAGCTCATTACCGAAAAACATATTACAAAATATAATCTTGCCGGCGCGCGCTGGAAAAGGCCGGAAAACTGCAAAGCCCCCGTTATTCTAGTCGTAGGGCAGGTGGAAAGCGATGCTTCTATCCGCCGCGGTTCTCCGTTCATTCAAAAGAATATCGGCTTGCTGAAGGCGGTGCGGGAGCGCCATCCGGGCGCCTATATCCTCTATAAGCCCCATCCCGATGTCGTGGCGGGATTACGCAGGCAGGGCGAAGGCGAGGGGGGCGGAAACCTCTATGCCGATGAAATCATTACCGATATTTCCATCGAAGCCTTATTTGCGGAGATTGACGAGCTGCACACATTAACCTCATTGAGCGGCTTCGAGGCTTTGCTGCGCGGGGTGAAGGTCGTTTGTTACGGGCAGCCATTTTACGCAGGATGGGGGCTGACTACGGATATATTCCCCATAGAGGGGCGGCGCGGCAGGCGTATAAAACTTGACGAACTGGTCGCCGCAACGCTAATCCTCTACCCAGCCTATGGCGGATGTTCCGGCATGGGGGGAAAGGAGCGGGCCGAGGATATCGTTGAAAAACTAGCCTCCGCCCAGCAAAAGAAACATCATCCTCTTGCCAGGCTCTATCAAGGGCTGCTTGAGATGCTATTGAGGCGTACGGCGTATTGAACCCCATGATAACAGGCGGTCTTTCACAATTTTCCGGCAAGAGGGTTCTGCTTTTACAGGGCCCTGTCGGCCCCTTCTTTTATAATCTCGCGCAGGATTTGCGCGATATGGGCGCCGAAGTCTTAAAAATCAATTTCAATGGCGGCGACTGGCTTTATTACCCGTCCAATGCCGTCAATTTCCGCGGGCGTATGGAAGAATGGGAAGGGTTTCTTGATAATTTCCTGCAAAAACAGGCGATAGACGCCATCCTCCTTTTCGGCGACTGCCGGACAATCCATGTCACCGCCTGCGCCGTGGCCGCGCGGCACAACATCAAGACAGGCGTCTTTGAAGAGGGCTATATCCGCCCCGATTATATTACATTTGAATATGCGGGGGTGAATGCGCGCTCTTCAATCCCGCGCGATCCGGCTTTTTATAAAACCCACGTCCCCGCGTCCGTTATCAGGCCGGAGCAGGTGCAAAAAGCATTCCGCGCCGCGGGCTGGCAAGCCGTCTATTACTATACGGCCGCGACATTCCTGAAGCCGTTCTTTCTCCATTATAAACATCACAGGCCCCTTCATATTCTGGAAGGGCTTTTATGGGTGCGCTCCTTTTACAGGAAGAAATATTACGCCTTTACCGAAAAATTCTGGGATGAAAAACTGGCGGGCCGTTTCAGGAAAAAATTCTTCCTCGTGCCGTTGCAGGTCGCCCATGACGCGCAGGTGCGCAACCACTCCCACTATGCGGATATTGTTTCATTTATCCTCCACACGGTTGAATCTTTTGCAAAAAACGCGCCCGCGGATACGCTGCTCGTGATCAAGCACCACCCGATGGATCGCGCCTATAACGATTATGGCCGCCTGATCCGCTCGCTCGCCGCCCAGCACGGGCTGGAAGGGCGGCTTGTTTACCTGCATGACCAGCATTTGCCGAGCCTTCTGGACGCGGCCCGCGGCGTTATCGTGATTAACAGCACGGTCGGGCTTTCGGCGCTCCATCACAAGACACCGACCAAGGTATGCGGCAAGGCCATTTATGATATGGAAGGTCTGACCTATCAAGGTTCTGTCGATGATTTCTGGCGCGCCGCCCCAAGAGAATCGGTCGATGCCGGGCTATATAACCGTTTCCTGAATTACATTATTCAAAACACCCAGCTCAATGGCAGCTTTTACCGCAAGCTCGGCCCGTCCGGCACGAAATGCGGTGTTATCTGGGAAGAAAAAATTTCCGTAGAGGAACAGGTGCAAAAGCGTTCATTGAACGGGGCGATCTTGCTTAAGGGCAGCAAAACTGCCGCCGCCGCATAATTTATTGTCAGGGACGGCCCGATAGGCAGCTATTCCCCGGATTTTTTATTTTCATAACGCAAATTGACTTTTTAAGTTTATTGTGTAGAGTGGACGGGCTTTTTTATGGAGGGTGTCTGGCGTTGGGGATAGCCGAAAAGCGTGTTTATTTTCACATAGTTAGTTTTCAGGATTGTAAAAGATGACACAAGCGCAGACCGGTAGAACCCTTGAGGCGGGGTTCCAGCAACGCCATGAAGATGCCGGACAACTGGACAAGTCTGCCCGGCAAAAAGCCATTTATCCGGTCATCATGTCCGGCGGGGCGGGGGCGCGTTTGTGGCCTGTATCGCGGCCTGATATGCCGAAGCCCTTTATCCGGATGCCGGACGGGGAATCCCTTATCGAAAAAACCTATATCCGCGCCATGGGGTTGCCGCATGTGAAGGGTGTCCTGACCCTCACAAACCGTGAGTTCCTTTTTAAAACGGACGAAGCTTACCGCGGCCATGCGTCGGAAGAAGGCGGCGAGAATGCTTATATTCTTGAGCCTGTCGGGCGTGATACGGCGGCCGCGGTTGCGCTGTCCGCTGTCCATGCGGCCATGCGAATGGGGCCTGAAACGATTTTGCTGATTATGCCCGCCGATCACATTATCGCAAAACAAAAGGCGTTCGCCGAAGCCGTCGGGCAGGCTGCCCGCCTTGCGGAAGCGGGGAAGATTGTGACATTCGGCATTGCGCCGTCGCGGCCTGAAACCGGCTATGGTTATATTCAAGCATCAGGCAACGAAGTTGTGCGTTTTGTAGAAAAACCATCGCTGGAGGTTGCGCTTTCCTACCTTGAATCCGGCGATTATCTTTGGAATGCGGGGATTTTCTGTTTCCGTGCCGATGTGATGCTGGAAGAGATGAAGCGCCATATGCCGGACATTCTGGACGGGGTCATGCAATGCTACCGTGCCGCCCGCGGCAGTGACGGCATGGAAAAGCCCTATGTTTATCTTGAGGAAGAAAGCTTCAAACAGGTCAGGGCGGTTTCGATTGACTATGCGCTGATGGAAAAGTCTGACAAGACGGCTGTTATCCCTTGCGATATCGGCTGGAGCGATGTCGGAACATGGGCCTCTATCAGCGAGACTCTTAATGCTTGTGAGAAAAACAACCGCATATCTGGCAATGTCGTTTTGCATGAGGTCAAGAACTGCTTTATCCAGGGCGGCGCCCGCACCATCGGCGTTGTCGGCGCAGAAGATTTGATTGTCGTCGATGCGGAAGACGCCTTGCTGATCACAACGCATGAGCATGCGCAAAATGTGAAAAAGCTCGTCGAGAAAATCAGGCTTTCCGAGCCGATCCAATCTTCCCCGGAGGAAAGGGGCGTTTATGATTGGGGGCGGCTTGAAACGCTGGAGGACGCGCCGGATTACAGGGCCGCGCGGCTTGAAATCCATGCGGGCGCTGCGGCGGTTTTGCCGAAGGACGGTTTTGCAAACGCCGTGGCCGTCGTCATGGCGGGGAGCGCGGCGGTTGAGGGGGAAATGCTCCATCCCGGCATGACGGCTTCGTTTGGCGCCGATGCGGCATGGACGGTGGATAATACCGGCGCAGAAATCCTTGTCGTCCTGTTGACATTTTACCGCTAGCCGGCGCTCTATCGCTCGACAAGCTTCAGGACGGTTTTAATCTTCGGCCGAAGCGGGGGCGTCTGCAATCAGGCCCTGTTTCTGGAACTGGTTGTGCCGCATCCGAAGTGCTTCTTTCTTATGGTCTGTAAGCGAGGCGTGGCAGCGGGGGCAGGATACGCCCGCTTCATATTCCGCCGTTTCCTTGTCGCCTTCCTTTAAAGGGTAGCGGCAACCATAACAGATAGCGTGGTTCCCCTCGCTCAGCCCGTGGCCGACGGCAACGCGGCGGTCGAAGACAAAACATTCCCCGTCCCATTGTGATTTGTCCGCCGGAATGGCTTCGAGATATTTCAAAATACCGCCTTTAAGGTGGTAAACCTCTTCAAAGCCGTGCGCCAGCATGTAGGAAGAGGCCTTTTCACACCGTATGCCGCCCGTGCAGAACATGGCGATTTTCTTGTTCTTTTCCGGATCAAGTTTTTGCGCGACGAAGTCCTTAAAGTCGGTGAATTTTTGAATATCGGGATCGATAGCGCCCTTGAAAATGCCGACGGCAGTTTCGTAATCATTGCGCGTATCGAGAAGGGTGACTTCGGGATCTGCGATAAGGTCGTTCCAGTCTTCCGGCTCCACATAGGTGCCGACCAGCTTGACCGGATCCGCTTCCGGCGCCGCCATGGTAATAATTTCCTTTTTGATGCGGATTTTCATCCGCAGGAAAGGCTTGCCGGTCGAGGTGGAATATTTCAGCTCGCCGCTTTTGATGCCGGTCAGGCGGTCGAGGCAGTCGATAATGGCTTCAAGCTTTTTGCCGATTCCGGCGATCGTGCCGTTGACGCCTTCGGGGGCGATGAGGATCGTGCCGCAAATATCGTTTTCCTCGCATACGCGCTTTAATTCCGCCTGCACAGCCGGCAGGTCGGTAATTTCAACAAAACGGTAAAGGGCTGCGACTGTCCACATAGGGCCGCTTTATAAAAGCTTGCAGCCGAAAAAGCAATAATTGCTTGCGGCGGCGGGGATTGGCCGGGAAACCCGGGTGGAAGCCGCCACCCGGATTTTCTCGATGATTTAGAGGCACTTGCCGCCGACAGCTTCCAGCGGCATGCAAAACAGGCCGCCTTCCTTGCTGTCGGCATCCGCAAAGCAAACGACCGGATAGCCGTCCGGCTTGCAGATGGAATAAATGCCCGCCACCGTAAACTGGCGTTTCAGCGCGCCGTCCCCGCAACCGGCGAGCAGGGCGCAGGCGGCGATAGCCGTCATGGGGATGAAAGTCGCGCGTTTTGACATTATTATGTTTCCAGAGAGCGTTGCACCATATCCGTGACCTTGCGCATGAAGGTTTCATCGACATTCTGGCCGCTCATCAGGCGGAAAATAATGGGGCCGAGAATAACGTCGATGGCGACTTCAAGATCGATATCCTCGCGCAGGCTGCCTTCATGTTTCCCGCGCTGAAGATAGTAGGCGAGGGAGTTATAGCGATCTTGGAAGAAATTCTTGACGAGCGCCTTCAGCGTTTCAATGTCGCCCTGACATTCGCCGATGATTTCCGCAACGACACGTCCGTTCTTGCCGCTGAGCTGGCGGCAGAGCTTTTCAATCTGTCCCTTGATGCCTTCCATGGGGACGGAGGATTGCGGCATGAAGTTCTGGAAACCCGGCTGGCTGAAGACGGCTTCCATGACGACGGCCTGTTTGTTCGGCCACCACCGGTAGATGGTCGTCTTGCCGACTCCCGCTTTCTTTGCAATGGCTTCGATGGAGATCTTGCTGACGGGGATATGGGTAAGAAGACGGCGCGTTGCGTCCAGAATGGCGCGGCGGCTTTCTTCAGAGCGCGGGCGGCCTGCCTTGAATTCATATGCTGTTTGTTGTGCTGTTTGTTGAACGGGTTGAGCGCCGGAACGTTGCATGGGCGTGTCCTTTCCAAAATAGTCTTACGATTTATACGATACGAATGGTTTTATATTAACTGCGCTCCCAAAGGCAAACCTTGCAGAAATTTTATCCACAGGGAGGAGGCCCGCCGGATATTTGTTGCCACTTAATCCATTGATATAGAATGTAAATATAGAAAATGTGGGTTTTTGCTTTGCGCTCTTGCCTGTTTCGTGGGATAAATCGCCATAGCGAAAATAGAGGGTGAGTAGAAAAGAATATGAAAGTCTGGATCCTGTATGGCGACGATGTTGAATCGGCAGCTGACCTTGCCCATGAAGTGCGCCGTTTCAAGGCAGAGGCCGAGCGTCTTGGCATTGAGCTGAAAGTTTATAACCCCGCCGATTTCGATCTGATCGTGGGTGAGCATACGCGCGATTCCGTCCTTATCAAGGGCAAGCCGGTCGCTATTCCCGATGTGGTCTATCCCTATTTCAACCATGACGACCATTCCTATTTCAGCCTCGCGATTGTGCGGCAGCTGGAGCGGATGGGCTGTCTTGTCTATAACAAGGCCGCGACAATCGAAACGGTGCGCGACAAGCTGCACACCCATCAAAACCTGTCGGAAAAAGGCATTACCTCACCCACGACGATGCTGGCGAAATTCCCGATTGACGAAAATATGGTCAATCTTATCGAAACGACGCTCGGCTTTCCGGTTGTCGTCAAAACCCTGAAAGGGGCGCTCGGTGTCGGGGTTTTCCTGATTGAAAACGCCAAGGCGTTCCGCGACCAGATGGATCTGATTGGCCAGACCAGCCCGGACATCCAGCTTATCTTTCAGGAATTTGTCGAGGCCAGCCGTGGCCGCGATCTGCGCATGTTCGTCGTGGACGGCGAGCTGGTCGCCGCGATGGAACGCCGCGCCAAGGAGGGCGACTTCAAGGCGAATTACAGCTCCGGCGGTTCCGTCCACCAGTTCCATGCGGATAAACAGGCCATCGATCTGGCGGTGCGCACCGCCAATGCGCTGGACATCCAGATTGGCGGGATTGACCTGCTTTTCCTGAAAAACGGCGGCTATACGATATGCGAGGCCAATACTTTCCCCGGCTTTAAGGGGCTTGAAAAAGCGTCCGGCGTCAATGTCCCCGAAAAAATCTTTCAGGCGATGGAGCGCCGCCTTGTGCTGCACCGCAAGCAAAGAAAAGGATTGCCGCTTCCTGCAAGGACGCATTCACCGGTGCAGGGGTTCCGCGGCAAGGAAGCCTTTGCCGAAATATTGACCCGCGCGAAACGCTGGTTGAATATGAACAATATCGCGGCCTGACCTTCAGGCATGCGGTCATGAAAAAAGCGCCTTATGTTCAGGGCGCTTTTTCTTTATCCGGCCTGCCGCCCTTATTTTACAAAAGATGACGGGGCGGGATCGCGCTCTATAATAGAGCCGTTCCTGATTTCGAGAATGGCAAGGCCCCGTTCCGCAAGCCCCGCATTATTGAAACGCACGATCCCGTCAACGCCCGCAAATCCGTTCGGGTTGGTGATATTCGCCGCCGTAAAGCCGCCGGATTTTGCAAGGGCCGCAACCAGCGCCGTTGCGTCATAGGCAAGCGTGCCGAGCCTTTGCGGCTTCGTTCCATAGGTCGCCTGAAAGCGGGTTTCAAAATCCCTCCGCGCCGCCGGCGAGGGGGCGGCGAACCATGCGCCGTTCATTTCCGGCATGGCGGCGATGCGGGCATCGTCCCACAGCCCCGTGCCAAGCTTTTGGGCGTTTTTATTGGTTACACGTTGTAGAATCCCCGAAAGGGCGTTGCCGCCGGCGGGGATAAAGACGGAATCATAGCCGTTGACGTCCGACAGGACGCGGGAGATTGTCAGGCCGTTCAGCCGCGCTTGTTCTTCAAAACGGGAAGAGGTCGCCGTGCCGTAAGCATCGGCGGCGGCGGCGATTGCCGGGCGCTTCAGGCCGTTCGCCGCCGCATAGCGCGTAATCCGGTCAACCTGCCCGAAAGGGAGAAAGCCCATAATATAGGTGTTCGGCCCCGCAAGGCTCCAGTCGGTGGAAAAAGCGATGATATTGACGTTGCTTCCTGCCGTGGCTTGCTTGGCGCTGTGGACGTCTTCGGCGAAAAGCGGCCCCAGAATGATTTGCGCGCCGTCATGCAGGGCGGATCTTGCGGCTTCGCCCGCACCCTTGGCCGTATCGCGCGGCAAAAGCTCGAAATTTTCATATCCCAAATCAAAGACGGCGAGCTGCGCCGCTTGCAGCATGGATTGCCCCAGCGCCGCGTGCGCGCCGGAAAGCGGGAGGAGGATCGCCGCTTTGATAGCGGGGCCGCCGGCATCATCCGAAGACGGGAGGGCTGCATAAACAGTATCGCCCGTTGCCTGTCCGTCTTTTGCGCCGGGCGCGGCGGAACCTGTCCGCCAGAGATCCTGCCCGCCGCTGCATCCGGTCAGCAGGAGCGCCGTTATAAGGAAAAGGGGAAAAACGCGATAAAAGCGATGAAAGACTGTCATGGGCCTGATACTCTCATGGTTCTGGCGATTTACGGTTTTACAGGTGTTACGGGCATGAGCAAGGATCTTACACAAAAAACGGAGCGTACACCACAGGAGCTTTCCCTGAAAGCGGGGTTATATCTCGTGCCGACGCCGATTGGCAATATGCGCGATGTAACATTCCGTGCACTGGATGTTCTGGCGTCGGCGGATCTCGTCGTGTGCGAGGATACGCGCGTCAGCGGAAAATTGCTGAAAGCCTTCGGCCTGAAAAAGACGATGCGCGTCTATAACGATCACGCGAATGAAAAGGATCGCTCCAATATTTTAAAAGTCATAGAGGAGGGGGAAAGCGTCGCGCTTATCAGCGACGCGGGAACGCCCCTTATTTCCGATCCGGGCTATAAGCTTGTGCGCGATGTGGTTGCTGCGGGCTTTCCGGTGCAGGCACTGCCGGGGGCGAATGCGGTGTTGCCCGCGCTGCAATTATCGGGGCTGCCGACGGACGCTTTTTCTTTTGTCGGGTTTTTGCCCGCGCGTTCCGGCCCGCGCAAAAGCCTTTTGGAAAAATGGGCGGACAGGCCCGGCACGCTGATATGCTATGAAACCGGCCCGCGCCTTGAAGAAAGCCTGAAGGATATCCAGAAAGTTCTCGGCAACCGCCCCGCCGCCCTGTCGCGCGAGATCAGCAAGCTTTATGAGGAAACGCGCCGCGGCAAGCTTTCCGATCTCCTCACATGGGTACAGGAAAACGGCGCGCCGAAAGGAGAGATCGTGCTGGCAATCGGTGAAAACAAGACCGAGGAAATACCGAGCGAAACGATCGAGGGGCAATTGAAACAGGCCCTTAAAACTCTCTCCGTACGCGATGCTGCCGATATGGTCGCGGAAACCACCGGAAAACCGCGTAAGACCATCTATATGCTGGCACTCAAGCTTTCAGGGAAGGCATGAACGTAAAGGCCACGAGCCATGAGCGCGGGATTGCGGCAGAAAAAGCCGCTGAAATTTTCCTGCGGGCGAAGGGCTATGAAATACTGGAGCGGCGTTACAAAACACCGGTCGGCGAAATAGATATCATCGCGCTTGATGACGATTATGTCGTCTTTATCGAGGTCAAGGCGCGCGCCGCGATAGACGACGCGCTTTATTCCATCACGCCGCGCATGCGCGCCCGCATCAATGACGCGGCCTCTTATTACATCATGCTTAATCCGGACAAGGCGGGCATGGCGATGCGTTTTGACGTGATGGCGGTGCAATTGCCGTTCCGCATACAGCACATGGAAAATGCGTTCATGGAATGAGCGGCGTTTTGCGGTGATTGAAAAAGAGCGCAAAGCGTGGCATTTAAAAAGGGTCTTTTTTATCAGCGATGCGGGAGATTGATATGGCACTCAGCAGACGGAATTTTGTGGTTGGCGGCGCGGTTGCTGCCGTTGCGGCAGGGGCGGTTGGCCTCTCCCCGCTTGAGCTTTCTTTGTCCAGGGCCGCCGCCGCGCAAGGCCGCCGCCAGGCGCCCGGTTTTTACCGCACGAAGGTCGGCAAGATAGAGGTCACAAGCCTGCTCGACGGCGGTATGACGCTTGGCGACGATCTTCTCATTGGCGCGGACGCGGATATGCTTAAAGAGTCCCGCCGCGATAACTTCATCCGGAACGCAAAAGATTTTCCGGCCTATGTGAACGGTTTTGTCATCAATAACGGGAAAAAGATCACGCTGGTCGATACGGGCGCGAAAGGCTATGCTCCGACGCTTGGAAATTTCGCCTCGAATCTGGCCGCATCGGGAATAGAGCCTGAGCAGGTTGATGAAATTATCATCACCCACGCGCATCCGGATCATACGAACGGGCTGCTGAACGGTGAGAGCAGCCGCGCTTTTGAACGGGCAACCATCCGCATCGCGGCGGAAGAGCTTGATTTCTGGTATGATGACGCGCAGATGGCCGCGCACCCCTCCATGAAACAAATGTTTGATTTCGCGCGCCGCAATCTCGATCCGTATAAGAAGGGCGGGCGCATCGAAACTTTCGCGAAGAACGCGGATCTGGGCGGCGGGCTTTCCGCCATTCACCTTCCGGGCCACACGCCCGGCCATAGCGGCGTGCGCGTTTCAAGCGGCAGGGAACAGCTCGTCATCTGGGGCGATATCGTCCATATTCCGGCGGTGCAATTCGCCAATCCGGCGGTAAGCATCGCGTTTGATACAGACCCCGACGCGGCGCGCGCCACCCGTGCGGCGATTCTGGATGAGGTCGCAACGGACAGGATCCGTATCGCCGGCATGCATCTGGTTTTTCCGGCCATCGGCCACGCGCTCAAACAGGATTCGGGCTATCGTTACGTTCCGCAGGCTTGGGAAACGGAAAGCTGAGCTACGGGGCTGGACAAAAGAACCGTCCTCGCCGCATAATATAAGGAGCGTGCCGGAGGCGGCGCGACCGCTTGCGGCATAATCTTGCCAGAATTACCACGCTTATTATTGGGAATGAAATTATTGGGAATGAAAAATATGCGTCAGGCACTTTATGCTCTTGTCTTTTCCGCTTGCGCCGCATCGCTTCTCGCGGCCTGTACGCCGCTGGGGCTGGCGACGGGGGCGGCCGCGACGGTCGGCACCGCGGCCTCGCAGGAAGGCGGCATCCCGCGGGCATGGAACGATACGATGATCAAGGCGCATATCAACGATGCGTGGCTGAAATACGATCTTGAAACATTCTCCAAGCTTTCGACGACGGTCAACCAGGGCCGCGTGCTGATTACGGGGATCGTCCAGAACCCCGAACACCGCGTCGAGGCCGTCCGCCTTGTCTGGCAGGTCGAGGGCGTCAAGCAGGTCATCAATGAAATACAGGTCGCGAACAGCGACGGCGTTCCGGGGTTTGTGCGCGATGGCTGGATCACGACGCGCCTGCGCACGGCGATTACGTTTGAAAAGAACATCCAGTCGCTCAACTATTCCATCGACACGGTGCAGGGCGTCGTTTATCTGATGGGCGTTTCGATGAGTCAGGCGGAGCTTGACCGCGTCATCAGCATCGCCCGCACGATCCCGAATGTGAAACAGGTCGTCAGCTATGTGAAGATGGTGGGCGAGCCAGTCATTCCGGCAGGTGTGACGCAGTGAGCTTTGACGCGCTGCGGATCTTGCAAGAGGCCGGCGGCAAGGCGGATAGCGATCTCAACCTTGTCACTCTTTCCATCGCGCTTGCGGCGCCGGCCCATCCGGGGATTGTTACAGACCGTTATTTCAACCATTTTTCAAAGGCGGCAACGCAGGTCGGCGAGCGTTACTGTGCGCTCTTGAATGCCGGTGCGCGCGACGACGCGGCGGTGCGCCTTGCCGCGCTCAAGCATATTCTGGCGGATGCTGAAAATTACCATGCCGATAACGCCGCGGCGGGCGATCTGGGCGACATAGAAAATACCGACATGATACGCGTGATGGACAGGCGCAAGGGGCATGTCGCCGCGCTCGCCATCCTTTATATCCAGGCGGGCCGCGACAATAGCTGGGAGCTGGACGGGCTGGACTTCCCCGGCCATTTTCTTTGCCGCATCCAGCATGGGGGCGAACGCATCATCTTCGACCCCGCCAATGGTTGCGCCCGCATGGAGGCACCGCAGCTGCGCGCGCTTGTGAAGGAGAAGGCGGGAGAGGGGGCGGAGCTTTCGGCCTCTTATTATACGCCATGCCCGAACAGGGATATTCTCCTGACGCTTCATAATATCTTGAAATCCCGCTATATCAGGGGGGAGGATTACGGGGCCGCGCTTGGCTGTGTGGAGAGAATGCGGCTCTTTGCGCCTGATGATCACCGCCTATGGCTGGATGCGGGTGTGCTTTACGCCAAAACAGGCGACCGCGCGCGTGCCGCGGGCGAGCTGGAAAAATATATCGCCGCCGTCCCCGATGCGCGGGACAGGCTGGATGCCGAGGCGTTCCTGCGCTCGATTGTGGATTAAATGTGAATAGAATAAGGTATTGTTATGTGGGGGCTTGTCAGTCCTTTTGAACGATAATAAAAGTGTCGGAAGGAACCGAATCGCGTGTTCCTACGTATTCTTTCACGTACAAACGCAATTATTTCACTTAAAGGAGTCTTTCAATGCTCGTCCGTACGCTCGCAATTGCTCTTCTGGCCGTTTCGGTCGCAGCTTGTTCAACCACGAAGGAAGAAGATGCCGGCGGTGTAACAGTCGGCGAACGCGTCGATTACAGCCATGGCTCCGGCGTTGACGGTTCCGGTGTCGATGGATATGGCGCCGGCGGTTATGACAGCTCCGCCGTTCCGGGTTCCCAGCAGGATCTGGCGACGAATGTCGGCGACCGCGTCTTCTTTGCCTATGACAGCTATGACGTCGCCCCCGAAGCCCGCGACACGCTGAACCGTCAGGCGGAATGGCTGAACCGTTATCCGAACCTGTCAATCACGATCGAAGGCCATGCCGACGAACGCGGCACCCGTGAATACAACATCGCCCTTGGCGAGCGCCGCGCGCAATCCGTGCGTAACTACCTTGTATCCATGGGCGTTTCCTCTTCGCGCATCAATACGATCAGCTACGGTAAAGAGCGTCCGGCCGTTGTCGGATCGGATGCTGCCTCCTGGGCGCAAAACCGCCGCGGCGTAACGGTCGTTCAGTAAATCTGAATAAAAGGAAAGAGAATGTCTGAAGCGGCAGGAAAACTTTCCGTTCGCAAGAACAGATCAAAACCATTGGCACAAAGGATCCGTCCTTTGTGCCTTTGCGTTATCGGGGGCGGTGTTTTATTGGGCCTTGCCGTTCCTGCATCCGCACAATCCAGCGACGTATTGAACCGTTTAAAGCGTATCGAGAATGAAGTCGATACGCTGAACCGCGCGGTTTATAAGGGAGAGCCGCCGCCGCCAATATCGCAGGGGGCGAATGATTCCCTCATCGAATTTCAAGGGCGCCTGATGCAGCTTGAAAGCGATCTGCGTAATCTGACCGGACGGATGGAGCTGCAAGCCCATGATAACCAGCAGTTGCAGCAAAAGCTGGAGGCGCTGGAACATGAAACCCGCCAGCGTTTTGAGCGCAATGAAGAGCAAATGCTCCAAAGCCGCTCTTCGGCGGCGGCGCCCCCCATGCCGTTGCAAGGCCCGGGGCCGTCCTCTTCCGTGGAAATCAATGCGCAAATCGCCCCTGTGGCGGGGGCGGGAACTGCCGGCATGCAGCAGCCCGCCGCGGTTGCTGCGGAACCTGCCGCCGCCAGTTCCAGCAGCGGCGGGCTTGATGCCGCGTCCATTTACGAACAGGGTTTTTCACAGATAAAACAGGCGGACTATGCCGCGGCGGAACAGTCCTTTTCGCGCTTCCTGCAGGATTACCCCTCCCACGCCCTCGCGCCGAACGCGCTCTATTGGCTTGGGGAAACCCATTATGTGCGCGGCGATTTCGACAAGGCGTCGCGCAGCTTTGCCGAAGCCTACCAGAAATATCCGAACGGGCCGAAAGCTGCCGATAATCTCTTGAAGCTCGGCATGTCGCTCGCCGGACAGGGGCAAAAGGACGGGGCCTGCGTGGCGCTGCGCCAGCTTAAAGCCCAATATCCGGACGGGCCTGCGCCTGTGCTGGCGCGCGGCGATCAGGAAACGGACAAGCTGGGCTGCTAATTCGCATTGCCAACTGGCCGGATTTGCCGAATGGCGGATGACAAAGGCGGGTTGAGGGATTAAAACCTTCTTATGGGCGCGGCCTCTTTTGATTTTGATAGGGAAATGCAGGTATTTCCGCCTTTAAGGGCCGGAAGCGTCATTGCCGCGGGCGTTTCGGGCGGGCCGGATTCCATGGCCTTGCTGCGGCTTTTGTCGGAATGGGCGCTGCGCCATGATATTGCCGTTCATGCCTATACGGTCGATCACGGGCTTCGTGCGGAAAGCGCCGCGGAGGCCGCGCAAGTATCCGCCTGGGTCGGGGGCTGGCCCGGCGTAACCCACCATATCCTGCGCTGGGAAGGCGAAAAGCCGGAAACGCGCATTCTGGAAGAGGCGCGCGCCGCCCGCTATGCCCTTATGGCGGCTTCGATGAAAGAGGCGGGAGCGGATTCCCTTTTTATTGCCCACCATGCGGACGATCAGGCCGAAACTGTCCTTATCCGGCTGTCCAGGGGCAGCGGCCTTGACGGGCTTGCGGGGATGCGCAAACGGCACCCCATGGAGCGGCTCGGCATCACGCTTTTGCGGCCATTGCTCGATATTCCCAAAGCGGAACTGGTGCGGTTTTGCGATGAAAACGATATACCCTATGTGAGCGATCCGACCAACAGCAACGGGGATTATCTGCGCCCGCGCCTGCGCGCCGCCCGCCCGATTCTGGAAGAAGAGGGGTTAAGCGCAAAGCGGCTCGGCATGACTGCGCGGCGGATGGCCCGTGCAAAGGCGGCGCTTGACGATATGGGGCAGGATCTCTTCACGCACGCGCTCAAAGAACAAAAGGATGACGGCTTCATGTTTGATTACAGGGCGCTGCATGCCGCGCATGAGGAACTGGCCCTGCGCGTTATTTTGGCCGTGATGGAAAGGCTCCATCCCGGTGACGGTTACGGGCCGCGGCTGGAAAGGCTTGAAAAGCTGCTGGAGCGGATTTTAAGGGACGGGGAGTTTAAAGGGGCGACGCTCGGCGGCTGTGTTTTTGCACTCGACCGCAGGAATGAGTCATTATGGATTGGAAAAGAATGAAGATTTTTGCATCCGTTTTATTCTCCCTTGTTCTTGTCATGGCGGCTTTCTCTCCCGCCGCCGCGGCCGCGCAGGAAAGCCATTTTCGCGGCATGATCTGGGGCGCCGGGAAAGAGGATGTACGCCGGTATGAAAAAGCGCTTTTCGATCGCGAGGAAAATGGCAGGCTCTATTTCCTCGAACAGCCCGATAAATACCGCCGCCTCATCGTTTATGAATTCAAGGACGGGGAATTATGGCGCGGCCAGAGCGCCTACCGCGAGCTGCATGATCCCTCGCCGCAAGCCATCCTCGATCTGTTCGCGCAAAGGCAGGTGGCGCTGGAGCAGGAGCTTGGCCCGCCGCTGCATGAAGAGATGGTCTGGAAAAACGGGCGTTACAGATATTATCCGCAATTTTGGGGCCGCGCCTTGCGGGACGGTGATTTAAGGATCAGGGCCGTGTGGGAAAAAGAGGATAGCCGAATCTGGCTGGAAGTCGGCCATGACGGCATGTTCTATGAGCTTCTTCATGGTGCGGAGCAGAAATCCATAGCTGCCTTGAAAGAGAATATTCCCCTCTTGCTTTTAAACAATATGGAATAATTCGCCCCGAAAAAGCCTGAATATAGCATAATATTAAGGATGGAAATGGCTTGTTTCCTTGGACAAGGGGGCTATTTCCTCCTACTATCCGGCTTGATTTATTGATGATGTAAGGAAGTGAACGCGTGAACGGTTTTGGTCGCAATCTGATGTTCTGGCTCGCCATCGGCTTTATGATGGTTTTTCTTTTTAACGTGTTTCAGGCGAATCCCCCGTCCGGCGTATCGGGCCGTGCGGAAACGATGGCCTATAGCGATTTCATGGCCGAGGCGCGGGCGGGACGCGTATCCGATGTGACAATCAAGGGGCAGGAAGTTTCCGGTCACCTGACATCCGGCGGCGGCGTGTTCAAGGCGCGCATCCCGCAAAATGAAAATGTCGTCGAACGGCTTGACGGAACGGGCGTAAAAATCACGGCGGAAGCCGAAGACCCGGAAAAAATCAGCGCCATGGGGATTCTGATTTCGTGGTTCCCGATGCTGCTCCTCATCGGCGTGTGGATTTTCTTCATGCGCCAGATGCAGGGCAAGGGCGGCGGCGGCGCGATGGGCTTCGGCAAATCCCGCGCGCGGCTTCTGACCGAAAAACATGGCCGCGTGACGTTCGAGGATGTTGCGGGGATTGACGAAGCGAAGGTCGAGCTTCAGGAAATCGTAGAATTCCTGAAAGACCCGCAAAAATTCCAGCGCCTTGGCGGGAAGATTCCCAAAGGCGCGCTTCTGGTCGGCCCTCCGGGGACGGGGAAGACTCTGACCGCCCGTGCGGTCGCGGGGGAGGCGAACGTGCCTTTCTTCACCATTTCCGGCTCTGACTTTGTCGAGATGTTCGTCGGCGTCGGCGCGAGCCGCGTCCGCGATATGTTCGAACAGGCGAAACGCAGCGCGCCCTGCATTATCTTTATCGACGAAATTGACGCTGTCGGGCGTCACCGCGGCGCCGGGCTTGGCGGCGGGAATGACGAGCGCGAACAAACGCTCAACCAGCTCCTCGTCGAAATGGACGGGTTCGAGGCGAATGAAGGTGTTATCCTGATTGCCGCCACCAACCGTCCCGACGTTCTTGATCCGGCCCTTTTGCGTCCCGGCCGTTTCGACCGCCAGATTGTCGTGCCTTTGCCGGACGTCAAGGGCCGCGAGAAGATTCTCTCCGTCCATATGAAAAAAGTACCGCTGGCGCAAAATGTCGTTCCATTGGTTCTGGCCCGCGGTACGCCGGGATTTTCGGGCGCGGATCTTGCCAACCTCGTGAATGAAGCCGCGTTATTGGCGGCCCGCCGCGGCAAGCGTGTTGTCAGCATGCAGGAATTTGAAGACGCCAAGGACAAGGTGATGATGGGCGCCGAGCGCAAATCCATGGTGATGACGGAAGAAGAGAAAAAACTCACCGCCTATCACGAGGCGGGCCACGCCGTCGTCGCCATCCATGAGGAAGAATCAGACCCGATCCATAAAGCCACCATCATTCCGCGCGGGCGCGCGCTCGGCATGGTGATGCGCCTTCCCGAAGGCGACCGCATTTCCGTTTCCAAGGCAAAATTAAAAGCCGACCTTGCCGTGGCGATGGGCGGGCGGATTGCCGAGGAGATTATCTTCGGCCCTGAAAAAGTAACGACGGGCGCGTCGTCCGACATCCGCATGGCGACCGAAATGGCGCGCCGCATGGTGACGGAATGGGGCATGTCCGACAAGCTCGGCCCGATTCTATACGGCTCCAATCAGGAAGAAGTCTTTTTGGGCCATTCCGTGACGCAATCGAAAAACCTGTCCGACGACACGGCGGCGATCATCGACGCGGAAATCAAGCAGATCGTCCAGAACGCCTATGCCCGCGCGACAGAAGTGCTGACGACCCATATCGAAGAACTTCACGCCGTCGCCAAGGCATTGCTGGAATATGAAATGCTGACGGGCGACGAGATTAAGGGATTGCTCCGCGGCGAGCCGATTATCCGCGATGTAAGCGACGAGCCTGTTCCTTCCGGAACGCGTTCATCCGTTCCGTCAACAGCCGACTTCCCGGTGCAGGCGTAAGCGATCTTCCTTACCCGATAGCATTGTTGTAAGGCATGAATGCAGAAAAAGACATGGTGAGGGGGCCATATCTTTTTCCGCCGTTTGGTCGTAGAAGAGAGAGGAACTATCCAGAAAAAAGCGCCGCCGGATTATTTTGTCCAGACGATTCGTCTTCCTGAAACGGTGCAGCGTATAATGGTTTTTTTCGACCAGCTAATCTTGTTATTGCGTTTCATCTTGTTTTCTTTCCGGTGGAATAGTGTTTTTATTGAAGGGCGCGGCTTTGAGCCTTGAGGCGCTGAGCCACAGGCGCCGGCGGTATTGAAGGGTGCGGCGGGCCTGCATGGCGGGCAAAGTGTGAACGCAGTGTTGGCATCGTAATATCTCCCATAATTCCGGCGTATAATGTCCCGTTCGCAAAAACGGCATTTGCGCTCTTTATTCTTGTTTATCTCTGAGATAGCGGCGGGCCTGCGCCCTATGATATCTCCCCGTCTATTTTTTATTTATCGTTAACCTATAAGTAACTTATTGGCCGGCGGATGTCAACGAAAAACGAAGTGGAGCCATGCATATAAGTCATGGCTGAAGAGGCGCGATAATCCGGTTGGCGCTTGGGGGCGGGCCGGATTGATCAGGGCGCGCGCACGCGATGATCGATGACGACCTGATCGAGAAGGGCGGTGCTGATATCTTTCAGGGCATTGAGGTAAAGTTGCGCATAGCTGCGTTTGATATGATGCGCCTGTTCGGTCGTGCTGCCTGTGATGGAACGGTAATCCGTCCATTGTTCTTCCATGTCGATAGTGAGGGACGACTTATGGGCGAGGGCCTGAATGTCGGCTTTCAGGAAAGAATCAAAAGCCTCGACCGAACCGAAATAGGTTTCGATATAATCGACCATATGATTGCAGGCGATGGCATAACATGAATTGAATGTTTCATGGATTCCGGTTGCCGCGGTGAAGGGGGTATAGAGGCTTCCTTCGTTCAGGGCCTCGTCCATTGAATCAATATGAAACCCAATTTTGAATTGCCAGTCGGGCGGTATTAACTGCATAGTGTGCTACTTTCATTTTGAGGGAGTTATAGGCGAGGATTTATATTATGTCAATTTTAATTCCCCCTCTGGTCACCAAATGGTTAATGCTTTAGAATCAGCAACATGAGTCAGTCCCGCAATTATTTCGGCACGGATGGTATCCGTGGTATGGCCAATATTCCCCCGATGACGGCGGATATGGCGCTGCGCGTGGCGCAGGCAACGGCCTATGTGCTGCGCGCGCATCAGCAAGGCAATGTGATGAATCGCGTCGTTATCGGCAAGGATACGCGCCTTTCCGGCTATATGCTGGAACAGGCGATGGCCGCCGGTTTCGTATCCATGGGGATGGAGGTCATCTTTACCGGCCCCGTTCCGACGCCGGCGATTGCCATGCTGACGCGGTCTTTGCGCGCCGATGCCGGGGTCATGATTTCCGCGTCCCACAACCCCTATCAGGATAACGGGATCAAGCTGTTCGGCAGCGACGGCTATAAGCTCTCCGATGCGCTGGAGATGGAGATCGAAGCCGCGATGGAAATGGATCAAACGGAAATCCTTCCCGCCGCCGATTTGATTGGCCGCGCATGGCGGATGGAGGACGCGGGCGGGCGCTATATCGAGTTTTTGAAAGGCGCGCTTGCGAAAGGCGAAAGCCTTGCGGGATTGAAAATCGTCGTCGATTGCGCCAACGGCGCCGCCTATAAGGTCGCCCCGCAAATTTTGTGGGAGCTTGAAGCGGACGTCATTGCCATGGGCGACCGCCCCAATGGCCGCAATATCAATGATAAATGCGGCGCGACCGATGTTGCGGCGCTACAGGCAAGGGTGCTTGAAGAAAAAGCCCATATCGGGATTGCGCTCGATGGAGATGCCGACCGTCTTATCGTCGTCGATGAAAAAGGCGCGAAAATAGACGGCGACCAGATTATGGCGCTTCTCGCGCTTGATATGAAAGAGCGCGGCGCGCTCGCGAACGGCGCCGTCGTTGCAACCGTCATGTCCAATCTGGGGCTTGAGCGTTTTCTCGGCGCGAAGAATATCAAGCTTGAGCGCACATCCGTCGGCGACCGCTATGTGGTCGAGCGGATGCGCGGGGGCGCGTTCAATCTCGGCGGCGAACAATCGGGCCATGTCGTCATGGCGGATTTCGGGACGACGGGGGACGGGCTGCTGGCGGCGATACAGGTGCTTTCCATCGTCAAGCGCGGCGGCAAGAGCGCGTCGGAAACATGCAGGCTTTTCACGCCGATGCCGCAAATATTACAAAATGTGAGATATCAGCGCGGACAGGCGCCGCTGGAGGATAGCGGCGTTCAAAAGGCCATTGGCGAGGCGCAAAAAACCTTGGCGGAGAATGGCCGGATTCTTATCCGTAAATCGGGAACCGAGCCTTTGATCCGTGTGATGGTCGAAGGGGACAATGAACAGGTGATCGAAAAAATCGCGGGCGAGCTTTGCGCTGTCATCGAAAGGGCAAGTGCATGAAGAAAATAACGGGCGGTAATTTTGGCGTGCGTTTTTACCGGCGCGGTGTGGCAAGAACCGCAACCAGGGCGGCGGCGAATAATGCCGTCCCGCCAGTGGCCGCAACCATGCCGGGGGAAAAACAGGAGAGCGTAAAGCTCGCCATGTTGTGGGAGCGCGTTGTCGGCTTTGCGAAAGAACAGGCAGCGGCGCAAGATAACGGTCACAAGACGGCGGCGGCAAGCATTGATGCTGCGCCCATGGCGGTTCCTGCGGACAATCATATGCGGCAAGCCTTGCCGGAACCGGAAAAGAAAGCGCGGGGCCTTGAAGCAAGGCTGCACCGAGCGGCGGAAGCGGGGGACTCTCCTGCCATCCGCCTGTTGGTGATGGAGGGCGCCGATCTGGATGCGCGTGATGCGCAAGGCCGTACCGCCCTGAACATCGCCACGCAACATAATCATACGCAGGCCATCAAAACCTTGCTTGCAGCGCGGGAAATGCGGCGCATGGCCGCGCATGGTGAGCTGCCCGACACGGGTTTTTTCAGGAAATTTAAAAAATCAGGCACTGACTCCCCTTAAAACATCATTATATTTCAGCCTGTTGCGCGTTTATTGACGTAATGGCGGGGCTTCGCTACTGTGCCGCTACTGATAACCGAACCGCAATATGGTGTTGAATGCGTATCTCTTCCAAAACCCCCTCCAAGGGGACTGCCCAAAAAGCTTTTACCGTGAACAGCATTGCCTCGCTGACCCGCGAACTGCCGCCTGCCATTTTGAAAAGAGTGCGGGAGATAGAGCGGATTGCGCAAGAAGCCCTGCCGCTGACGCCTGTTGAGGGCTGCAAGAAAGGGAAGACGTATTTCCTTGAGGATAAAGGCGTCGTTCGCTGCGTTGGAAAAGACGTCATGGCCATTGCGGGTATGGGGGAAATCAAGACGACATCCTTTGAAAGCGTTTCCATACGCAATACGGCGCGCTATTCATTGACGGAAGACAAGCTCCGCCAGGCCCGTGTGCGGGAGCTGATGACCGAAGAGCAGATAAACTCTATTATCGACGTTCTGGAGCGCGGGGAAACCATCGTAAGGCCCGCAGGCAATCCAAGCGCCCGCAAGCTCTTCATGGAAACCTTGGCAAACAGCAGCAATCCCTATGTCCTCGCCCAAATCGCGACGCGTGTTTTCGGCGAAGAGAAGGACGTGACGAATATGGGCTATACCTATATCGATCAGGGCAATAAGGCGCTTGATATACTCGCGGCGGAATATGCCGTCGTTATGAAAGCGGATCACAAGGAAGCCAGACTGATTATGGCCACCGCCGCCGGCAAGCCGGGAATTGACGAATTATCGGGGTTCGGCACCGGTTTTTCCCCCTATGACGCCCTTACCGTAAAATAAACAAAGCCGTCCGCCCTATAAGCCTTGCGGGCCGCGTGTTCTTCTTCTAAGACATGAAAGGAAAAAGAACAGGCTTTTGGAGGTTTCTTATGGCAAATGTAACGGTTGTCGGTTCCCAATGGGGCGATGAGGGCAAGGGTAAGATCGTCGACTGGCTTTCCAGCCGCGCCGATGTGGTCGTGCGGTTTCAGGGCGGCCATAATGCGGGCCATACGCTCGTCATTGACGGCGTGACCTATAAACTCTCCCTTCTTCCGTCCGGTATCGTCCGCAAAGGCAAGCTTTCCATTCTTGGCAACGGCGTCGTCATCGATCCGTGGGCGTTCCTCGCCGAAATTGAACGTGTCGGCGCGCAAGGTGTTGAAATTTCCCCTGAAAACCTGATGATCGCGGAAAATGCGGCCCTTATCCTGCCGCTCCACGGCGATATTGACAGGGCGATCGAGGCCGCGCGCGGCGACAAGAAAATCGGCACGACGGGGCGCGGCATCGGCCCGTGCTATCAGGACAAGGTTGCGCGGCGCGGCTTGCGCGTGTGCGATCTGGCCCATGCGGACAGCGTCAAGGAAAAGCTTGAAACGCTTGTCGCCTATAACAATGCGCTGATGCGCGGTTTTGGGTGGGATGAAGTCAGCAGCGCGGAAACCTATGACAAGCTGATGCGGATTGCCGATCAAATCCTGCCCTATGCCGGCGTCGTCTGGAAAAGGCTCGAAGAAGCGCGCTTCAAAGGCGAAAAAGTTCTTTTTGAAGGGGCGCAGGGGCATATGCTCGATGTCGATCACGGAACCTATCCTTATGTCACCTCGTCCAATATCGTCGCGGCGCAGGCGGCGACAGGTTCCGGCATCGGGCCGCGCCATATCGGCTATGTCCTTGGTATTACAAAGGCTTATACGACCCGCGTCGGAGCAGGGCCGTTCCCGACGGAACTGCATGATGAAACAGGCGATCTTATCGGCCAGCGCGGCCATGAATTCGGAACGGTGACGGGCCGGAAGCGCCGTTGCGGCTGGTTCGACGCCGTCGCCGTCCGGCAGGCGGTGAAAACGGGCGGGATTGACGGCATTGCCCTGACGAAGCTCGATGTGCTTGACGGGTTTGACGAACTTAAAATCTGTGTGGGGTATGAACTTGACGGCGCGCGCCTGGATTATCTTCCGGCATCACAGATCGAACAGGCCGCCGTGAAGCCTGTTTACCGGACTGTTCCGGGATGGAAGGACAGCACGCAAGGGGCGCGGAGCTGGGCGGAGTTGAACGCGGCGGCTATAAAATACATAAAACTGGTCGAAGAGCTGATCGAAGCGCCCGTAACCTTGCTCTCCACCAGCCCCGATCGCGACGACACAATCCTGATGCAAGACCCGTTTTTCAGCTAAGTTTCAGCCTTGACTGGATTTTTACCGTAATCTGTTTAGAATAGGTTAAGCCTCTTCAGGCATTCTGTATGCTTTAACTATTCTATCGGATTGCAACGCCAATGACAGATGAAACGGTTCAGGACGAACCGGCAGAAACGCAAAAAGCCCCGGAAGAATTTCCGGCGCAGGCAGCAGGGCTGTCTTTGGCGGAGGTGCCGTTCGGCCCGCATGCGGTCATTATGACGGGCGCAAGGTTGCCGCAATATGATCGCGGGCCGGTCAAGGCTTATGCGGCGCGCGGCGACGATCGCCTGCCGCAAAATATGATCGCCTATATTTGCGAGGATCATCTCAGCCCCCGCTCGATGAAAGCCTCCAGTTACGCGCAAATCATGAATCCGGGCCTTATCCATCTGGAACAGGCGGGGGTCGTTGACTGGCCGCCTGCGGGGAAACAGAAATATTGCTTCCTCTATGAAAACCGCCTCGGCAACAGGCTGATGCAGGACGACACGCGCGGCGGCCTCGGCATGCGCCCTGAAAGAGTCGTCAGCGCGGTTGTCCGTCCGCTGGTTTCGGCCCTCCTTGAATTGCGCGACAGGCATATTTTTCACGGGGGCATCCGGCTTTCAAATATTTATGACGGCGGGGCCGGTGACTTTGAACGGGTTATTCTTGGGGAATGCTTTTCGCTCCCGCCGGGTTATACCCAGCCCGTCCTGTATGAAACAATCGATCGGGCCATGTGCAGCCCCATAGGCCGGGGAGAGGGGACGGAACAGGACGATCTCTATGCGCTCGGTGTTTGCCTCGCGCTCCTTTTACGGCATGGCGACCCGTCTGAAAGGCTCAGTGACGGCGAGATCATTGAAAGGAAGATGGAGGATGGCAGCTATATCCTGCTTTTGGGAAAGGACAGGCTTTCCGGCGCTATCCTTGAACTTATGCGCGGGCTGCTTCAGGATGATGCGCGGCAAAGATGGACGCTCGACGAGGTCGTCCAATGGCTTGACGGGCGCAGGCTCAGCCCGAAACAGCCGGCGAAAAAGAGTAAGGCATCACGCCCCCTTATATTCAGGGGGGAGAAATATATCCGCCCTGAACTCCTCGCGCAGGATTTGAATCAAGATATAGCGGAGGCGCGCCTTCTCATTGAAAATGGTGAGGTCGAACAATGGATTTCAAGGGCGCTGAGCGATAAAATGCTGATGGCGCGTTACGAGAACGCGATCAAGATCGCTAATGAGGGCGATAAAGGCTCGCATTATGCCGAACAGCTCGTCACCCGCGTCGGAATGGCCCTCGATCCCGCTGCGCCCTTGCGCTACCGCAATATCACCGTTATGCCCGACGGTGTCGGTGCCGCCTTGACGGAGGCTTATATTCTCAGGCGCGACTTGCAAACATATACCGATTTCTTCATGGCCTATTTCATTACGCAATGGCTTGACCTGCAAAATGACATGATCCCCGACGTTTCCGGCCTTATCAGCCGCTATGACGGGGCGAGGGCCTATTTGCGCAACCGCAGCCTTGGCTTCGGGCTGGAAAGATGCCTTTATGCGCTTAATCCGGAAATTCATTGCCTGTCTGAAAAGCTCAAGAAGTTCTATATCCGCAACCCCGAAGATATGCTGAGGGCTTTCGAGGCGTTATCGTCCATGCCCGATCGCCCCGCCATGTTTTTCGACCGCCACAGCATTGCGTTCCTGTCCGTCAAAGACAGGAAGAATATCGATCCGTTTCTGCACGATCTCAATCTTCCCGATCTGCACCGGCGTGTGATGGCGGAGGTGAAAATCCTGGCCTCCATTCAAAAGCGCTCCGGGCTGGAGCGTTTCCCGGGCATCGCGAGCTGGATCGTCGATAATCTTGAGCCTGTCTATGAACGGTTCCATGACCGCGAGCTGAGGCGCGAATTGAAAAAGAAGGCAGAGCGCCTTCAGGAAACGGGCGACCTTGCGAAAATCCTGTCCTTGTTTGACGACGTCAATTTATATCAAGATGATAATACGAAATTCAGGAAGGCAATGCGCAGATATTACGATCTCGAAAAGGAAACTTCCGAGCTGGAGCAATCCTTGAGGGATGAAAAAACGCATGGGCGCGCAACGGCGCGGCAGGTCGCGGCTATCGTTTCGGCGATGCTTGCAGGCGTCATCATACTGGTAACCGTATTTACGGCGGGGTAGGAGCTTATGGCACCCAAGAGAAAAAAAAGAAGCTGGGGCTGGCGCGGGCAGATTCTCCTGATCGCTACGATTATGGCCGGTTTTGTTTTTTCGGCGACGGCGATAATCTTTGCTATCGGCATGATACCGACGATCGTTGCCGCAATCGTTGACAGGACGGAAGGGCGCCTGCGCGCCATGACGATTGGCGCCATGAATTTTGCCGGCTGTATGCCCTTTGCCATCGAGGTTTTCACCAAAGGGAATTCGATTGATATAGCGATCAATTATATAGTCCAGCCGCGAACGATCGTCGTCATGTATTTCGCGGCGGCGATGGGCTATCTGATCGACTGGGCGATGACGGGGATTGTTTCGTCCATCATGATCCAGCGGGGCCGGAAGCGGCTTAAGGATATTGAGAAATCAAAGGTGGAAATGACCGAACGCTGGGGGCCGGAGGTCACGGGAACCATTCCGCTTGATGAATACGGCTTTGCAAGGGAGGTTTTCCCCGCAAAAGGGGAAGAGGCGGGGCAGGTTTAAGCGTTCCTTAAAGATGAGGGGGCTATACTAAAGGCTTGTAAAAAGCATGTGTGGCCCGTGGCCGCCGTGCTTTTTGTCTATCGGGGTTGTTTTTAAAACTTGAATCTAAAAAGCATAAAATTTTATGGTTTCTTTCATTCGTGCATGGCTGAGAAAAAATGAAGGGGCAACGGCGGTTGAGTTCGCCCTTGTTGCCGTTCCTTTCGTTTTCCTGATTATCGGCACGATAGAAATAGCCCTTGTTTTCACCGTACAGTCTGTGTTGCAGGAATCGACCTTTACCGCTTCCCGCATGATAAGGACGGGGCAGATCCAGCAGGGCGCGGCGGGCGATCCGGAAACGGCCTTCAGGGAATCCGTTTGCGATTTCGCGGCCATCCTGATTCCTTGCGGCGAGATAGAATTCCAGGTCGAAGCCTTACCCTCTTTCAGTGAGGCGCAGGACAGGCCGCCCGAATTTGACGGGGACGGGAATCTCCTCAATACAGGGTTCGATCCGGGCGGCGCAAGCGACGTCGTTCTTGTCCGCGTCGCTTATAATTATCCGATCCGCACTCCCCTCATGCGGCCTGTTTTATCGAATCTGGGAGGGGGCAAGCGCGCCATGCTGGCGACAACGATTTTCAGGACGGAGCCATATGAATAAGAGAGTGACAGGATTGCTTCGCCGCTGGGCGCGTGAAGAGGAGGCGACGGCTTTTACCGAAAGCGTCATCCTGCTTCCGGTCATGCTGACATTGCTGATGGGATGCTATGATTTGGGGCATGGGCTGATGCTGAACCAAAAGACCGTGGCGGCTTCGCAGATTATCGGCGACCTAATCGCGCGGGAGCGGAGCATCACGGCAGCCGACCTTAACGATATCGTTCTTGCGGGCCAGCTTGCGCTGGAGCCGAATGATACGGAGCCTTTCGGGTATGATATCGCCAGTATCGGCTTCGATGAAAATGGCCGTGCGGAAGTTTTATGGCGCGTGACCTATAATATGGCTGAAAACGCCGACGCGATAACGACCAGTGAATCGCTGGGCGGTTCGGGTGACGGGCTTATCGTCGTAACGGCCAGCTATGAATATAAGCCGTATTTCCTGAAACTTTTTTCGGGTGAAATCAACATGAAGGAAGTCGCCTATCTTCACGGGCGGCGCAGCGCGACGATCGCGTGCAGCGATTGCTCTTAAAAAAAGGCGCAGGAGGATTGATATGAAACGGTTTTATGCCTATATGCGCCTTACTGGCGGCGTTGCCGCCGTGTGGTTCGGCATGATGGTTCCCGTTATTGTCGCTTCTGTCGGCGTGTCCGTCGATTTGGGGCAGAGCTATCTGGTGCGCGAGAGGCTTTCGCAGGCGCTGGATGCCGCCGCCTTGGCCGCCGCCGCCTCCGCATCGGAGGATGAAGGCGCCATCGCCGACAAGATACGCAACTTCATCGAGGCGAACTATCCGCCGGGGCGTGTGGGCTATACAACGGATATAGAAGTCGTCAATACGCACGATACGCTTTTCGCCATGGCTTCGGCGCGGCTTGATACAAGTTTTATGAGGGTTTTCGGAATTGATACGGTGGATATCAGCGTCGAAACGGAAGTAACGAAAGAGGTCAAGGCGATCGAGGTTGTCCTCGTCATGGACGTCACCGGTTCCATGACGACCCGCAGCGGCGGGAAGACGCGCCTGCAAAGCCTGAAGGACGCCGCGGAACTTTTCGTTGAAACCATGTTCATGCGCGTAAACGATACCGATATGATTAAAATCGGCCTCGTCCCGTTCAGCGCCGCCGTCAATGTCGGCTCTTACGGGCTGGGCTATACGCCGGACGGCTCCTATTACGGCTCCCCCTTCATCCGCAATCCGCATAATATCGCCTATTATAATTATACGGGCGGCAATCCGTCTTCTGCAATCAAGCGCAGATGGTGGGGCTGTACGATCGAAGGGGCGACGCCGCGCGACCGGCAGGACCATGCCGGCCCCTGGGATTTATACCGTTACTGCCGGCGGACGAGCGACGATTCCGTCCGCTGTGACACCGGCAACGCCAATAACGACGCGAATATAGGCTGTCCGGCCTCTGTCGTTACGCCGATGACCAATGACAAGAACGCGCTGCTGGACGGGATTGACGGGCTGAACGCCGCGGGAAACACCTATATCAATATCGGGCTTGTCTGGGGATACAGGATGATATCGCCTGACTTCCCGTTTCAAGAAGCGGAGGAGTGGGATAACGAAGATTGGAAAAAGGCGATTGTCCTGATGACGGACGGGGTGAACCAGCCCCATCCTTATTATTCCGCGCATGGCCTGTCTTCCGGTTCGGGTATCAGCACGAACACCCTTAACACGCGGATGCTCCAGATTTGCAGCGAGCTAAAGGAAAAGAACGTCCTTGTCTATACCATCACCTTTGACAGCGGCGTGAACGCGGCGACGAAAACCCTCTTCCGGCAATGCGCGACGCAGCCGGGCATGTGGTATGACGCGCCGAGCGATGAAAAGCTTCAGGAAGTCTATTTGACCATTGCCAAGGAATTGGCGAATCTTCACCTGTCGAAATAATATAAATCGCGCCGGGGCCATGTTTACTTAAGTAATAATGCATGGATTGGCGCAGGATGCATTTGGTTCTTCATGTGGAAGTACCCGTTCTTGATTCTATTTTATAATCAATATCAAGTATTTTCAGAGTAAATATTCATTGATTCAAAGTAATTGTTATTACGCTCTAATTTGTATAAAAATCTTTGTAAATTTTATACAGTCAAAAGGGTGGGTTTTATGACTATTATTGTTGCATAATGCAGTAAAAATCCATTTTTTTAACGCCTCATTAAAAAATCATGATATATTCTAAGAGTAACGGTTAGGGGCACGAAGTCCTTTCGTCCCTGAAATTAGCGATAACAAATTGGCAACCAAACGAAGGAGACTATCCAGATGATTATTAAATTGCTTGCTTTGAAAAATGCATATCTGAAAAACGAAAGCGGCGCGACGGCGATTGAATATGCTTTAATCGCTGCGGGGATCGGCCTTGCGATCATTGCCGGCGTCTTCACGTTCGGTACGGAGCTGGAAGGGCTCTTTAACAACCTGTCAGGCAACCTGTCGCGCGACTAATATTGCCATAGTAATTTCCTGTCAGGGCCCGCCAGTTTCTTGAACGTGCTGGCGGGCCTTGTTTTGAAAAAAATGGCACTCTTCAGGCTTTTTGGGGTATTAGATCGGATGATCCTTTTTTTGGTGGTCTTTTGCATGATCGTCGCGCTGGGCTTTTCCCTCGCCAGCGCGTGGTCTGATTTCAGGACGATGACCATTCCCAATATTTATATTATCGGCATTGGTGTGAGCTTTCTTCCGGCCTTCCTTCTGGATCTGTTCGCCGTTCCCGGCGGGCCGGTGCTGTTTTCCTCGTGGCTCTCGCATCTTGTGGCGGCGGGACTGGTGTTTTTGGTGACGATACTTTTTTTCGCCGCGCGTATTATCGGGGCGGGGGATTCTAAAATGTGCGCGGCTCTTGCGCTCTGGGCCGGACTGGGCGGGCTTGCGCCGTTCCTCTTCTATATGGCCCTCACGGGCGCCGTGCTGGCGCTAGCGACAAAGCTTATGGCAAAAAAGCAATTATTCCGGCAAGCGCCGGAAGGAAGCTGGATTGCGAAGGCGCAAGCGGGCGGGGCGGGCGTGCCTTACGGCATCGCGCTCTTTATTGGCGCGATCGTTGCATTTTACCAGCTGGGTTATTTCGCGCCGGAAAAACTTGCCCTTCTTGCCGGTTATACGGAAATTTCAGGGTGAGGGCGCATGGAATGCGGCCTGACGGGCTTTAGCTTTTCTTTACCAATAGGGACTAAGTTGAAAGGGTTCTTTGTCTTTTATGTCCTTCTTTCACTTGTCTTCCACCATTCTTTTCGGGGCGTCCCCCGCGCCCTTTGAACAACGGAGTCAGATACGATGAATAAGAATGTTGTGATAGTGCTGGCCGGCGGATTCCTGGTTGCCATTCTGGTGGCCGTGCTGGTGCAGGCGTCCCTTGGCGGGAAAAAACAGGTGGAAGGCGCGGAGCCGAGGACGCAGGTTCTGGTCGCATCGAAGAATTTACCGCTGGGCAAGCAGCTGGCGCCCGGTGATCTGAAATGGCAGACATGGCCGGGCAATGGCTTTAGCGGTGCGATTATCCGCAAAAACGACCAAAAGCCCGAAGAGGCTTTGACGGGCCGGCTGATTGAGCGCGTCAATGAAGGCCAGCCGCTTTTGACGGGTTATATCGCCCGCGAGGGGCGCGGCAATGTGGTGGCGGCGACGCTTGAAAAAGGAATGCGGGCAATCGCCATTCCGGTTAAGGCTTTTACGATGGCGGGCGGTTTCGTTACGCCCGGCGATTATGTCGATGTCATCCTGACTTACAGGGTGAGCGTCAACAGGAACGAACAAACGCCGGAAGTCGCGGCCTATATGCGCCGCCATGTATCCGAAACGATTTTAAAGAATATCCGTGTGCTTGCGGTGGATCAGGAAGCATCGACCGATAAGGATTCCGCCAAGATTGCCAAGACGGTAACGCTCGCCGTACGCGCCGACGAAGCCGAGAGGCTCGCACTGGCGGCGGAGATGGGGGATTTGACTCTTGCTCTGCGCGGGCTTGGCGACACGGATGACGTGCATGAAGAGGCCGTGACGACCGATGTCGGCATCAGCCGCGCGATGCAGACTATCGTACGCATGCAGGGCGGCGGCAGGGGCGCTGGAACGGCAAAGATTTACAACGGGGCCTCGGTTTCCGAAACGCGCGTTTATGAACCGGGCGACGTTGAGGTTGTTGATGATGGGTACGAAGATTTAGGAAATCTGGAAGGTGTCGATGAAATTATCGACGCCGTACAGAGCCTGCAAGAAGAGATTGAATGAGGGCATGAATATGAACAAGACAATAAAATCCATATTCCTTGCGCTTGCGGCAATGGGCTTCATGCTTGCCATGCCGCTTGGCATCGCAATGGCGGACAAGGCGTCTTTTGCCAAACGCGTGCAGGACGACCCCGTTCTGGACATCATGCTCGGTAAGGCGGAGATGGTGACGTTGCAGGGCAATGCCTCCGATGTGCTTGTCGCCAATCCGGGGATTGTCGATGTGATGGCGGTCAAGGCGAACCAGCTTTATATGGTCGGGAACGCCCTTGGCGACACGAACGTCATGGTTTTGGACGAGGACGGGAATGTCATCCGCCGCATCAACGTCCATGTCCGCATGGATACCAAAAAAGTTGAAGAGCTGGTTGCGCGTCTTTATCCGAATGAAAATGTTCAGGTGCAGGCACTGACCGATCAGGTCGTTCTCACGGGCCATGTTTCAACGCCTGCGGTCGCCAACAGCATCACAAATCTTGTCGGGCGTTTTGTGTCCGAAGCGAAAGGCTCGAACACATTCAACATAGATGAAACCGTCACGAATATGCTGACCGTCGCCGGAGAGCAGCAGGTGATGCTGAAGGTCAAGATTATCGAGGCATCACGGAGCGCCTTGAAAGATCTGGGGCTTGAAACGCGCTTTGACGGCGAGATCGGCAATGTCGGGACGGCGCTGGGCGCTGCTGTCGGCCTCGGCCTTGCAAGCCCTGTCCAGCTTGGCGTTTTGGCGCTTAATTACACATCCGGCAGTTTCGGGCCGATGAACTTTATCGCCCGCGCCCTGGAAGAAGAGGGGATTGTGAATACGCTTGCCGAACCGAACCTGACGGCCATTTCCGGCGAACAGGCGGGCTTTCTTGCCGGCGGCGAAATCCCGATCCCGACCGAGCTGGATAGGAACGGCAACCTTGTCTATGAATTCCGCCCGTTCGGCGTATCCTTGAACTTCCGCCCGAAAGTCATGTCGGAAAACCGCATCAGCATGGAAATGACGACCGAAGTTTCCAATGCGACCTATGACGATAATCTCCAGCTTCAGGGGATCAGCGTCCCGACCTTTAACGTCCGCCGCGCGCAAACGACGGTAGAATTGCCGAGCGGCGGCACATTGATGATTGCGGGATTGCTGCAATCGGATTCCGTTTCCGCCCTGACGCAAATTCCGGGCGTCGGCAAGGTTCCGGTTGTCGGCGATCTGTTGAAATCCGACTCGTTCCAACGAAATGAATCAGAGCTTGTCGTGATGATTACCCCTTATCTTGTCAAACCGTTTGCGGAGAACCGCAGCGCCGCCTATGAGGAGCCTTCGGCCTCTCCGGCGGCTTCGATGGGGGCTTACCGGCATAATGCGGATGCTATTCCGCGCCTGAGCATGAATGATATCGGCATGCTGCCTGATGAGGAAATTTCTATGGACGGACAGGCCATAGAAGCGCGCCCCGCACGCAAGCCGCCCTCACGGTCAATGGCGCCGCCAAGCGGCTTGTCGCAGCAGAAAATGATGGCGGAGAATGCGAAGATTCCCGCGGCTCCTCAAGGAAATCATCCTGCGCGGGAAGACAATGCGCTCTCCACCGTTTTCAAAAACAATATCAAACGCAGCTATAATTCAAGGCAGGTTGAAACGCTCATGCAGGATATGGGCGGATTCGGTTATATGACGGATTGAACGGGGATGACGATGAAAAATACACTCGCAGTAATAATGGTGATGACGGCCTCGATGCTTGTATCCGCATGCGCGGGCCAAAGCACGCCTTCCATGATGAACACGAATCTTCCGCGCCTGTCCGAAGAAACCGTTCTATTACAGGCGCCGGCGCAAGCCGTGAACGATGCCTATTTGTATAAGGTCAGCGCGGATTACGATCGCTATGGGCAGGGGCAGATGCAATTGACGCTCATTTACGACCCGGCTGCGCCTTCCTATAACAAGCTGAAGGCTTTCAAGGATATGGATAATTTTAAAAAGTCTTTGAAAAAATATAATGTCCATGACGTAAAAGGCGAGGTCATCGCCATGAAGGATACGGATCCCGTCTTGATGGTTTCCTATGACGCTGTTATGGCGCATGCGCCCGCCGGATGCCGCAATATGCCGGGTTTTGATGACGGGATGAGCACGCGCCATATCGGTGAATATCGTTTTGGCTGTACGACCGACACGATGCTTGCGCGCCAGATTTACAGGCCGTCCGATCTTCGCGGCAATACGTCGCAAGAAGCAGGGGACGGGCGCCGCGCTACGGCAACGGCGGAATATTACCGCGCGATTACCCAAAGCGAGGCGGAGTCGGATTTGCGCGTTTATACGCGGGATAATATCCAGCAATAACATTATCAAGGGAACGAGTTATCCGTGACGCATGAAACTTCCATACTTTTGCCATCCGCGACCGTCGATTTTTTTGTCAAGGATGCGCAGACGGTAGAATCCGCAAAAGCCCTTTCATCCGATTGGCGCTTTGCGCGTGTTGCCGTCAATATCCATGGCGGCGGCGTCGAAGGCGCTATCGAATATTTTGCAAAAGGCCAAGCATCCGACATTATCATGATTGAAACGGATGTAACGGATGAATCATTCACGGACAGGCTTGGCGTTCTCTCATCCCATTGCCATGAAAATACCAGTGCCATCGTAATAGGGCCGGTCAACGACGTTAATCTCTATCGCAGCCTGACCTCCATGGGCGTCAGCGATTATCTTGTCCGGCCTGTCCCCAGCGATACGCTTGCCGAAGTGATAGCGCAAACGCTCATACAAAAACTCGGCGCGGCGGGGGCGCGGCTGGTTGCCGTCATGGGGGCGAAGGGCGGCATCGGCGTCTCTTCCGTGGCGCAGCTTTTGGGGGCTGCCTCTTCCGGCTTGCTTGGGCAGAAAACGCTTTTATTCGATGCGGCGGGCGCATGGTCGTCGCTTGGTGTCGGGCTTGGGTTCGAGCCGGTTGCGGGAACAGCCGAAGCGCTCCGCGCGGCGGGCGCGAAGGACATGGATTCCCTGCGGCGGGTTCTATATCAGGCGGATGAGAAGTTTTTTGTTCTCGCCACGGGGGCGGAACCCATGCTGGATTCCGGCACGCAAGGTGCGGAATTTGAATCTTTTATCGACGTGGCTTTGTCCAGCCATCCTGTGGTGATTGCCGATCTTTCATCCGCGCCGCCGGCTTTACAAAAAACAATTCTTGGCCGTGCGCACGGGATAATCCTTCTCTCGGCGCCGACGCTCCCGTCCCTGCGCAATGCCAGATCGCTGATTAACGAGATAAGGAAAATTTTCGGCGGGCAGGATAAAAATATCGATCTCGTCATTAACATGGCGGGCATGGGGGGCGGGAAAGACATCCCCGCCGGCGATATTAAAAACGCGCTGGATATGGAGCCTTTCACGACTATTCCATTCGACCCTAAATTATTCATGGGGGCGGAGAATGAAGGCAGGCAGCTTATCAAGGACAAGGCGGGCGAAGAGATTGCGCGCTCCTTGCTCCCCTTGTTGAAAAAAGCGGCAGGGCTTGAAAATGCCGCCAATGACGATCGGGGTGCGGGGCTTTTGGGGAGTCTTCTGGGTAGGATCAAGAGCAGGAAATAGGGACTGGATCGAAAAGGATGTTTGGTAAAAAACAATCAGGACTGACCGGTAATATGCAGACCGCGCCACCGCAGCCGCAGGTTTCTGCACCTTCCTTATCCATGGAAGGAGAGGGAGCGGAAGATGTGAAACGCGTGCCGGACGATGGTGAAAACCCTCTTTCCCGCCTTGGTGATCAAGAGGATTTTGCGGGAGCGTCTGCTGCAAAGAAAACTGTAAAATCAATGCATGAAGATTCCCTGGATCTGCATATGGATGATGGCGAACATGAAGCCGCGTCGCATAATCTTGATACGATACGCCTGCAACGCGCCCGCAACCGCATTTGGGCGGATTTGCGCGACGGGATAGATCTGAAAGCGCTTGCCCGCATGAAGGCGGAAGAGGCGCGTGTCGAAGTCAATTCCGCCGTTGAAGAAATAGCGCGTTTCCGCAATCTGGACGTCACGCCGGCGGAGCTTGCCGCCATTGCCCGAGAATGTGCGAATGATATGCTTGGCTTCGGCCCTCTGGAAGAGCTTTTAGAGCGCGACGATATTGCCGACATCATGATTAACGGGCCGGACACGACCTATATCGAGGTTGATGGAAAAATAGAGCGCTCCCGCATCCATTTCCGCGACAACCAGCACCTGACGACGATTGCCCAGCGCATCGTGGGGGCGATTGGCCGCCGCGTCGATGAATCCTCGCCTATATGCGATGCGCGCCTGCCCGACGGTTCCCGCGTCAACGTCATCATCCCGCCGCTCGCCGTGGACGGCGCGTGCATGACCATCCGTAAATTTAAAAAGGACAAGCTGACGCTTGAAAAGCTGCTGGAATTCGGCGCGATGACGCCCTCCGCCGCGAAGCTCATCATGGCGATTGGCCGCTGCCGCGTGAACTGCCTTATCTCCGGCGGCACAGGGTCTGGAAAAACAACCATGCTGAACTGCCTGACCCGCTATATCGAGGCGGGCGAGAGGATCATTACATGCGAGGATGCGTGCGAGCTTCAGCTTCAACAGCCGCACGTCGTCCGGCTTGAAACGCGCCCCGCGAACCTTGAAGGGGTCGGTGAAATTACGATGCGCGATCTGGTGCGCAACTGCCTGCGTATGCGGCCTGAACGGATTATCGTGGGGGAAGTCCGGGGCGCGGAAGCGTTCGATTTGCTTCAGGCCATGAATACGGGCCATGACGGTTCCATGGGGACGGTTCACGCGAACAATCCGCGCGAAGCCATATCCCGTATGGAAAACATGATCGCGATGGGGGGCTTGAACCTGCCTTCCAGCGCTGTGCGCGAGCAGATTGCATCCGCCGTCAACGTGATTATACAAGTACAGCGCCTGCGCGACGGTTCGCGTAAAGTAACCCATATTTCAGAAATAACCGGCATGGAAGGCGACGTCGTCACCATGCAGGATCTTTTCAAACTTGAATTTCTGGGCGAAGATGCGGACGGAAAATTGATCACACAACTTAAATCATCCGGCATGCGGCCGAAATTCTGGGACAAGGCGCGGCAATATAACGTCGAAAAACTGGTTCTGGACGCGATGGAAGAAGCCTATGGATAATGTTGTTATTGTCACCGTCCTGTCGCTTTTGATTGTGCTGGTCGTGACCGGCATGATTGCTTTTATGGTGGCGGGTTCACGCAATGCCCGGCGGCAGCGGCGCATGGCCGTTATTCGCGGCGGCGCGGTGGACGAGGCGGCCAGAAAATCCGGGAGCAGCCTTGACGCGCGGCGCGAGGCGTTGGCCCGGAAACTGAAACAAAAAGCGGAACCGGAAGAAGGCGATAACGAAAAAAAGAAAAAGCCCCTGCCTGTTTTATTGATGCAGGCGGGACTTTCTATTTCGCCGAAACAATATTTCCTTTATTCCTTTCTACTCGCGCTCGTGACGGCCTTCCTTGTTCTCCTTTGGGGGAAGGGGCCGTTTGTTATTTTAATGGCGGTGATTATTTCTTTTTTCGGCATACCGCGTTTCGTTTTAAAAAAAATGATTCAAAACCGGCAAAAGAAATTCCTTGGCGATTTTGCGGACTGTCTTGAAGCCATGACGCGCCTTTTGCGTGCCGGGATGCCGGTGAGCGAGGCGATAAAGATGGTCGCGCGTGAATATACAGGCCCCGTGGGGGAAGAGATGGGCCGTATTTTCGATCGGCAGAAAATAGGTGTATCGCTCCCCGAAGCCGTCGGTGAAGCGGCGCGGAGGGTGCCGATACCGGAAATGCAGATGTTCGCGACGGCCGTGACTATTCAGGCGCAGACAGGCTCCAGCCTTTCCGATATTCTCGAAGGGCTTGCAAAAGTCATCCGCTCCCGCGCCCGTTTGAAGAGGAAGGTTCAGGCGCTCTCGTCCGAGGCGAAATCATCCGCGCTTATTATCGGCGCCTTGCCGGTCTTCGTCGCATTGGGGATGTATTTTATCAACCCGGAATATATAGGGGTCTTATTCTATGAACCTGTCGGCAAGCTGTGGCTTTGTTTTGCCGCGTTCTGGATGGGGTGCGGGGTATTTTGCATGAAGCAGATGATCAATTTCAAGGTATAAAGGCTTTTATAGGAATGCTTGATATAACAACCGATATGCTGATTGTCACGGGGAGCGCGCTTGCGGCTGCCTTGTCTTTTGCCGCCTTTGCTTTTCCTTTCCTCCAGCGCGGGGAAAAGAAAGAGCGTTACAAGAACATCATCGAAAAGAAACGCAAGGCCTTGTTTGAACAAACGAGGGACGAGCTTGAAAAGCGCGGCAATAAAACCGTGTCGGCGAAAGATTCCATCGCGACCTTCTTCAAGATGCAAAGCCTTGCCGGCGATTACGGGGAGAAGGTGCGAATTCTCCTCTTACAGGCTGGAAACCGCGACCCCAACGCGCCGCTGAAATATATTATCGGGCAAATTATCCTGCCTGTCCTGCTCGTACTTTTTTCGATGCTTCTTCTTTCCAAAGGTGAAAAGGAGATGTCTGCGCTTGCGACGATGCTTATCCTTTTCGGCGCGGCTTTGTTTGGGTTTTACCTGCCGCGCATTCTCGTCAAGAATACGGCTATGAAAAGGATGGAAGAGCTTAGCCTCTCTTTCCCCGATGCGCTCGACATGATGCTTATTTGCGTGCAGGGCGGCATTGGGCTTGAACAGACGGTTGACAGGGTCGCGATGGAGGTTGCGGAATATTCTCCGACCCTTGCGGAAGAGCTTGGTATTCTCAGCGCTGAAATGGCCATGCTCAACGACCGCTATATGGCATTGTCCGATTTCGGGAAGAGGGTGGGCGGTCATGGAAAATCTTTTGCAACGGCGCTTATTCAGGCAGAGCAATATGGTACATCCGTATCGCAGGCTTTACGTGTGATGGCTGACGAGCTTCGGGATATCCGCATGGCGAATGCCGAGCAAAAAGCCGCGGCCCTTCCGCCGAAGCTGACTGTCCCGATGATCCTGTTTTTCCTGCCCGCGCTTTTTGTGGTTATTCTCGGCCCCGCGGGAATCCAGATTGCGCAGACATTCTAATCAGTGTTCCAGTGCGGCGCAGGGGGGAACAAACAGGGTGGAACAAAAAAGCGGCCTGTAAAGCCGCTTTTTTTATGGCGCCATCTTTAAGGCGCATCATTTTATTCTAGTTCGTATTGAAATTCTGCGCGCTGCCGCGGCGGTTAGTGGGGGTTTCCACCGGCTTTTTCTTTGCAGGTGCGGCTTGTTTTTTACCGTCCTGCTTTTTCGTTTCCTGCTTTTTCGCCTCTGGCTTTACAGGTTCCTTAGCGTTATGGGCGGGGGCGGCTTTCTTTTGCGCTTCTGTTTTCTTCGCTGCTTCTTTGGCCGCTTCTCTCGCGGCTTTTTCTGCATCGGCTTTTTCTTTCGCCTCCGCACGGGCGGCGGCTTCAGCCTCGGCCTTTTCGCGTTTTTGTTTTTCGGTGAAATCATCCGCGCCTTCTTGCAGCGTGCGGATGATGCGCAAATTGCGCTCTATCTCCATACGGTGGGGCGAAATCTCGCGTGCTTTTTCCAGCATGGCAATCGATTGCTCAAGCTTGTTTTGCGAGGCGAGGTTCAGGGCAAGGTTGTTCATGATAGGGGCCGGATCGCCCTTCCATTTATCAATGCCTTGGCGGAAAGCGGCTTCGGCTTTGTCATGGCGGTTTTGCGCATCCAGCGCAGTCCCCAGCGCAAGGAAAGCGCGGCCAGAATAGGGATCGAGTTCGATGGCCCTTTCAGCCGTTTGTTCGGCTTGCTGATACTGGCCCAGCGAAAGCTGGATCATGGCGAGTTCCGTAACGGCATCGGGATAGGCTTCTTTCCCTTGGGCGTAGGGCTGGACGATTTGACGTGCGCGCGTAAATTGTTCGTCCTCGCGCAAGGCTTGGGCATAACCCGTGGCGATTGCCGGGTCGTCCTTATTGCGTTCATAAAGCTGTTCGAGCAGGACGACGGTTTCCGCCTTGCTGCCGCTGGCCTTGGCGTCACGCGCGGCGCGCTCCAGAATGGCGTCAACGCGGCTGGCAGCGGCGGGGTTGCTCATGTTTTTCGCGTCCGTTACTGCCGCAGTGCTGCTACAGGCCGCTGTGGCAAGAACGGCCATGGAGGCGGACAGGAGGATGATGGTGCGGAACATGCTGGTCTGTGCCATGGATATTGCCCTGGATAAAATTGCGGTTAGACGATGGCCGTTTTAACGGTTTTCCTAACGCCGTCCCGTTGGCGGGTCGCCGGCGCTATCGCTTATTTCATGGCACATATCGGGGCAAAAATAAACACTTGTAGGCTGGCAATCGCGGTTTGTGCGGCTATTTCCGCCTTGCGTGGCGTTACAGCTGCGGCGGATGCGCACATAATTCTTCTTGGGGGCGGCAACGACGGCATGTCTTTGCATTATGACATTACCGTCCTTGTCGAGAATGGTAAAATGAGTAGCGCCCGATGCGCGCGGCACGACAACGGCGAGCCGCGGGGAATCAAGTAAAACCGCTATATGGGACGGGTTTCCGACGATAACCGAGCTGGCTTCGCGGTCGAGCCTGACCAGTTCTGATTTATCCGGCATCAGGTTCAGGACAGGGTGGGTTTCGCTATCGAGGGACGGAGGCGCCGCCATTTCTGCTGGAACCGGCGGCATCAATCCTTGTTCCGGTGCGGATGTTCCGCCGGACTGGGCGAAGACCGGGGCGCTGTGAATGGTTGCCGGCCCCGCCATGATGGCGCAGCAAAGAAGAGAGGCGTAAAAAATGCGTTTCATCGAAATCCCCACCGGAAGAGTGACGCCCCTTGAAGAGAGGGGCTTTGAGAGAGCGGACAAGGCGTTTTGGAGGAGCGAAGCGCCCTCTTGGCGAACCAGCCTTAAGTCCAGCCTTAAGTATAGCTGTTTTCACCTTCTTCGTCGCGGTCTTTCTGTTCGGATTTATCTTGAATTTTAAGGAAAATACAGGCGCGCCGGGCTTTTTCCTAGGCGTCGAGAAGCTTGTTGACCTCGTCGATGAGGCTGCCCAGATGGAAGGGTTTGGAAATAACCCGCATGGCGGGGTTGCGTATATCCGTCTTGCCCGCGGCCATCGCCGCAAAGCCTGTCAGGAACATGATTTTAAGGTCGGGGTGAAGGATGCTGGCGCGGGTCGAAAGCTCTATCCCGTCCATGACCGGCATGACGATATCGGTCAGTAAAAGCTGGAAATCCGCATTCTCCGCTTCGAGCCGGGCAAGTGCCTCATTGCCGTCGGCGCAGCATGTGACGCGGTGGCCCGCTCTCTCCAGCGCGCCCGCCACAAAGCCCCGCATGGAGGCATCGTCTTCGGTCAAAAGAATGTTTGCCATAACTTATTTCCCGTTAAAAACCCACAATGAAACGGCGGACGGGTTTTGTCCAGCCTCTCTTATGGGGAATATTCGGCCTTTTGCTTCGATCTTGCTTGTCCGCATGGAACATAGGAGGGTATTGCTTTTAAGGTTGGCGGAATATTCAATCATTCGATAGAGAGAGTCATGGGAACTGCACCGGGTTTGATTGCCGATATAGGCGCGACGAATGCGCGTTTTGCGCTTGCGGACGCAAAGGGATTTTATGAACAGCGAGTGCTTCAATGCGCGGATTTCCCAACGATTGTCGATGCGGCGGGCGCCTATCTGGACGGGCTGAAGGGCGCGGCCCCCAAACGCGGGGCGTTTGCCATTGCGGGGCCTGTCACCGGCGATTATTTCGAGATGACAAACCATGCGTGGAAATTTTCGGTCAGTGAAACAGAAAAATCGCTGGGGATGAGCCATTTTACCCTGATGAATGATTTCAAGGCGATAGCCCTTGCGATCCCCCATCTGGACAAAGGCGATTTAAAACAGATTGGCGGCGATCAGAGCGCCGAAAAAGCCGGAACCATTGCGATTGTCGGCCCCGGAACGGGGCTTGGGGTCGCCTCTCTTTTCTGGGACGGGCAGCAATATCGCGCCAATCCGGGAGAGGGCGGCCATGTCACCATGGCGGCAAAAACCCAGCGCGAGTTCGATATTTTCCGTACGCTGCGTTATAAATACCGCCATGTGTCGGCGGAGCGCGTTTGCTCCGGCAAGGGGCTTTTGAATATTTACAACGCCATCCGCATCCTTGACGGGCATGAGGAACTTCCAGACCGCACGCCGGAACAGATTGCCGAAGGCGCCCTTGCAAAATCATGCCCCGCCTGCGTGGAAGCGCTCGATAAAATGATGGGTTTCCTTGGGTCGATTGCGGGCGATCTGGCGATGACTTTGGGGGCAAGCGGCGGCGTTTACATCGCCGGCGGCATTCCGGAAAAACTGGGCGATTATTTTTTCACATCGCGTTTCCGCGAGGAGTTTGAGGCCAAGGGCCGTTTCGATCAGTATTTAAAGCCAATCCCGACCTATCTTATCACACATCCTTTTACGGCTTTTGTCGGTTTGCAGCATATCGTCGCGGATGGTGCGCGCGGCTGAAGGGCGGCGGGGACGCTTGCTTGTCCTTTCCTGTCCTGTCCTTTCTTTTTCGGGCCTAATCCACGCTGATAAACTGCCGCGCCGCAAGGCTCCAGCTATAATATTCTTTCGCATGGAGGGCGCGTTCCTCCCGCGCATCGGGCGCGTCATAGGCGATTGCCTTTATGGCGGCTGTTGCCAAATCATCGTCAACCGCGCCAAGAAACTCATCCGTGACAATATCCATAGGCCCCGTCACCGGATAGCCCGCGATGGGCAGGCCGCAGGCCATGGCTTCGATAAGCACCATGCCGAACGTATCCGTGCGCGAGGGGAAGACGAAAATATCGGCGGAACGGTAATGATCGGCAAGGTCTTGACCGCTTTTCTTGCCTGTAAAAACCGCGCCGGGATAGCGTTGCTGCAATCTTTCCCGCGCCGGCCCGTCGCCCACAATGACCTTGCTTCCCGCCCAGTCCATGTCCAGAAAATCTTCAAGGTTTTTTTCAATGGCGACCCGTCCGGCATAAAGGGCGACGGGGCGTTTTAAATCCCGCCATAAGAGCGGCGCTCCGGGATAAAAGATGCTTTCGTCGATGCCGCGCGTAAGCCGCCTGACGGGGCAGGTGAAGCCCTGTTTTTCCAGATGGGCGTCAAGGCTGGGCGTTGCGGAAAACAGGCAGGAAGAGGCTTTATGAAACCAGCGCAGGTAAAGAATGCCTATTTTCCTGACGGGCGGCCCCATAAAAGGGATAAGGCGGGCGGCGCGTTTGGCGGCATAGTCCGGGAAATGGGTGTGGTAGCAACTCGTGAAGCGGAGGCCGCGCCTTTGCGCATAGCGGCGGGCCGCAAGGCCAAGCGGCCCTTCAGTGCCTATATGAAACAGGTCTGGGGCAAAGGATTCGACTATTTCCCGAAGGCACCGCGCCGCGCCGCGGACGAGGCGTATTTCGCTATAGCCCGGCAGGGGAAAGCTATGGGGGAAATCGGCAGGGCTTACAATCCTGACGCTATGCCCCATGGCCTTTAACGCCTTTGCCAGATTTTCATAGGTGCGGACGACGCCGTTCGTCTGCGGATGCCATGCATCGGTGACAATCAGGATTTTCAAGCTTTCGTCCATTTTTCCCTAAAAGATATTCCGGCCAGTCATGTCTTTATGGCATGGGCCGTTCAAGGCAATGCGTGACTTTTGCGCGGGCCCACTTTACACTGGAATGCGATGAAAATTAAATCCCTCAAATATATAAAATTTACCCTGTTTGCCGCCCTTGTGATAGGGGGCGGGCCGGGGCTTTCCGCATCCCATGCCCGTGAAGGGACGGTCGATCCGTCTTTGGTGGAATGTTACGCGCCGCAAGGGGAGATTATAACCTTGCGCGAACCTTTCTTTGAAGGCGTACTCAGCGCATGGCATATATTATATGCCGAAGGCGGGATGGATTCTTTTTCCGACATCGCCGTTCTGGACGCCGGCCATATCGTGGCGGCGGGTTCCTATAATAAAGGCAAGGATGATACGGGGTACCGCCCGCTTCTCGTCAAATTCGACGAACGGCAAAAGCCCGTATGGATCGTGCGTGAGGAAGGCGCGGCGCATAAAACAATTCAGCGCCTGTATGAGGTTAATGGCGGCTTTACCGTCATCGGCAATATCGACGATGCGGAAAAAGGGCGCGGTATTTATATCGGCTCCTATAACGAAGACGGCTCCGTGCGCGGCAAGGCCGTGCCGTTTTTTGAAAAAGGCGGGAGGCTTGACGCAAGGGCCTTCGTCCCCTCGCAGGACGGCAAGGGCTATATCATCGCCGCGCAGTTTATCGACGATCGCGACGAGGAAAAACAGCGCGGCATCCTCATGAAGATATCAAAGGCAGGGGAGCTTGTCTGGAAGCGATCCTATACGGCGGGCCGCAGTACGGTCTTTAACAATATCCAGACCGCGCAGGATGGAAGCCATATGGTCAGCGGCCAGATAGTGACGGACGGCAATAAATCCAGCGGCTGGTTTTTGGTCGTCGATGATAATGGCGCGGTGAAATGGCAGGAAACCTATCCGCGCGGCTTGGCTGCGACTTTTCAGGCGGCGGGGCAGGCGGAAAACGGCGATTATATCCTTATCGGTAAATCGCGTTCGCAGGATCACGAACAAGAAGGGCTTGCGGCATGGATCATGCGCACCGATTCAAAAGGCAAGATGATCTGGCAGCGTTTCCTGCAGGGCGCATATATTTATGATGCGCCGGATCTTATCGTCTATGAGGATGGCCGCGCCAGCGTCCTTCTCAATGCCGGCGGGCTGCGCGGCGACCAGCGTTCGCATGTCCGGCTTGTGACATTATCCCCGACGGGCGCGATCCAGCATGTCGAGGACTTTACCGACGGCCAGAATGCGGCGGCAAGCCGCCTTGTACCGGGCTATGCGGGAGAGCGCATTCTGGGGGGCTTTGCCCAGACGAGCTTTGGCGAGGGGCAGGAAACGAACGAAGCCGCCGCCGCGCCAAGCTATACTTATGATGGATGGGTTGTTGCGGCGACGGCGCTGGATCTGTATGACAATCCATGCGTGCGTGAAAATAAAGCGAGCCCGATACTGCCATGACACAGGATATTCCCTTGGACGGTGAAGCCCTTGAAAGCGCGGGGGAAGATGCGCCCCTTATCGCCGCAAGCGGCGGGCGGCTTGACAAGGTTTTGGCGGATCTTGCGGGCGATGTTTCGCGCACGCGGCTCAAGGCGCTTATCCTGGACGGGCAGGTCAGGCTCAACGGTAAAATCTGCATCAATCCTTCCTTGAAAATATCTGCCGGCGACGAATTGTCGGTCGTCATTCCGGACGCCGTAGAGGCGCTGCCGCAGCCGGAAAATATTCCGCTCGACATCGTCTATGAAGATGACGATATGCTTGTCATCAACAAAGCGGCGGGGATGGTCGTCCATCCGGGGGCGGGCAATGTGAATGGAACGATGGTCAGCGCATTGCTTTATCATTGCGGTGATACGCTGTCCGGCATTGGCGGCGTGAAGCGCCCCGGCATCGTTCACAGGCTCGACAAGGATACGAGCGGTTTGATGGTCGTTGCCAAGAATGACAGGGCGCATAACGGCCTCGCGGCCCAGCTTTCCGATCGCAGCTTATCGCGGGTCTATACCGCGCTTGTGTGGAAAGATCCGTCGCCGATCAAGGGTACAATCAATGCGCCGATAGGCCGCCATTTGAACAATCGCCTGAAGATGGCGGTGCGCTCGCACGCGGCGGGGCGCGAAGCCATAACGCATTTTTTGCGTGAGGAGAGTTTCGGCGGCGGCATCGTTGCCCTTGTTTCCTGTGCGCTGGAAACGGGCAGGACGCACCAAATCCGCGTCCATATGCAGCATGCGGGCCATCCGCTTCTGGGCGATCCGCTCTATGGCCTGCCGGCGCAGGAACAGCGCGCGCTGCTCAACCGCGGCGGTTATGATGAAGAGGCCATTGCGGCTGTGCTGGCATTCCCGCGTCAGGCGCTGCATGCGTCTTCCATCCGGTTTATCCATCCGGTGACGGAAGAGGAAATGGCGTTTGAAAGCCCTCTGGCAGAGGATTTTCAGACACTTTTGGATGAAATCAGTGTTTGAGCGGTTTTGGGCTGATTTTTGCAAAATCATTTAAAATCAATGTGATATATGGGGTTTGGGGGACAAATTTGCGCAATGCCTAAAATTTTACATAAAATAAAACTATAGGGAATTCACCTTTAATGGCTGCATCAGGGGCAACAAGGCCAAGAGGGACGAAGGAAACATAGACGACAATTAGTTATCAGTATTATCGCTTAACCGATCTGGTACCCATAAAAACTTCACCGCCCCTTCGGGGGCGGTTTTTTTATCGTATTCGGGCGTTCAAAACCGTTCCTTTTTGAACCGTTCCATATTTTCATTATAGCGCGTCTTTCCAAAATTTTCTCCCCTTAATTTCATTGAACAATTCGCTCCCGCCTTTCTCTGCGCTCCAACAGTTCAAAAAGGAAGGATTTGGAGCATCGTTTGAAATCTAGTCTTTATAGAAATCTATTTGCACTTATCGCTCTGATAGTTGCCGCTTGTTCACAAAAGCCGGCCGTATCCGAAAAAGATTTGGCCGATCTGGTTTTCATCGGCGCGGGCGAAACAAAAATCATCGACCGGCACGGGCGCTGCATCGCCTTTCAGGATTTAACCGTCGGTCATGACGGCTATTATCTTCCCGCCAATAAGGAAATATGGCTGGCGCTGGAGCCGGGTGAACGCAAGAATGAACATGGCGATGTCGTCATGCGAATGGCGGCCTGCCTATGAGGATGCGTGCGCTCGTCATAGCCGTCCTGGCTTTGTGTATAGGTGGCGCGGCGGGGCTGGCCGCAGACCAATATCCCGTCCCTGTCGGCGCGACAGTAACCATTGACGAGCATGGCGAGTGCCGCGATGTAACCAATCCGGCGGGCCAGCCTGCCGAACGGGTTGTTTTCACAAAAACTGCCGCCGAATGGACGAGCGTTATCAACAATCCAAACAGCCTTGTTATTGACGAGTGTGTAAGCGGGTCATGTCTACACACTTCCATAAGCTCCGGCACGCACCATAGTTGCGCGATTGCAACGAACAACAGGCTTTATTGCTGGGGCGGCAATGGCGGTGGTCAGCTAGGAGATGGTACTACGGCGCAGAAAAACACGCCTGTAGCGGTCTTGAACGGAGCGAGTAGCGGAAATTTCATATCGGTAAGCGCAGGAAGTCTGTATACATGCGCTCTTGACGCCGCAGGTAAAGCTTATTGCTGGGGAACTAATGGCAGCGGCCAGTTGGGGGATGGGACAACTACGTCGCGTACTACGCCTGTTCTTGTTGCAAATGGGGCGGGGCCGGGAACCTATAAAGCCATTAAAGCGGGCGGCGACCATACTTGCGGGCTTGGCACTGATGATAAGGCTTATTGCTGGGGCCGCAATGTCTATGGCCAGATTGGAGACGGAACCACAACCAACCGTTCCGTACCAACGCTGGTTGCCAATGGTGCGGGGCCCGGTACATATAAAGATGTCAAGGCTGGCTTAATGTCTACATGCGCTCTTGGCATAAATGACAGGGCTTATTGCTGGGGATTTAATAATACAGGATTGTTAGGGGATGGGACGACCACACAACGCACCACGCCCGTATTGGTTCTCAATGGTGCCGGGCCGGGGGTTTATACGGCCATTAGTGGAAGTGGGGTAGCTAGCTGCGGCTTATCGTCTGATGGCAAGGCTTATTGTTGGGGCACCTATGTTGGTGACGGTACGACGTCAAACCGCACTACCCCCGTTCTCGTTGTAAATGGGGCCGGGCCGGGAAGATATAAGTTTCTTTCAGCTGGCGGCGCGCAAACATGCGGCCTTGCGGAAAATAACAAAGCCTATTGCTGGGGTGCGGGGTGGTATGGACAGCTTGGAAACAATATCTCCGGAGGAAGTTATGTTAGCACGACGCCGGTTCTTGTTCTTAACGGGAGCAGCCCGGGTACCTTCTCAGCCATAGAAACAAGCGGTCTGGGTGCAGCCAGCGGTGAAACATGTGCTCTCGGTACTGACGGGAGGGCCTATTGCTGGGGCCGTAACTGGCAGGGCGGCGTGGGGAATAATAATACGTCCCAACAGCTCGTCCCGGCCCTTACCTTGAATGGTGCAGGCCCTGGAACCTATCTGGAGCCATCCTGTTCCAACTAACGGCTTCTTCTTCGATGCTCTGTTCGTGGGCTTAATGGGGCTGTATCCGGATAAGTAAAAGAAAGTTGATCTTTATTGCCTAAATCCTTAACAATGCTCCCTTGTTAAAAAGCAAGGAAAGACATGATGATTTTCAAGGATTTGGACAAGGAAACCCTGACGAACAATGCCTCTTTTGACGGGCATGAAACGGTGCGCCGCTTTCTTTTGGGGGCGGATTCCGAAATCGTGGCGATTGCCGCCGTCCATAATGCCAATCTCGGCCCCGCGCTCGGCGGCTGCCGCTTCCGCGCCTATGCGACCGAGGACGAGGCCCTGACCGACGTTTTGCGCCTGTCGCGCGGCATGACGTACAAGAACGCCATGGCGGGCCTGCCCCTCGGCGGCGGCAAGGCCGTCATCATCGGCAACCCGCGCACCGATAAAAACAAGGAATTGATGGAAGATATGGGGGAGGCCGTCGAAAGCCTCGAAGGAAAATATGTGACGGCGGAGGATTCCGGCACGACGGAAGAAGACATGCTGATCATGTCTGGTCGCACCGAATATGTCACGGGCCTGCCGCCTGAATATTTCCAAGGCAAGGATTTCGGCGAGCTGGGCGGCAACCCGTCGCCATTGACGGCGCTGGGCTGTTATCACGGTCTGAAAGCGGCGGTTCACCACCGTTTCGGCGCGCGCGACCTCAAAGGCTTGAAAGTCGCGGTGCAAGGGGTGGGAGCGGTCGGTTTCGATCTTTGCAGGCTGTTGAAGCAGGACGGCGTCGAGCTTGTCATCACCGATATTGACGAGGCCCATCTTGCAAAGGCCGCCGCGTCCCTTGGCGGGGCCATGGTCGTTGCGCCGGACGAGATTTATGATGTCGAGGCCGACGTCTTTTCGCCCTGCGCCATGGGCGGCATTTTGAATGACGACACCATCCCGCGCCTCAAGACGCGCATCGTCGCGGGCGTTGCGAACAACCAGCTTTTGAAGAGCCATCATGATATGCAGTTGATGGACAGCGATATTCTCTACGTCCCCGATTACGTTATCAATGCGGGCGGCGTTATTTGCGTCGGTTATGAGTTCTTCAGGAAGTCCGGTTATAACCCGCTTGATTTCGACATCACCCGCGAGAGCATGGTCGCCCATGTGGAGCGCATCGGCCAGACGGTCAGCGACGTTCTCGCCCACGCCAAGGTCAACCATCTTGGAACGGGCGAGGCCGCCGATAAAATCGCCGAGGAGCGTTTTATGGGTGGAAAGCCGCTGGAGGATGTTTCTAGTTCAGAACCGCCTGCCAGCTTCGGCCAAGGCGGCGGTAGGACACTGGTTCAGTAATTTCATATAAAGGTACGGGGTTGTCGAGGATGGCCCCGTCATTCCGGCCTATCGGCGCGAGCCTTATGCGGGCCTGGCTTCCTTGCGGGGCGAAGCGCAGCCCGCCGAACGGGACGCTGATCGTAAAGCCGCTGCTGATAGTGCGTTTTGAATCGAAAATGTCGCGATCCCCTGCGTTGCTTCCCGTGATATAGGCGGCGGCCTTGATGCCGCTATTCAATGTCATCAAGGCCCCCGCGGAAAAACCCGTATCGCCGCCGATGAATTTCCCGATTTTCGCGTAAGCGGTAATGTCGGTGTCCGGCACGTCATAGAAAAAATTTATATGGCCTGTCAATGCGGAGTGCCGTGCCAGATTCCAGACAAGGAAGCTTTGCGGATCCCTTTTCTGGACGTGCCAGCCTTCCGCGCCGACGGCAAGGGGGGAATGGAACGGGCGGTAAAGGATTTCGCCGCCGACGGCCCCGTACATTTCCTCGGCATAGCCCGCCGTGACGGAAAGATGCGTGTCTTTGGCGATCGTACCGCGCCAGCCGCTATAGGCCCTGTCGATGCTGATCCTGTTTTCCGCAAATTCCGCCCTGTCCGCACGGGCGCTTTTCAAATTCAGGCTGCGGAATTTTTTCAGCCTGTGGAGATTGTCATGAAGGTTGATGCGGATGGATGTTTCGCCGTAAAAACCGCGCGGCCATTCCGTCTTTTCCTGCAGGATGAGGGAGGAGCGGTAGAGATGCGTTGTTTCTTCTTCGCCCAACGACAAATGCAATTCGGGTATGAGCGCATAGCGGTGGACGCGGCGGGCTTGCGCCAAAGAAATATCGTTCTCTCCGAACTCTATATTGTTCCACAATTCTTCGGGGCTTCCGCGGTGCAGGGCCATGGCCTGCACAAGGTCGCGGCGGCTGAACGTCACGGCTTTGCCGCGCAGGCCCATTGATAGGGGGGAGATCGTGACTGTTTTTATTTCTTCTCCCGCTTGCGCCGCCAGATGACGCGCGGCGCGGCCTATCTGCATGGCGGTGGGTTGATAGGGGTTGAGATGCAGGGCGGTGCTGGTTTCATGGCCGTTAATGCGGATAACGCCAAGCCGTATCTTTTCCTTTTGCGCGCTTTTGCGGGCGTCGTCAGGTGATGTGCGCTTTTGGGGAAGGGGGGAAAGGGCCAGCGAGGCAACTTCCTTGTACGGCTTCGCCTTCCATGAAGATATATCGCCCTGTACCGTCACCCGCGCCATGATTTTACCGTCCGCGGTTGCCGCAACGCCAAGCGATAAAGGCTTTACAGGCGTGTAGTTCAAGCCCGCACTCCACGGGGACGGGGATTTGAAACCGTAATAGTCTTTCTCTATTTTATAGCTTTCCGCATTATAATCGAGCGCGAGCGACAGGCCCTTTATCGGCGTTCTATATTCAGCGCCCGCGAAAAAACCGGCTTCTTTTCCGGTAAACCAATCTGATGGCTTGGCCGCGTCTTCCGATCCGTAATCGCGCTCCTTCTCGAAATGTTTCGCGATATTGGCGAGAGGGTTCTTGATATGGCCTCTTCCCCCAAGGCGCCCCCATGCGATACCCGCGGTCAGGTCGAGATCGTAAAACCGTTTGGAAAGGGCAAGATATTCCGACGAGAACCGCCTGTGTCCCAAAGCGCCGTTCATGCCGAAAGCGATCGCGGGGGCATAGCGCCCTTCCTGACGCAGGCGCAACTTGAAGTCGAGCCCCGGATAGACCGTTTGCGGCGTTTTCCCGAAAGACGGGGCATAAAGACTTTGCCGCATCGTAACGGACAGGGGGGCGGCTATCTGGAAGCCCGCAAAAATATGATGATACGGTTCCGCATAGGCGGTTCCAAGCCGCAAGGTGCCGGCTTGATCCATGCGGGCGGTAGGAATTATATTAAGTCCGGTAATTCCCGTACGGGATGAAAAGGGAATCACTTCTTCTGCCTTCGCCGCGGTTTTTATACCGGCCCAGAAAAATAAGAATGCGAGAGCATGTAAAAAGCATACACGGGACACGGCTTTAAGACCTCCCGTAAAATAATCAAATCAATCCTTTAACCCTGCCGTGCAATACGCGTGTGTGTCAAAGTGAATAAGCCCGCATTGCCGCGTTATCCACTTTCTGCCATATAACCATAGGTTGTGTTTTTGAGTGAATTTTCAGGGGGATTTAAATGTTTTTTATGCGCAAACATCATGATTGTCATTTTTTAATGGAGGCGTTGTCAGAGCCGGCTTTTATTTTTGATGAAAATGGAGAATTTCTTTTATGCAACAATCCGGCGAAAGAAATTCTGGCTATCCTGAAATACGATAACGGGCGGATGCCGGAAAACCTGTCCGTTTTCAAAGAGGGTTTACGCATTGCATCAAGCATGGATGGCCGTTTCGGCTTATCCGTCGGTGGGGACTGCTATGTTCTATCGCACGGTGTTTATGACGATAAATTCCTTATCCGTTTAATGCCGATCCGTGAAAGCGGGCATTTTATGCGCCTGTCGAAGGCGCTTGATGTTTTGCCGTGGGGGATCGTCACGATCGATACGTCCGGCCGGAATCCATCCGTTCTTTTCTGCAACCCGAAAGCCGGGGATCTCACCGGCATGCCGCATGAGGTTATGATAGGGATGAATCTTGCCAGAGTGCTGTCATTTTTGGGCATTGAGGGAAGGCTGGCGGCGAGAGCTTATGAAGAGGCGGTTTCTAAAAGCGATTTTGAAATAATACGCGATGGGCGGCCCCGATATTGCAGGTTGCATTTTATCCCGCAAAACAGCCCCGCCCCTTTTTGCCTGATGGTGATAGAGGACAGGACGGAGGAAAGACTATTTGAAAACCGCCGCTCACAGGCGCAGCGGCTTGAATCGCTGGGACAGCTTGCGGGCGGGGTCGCCCATGATTTCAACAATATCCTTTCCATTATTGACGGCTATGCGCGCATGACGCGCAAAACTCTGGATGACCGGGAAAAGGCCGGCGACTATATCCGGAAGATTGCCCAATCTGTCCAGCGCGGCTCCGCCCTGACGGAAAAGCTTCTGGCCTTTGGCTGCAGCCGCGCCGACAGGCAATGTGTCTTTGATCTGGGGGAGCTGGTGAGGGAGCAAGAAGTCCTTGTCGCCCCCCTCTTTGACGAGTCCATAACGCTTGGCTGGAATATTGCGGACGGGCTTTATGTGGAGGGCGTGCCTGATAATATCTGCCAGATAGTGCTTAATCTTTGCGTGAATGCCCGCGACGCCATGACGGCTGGCGGCGCGCTTGAAATCTCCGTTTACCGGAATGAAAGCGGCATGGCCTGCCTTGCCGTTGCCGATAATGGATGCGGCATGAGCGAAGAGGTGAAGGGCAGGATTTTCGATCCGTTCTTTACGACGAAAGATGTGGGGAAGGGAAGCGGCCTTGGCCTGTTCATGGTGTACGGGCTGGTCAAGGATATGAATGGCGTGATGGATGTTATATCCCATGCCGGGGCCGGTACGGCGGTCACGGTTAGTTTTCCGGTATGCGCGGACGAACCCTCACGCATCCAGGGCGAGAATTTGGATGCCGGTGAATGTTATTCGCTTCACGGCGTCACGGCGATGATTGCCGAAGATGAGCCGGATCTTTTGAATCTTGTCGGCTCCATGTTGGAAGAAATGGGGGCGCAGGTTATTAAGGCGAAGAGCGGCGAAGAAGCGCTCGCCCTTCAGGAAAAATTCGATGGCGATATTGATTTTCTTCTCACCGATATCGTCATGCCGGGGGTCAACGGCGTCCGGCTGGCGGAACTCTTTCATCTTGTCCGCCCCGCTTCGGGCGTCCTGTTTATGTCCGGCTACGCGGAAGAAGGTTATATGGCCAAAATCCCGTTGCCGGATAATGCGCTTTTTATTCCGAAACCGGTCAGCGCAAGAAAGCTTGAAGATATGCTGCGCGGGGTTTTTCATGCGCGCAATAATAATATCCATCCTTCTTTGAAGGCAGAAAGAGCGCTTGTATGATCTCTTCGGCGCAAGGCGGTGATTTTGAAAAGCTGAGCTTTCTTATCGTCGAGGATGACAGCGATTCCCGCCTTTACCTGCGCCATGTTCTGGACGATCTGGGGGCTGCCCGTATTTATGAATCGGGGGACGGGCATACTGCCCTTGATATGCTGGGACAATCCGCGCGGAAAATAGACGTCATCCTGTGTGACTGGAACATGCCGTCTATGAGCGGGATTGAATTGTTGCGCCATCTCCGCAATGTCGGCATCCACACGCCTTTTCTGATAGTGACGGGGCGCGGGGATAAGGATTCCGTTATATCCGCACAAGCGCAGGGCGCGAACGGCTATATCAAAAAGCCGTTTACACAAGCGCAGATGGAGGAAAAAATCCGCATCCTCCTTGGGCGGGACAAGGCGCAGCGTTTTATGTCCTGAGCCTGTTTTGCGCCATGAAGTTGTGTAAGACAGCCGCGCCCGTCTTGCAGGGAAAGAGAATCGCTATACTCTAATATAGAGGGTAATTCTTATGGAAGCGGACTATGATCTTTGCATAATCGGCGGCGGTATTAACGGGGCCGGCATCGCGCGTGAGGCCGCGGGGCGGGGCCTGTCCGTTCTTTTGGTCGAAGCGCAGGATTTGGCGCAAGGCACGTCTTCCGCAAGCACGAAGCTCATCCATGGTGGTTTGCGCTATCTTGAACAGGGCGAATTCCGTCTTGTGCGTGAATCCCTCAAAGAGCGCGAGATCCTCCTGAAAACAGCGCCGCATATCGTCCGCCCTTTGGAATTCGTCATGCCGCATGTCCCTACGTTGCGGCCAAAATGGATGATAGGCGCTGGCCTTTGGATTTATGATCACATTGCCGGGCGGAGAAGCGTCGCGGCGTCCAGCGCCGTAAGCCTGCACGACTCGTTGCTGGGCGAACCGCTGCGGGACGAATATCGCGACGGCTTTAAATATTCGGATTGCTGGGGCGACGATGCCCGCCTTGTCGTTTTGAACGCCATCGACGCGAAGGCGCGCGGGGCTGAAATCCTGACACGGACGGCCTGCGTCCATCTTATGCCGCCTTCCGGTACGGATTTTTGGTATGTGCAGCTTTGCGATTTGCGCAGCGGTGACGAGTTCCAGATTTCCGCGCGGGCCGTTGTGAACGCGGCGGGGCCGTGGGTGCGCGGCATCCTCGATGCGTCCGCGCTCGCGACGCCTGAAACGCCCAAAGTGCGGATGGTAAAAGGAAGCCACCTTATCGTCCCGAGGCTCTCCGGCGGCGAACACGCCTATCTCTTCCAGCAACCGGACAAGCGCGTCGTCTTCGCTATTCCCTATGAACATGACTATACGCTGATCGGCACGACCGATGAACCGTTCGAGGGCGACCCCGCGCAAGCGTCCGTGAGCGACGGGGAGAGGCTTTATCTATGTGATGCCGTCAACCGTTTCTTTAACGTCCAGATAGCGCCGGATGATGCGCTCTGGACATATAGCGGCGTGCGCGCCTTGTTCGACGATGGCGCGGACGAGGCGCGGACGGTCACGCGCGATTATAAATTATGCATGGGCGGAACGGCGAAGGCGCCGCTGCTTTCCGTGTTCGGCGGCAAGCTGACGACCTATAGGAGCCTTGCGGAAAAAGCCGTTTCGCTTGTATCTAGCGGGCGCAATAAAAATGCAGGCTGGACGCGCAAGGCGCCGTTGCCGGGCGGAGATTTACCGTTCGGCAGTATGCGGAGCTTCCTCGATATGCAGGCCTCGAAATATAAATTTCTTCCGGGCGGCCTGCTGGAACGCTACGCGCGCACTTACGGAACGCGCATGAATATCCTGCTCGAAGGGATGGCCGATATGAAAGCGCTCGGACGTGATTTCGGCGGCGGGCTCTATCAGGCTGAGGTGCAGTATCTTGTTGATCATGAATTTGCGATGACGGCGGAAGATATATTGTGGCGGCGGACGAAGCTTGGACTGAAGGCGGAAAAGCGGACTGTCCTTGCGCTGGAGGCCGCCCTGCCGGACTTTCTGAAAGAGAAAAAGGCCGCCTGATCATGTCAAACCCGGCCCTGCTTGCGATTGATCAGGGGACGACGAGTTCCCGCGCCATCCTCTTTTCAAGGGACGGGGCAATTCTCGGCCTGAAGCAGCGGGAGCTGAAACTTTTTACCCCGCAAAATGGCTGGGTCGAACAAAATCCCGAAGATATCTGGAACGATACGCTCTGGGCCGTGCAATCGCTGGCGAAGGAGCATCACGAAGAATTCCGCACGCTCGCCTCCATAGGCATCACGAACCAGCGTGAAACGACGATCCTCTGGGATCGCGATAACGGCAAGCCCGTCTATAACGCCATCGTCTGGCAGGACAGGCGCACCGCCGATCTCTGCCGCCGCTTGAAGGAAGAGGGCAGGGAGGCGATGGTTGCGGAAAAAACAGGGCTTTTGCTCGACCCGTATTTTTCCGCGACGAAAATCGCCTGGGTCCTCGACAATGTTCCGGGGGCGCGGGAAAAGGCGGAGGCCGGGCGGATCGCTTTCGGAACGGTCGATAGTTTCCTGCTCTGGCGCCTGACGGGGGGCCGCGTTCATGCGACCGATGCGACCAATGCCTCGCGGACGATGCTTTTTAATATCAGAACAGGCGAATGGGATAGAGAGCTTCTCGCCCTGTTCGATATCCCCGCATCCTTGTTGCCGGATGTGCGGGATAATGTTGCGGCCTTCGGCGCTACGGAAATCGACATTCTTGGCAAGCGCCATCAAATCGGCGGTATGGCGGGGGATCAGCAAGCCGCCCTTGTCGGGCAGGCGTGCTTTTCAAAAGGCATGGTGAAATCAACCTACGGCACGGGCTGTTTCGCCCTGATGAATATCGGGAAGGAATTCCGCTTATCGCAAAACAGGCTTTTGACGACGATCGGCTACAAGATCGGGGGAGAGGCCGCTTACGCTATCGAAGGGGCGATCTTCGTTGCGGGGGCCGCCATTCAATGGCTGCGCGACAATGTCGGCATGATAGGCCATGCGGCGGAAAGCGAAGGGCTTGCGACCTCCGTTTCTTCGGCGGACGGGGTTTATTTCATTCCGGCCTTTACGGGGCTTGGCGCGCCTTACTGGCGGCCAGAGGTGCGCGGCGCGATCCTTGGCCTGACGCGCGGCACGCGGGCCGCGCATATCGCCCGTGCGGCGCTAGAGGCGCAGGCCTACCAGACCCTCGATCTCATGCAAGCTTTTATCGCCGATAGCGGCCATGATCCCAGCCTTATCCGCGCCGATGGCGGGCTTGTTGCCAACCATTTCATGTGCCAGTTTCTGGCGGATATGCTGGAACGCCCCGTCGAAATACCGCGTGTTGCGGAAACAACAGCGTTCGGGGCGGCTTGCCTTGCCGGTCTGCAGGCGGGCGTTTATGCAGATCTGGATGATATCGCCGCTATCTGGAACCGCGCCCGCCGCTATGACCCGGCGATGGAGGCGGGGGAGCGCAGCAAGCTCTATGACGGATGGAAGGGCGCGATAAAATCCCTTCTCGCGCAATAAGGCGCGCCGCTCGCATAAAGAAAAGGCCCGCTTTACGCGGGCCTTGTCAGGTAATTTAGTCGTCGCATGTAACTTTAACGCTGGTGCCGGCGCCCCATGCGTGCATGTTGGACGTACTCCATTGCCTGCTGGAGGGCGGGAACTGTCCGTGGAACGTGCCCGGCCATGTGCTGGTCTTCCAGCCATTCTGCGCTTGTGGCGAACTCTGCCAGATATGGTTGTTGATAACGCCGGGGCCTTTCTGGTCAAGGATGATGGAACCCTGGAAATTCGGCTTCGAATAAATCGTCACACGCGTATCGCGACCAAAGGCTATCCCGTCGAAGGTATGAGCATGTGCGTTGGCAAAGGGCTGTGATCTGTCATAGCTTCCTGGCCCCACCAAGTTGGAGTAAGGATCTACTTTTCCGATCTCTGTAAACCAGCCAGTGACAAACTGGTGGGCGATTAAGGCTCCCGATACATGGAAGAAGCAGAATGTTGTCGGAGGACGCTCCTCGCAATTATTGTCGCCGCCGCCGCAGATAGGGGGTGGGCGGATAATTACCTCACCGCATTTTTTTGCATCCTCACACGCTATTTGCACAGGCGGCTTGCTGTTGCCGCAGAAGCTTTCGGGGACGGTCTGGTTGGTCTGTTCGAGGATGCAGGAAACGGTGCGCGTCTTCTTGCCGTTGCATTCGGCGGAGCATTCGCTCCATGCGCCGGTCTTCCATTTATAGACGCACCCGCTCGTATCCTCGCAGCCCATCGAGGTTTCGGGCTTCAGTATCTTGCACATGCCCTCTTCGACAATCTCGCCGCTGTCAGGCTGGGTGCAGGTCACGGTGCGGG
>JBBAEN010000003.1:0-16812 GCA_041655955.1 Micavibrio sp.
CCCGCACCGTGACCTGCACCCAGCCTGACAGCGGCGAGATTGTCGAAGAGGGCATGTGCAAGATACTGAAGCCCGAAACCTCGATGGGCTGCGAGGATACGAGCGGGTGCGTCTATAAATGGAAGACGGGCGCATGGAGCGAATGCTCCGCCGAATGCAACGGCAAGAAGACGCGCACCGTTTCCTGCATCCTCGAACAGACCAACCAGACCGTCCCCGAAAGCTTCTGCGGCAACAGCAAGCCGCCTGTGCAGATAGCGTGTGAGGATGGGGCAAATTGCTCCCCGCCTATCATCCTCCCCCCATCGCCCCGCCCGCCGGAGGAAGAGAAACCGCCGACGGAAGCCTGTTTCTTTTATGTAGGCGGCGCCGCGGTGACAAACCATACGGGCTTTGACTGGATAAAAATCGGGACGCTTAATCATAGCGGCAGGGAAATCGCCAGCATCGTCGGCATGGGCGAATATAAAAATTCGTCGCCAACGCACTGGAGACGGGTCATGCATGATTTCAGCCACATCAACGAAAAAGTAGATCTTGCCACTTATCCGCTTGCCCGCGCGACCGCCTATACATTCGACGGGCTGGCGATAGGAAGCAAGACGCGGATCATCATCTATGAAAAGGCTAATTTTCAAGGATCGGTCGTTCTTGACGTAAAAGGCCCGCTCGTCATCAATAACTGGTTCTGGGGCCCTCCCGGCGGAAGCGGCTACCATAAATCCTTATGGAGCTCCATCACCGCAAGCTGGGGTTCGGAATCGCTGCTCAGCCAGTTCCCGCCCGCGGTCAGGAAATGGAGCAACGAGAACGGCTATGAAAAAGTCCTTCCCATGCAGTATTGGGGGCGGCAGACCAGCATCAAGGTCATGTGCGACGAATAAAGGCTCAAACCCTTGTAAAACATTGGAAAACAATACGGAAAAAGGGCTGGACAGGCCCTTTTCTTTTGCTTATAAGGCTTTCTACCGAAGATGCCCAGGTAGCTCAGTCGGTAGAGCAAGGGATTGAAAATCCCTGTGTCGGCGGTTCGATTCCGTCCCTGGGCACCATTTAAACGACTACCCCCCGCAAATCCCCCCGCCGCCTTCTTTAGCAAGCCACGCATATGCGCGGGGGCCTGGGCTTGTCACGATGCCGGCTCCCGCAGAGGGCGGCTTGATTGCCTGAAAAAACAGCGCCTGCCGGCACCGCTCGCAGTGTCTTTTGGGGAAGGTAGATTGGTATAGATTTATAAAATATAAGCAGTTTCAATAGCTTGCATTGTGCGCACGGCGATAAAAAAGGTTCCTTTTTGAACGGTGCCGCATTTTCATTATAGCGCGTCTTTTTCAGATTTTCTCCCCTTAATTTCATTGAACAATTCGCTCCTGCCTTTCTCTGCGCTCCAACGGTTCATAAAGGAAGATTTGGAGCATCGTTTGAAATCAGGTCTTTATAGAAATCTTTTTATATTTATTGCGGCCTTTGCATTAGCCGTCTGTTCCCAAAAACCCGCCACATCCGAAGCCGATATGGCCGAACCGGTGTTTATCAATGCGGGCGAAACCAAGATAATCGACCGCTATGGGCGCTGCATCATCCATGAGGATTTAAGAGCGGCGGGCTCCCATGAGGGCTATTATGTCGCCACGAATAAGCCAGTCTGGCTTTCTCTTAGCCTTGGCGATTATGACGATGAAAGCGGCGAAGTCGTTGTCCGCATGAGCGAGTGTCCATGACGATACGCGCGCTTGCTATGGCTCTTTTGATGATGCTGGCGAGTGCGGCGGCGAGCTATGCCGCCAATGGCTATGATGTTCCCGTGGGCGCGACAGTCACGATTGACGAGCATGGCGAGTGCCGCGAAGTAACCAATCCGGCGGGCCAACCGGCTAGCCGCTTTGTTTCAACCAGAACCGCGCCAGAATGGCAAAGCGTCATCGCCAACCCCAATGCGCTGACATTGGCAGAGTGTGCGGGCGGCGGCTCTTGTGAACACGACACATTTACACAGCGTGAAACCGAGCGGCAGTGGCGAGGTTTTGCTTCCTCATCGGATGGAAAAAAACTTGTAACAACCGTATGGGGCGGTCAGATTTACACATCCACTGATAGGGGCGTGACCTGGACACCCCGCGACAGCAACCGGAATTGGTACGGAGTCGCCTCATCAGCAGACGGTACAAAGCTCGTCGCGATAGTGTCAGGCGGCCAGATTTATACATCTACCAATAGCGGCGCCTCATGGGTAGCCCGTGAAAGCAACAGGAACTGGACAAGAATATCGTCATCAGCGGATGGAACACGGCTTGCCGCCATTGCGGGGGCGCAGATTTATGTTTCCACTAATAGCGGAACTTCATGGACGGCATATAATCACGGGATGGGAACGACTGTGTCAAGCATATCCGCGTCTGCGAACGGGATGAAGATGGTTGCTACAACGATGGTTTTGGGTGGTGCTGTGTATATATCCAATAATGGTGGCACGAGTTGGGCGGTTTCTATTCCAAAGGAAAATATAGATTATGTAGGATCGGCGATTTCTGCCGACGGGACAAAGATAGCAGTGATTGGTGCAGCTTTCGATGAATCCGCCGGATATATTGGCTATTCCACGAATGGCGGAACGACATGGAATTATTATGATCCTCCCGGCTACCGTTCTTGGCGCTCTATAGCCATGTCTTCCGATGGCAGCACTCTCTTGGCATCTACCTATAATGATAAGCTTTACATGTCTACGAATGCGGGCGCGACGTGGGCAGCCAAGGACTCCAACAGAATCTGGGGGCTGGTAGTTGTATCGGGAGATGGCTCTACCATGGCTGCCGCCGCCGCAGGCGCCAGCCTTGAGAAACTTTTTATCTCAGGATGCGACACAGGTGGTGGGGCTAGCTGCAATGGCACCTATAGCAATTTTACCTACAACTATTGTGACGGTGATACCGTTCTTGCAAATTACAGCGGACCTGCGCTGAATGATGCGCAGTGCGCAGCTTATTGTCAGGCCAATGCTCCTGCGGCAACATGCGTCCAGCAAACCTATGATCAGATAGGGCCTACCAGCCTTTATTTCTGCAGTTGTACGAACGGTGCGGCGACAGGTACAGGAGGGGGATGCCCCTACACGCCATGCTCGAATGCGGCCAGTTGCCCCGGTACTGGCGGCGGCTGAGCGGGAACATGGGTTCCCGCCGGAGATACTTGCCGGTTCCGCTCCGGCGGCAAAACCTTCGACGGGCCGGATGCACCATGTGCCACCACAGCATGCACCGCTTTGCCAACTGACCCTTGCTCGCTTTTGGGTGCAAAGTGTTTTAATGCCTATGGTGGCGAGGGAAGCGATGAACTTATCTATAATATGACGTGCCAATAGGCACTACGCCTGCCGCCTTGCGGGCGGATATAGCCCGCGCTTGGTGCGCAGCTTCTGGGCCTTGTCCGGCAGTAGCCGCGGTGCGGGAGATGTTTTTATTGCAGGCGATCGCGGCGGGTGGTGGAGGCGTCGGCGGGGAGGCGGGCGCTGACCGTCGTGCCCATATCGACGACCGATTCGATATGGATAGAGCCGCCATGCAGTTCCGCAAGTTCCTTGGTGATGGAAAGGCCTAGGCCGGAGCCTTCGTGGCGGCGCGTATATTGGTTTTCCGCTTGCTCGAACGGGTTGGCAATCGTCTTTAATTTGTTTGCGGGAATGCCGATGCCGTGATCTTTGACGCGGATGACGAGATGGTCGCCGCGGCGCACGCAATCGACGTTGATTTCGCTGTTCTTGTGGCTGAATTTCACGGCGTTGGAGAGAAGGTTTAAAGCAATTTGCATGACCGCGCGGCGATCGGCGACGATTTTCACCGCGTCGTCCGGAATATCCGCGGTGATGCGGATGGATTTCTCCGAGGCGCGGCTTTCGACCATATGGATGGCGAGCCGCACGACCTTGGCGGCGTTGATCTCCTCCAATGAGAGTTCGTATTTGCCCGCCTCGATCTTCGACATGTCGAGAATATCGGTGATAAGGTCGAGCAGATGCTCGCCGCTTTCGCGGATGCCCTTGATGTAATCGAGATATTTTTCCGTGCCGATGGGGCCGAGAAGCTGTTGCTGGATCATCTCTGAAAAGCCGATAATGGCGTTGAGCGGCGTGCGCAGTTCATGGCTCATATTGGCGAGGAATTGCGATTTGGCCGCATAGGCCCGTTCCGCCACGTCCTTGGCTTCCATCAGGGCGCGTTCGTGCAGGATGGCTTGCGTCACGTCCTGCATGATGCCGTAAAGCCCGACGACCTCGCCTTCCGCGTCGAATTCACAGCGCCCCTGACAGCGGACATGGCGCGTCTGCCCGTCCGGCGCCATCACGCGGAAGTCGATTTCATGATCGTTTTGTTCGATGATGGCGCGCTGGAAAGCCTGCATCATCCGCCCGACATCGCGGCGGTGGAGCATGGCGTTGACGGATTCGAGCGTCGGTTGGAACGTGCCCCGGCCCACGCCGAAAATGCGAAAAATCTCGTCGGAGAAATTAAGCTCCTGTTCGCCGAGCCGCCAGTGCCAGTGGCCCATATGGCCGATGGCCTCGGCTTCGGAAAGCTGTTGCTCGCGGCGCTGCAAGGCTTGTTCGTGCTTCTTGGCCGCGGTCATATCGCGCCCGACGCTATAGATCTTCCCGTCCGCCTTGCGGTGCTTCCATTCCATCCAGAGGCTGCGCGCTTCGTTGGAAATCAGGCGGCATTCAAAATCAATCGTATCCGCCGCGTCCTCGTGGATGAGCGTTTGCATGGAAGCGCGAACCGCGCCGCGGTCGTCGGGATGGACGAGGTCGAGAAAGCTCCTTCCCGCAAGCGCCTGCCCCGCATAGCCGAGCAGATCGGTAAAGCGTTCATTGACCATTTCAAAAGAACCGTCCGGCCCCGCGACGCTCATCATATCGTCCGACAGCGCGAAGAAAAGACCGAGCATTTTTTCTTCGGGCGCCGCGGGGCGGTTGATGAGCTTTTCGACCGTGTGGCTGAAGGCTTCGTCGTCGGCAAGGGCGGAGGCGATGACATAGCGCGCCCCGTCGCGGGCGGCGATGGAATCGAATTGCAGCGCGATCCTTTCGCCCGTACGGGTGAATTGCACCGCATGGGCGCCGGATCGCAGGGCGCTGAAGATTGCGTTATCCTGCGCGAAAATAAGCGGGGATTGCGCGAAGGCGTCGTCTTCGTCCTCAAAAGCGGCAATGGACAAGAAGTCCTGCCCTTTCAGGATCTGCCCGCCCAGAGCGTCGCAGGCAGGGTTGGAAAAGATAATTATCCCGTCCATGCCGATCACCAGCCGCGCGACGGCTTCGTCCAGAACGGAGTCGTTCCGGACGATGCTTTGGGTGGCTATTTTCAAAGGACGGCTCGCAGACATGGGAAAAACCGGGGAGAGAATAAGACTTCAGTTAAAAAGATTACGCCGAATCGCTCCTTTTTCATAGCATAAATAGAAGGGCCTCTCCAAACACCATCGCGGGCGGCCGCTCCGGCTTTTGCGGTGAGAGCGGGGTTTTTATCTAAAAAGCCGCCCGTTCCTGTGCGGAAGGGGCGGCCTGGAATGTTATGGTTGCCCGCCCCGCGGGAAGGGGATGGTTATTCGTCCTTGTATTTCACGCCGCAGCCATAGGGCTTTGTTTTGGACGTTTCCACGGCGTTCCCTGCGAGGAGGGCGTCGAGCGCCGCCGCGACGTAGTTTTCCGATGCCGCGATGACGTCTTGGCTTGCGCTGTCATTATCGTCGATGGCGCCGTCATAAACGAGGACGCCTTGCGCATCTATGACGAACATATGGGGGGATACCTTTGCCTCATAGGCCCTGCCGATTACGCCCTCCCCGTCGAGGAGATAGGCGGTTTGCTTCGCGCCTTTCGAGGCGATGATTTCATTGGCCTGTTCCGCCGTGCGGTGGCCCTGCTTGCCCGCAGCGCCGGAATTGACCGTCAGCCAGACGACATCCTTGCCCGTGTAGCTTTCCTGCAATTTTTGCATGTTGCCGGAATCGTAATGTTTCACGACATAGGGGCATTCATGGTTCGTCCATTCAAGGACGACGATTTTGCCTTTATAATCCGCAAGGGAATGTTCCTTGCCGTTCGAATCGGTGCCGGTAAAGGCGGGGGCCGCTTCGCCGATGACGGGGGCGGCCTGTGCCTGTGCGGGGGTCAGCATGGCCATGGCGGCAAAAGCGCCGAGGAAGAGTGTTTTAATCATATGGGCCGTTCTCCTTAAGTGGTTGGTTTGTATGTATGGTTTATTGCGGTTGTTGCGCGATGCTGTCCGCCACGATGCCGGCGGTCAGGATTTGCGGCAGGATGACGGGTGCAGGCCGCGCGCCGCTCATCGCATTGCGCGGGCCGTAATAAACATAGATGGGAACGCCGGAACGTCCATATTCTTCCAGAAAATTCGTGATTTCCGGATTCTGGTTCGTCCAGTCGCCTTTGAGATAGCGGACGCCGTATTCATCGAAAGCGCCGCGCACGCGCCGGGTTTCAAGCGCGACTTTTTCATTCACCTTGCAGGTGATGCACCATGCCGCGGTCATATTGACGAAGACCGGATCGTCGCCTTTCAAAAGTGCATTGAGGCGGGCGCGGGTGAAGGGCTCGCCTTCGAGGACGGGGGATTCCACGGCGAGCGGCTCGCCGGAGATGGCGCGGCCCTGCGGCGCGGCCTCGGTAAAGAAGTTCGAGATTGCGAACAGGAAGGACAGGAGGGCCAGGATGATCACCGCGAAACGCCATTTGCGCCGCGACGGCAAGTGTTTGAACAGCCAGATGCCGAAAGCGACGGCGACGAGGCCGAGCTGGGCGTAGAAAAGCTGGATAAACCCGACCTGTTCGGCCAGAACGGCGATAAGCCAGCCGACCGCGATGAACATCAGGAAGGCGAGGAACTGGCGGAATGTTTCCATCCATGCGCCGGGCCGCGGCAGGCTGCGCTGCAGGGCCGGAACGAAGCTGAGCGCCAGATAGGGAAAGGCGAGGCCGAAGCCGAGCGCGAGGAAAACGCTCATCGCGACTGCGGCGCTTTGCGTCAGGGCGAACCCCATCGCCGCCGCCATAAAGGGGGCGGTGCAGGGCGTCGCGACGATGGTCGCAAGCACGCCGGTAAAGAATGTTCCGGCCACGCCTTGCTGCCGCGCCAGCGACTGGCCCGCATTGGACAGGCCGAAATCAATCTCGAAAAATCCTGCAAGGTTGAGGCCGAGCAAAAGGAAGAGATAGGCGAGGAAGAGGATGACGGCTGGATGCTGTAACTGGAAGCCCCAGCCTATCTGCGCGCCGCCCGCCTTCAGGATCAGCAAAAGCCCCGCGACAAGCGCGAATGATACGAGGATGCCGAGCGTATAGACAATGCCGTGGAGGCGCGCTTTCGCGGCCTCTTTGTCCTTTAGTTCGACAAGGCTCATCGCCTTCATCGAAAGGACGGGGAAGACGCATGGCATCAGGTTCAGGATTAGCCCGCCAAGGAAAGCGAGGAGGAGGGCTTTTGAAAAGCCGATGTCTTTTTGTTCGGCGGACGCGCCCGCGTTCGGCGCCGCGAGCTTGTTCAGGGCCGATACGCGGATTGCCTTGCGCGCGCCGCTTGCATCTTCATAGGCGATGACGAGTTTCGCCACGGGGATTTCCGCAAGGTCGCGGTCGCCGCGTTTATGCGTGATGGCCAGCACGTTGTTTTTCAAGGCCGCCGCGCTTTGTTCCGGATTGGCGATCATGCCCCATTCTTCGGGGTAAAGCTCGATGCTGCGCAGTTTGGTGAAGGCGGAGGGCATGTCGGTTTTCGTGCTGACGATAAGCGTGCCGTTTTCTTCCGCAATCTCCGTCTGCCATCCCATATCGAGCGGCAATTTCCCGCGCGCCTGATCGACGGCCTGTCTGTGCGCCTCGCTCCCGTCATTGATGGTGAAAGAGGCCGTGTGGCTTTCGGGGATGCATATTTCCTGACAGACGAGGATTTCAAAATCCGCCGTGATGGTCTGCGGCCCCGCGGGCAGTTTTTTGGGAAGGGTGATGTCCTGCAGCAAAACAACTTCGTTTTCATAGCCGAAATTCATGAGCGGGCCGATCGGCATGCGTTTTGGAACGGGCCATTGGATGGCGTCTGCCTTGAGGCCGCCGATGCCGCCAACGCCGCTCCAGCTCGCGCGGGTTTCGGTGCCGGAATCGCCGGGATTGACCCAGTAAGTGTGCCAGCCTTTGCGGATTTTTTGGCGGATGCCGACCGTGACGGTTTCGCCGCCCTTCAGATCGGTTTTTTCCGGCAGCAATGTCACCGTTACATTGGGCGTATCGGGGACGGGGTTTGCCGCGCGGTATGCGGGCGCCCCCGCATTCGTACCGGGGAAAGCATGGGCCTGATGGGCCGCCCCCGCGGTGAATATGAGCAGGGCAAGGAAGAGGGCGGGGATAAATCTGGGATACATAGGGGGCTTTCACGATTTGGTTGCAAAACTAATCTAGCGTATGAGCAGGCTCTGTCCATCTATGCTACGGAGAAAAAAGGAATTATTATGACGGTGACAGGCTTTTTTATGAAAGGGGCTTTTTGAGGGGAAGGATATCCCCGCGCCGCGCCTTTTGATAGCGGGTTGATGACGGGTTTTGATGGGGCTTTGATGACGGGGCTTTTTGGTGGAGGGCTTTTGGGTCGCGGGCTTTTTTGGTGATAAGCCTTTCCGGCTCTGTGCTTCTTTGGTAATGAGCCTGTTCAAGGGCGATGCGCCCTGATTGCGTTTTTTCGGCGGGGCTGCCGGCTGGACTGGGAAATCAACGGGGCTGTGCGGGCGGGATGCGGGCGGAGCGCGGCCACACTTCGCGGCTACACTTCGTGGATGCATTTCGCGGCTATAGTTTAAAGCGGGCAGGGCCGCATATATGCGGGCGGGCCGTATATGCCCTATATCGGGCCTTATATTAAGAGAGATGAAAGCCGGGCTTGCAGGCGGTTTGGTGGATGGTTTTGTGGAAAGAAAAGGGATAAAAAATGAGTGATACCGCCTTATGGAGTCCTTCTGACCCGGATTCGAGCGATCTGGCGCAATTTATGCGCATGCTCATGTATGCGGGTGCGTCTTATGATGATTTTTGGCGCTGGAGTGTCGATAACCCACAGGAATTTTGGGATAATTTGTGGGATTTTTGCGAAATAATCGGTGAAAAAGGCGGAATTACCCTCGAAAATCCAGAAGATATGCAAAAATCACGGTTTTTCCCGCAAGGAAAGCTGAATTATGCCGAAAATATGCTCAAATATCGTGATGATCGGCCTGCTATTATCTTCCGGGACGAAAAAGGCCGCGAGCGGAGCCTGAGTTTCGCCGGACTGGCGGCGGAAGTCGCGCGCTGGCAAAAGCAATTTGAAATATGGGGCGTACAAAAGGGCGACCGTATCGCGGCCTGTATGCCCAATATGCCGGAAACGGTGATTGCCGTCCTTGCGAGCGCTTCCATCGGGGCTATCTGGTCGTCCGCCTCGCCGGATTTCGGCGTACAGGGGCTGATTGACCGTTTCGGGCAGATTGCGCCAAAGGTCTTTATCACCGTTGACGGGTATTTCTATGGCGGCAAGACAATCGACTGCCTCGATAAAGCCAGGCAAGTCTGCCCGCATCTCGAAGGGCTGGAACGTGTCGTGGTAGTTCCTTTCACCCACGAAGCGCCGGATATTTCAGCTCTGGCCAATGGTTGCCTGTGTACGTCTTTTGCGGGAAAAGAGGAGGCCGCCCATGACGGCGGCGCGGACGGGTGCGGGGAAGAGAATGCCGCGTACGCTAACAAGGAGAAGAGCGGCGCGGCTGGGGATGCGCAAAAAGGCCCCGCCGGCAGGTACGGGCCGTCTGCCGCCAGTGCCAATGCCGCCGCCGCAACCGCAACCGCAACTGCTGCCACCTCCGCCGCCGTTGCTGCCGCCGTTGCCGATCCGGTTCCGGAGCTGCGCTTCGAGCGCGTCGAATTCAACCACCCGCTTTTCATTATGTTTTCTTCCGGCACGACCGGCGTGCCCAAATGCATCGTTCACGGCCATGGCGGGACGCTGCTTCAGCATGTCAAGGAGCATTGCTTGCAAAGCGATGTTAAATTCGGGGACAGGATATTTTATTTTACGACCTGCGGCTGGATGATGTGGAACTGGCTTATCAGCGGCCTTGCCACGGGCGCCACGCTTTTGCTGTATGACGGATCGCCATTCCATCCGGACGGCAATGTCTTGTGGGATTTTGCCGAAAAACATAAGGCGACCTTGTTCGGGACATCCGCAAAATATATAGATGCCTTGAAATCCAATGGGTTAAATCCGGGACGGGATTATAATTTATCAAGCTTGCGTACGCTCTGTTCAACCGGATCGCCGCTCGTCCATGAGAGTTTCGATTATGTGTACGCCGCCATCAAGAGCGACCTTCATCTGGCGTCCATTTCCGGCGGGACGGATATCGTATCCTGTTTCGTGCTGGGCAATCCGGTTTCTCCCGTCTGGCGGGGCGAAATACAGGGGGCCGGGCTTGGCATGGCGGTGGACGTTTTTGACGAGGACGGCAAGCCCTTGCCGCCGGGGGCGGGTTCCGGCGAGCTGGTCTGTACCAAGCCGTTTCCCTGTATGCCCGTCATGTTCTGGAACGACCCGGACGGGGCCAAGTACAGCGCCGCCTATTTCGAGCGGTTCGAGAATGTCTGGTGCCATGGCGACTGGATCGAGCGTACGTCCCATGGCGGCTTTATTATCCATGGACGTTCGGACGCGACCCTGAATCCGGGGGGTGTACGTATCGGGACGGCGGAAATCTACCGGCAGGTGGAACAGATAGCGGACGTGCAGGAAAGCATCGCCGTCGGGCAGGAATGGCAGGGGGATGTCCGCATCATCCTGTTTGTCCGCTTGAAAGAGGGGGTACGGCTCGATGAAAATCTGGAGGATCGTCTGCGGCGGCAAATCAGGGCGGGCGCGTCACCGCGTCACGTACCTGCAAAAATCATCGCCATTGCCGATATTCCGCGCACGAAATCCGGCAAGATCACCGAACTTGCCGTCCGCGACGTTATTCATGGCCGGAAAATCAAGAATGTCGAGGCGCTGGCAAACCCCGAAGCGCTCGATCTCTACCGCAGGGATGAAGTTCAGGCTGTTTTGCGGGCATGAAGTGATGCCGTAATTGATTCCGCTGGGCAAAACGGGCAATTCCCCTTTTCGGGGCGGCCTGTCTTGCCGGATAAAAGGCAGGTTATGTTTTATCAGGGCGATATTTTATCAAGGCGGTATTTTATCAGGGCAATTGGCGGTGGAGAAGGGCGGCCGATAAAGCGGTTGGCGCGGGGCAGGAAAGAGGTTGTTGCCGGACGGGGAAGTGATTGTTCCGGACAGGGCATCGAGGCCGGCTGCGGGTTATGCGCCCGCGCGTTATTTTGTCCTATAATGGCTATTCCATAACGGCTGTTGCGGGGATGTTGTGGGGGCTTTGAGGCTATTATGGCCCCCCTATTGGCCCCCCATTGTCTTAAGGCAGGCGCATAGAGGGCGCATGGACGGTGTATGGGCGGCGCATAGGACAGGGGGCATAAGGCAGGGTGCATAGGACAGGGCATAAAACAGGGAAGAGGTTTTTTATTGACATAATTCTTAATTTTCTGTAGAAAAACGCCATGTCAATAAACCCGTCCGCAATTCAAGAGCGTATCGCCGGCCAGACAGTCTTTCTGGCGCGGCTTAAAGGAATCAACAAAACCTTGCGCGATCCTGATTTCAACCCGCTGGAATATGACAGCGAGGATATAAAGGGGATGGAGCTGCCGGGCGAGCTTGCGGACAAGCTGTCTTCCCGCGCGGGCAAAGACTTTATCGAACAGCAAATCGTGATTTTGACCCGTTCGCGGCAGATGGTGCATACGGCGCTCTTGCTCGTCGAAAGCCAGATGGCGCTTCAGGAAAAAGCTTGTCCGGCTTTATCCGGAAAAGGCGCTGCGTGGGATCATTCGGCGCTTTCGTCGATGCTTTATAATTCCATCAGTTACCGCCAGAAATTGCGCGATCTCAATTTTCTGAACGCGGAAGAGGCGCAAGAACTCGCACATGAATTTTCGGACGTCCTGGAACATCATCTCACCCTTACGCAAGAGGGGGTGCCGGCCGGCTATGAATCCGCCACGCGCGAAGGGCTTTTGCAAAAGATCGGGGAATTGCGCCTTAATACTCTTGATATATGGCTTGACGCGTCGGACGCGCATATGGCGGCCATCAGCGGCGCGATGCGCGATGGTTTTACCATGAAGAAGGCCATGGACGAGGGCATTATTCCGGATAGCGCGGCCACCCATAGCCGCATCCGCAAAAACCTCGATTATTCCAAAGCCGCCCTGATGGAGCATGACGTCAATCTCAGGCTGGCCGGACGGTTCAACGAACGCGTCGCCGGGAGCGGGATACAGGCGGGGGGAGAGGATTTCCGCGCGGGTAAATATTACACTTTGGCGCCCTTGAACAAAATGCCGCATTTACCGCTTGATTTCATTACCCCCATTATGGCTTAATTCCCGTTATGGTTTTTGACCCGACGCAAATTCTTGCCCCTTACGCCGCGCTTCCGATCGCGGCTACGGCTGTTTTCGCGTCCGCCGCCTCGATCGTTGCAGCAGCGGCGGTAGCAGCGTGCGCAGCGGCTTTGCCGCGATAATCCAGAGCCGTCAGCGCGTATCAGGCCCGCGCATCCCAAGCGAAAATTTCAAAAACAGACCGAATATCTTTACAGGTGATTTGTATCATGCCTTCATCAACCCTTGATCTAGCAGACGTAAATTATAGCCCCATGTCACAGCCTCCTTCTTTCTTCCCGCCCGCGCCGGCCAAATTCCGATCCGTCCTCTCGGCCCTTTCGCCCAATCCGGGGGCGGAGATGCTCCGCTATGGCTGGACGAAGCCGGGCATTCTTTCACTGGCGCAGGGCGAGGGAAGCCTTGCCACACCGGATTTTATTGTCGAAGCCAGCCATAAGGCGCTTCGGGACGGGAAGACATTTTACGCCCCCGTTCTGGGCGTGCCTGAATTGCGGCAGGAGCTTTCGACCTATTACGCGCGGCATTACGGGCAGCCTATCCCGGCGAGCCGGATTTTCGCGACCTCTTCCGGCACGACGGCGATGCATCTGGCGCTGACCTCCATCCTTGACGAGGGCGACGAGATTATCGCCGTCACGCCCATCTGGAAAAACCTGCTCGGCGCGATTGAGCTGACGCAGGCCGTGGGCGTACAGGTGCCGCTGGAATATAACGGTGAAAGCGGCAAATGGGCGCTGGATATGGACAGGCTGTTTGGCGCTGTGACGGCCAGGACGAAAGCCATCTTGCTGGTGACGCCCTCGAACCCGACGGGATGGACGATGAGCGGCCCGCAAATCAGGGAGGTTCTTGATTTCGCGCGGGCACGCGGCATCTGGATCGTCGCGGACGAGGTCTATGGGCGGATCGTTTATGACGGGACGCGCAGCCCCTCTTTCCTTGATCACGCGCGGCCCGAAGACAGGCTGTTCGTCGTCAATTCCTTTTCAAAATCCTATGCGATGACGGGATGGCGGCTCGGCTGGCTGGTCGGCCCGCCGGATTCTGAAACGCCTTTGCGGGATCTCGCCCTCTACGACAATATGGGGCCGCCGACCTATGCGCAGTACGGGGCCATCGCCGCTATCCGCCACGGGGAGGAATTCATCGCGCGGCAGGTCGAAGGCTGGCGTAAAAACCGCGACCTTGTCGTGCGGCGCTTTGCCGAACATGGCCGCATCATCATGCCGGAGCCGGAAGCGACCTTTTACGCCTTTTTCAAGGTCGAGGGCGAGGAGGATTGCATGGCGCTGGTAAGGCGGCTGATTGACGAGGGGAATTTGAGCCTCGCGCCCGGTTGCGCTTTCGGTAAGAATTGCCGCGGCTGGATTCGCATGTGCTTTGCCGTTTCCGAAGAAAAGATGGTGGAGGCGCTGGACAGGCTGGAAAGCGTTGTTCCTCCGGCCTGAGGCGCGGCGCGGCATGGTGTGGAATGGCGCGGCGATAAGGGCGGGGCGGATGACGGAGCGGTGACTATACGGCAAAGCCCGTGGCTGGCCGTAGCCGGATACGGGCATTGGGCCGGAAAGTCCGGCCCGCCGCCTGAATGCGCCGCTTTTTTCGGGCTTGCCGCCTGTATTTTTCAGGAAATGCAGGCTTTGGGGCGGATTTTTATACATCATCCATATTTTCGTCATTTTTCAGCGGCAGAGATAGCGCCCGTGGCCCATAAGGGGCCGCGGGATGCCGGATATTGCCGGATGAAGCAAAAGGGGGTATCCTTTTATGGCTAAGGGATTTACCCGGACGCTCCAACCCGCCCTCCCCGGCCCGCCTGTGAAATACGCCAAGACAGCCTTGAAGAGATATAAATAATGACCAAAAAGACCCTTGTGAGCGCTTTTGCCGTTTTTTCTTTCATTTTCGCCGCAGGAATTCTTGCCCTTCCCGCCCGCGCAGCCGCGGCGGAACAGCAGGAAATCGGCCGTTTCGGGCAATGGATCGCCTATGTTTTCGAGGAAAATGGCGGAAAAGTCTGTTATATGGCCTCCAAGCCGCAAAAGGCCGAAGGCCGCTATAGCCGCCGCGGCGATATCGTCGCCATGATTACCCACCGCCCCTCGGAAGGGACGAAGGATGTTTTCAGCTATATGGCCGGCTATGGCTACCGCAAGGGCAGCGACGTCAATCTGAGCGTTGATGGCAAAAAATTTACCCTTTTTACGCAGAATGATATGGCATGGGCCGCCGATGCCGCCGCCGATAGCGCGTTGGCCACCGCCATCCGCCAGGGCAACCGCATGGTCGTCAAAGGCGTATCGTCCCGCGGGACGGAAACGACCGACACTTATAGTCTTGCCGGCTCTACAAAAGCCTATGAGGCCATTTCAGAGGCTTGTAAGTAGATTGTTATGGCAATAATAATTTTTTAGGAGAGCTGTTAATTAATGCATTGCGCCATCTTCCCAACCGAAAATCGCTGTGCTAGTTATGGGCCCTTACCGGAACTCATTAAGAGAATCGCTGATCGAATAAACAAGCAGATATCGTTATTTGGTTTTAACCTTCAAACAGGCCCTATGGCCTTCAAAGAGGAATGTGCGCTTATTCCGGTGGCGCCAACAAAGAAAATGGAACAGTCAAACAAGGGTGTAAAATGCCGCTAAAGGATGTCCTGGGTAACTCCTGTGCGTTCGTGGCAAAGCATTTGGGCTTACGCCATCGCTATGTCTTCACGAAAAACAACCGCTTGCGCCTGCGCTATGTCGCGGGGATGACCGCCGCCTGCGCCGCGGGCCTGCCGACCGCCGTTACCTTCTCCCCCTCATCGGTCTTTCCGGTGCAGTTCGAGATCGCGACCGCCGCGCAAGCCTATAACCATGCCGAAGCCTCGCCCGTCATCGCCGGATTCCTGCAACAGGATTATGCAGGTGACGATATGGCCGAAGGCAGTGAGCTGGGCAGTCTTTCGCTTGCCTCCATCCCGCAGTTCGAAGCGCCCAAAGGCCCGTCGGATCGCATCGTTACGATCAATAAGGGCGACGTCCTCGGCACCGTCATGCAAAAGGAAGGCGTCGGCGCGTCCGAAGTCCACGCGATCATCGCGGCGATGGGCAAGAATTTCAATCCGCGCAGCCTCAAGGTCGGGCAGGACATCCACATGCATTTCGTCCCGCATGAGGAAAGTCAGGGCGGGTATCAGCTTACCGATTTGAAGATAGAGCTGAACCCGTTAAAGACGTTAAGTGTATCAAGGGACGGTGATAATTTCGTTTCCGCCGTCGAAGAAAAAGAAGTCAAACAAGTCGTCCAGGCCCAAAAGGCCGTCATTAAAAACTCCCTCTATGGTTCCGCAGCCGAAGTCGGCATCCCGAAAAGCGTTGTCGCAGACGCCATCCGCATCTATTCCCACACAATTGATTTCCAGCGTGACGTCCAGTCCGGCGACGCGATCGAGGTGATGTACGAGATGCACCAGACCGACGAAGGCTATGTCGCCAAGACGGGGAATATTCTTTATGCCAGCCTGACGCTCGGCGGGCGGGATATCCCGCTTTACCGTTATGAAACCGAAGACGGTTCCGTCGATTATTTCGGCCCTGACGGCCAGTCCACGAAAAAGACTCTGATGAAAACGCCGATTGACGGCGCGCGCACTTCCTCCGGCTATGGAATGCGCCGTCACCCTGTGCTGGGCTATAACCGCATGCATAAAGGGATCGACTTTGCCGCGCCGACAGGCACGCCCATCTTTGCCGCCGGTGACGGACGGATTCAGCAAGCGGGGCGTTTCAGCTCCTATGGCAATTATGTACGCATCCGCCACCGCAGCGACCTCGACACGGCCTATGCGCATATGAGCCGCATCGCGCCGCATGTGAAAGCCGGCGCGCGCGTCAAACAGGGCGAAATCATCGGTTATGTCGGTACGACGGGCCGCTCTACGGGGCCGCATCTTCACTATGAAGTCCTCGTCGCCGGAAAACACGTCAACCCGCGCGGCATCAACCTGCCGATAGGGCAAGCTCTTGCGGGCCGCGACCTCAAAAAATTCAAATCGCACGTAGCGGCCGTGAACAATGAATATGCATCCCTGTCCGGCGCATCGGTCAAGGTTGCCCAGCGTGATGGAAAACGCGGCGGTTATAATTAAGATCGGCCATGCCCGGCAAAAGCCGCGGCAGGGATAGCAGATAAAAACGCCCCGCTCCTTGCGGGGCTTTTTTTATGGCGGGGCGCTGGCGGTTTCCGGTTGTGGTGTAGGGGGGCATGGAAGGGGA